>NZ_JBILQK010000077.1:0-17536 GCF_044373315.1 Roseateles sp. | reverse complement strand
TTCGCCCGCGGCGTCAGGGCGGAAGCGATAGCCGCAGATCAGCCCGTTCGCGTCCGCGCCGTAGTTGGACGTGGTCAGCGCGGGCCGGGCGGACGGGGAGCTTGGGTCAGGCATCGGTGGTGGGTGAGGGCAGCGCTCAGGTTTGGCGACGGCAAGACCGCTGGGCAGGCGGCGATGCTAGAGCCGCTTCATGTCGGTTTGATGTCAAGCGACGCTACTCGAGGGTCGGAATGGTATAAACCGTATATACACTTTATGGAGATTCAGACCATGACAGCAACCGACACAGGAAAGACCGCAGCAGTGCTTCCCCCCACGACCTTTGAGAAGGCCGTTGCAAAGCCGGTGACCAAGAAGGCAGTGGCCAGCAAGCCAGCCGCCAAAGCCGCAGTCAAGAAACCTGTCGCCAAGCCTGCTGCAGCTAAGCCTGCTGCCGCCAAGCCTGCTGCCGCCGAGAAGCTTGCCAAACCTGTTGCCAAGCCGATTGCCAAGAAGGCTGCAACGCCGGCCGCACAGCCGGCTGCAAAGGTGAAGCCCAAGGCTGTGGTGGCCAAGCCGGCAAAGGTGAGCAAGCCTGCCGCAACGGCCAAGCCTGTGAAGCCTGTGGCGGCAAAGCCTGTCCCCAAGGCCGCCAAGCCTGCCAAAGCCCGGAAGGCGGCCAAGCCCGCCAAGACGATCGAGAAGCCGCGTGCCAAGCTGGTGCGCGACAGTTTCACGATGCCGGAGATGGACTTCGCTCTGCTGGATCAGCTCAAAGCTCGTGCGCTGGAGCTACAGCGCCAAGCCAAGAAGAGCGAGTTGCTGCGTGCCGGTTTGCAGGCGCTGGCCGCGCTGGCGCCGACCCAGCTGCTACAGGCGCTGGAGCGCCTGGCCCCGGTCAAGACCGGTCGGCCCAAGAAGGGCAACTGAGCTGCGTTTGAGCTGCTGCCATGCGTTCGCGCATGGCGGCGGGAGTGGCTTTAATCGGCATAACGCTGCATCACGTAGTTGCCGGGCGCACTGCCAAGTTCCGGTATATGCGCAGGCACCCGCGCCGTCACGCTCTCGTCGCTGCCTTGTGCAATCAGCCAGTCTGACCAGGCCGGCCACCACGAGCCTTCGTGGCTGGGCGCTTGTTGGCGCCATTGCTCGGGCGTCAGCCGGGGCGCGTCGGCGGCCAGCGTCAGTGCCTGGTAGCTGCGCCGCGGATGGCCGGGCTCGGACAGGATGCCGGCGTTGTGCCCGCCGCGCGTCAGCACAAAGTGCAGCGGCGCCTGGGTCAGCTGGTGGATCTTGTAGACCGAGGGCCAGGGCGAGACATGGTCAGTGACCGTGCCGACCGCGAACACCGGTAGGCGCAGATCGTGCAGCGACACTGGCTCGCCCGCCACCGGGTAGCGGCCTTGCGCCAGGTCATTGCGCAGGTAGAGGCTGTGCAGGTACTCGCTGTGCATGGTGGCCGGCATGCGGGTGAGGTCAGCGTTCCAGCTCATCAGGTCGTTGCCGCTGTCGCGCTCGCCCAGCAGGTATTCGCGGATCGCGCGCTGCCAGATCAGCTCGCGCGAATGCAGGAACTGGAAGGACTCGCCCATCTGCCGGCCGCTCAGATAGCCGCGCTCGGCCATCATGTCTTCCAGCCACTGCACTTGGTGCGCGTCGATCAGCGCACCCAGCTCGCCGGGCTCGGTGAAGTCCACCTGCGCGGCCAGCAGGGTCAGGCTGCGCAGCTCGGGCATGGCTTCCAGGCCAGGGCGGCGCCCAGGTGCGGCCAGCGCTGCGGCAGCAATCGCCAGCAGCGTGCCCCCCAGGCAATAGCCCATTGCGTGCACCGGCTCGCCGGTGATCGCGTGCACCTCGGCGAGCGGCTCGAACACGCCCAGCTGCAGATAGTCGTCCATGCCTAGCAGCGCGTCCGAGGCATCCGGGTTGCGCCACGAGGTGATGAAGACCGTGTGCCCCTGCGACACCAGATAGCGCACCAGCGAGTTGTGCGGCGACAGGTCCAGGATGTAGTACTTCATGATCCAGGACGGCACGATGAAGACCGGCTCGCGCTGCACCGTAGGGGTGCTGGGCGCGTACTGGATCAGCTCCACCAGATCGTTGCGGAACACCACCTCGCCGGGCGTGGTCGCTAGGCCCTGGCCGGGCGCCAGCGGCGGGACGGCCGACTCGGCCTCGGCCGGCGCGGGCAGCGGCTCCAGGCCATGGCGCAGGCGCCAGTCGTTCAGCTTGTTGCGGGCGCCGCGCAGCAGGCTCTGGCCTTGGCTGCCCATCGCGGTCTGCAGCACCTCGGGCTGGGTCAGCGGCCAGCTCGCGGCGGCCATGAAGTTGCTGGCCTGGTTGCTCAGCAGCCGCATCACCTCGCTGTGGTGCGGACTCACGCCCGGCAGGGCCAGCGACTGCTGCCACCAGGCCTGGCTGCCATCGAGCAGGGCCTGGCTCAGTTGGCGCAGCGGCTCAGCGGGCTGGGCACCGGCACCTGACTTAGGCGCTGCATCAGCCTGGGTGGCCGACCAGGCCTCCAGCACTGCGGCCGGCCACTGCAGCAGGCGCGTCGCGGCGGTGGCCGGAGAGTTGGCCCAGTTGAGGCTCCAGTCCATGGCGGCCAAGCTGATCGAAACCGGCGACCAGCCGGCGCCGGCTCGCGCTTGCAAGGCATGCCACTGGCGATCCAGCCGGGCGGCCGCCTGCAGCGCATCGGCCTGTGCATCTGACGCATCGTCGAGTTCGGATGGGGCAGGGGAGACGGGCCAGGGAGCGCGCATGTTCGAGTCCTGAGCAGGCAAAGATGAGGCTTGCAGGTGTACCGCATCAACAAGTAGTCGATGTGGCAATGCGGCTGAATCTTGAGCCAGATCAGGTCGCGCTGACGGCTGCAGGCGCTGTCAACAGCGCGTCACACTGCGCTGCCCACACTGGCCGTCCCTACCGACTCTGGCGTGCCCCTCGGGCACGAGCCGCATGGAAAAGACGGGTGCAATCGCTTCTTTGGGGCAGCAAAGCCTGCTGCTGCCGGCCTGGGTCAACGCGGCGCTGGGCGCAAATGACCGGCTCAAGCTGGTGCTGACCGTGCTGCAGGCGGCTGCCGCGCATGCACTGGCGCCGCAGCAGGCGCTGCCGGATCTGCGCCATGAGATGGCGGCCGCCGGGCTCGACGCGCCCTGGCTGCGCGAGCTGGCCGCCAGTGCCAGCCGCGATGCCGAGGATGTGCTGCTGCCCGAGCTGCCGCGCCTGTGCGCGCATCTGGCCCAGGACCTGGCCATCATGGCGCGGCCGCTCCTGGAGACCGAGACCGATGCGGCCACGCGCCAGCGCTGCGAGCGCTGGCTGGGCCGGCTGGCGTCGGTGCAGGACGATGTGCTGAGCCCGGCCCTGCTGCTGGCGCTGACGCATGGCCACCGCCCCAAGCATGGCGCCGCACCCAAGCCCGAGGATGACAGCCTGCACCTGCTGGTGATGGATCTGCACAAGCAGCTCAACCAGCTGTCGGCCAGCCTGAGCAGCGAACGAATCGACGGCGCGCATGTCTGGCAGCTCGACGAGGCGGATCGCCCGCGTGTTGCCGCCTTCATGCGCGGCCTGCATAGCACGGCCGCGCTGAAGTTCAAGCACCCCGGGCTGGACACGGCCGCCACGCGCGATGGCGAGCGGCTGCTGATCCAGAACGACATCGGCACCAACGACGCCCATGTCCTGGTGATCCAGGTCAGCGGCCTGCAGATTTCGTTGACCTATTCGGACCTGCATCGCGGGCGCTTCCAGTTCTTCCAGCAGCAGCTGCTGCAGGTGGGTGCGCAGTGGTCGTCGGCCGAATCGCATGTCGATGCGACGCTCAACCATGGCGAGGCCTACCAGCTGGGCACAGCGCGCTTCGAGGCTGCCGATGAAGCGGCGCTGCAGCAGCAGCTTGAAGGCATCGGCGCGCGCATCGTGTTCCTGATCGACTGGAACCGCGCGCGCAAGCGCCTGCTGAACTTCGTCAGCAAGGAAGGCGCGGTGGCCGTGCTGGCCGAGGCGGCACGGCTGAAGATCGGTCATATGGGCTGGCTGCTCAGCGGGGGCGAGCGCCTGGTCTTCGATGCGATGCAGGCGCTGGGTGACGATGCCTTCCGCATTGGCGACCGGCTGGATGTGGTGCTTGGCGAGAACGGCTCGCGCGCCTATCTGCTGGAGCTGATGCACCTGGCCACCGCCGCGATGCGCCAGCAGCAGCCCGCCGCGCTGGTGGCCGACGAGGCCCGCCTACTGCTGGCGCGCCAGCTGCAGCAGCGCCGTCCGGAGTTCGATCTGCTGGGTGAGCATGCTGCCTACTGTGAGGCGCTGGCCGCCATGATCAGCGAGGCCCTCAGCCACGCACCCGGCCATGGCGAGGCGGCCGCACAGCGGGCCCAGCAGGCCAAGAACTGGGAACGCCAGGCCGACCACCTGGTGATGCAGGCGCGTGAGCGCGCGCTGCATCAGCCGCGCTGGCGGGTGTTCGCGCGCCTGGCCGAGCAGTCGGACGATGCCGCCGATGCGCTGGAAGAATGCGCCTTCGTGCTGAGCCTGATCGCCAGCCATCACAAGGGTTGGAGCAAGGAGCTGCGCGCGACGCTGGCCCAGCTGGCCGATACCGTGCTGCAGGCCACGCAGGAGCAGGTCAAGGCGCTGGCGATTGCCCGTGGTCTGGGCGCGGCCAGCGAGGCCGAGGACCACGACGCCTTCATCGCCGCCACCTGGAAGGTGCTGCGTGCCGAGCGCCAATGCGACGAGCTGCTGCGCGAGGCCAAGCGCCATATGCTGGACTGCATCAGCGATCCGGCCTCGCTGATGCTGGCCAATGATCTGGCTACGCAGCTGGAGCTGGCCTCGGACCGCCTGCTGGCCAGCGCCTATGGCTTGCGCGAGTTGGCCTTCAGCAAGAGCGGGGTGAAGGCATGAACCGGCCGGCTGAATTGAACGAGCTGCTGCGTGCCGAGGCGCCGGCCTCAGCCTGGCATCCGGATCTGTTCTGCTTTGGCTGCGAGGCGCCTGGTTCCTTGGCAGAACCAAGCCCCGATCGGCTGGGTTTCAAGGCCTTCAACCTGCAGCGCATGGCCCTGCTGGGTCTGCCGGTGCCGCCGGGCTTTGTGCTGGGCACCGGCTTCTGCGCCAGTGCGAAGGCGCAGGCCGAGGGCGCTTCGGAAGCGGTCTGGCGACCTGCGCTGCAAGCGCTACAGCAGGCCAGTGGCCTGCAGCTCGGCGATGCGCGCCGGCCGCTGCTGCTGTCGGTGCGCTCCGGCGCGCCGGTGTCCATGCCCGGCATGATGGAAACCTTGCTGAACATCGGGCTGAGCGATGCCACGCTGGACGGTTTCGTGCGCCTGACCGGACAGCCGCGCCTGGCTTGGGATGCCTACCGGCGCCTTGTGGCGGGCTTTGGCGAGGTGGTGGCCGGCGTGCCGGCCGCGTGCTTCGACGCCGAGCTGCAGAGTCTGGCGGCAGGGCGCAGCGAGCGCGAGCTGGACTTTGCCGAACTGCGCGCGCTGACCCGGCGCTTCCTGGCGGTGTATGCGGAAGTCGCCGGCCAGCCCTTTCCGCAGGACGTGCGCGAGCAGCTGCGCCAGGCCATCGCCGCGGTGTTCAAGTCCTGGCAGAGCGACAAGGCCTGCGCCTATCGCGCGGCGCATGGCATCGCGGACACGATAGGCACGGCGGTGACGGTGCAGGCCATGGTGTTCGGCAATGCCGGCGCGCACTCGGGTGCGGGGGTGGGCTTCACGCGCGACCCGTCCAGCGGCGCACCGCAGCTATGGGTGGATTTCCTGTTCAACGCCCAGGGCGAGGATGTGGTGTCGGGCCGCCGCAGCGCCCACGGCCATACGGTGCTGGCCGAGATCCTGCCCGAGGTGTGGTCACAGCTGCAGACCGCGTCTGCGCTGCTTGAGCGCGCCTTTGGCGACATGCAGGATTTTGAGTTCACCGTGCAGGACGGCAGGCTCTACCTGCTGCAGACGCGCAGCGGCAAGCGCATGCCGCGCGCGGCGGCGCGCATCGCGCTGGATCTGCTTGCGCAAGGCGTCATCGATGCGGGCACGGCACAGGCGCGCACGGCCGCGCTGGACGCGCAATCCATGCGTCTGCAGGCTGTACTGGCGGCGGATGGCGAGGTGCTGCGGCCGCTGGCCCAGGCCGCCAGCGCCAGTGCCGGTGTGGCGGTGGGCGAGATCGCGCTGGACGAAGCGCGCGCTCGTGACCGCCACGCGGCAGGCGCGAAGGTGATCCTGGTGCGGCGCGATGCTGAGACCTCGGACATGGCCGCGCTCGAACATGCCGCCGGGCTGCTGACGCAACATGGCGCGCGAACCTCGCATGCCGCAGTGGTGGCGCGCCAGATGGGCCGCGTCTGCCTGGTGGGTTGCGAGGCGCTGCAGATCGATGAGGGTCGGCGCGAGCTGCAGCTGGCCGGCCAGGTGCTGGCGGAAGGCGATCTGCTGACGCTAGATGGCAATGAGGGGCTGATCTATGCCGGCGCCGCACGCACCGAGTGGCGCGATGACACCGCGCTGCTGCAGGCGCTGGAGCGGCTGCGCAGCACGGGCTGAGGCTTGGCGGGCGGCGACCGCGCCGCCCTTCAGTCGCGTGCCTGCGCTGCCGCAGCCACCGCCGCCAGCGCGGCCGAAGCCATGCGCGAGTGCGCACCGTCGGCGCGGCTGGTCAGCGCGATCGGCACGCGCGCACCCATCACCACGCCACAGGTCGAGGCGCCGGCCATGTACTCCAGCAGCTTGGCCAGCATATTGCCGGATTCGAGGTCGGGCACCATCAGCACGTCGGCATCACCGGCCACGGGCGAGCTGATGCCCTTGATGCGTGCCGCCTCCAGCGAGATCGCGTTGTCGAAGGCCAGCGGCCCGTCCAGCAGGCCGCCGACGATCTGGCCTCGATCGGCCATCTTGCACAGCGCGGCGGCGTCCAGCGTGGATGCGATTTTCTCGGTGACGGTCTCCAGCGCCGACAGTAGCGCCACCTTGGGCTGCGGTACGCCCAGCGCATGGGCCAGTTGCAGCGCGTTGCGGATGATGTCGGCTTTCTCTTCCAGCCCCGGCGCGATATTGATCGCGGCATCGGTCAGCAGCAGCGGCTTGGGATAGCTGGGGATGTCGAAGCGGAACACATGCGACAGACGCCGGCCGGTGCGAAGCGCGGGCTGGCTCAGCACGGCGTGCATCAGCTCGTCGGTGTGGAGGCTGCCCTTCATCAGCATCTGCACCTGCCCCTCGGCGGCTAGCGAGGCGGCACGGTCGGCGGCGGCATGGCTGTGCGGCACCGCCTCGATGCGGGCCTTGCTCAGATCCAGCCCATGCTGCTCGGCCAGCCCGCGGATGCGGTGCTCGGGGCCGATCAGCCAGGGTGCGATCAGGCCGCGCTCGGCCGCCATCACCGCGCCCTGCAAGGACTCCAGATCGCAGGGGTGGACGACCGCGCAGGCAAGCGGCGCCGGCAGTTGCAGGCTGTCCATCCAGGCATCCAGCCGGGCCTTGGGGTCGAACAGGTGCATGGCCGGCAGGCTGGGGCGCGGGCGCTCGATCTTGTGACGCGGGGCCAGCACGGTGGCCACGCCGCTGATGACCTGCTCGCCCTTCTGGTTGATGGCTTCGCAGTCAAGCTTGACGCGGCCGGCGGCGTCGTCCTTCTCGGCCACGGTCAGCACCACGGTCAGCGTGTCACCGATACGCACCGGGCGAGAGAAGCGTAGCGTCTGCTCCAGATAGATGGTGCCGGGGCCGGGGAACTCGGTGCCTAGCACCGAGGAGATAAGCGCGCCACCCCACATGCCATGCGCGATCACGCCGTGGAAGCGGGTGCCTTGCGCGTACTCGTCGTCCAGGTGCGCCGGGTTGACGTCGCCCGAGACCCAGGCGAAGGCCTGGATGTCCTGCTGGGTCAGCGTACGCGTCAGGCGCGCGCTCTGGCCTAGGCTCAGCTCGTCATAGGTGTGGTTGCGCAGCCATTCTTGTGCAATCGGTTCCGGGGCATTCATCGAGGTGTCCTCAGTGGCGGGCGTGGTGGCCGGCGTCGACGAACAGGGTCTGGCCCGTCATGCCGGAGGAAGCCGGGCTGGCCAGGAAGGTGGCCAGCGCGCCGATCTCCTGCAGCGTGACCAGGCGGCGCAGCGGCGAACGCTGCTGTGCGTCCAGCATCAGTTCGTCGAAGGCCTCCAGCCCCGAGGCCGCGCGTGTCGGGATCGGTCCCGGCGACACGGCATGGACGCGGATGTTCGAGGAGCCGAGTTCGACCGCCAGATAGCGCACCATCGATTCCAGCGCGGCCTTGATCGGCCCCATCATTCCGTAGTGCGGCACTGCCTGCTGGGCGCCGACGTAGCTCATCGTGATCAGGCTGCCGCCGCGCTCGCGCATCAGCGGCTCGGAGCAGCGCGCCAGCCGGGCGAAGGAGTGGCACGAGATTTCCATCGCGCGCTGAAAGCCGGCGGCCGAGCTGTCGGCCACACGGCCATGCAGGTCGGCCAGCGGGGCCCAGGCGATCGAGTGGATGACGAAATCCAGACCGCCGAGATGTTCGGCTGCCTGCTGCACCAGTTGCTCCAGCGCGCCCTCCGTCTCGACATTGCAGGTCAGCAGCGGCGCCTGCAGCCCGTCAGCCAGCGGCAGCACGGCCGCATGCGCCTTGTCGTTGACGCAGGACAGCACCAGCTCGGCGCCCGCGGCCTTGGCGGCTGTCGCACAGCCATAGGCAATGCTGTGCGCGTCGGCCAGGCCCAGCACTAGGCCGCGCAGGCCGGCCAGAGGCAGGCTGGCGCCAGGGGAAGGGGTGGGCATGGCGTGGGGCAGATCAGATTTCATGTGCGAAGCATCGGCCTCCAGCGTGTCAAGGCCGTGACGCGATGCAATCCAAAATAGTGGAATCAATATCCAGTAAACTGGATGAATGGGCATCAATCTTCTCATCGCCCGCAGGGTGCGCGAATTGCGCGAGACCCAGGGCTTCTCGCTCGATGCGTTGGCCGAACGCAGCGGTGTCAGCCGCTCCAATATCTCGTTGATCGAGCGCGGCCAGAGCAGCCCGACGGCCACGGTGCTGGACAAGCTGTCGACCGGGCTGGGCGTCACCGTGGCTTCCTTGTTCGAGGATGGCCGCGCGGGCGCAGACGCCGCCGCACCATCGCCGCTCGCCCGCGTGGACGAGCAGCCGGTCTGGACCGATCCAGCCTCGGGCTATGTGCGCCGCAATGTCTCGCCTGGCAGCCCGCGCTCGCCGCTGCAACTGGTGGACGTGCGGTTTCCTGCCGGCCAGCGCGTGGCCTTCGAGACCTCGGCGCGTGATGCCGATGTCTACCAGCAGGTCTGGATGATCGAGGGCCAGATGGAGCTGATCGTGGACGGCACGCTCTGGCTGCTCGAGCAGGGCGACTGTCTGTCGATGCGGCTGAACTGCCCCATCGTCTACCGCAATCCGAGCCGGCAGGCCGCGCGCTATCTGGTGGCCCTGGCCAGTCTGCCCTTCAGCCCTGAAAGGAGTTTCTGATGCAAGAGTCTGTGACGATCGCCCGCCTGGATGCGGCCCAGACCCAGGTCGCGCTGCCGCAACTCGCCGAGGTGCTGCTGGACTGCGTGCATGGCGGCGCCTCGGTCAGCTTCATGGCGCCCTTGTCTGACGAAAGGGCGCTGACATTCTGGCAGGGTGTGGCCGACGGCGTGGGGCTCGGCGAACGCGTGCTTCTGGTGGCGCAAGACGAGGGCGGCGCCATCCTCGGCACTGTGCAGTTGGTGGTCGCCCAGCCCGACAACCAGCCGCACCGAGCCGACGTGGCCAAGATGCTGGTGCACCGCCGGGCGCGGCGGCGCGGCATTGCGCAACGCCTGATGGCGGCGGTTGAGATTGCGGCGCGCCAGGCCGGCAAGACCGTGCTGGTGCTGGACACCGTCACCGGCGGAGACGCCGAGCGCCTCTACGAGCGCGCCGGCTGGCAGCGGGTCGGCGTGGTGCCCAACTACGCGCTGATGCCCGATGGCTCGCCTTGTGGCACCACCTTCTTTCACAAGCAGCTGTAGAAGACAGAGTTCAGAGGCCCAACTGCTTGATGATGTAGTTCAGCGTCTCGCGCTGCTCGAAATAGTTGGTGTGGTGCACTTCGGCATTGCGGCCGAAGTCGTGGCGCGCGGCGATGGCTGCCGGCCCCTCGCTCATCGATTCGGTGTCCACCACCAGGTCATTGGCGCCGGGGAACACCTTGTCGGCCACGGCGTTGCTGAAGCGCTTGCCGCGGAACCATTGCCAGAAGCGCCAGCCCGGCTCGGTCGGCTCGAAGTCGCTGGTGATGGCGCAGTACTGCACCTGGGCAGCGGCCGGCAGGCGGTGCAGGCGGATCAGCTCGGGGTTGTTGGAGATGCGCGATTGCGCGGCCAGCCCCGGGATCATGGCAATGGTGCCGTCCAGCACCGGCGTTTTCGCGACCACGCCGGCCACGCTGGTGGCCACCTTCAGGATGGCTAGCGGCGCCACCAGCAAGGGCAGATAGGCCGTGGCCAGGCCGCCGGCCGCCTTCACCGCGCTGCCGAAGTTCGATAGCAGGCCCAGCGTGGCCTTCAGCCGCGGCGGCGAGGCCAGGCTGGTGCCGCCCAGCGGCGAGCCCACCAGCACTGCGCGCACGCGGGCTCCCGGCAGGCCGAAGGCTTCCAGCGCCCAGCGTGTCACCAGGCCACCGCGGCTGTGGGCAATGATGTCCAGCGTGCCCTGGATGTCGATCAGCTCGCGCTGCAGGTCGAGCGCGTTCATCACCGGGCTGACCGCCAGCGTCGGGTGTTCGAAGGCCAGCACCTCGTCATAGGTGGCGAACACGCGGGTCCAGAACTGCGCACCATTGGGCGCCTTGCCGATGCCGTCCAGAAAGGCCTGCGATTTGCTGAAGGTGCCGTGCACCAGCAGCAGACGGCGCTTGGCGCCCTGAGGCGGTGCATCCAGCGGCACGGCTAACAGGCCCGCGCCGGCATCGGCCGGCAGCAGCCGCCACAGCCGCGCGGCTTCGGTCAGACGCGGGTTCAGGCGCTCGTCGACGCGCTGCAGAAAGGCGCCGACCGAGTTGGCGCCAATGGTCTCGAACTCGAACACGTCGACCAGTTCGCCGTCCGGAAGTTCGAAGTTGTCGTTGTTGAACAAGCCGCGGCGTCCGCCGGACCTGGCGGTGCCGGTGTCCAGTGCGGCATCCAGGTGCCACTCCAGCACGCCATCGGCGTTGAGAAACAGCGAGGCGCGATGCAGCGGATCTGGCTCACCGCGGCGGGTGGCGCGGCGGCGCTGGCTGGCGCTGGGCAGGCCGGGCGCGGCGGCATCGCTGCCGAACATGTCCAGCGCGGCGGCGTCGGCCGAGACTTCGGCCAGGGCCCGGCGCACAGAATCCAGGGTGGGGGCTGCGGTCGTCATCTCAGTTCTCCCCGCGCAGCATGGGCAGGGGCGTCACCGCCGCGTCCTCGTCGATGCGCGCGGCACGGATGTCCAGCATCGAATCGAAGCGGCTGCGCCGCGCCAGATTGCTGCGGCCCTGCTCGGCGGCCTGCGCGAAGCTGTTGCGCCAGCACAGGCAGGTGGCTTCCAGCGGCACCAGGCGGCCGGCAGCGATCTCGCCCATGATTTCGCGGAAGTGGTCCTTGACGAAATACCAGCTGTCGGGCTGCAGCGGCGCCGCGGGTGCGCTGGCCTGGTCAGGCGCGACGACACGGCCGACGCTGTCGGAATGTGCCAGCGCGAAGTCGTTGAAATGCTCGGCGGCGCGCCAGTAGCAGGGGAAGGCATGGTCCTGCAGCAGCACGATGGTCGGATAGATGTCGATGTATTCGAGGCAGGAAGCCAGCAGCAGCGCCAGGTCGATGCAGGTGCCACGGCGGCCGTCCACCACCTCGGAGGGCGAGCGCAGGCGCTGCGAGGCGTCGGTAAAGGTGGGCGGCGGGTTGATGTAGGACAGCGGCAGCTCGTAGAGCAGCGCGCACCAGATCGCCTGCACCTGGCGGTCCACGCCGCTGCAGTCGAAGCGCTGGCGCTTCTTGTCGTCCTCGATCAGCACGCTCTGGTAGCCGTCGAAGCCGGCGGTGGGGTCGTCGCGCAGCGCCTGCAGATAGCGCTGCGCGGCGTCGATCACGCGCGCCACCGCCGGGTCGCGCGGCAGCACGAAGGAGGGCAGCCACTTGCGGTTGGCGTCCGAGTCTTCCCATTCGTCGATCGGCAGCAGCGTCACGCGGCGCGTCTCGCGGAACAGCACGGTGTCCTGGAAGCTGACCTCGATCAGCAAGCTGGTGTGGATGCTCTCGCGCACCGCACGGCTCAGCGTCGAGGCCAGCGAGACGCGGATGCGGTCGGCGATGTCGATGCTGGGCAGGGTGTCGGGAATCTCCACCTGCAGGCGATAGGGGTAGCTGTCGCGGCCCACGTGAAGCTCGACGTTGACCTCGATGCCCGGCACGGCGCCGATGTCGTCGCCGCGTTTGGCGACGCGGAAGGTGTTGAACAGCGGCCGGTTGTTGTGCAGCATCGAATAGTTCAGCTGCTTGACCTCGTCCACCGTCACCAGCAGGTCGTTGCGGGCGGACTCCGGCGTGACGTTGCTGGCGCTGCCCGCGCGCCAGCGCTGCGCGATAGTGGCCACCGCATCCGGCACGGCGGCCGCCCCGCCTGTGGCAGAGGCGATCGACTCGGCCTTCCACAGCACCAGGCCGGTGCCGGTGATGCGCCGGCCCTGTTCGCGCAGCTGCTGCCAGGCATAGCGGAAGGCCGAGGTGACGTCATGCTGGGCCAGGTTCCAGGCGCGGTAGAGGGTTGAGAAGAACAGCTCGGCCAGCGCATCGTCGAAGCTGTCCTGGAAGCCGATAGCCGCGCCGGCCCCCTCGGCCACGCACAGCGCCGCCATGCGCGGCGCCGAGTTGTAGAGGTTGAAGCACACCAGCTCCGGGCGCGTGCCGTCGGCGCACAGCGCCCGCGCCAGCTCGACTGCGCCGACCTCGACGGCCGCGCCGCGGCCGTCGCGCCGGTCATTGCGCATGTAGTAGCCGTCCACCGCGGTGGCGGCGCTGTCGTCGCCGCTCTGGTGGCGCATCGCGCGCGCCTGGTGGTTGTCGACACCGGCCAGGTGGATGATGCGCGGCCGCAGGCGGGCGACGGTCTCGGCCAGCTCGCTGAGCAGCGGGTTGGGCAGCGAGACGAACTCCAGCCCCGCGCTCTCGGCCGCGCTGCGTGCCAGTCGGCGCTCGTCCGCGAAGTCATAGCGTTCGGCCACGGTGCCGGGTGGCGCACTCTCGACGTAGAGAAACCGGTCCTGGCAGCGGTCCTTGGGCTGCTTGCCGCGGTCCAGGTGGCGCACCACCGTCAGCTCGCTCTGCAGCGCCATGCGGCGCGAGCGCGTGGCGGTCGCCAGCACATATTCCCAGGGAAAGATGCGGAACTCCCAGCCCTCGTCCTCGCGCTGGAAGGGCACCGAAACCTCGACCAGGCCGCTGTCGACGATGCGCGTCAATGCGGCGTCATTGAGCCCCAGCTGCGTGATCAGCTCGCGAACCTCGTCGCGCTGGCGCTTGGCGGCTTCGCCACGGCTGGCCCAGCGCGAGCGGTTCTGCAGCGCGTAGTTCCAGCGCCAGGCCAGTTCCTTCAGCGCAGGCACCGCGCGCAGCTTGATCGGCACGCTGTCGCCCGGCAGGCGCAGCTCCACGGCCGTTGCGGGCCGCGCGGCCTTGGGTTTCCTTGTCGATGTGGCCATGCCGAGCTCCCTGAGGCGATGGTTTCTTGTGCTGCAGTGTGGCGCTGCATCTGGCCGATGGTCAATCCAAAGCAGAGTGGATCGCTGACACTGTATATACAATCAGTACTTCGTCCAGTTTGTCTGAGAACCCATGGCGGAGCCTTCCCTGTCCCGAGTCCATCGCAGCCGCCTGATGCAGGTCTGGCGCTCGGCCGGCTGGCCCTGCAAGGACGAGGTCGAGCTGGAGCTGCTGGCCGCCGGCCTACTACAGCTGCAGCTGGACGCCGGCGGGCGCGAGACGCTCAAGCTCAGCGATAGCGGCATCGCCGCGCTGGCCCAGGCCCGCCAGCGCCATGCCCGTGCGGCCAGCTCGCACGACCGGTTGGCGCAGCGCTTTGCCGAGCAGGTGCTGCTGGGTGCCGGCCGCATCGTCTGGCGCGAGCTGGCGCTGCGGGCACAGCTGGAGGCGCCGGGCGCTGAAGCACTGCCCGTGCCCGCGCTGCCGCTGCTGGACGATCAGCCGGCGCCGGCCGCGCCGATGCCGCATGTCTGGCGCATGGCGCGGCCCGATCTGTTCTCGGTGCGCCACACCTCGGTGGAGGCCTATCTGCAGCCCATGGTGCACGAGGTCAAGTTCAGCCGCGCCGACCTGCTGTCCGACTTGCGCCATGCCGCCAAGCGCCAGGCCTATGAGTGGCTGTGCAGCGAGTGCTACTACCTTTTCCCGGCGGGGGTGGCCAAGCCCAACGAGATTCCCGAGCAGTTCGGCGTCTGGCTGCTGCACGGCAGTGTGGACAGTGGCGAGTTCGAGCTGGTTCGGCCGGCGCGCCACCAGCCCTGCAAGCTGCCCTTTGCGGTCTGGCTGGCGTTGGCCAAGGCCACGCCGCTGCGCAGCGAACCCGATGACGCGGCGGCGCCGGCCGCCGCGCAGGCGCAGTTGGGTGAGTCGCAGTTGGATGAGCCGCTGCAGGATGCCGCTTGAGCACTAGCGCCGCGCCGCCCGACACGGCTGATATCGCACGCTATGCGGTGGCGGTGCGCGAGCTCTGCGAGTTCAGCGCTAAATCGGGCGATCTCGATCTGCGCTTCACCCCCGCGCCCAGCGCGCAGGAAGGCATGGCCGGCCACGCGCTGGTGGCCTCACGGCGCGGCGCCGGCTACCAGGCTGAGCTGCGCCTGAGCGGCGTCTACAAAAGCCTGCGCATCAGCGGCCGCGCCGATGGCTACGACCCGCAGCGCCAGCGGCTGGAGGAGATCAAGACCTTCAAGGGCCGGCTTGAGCGCCAGCCCGAGTCGCACCGCCGCCTGCACTGGGCGCAGGCCAAGGTCTATGCCTGGCTGCTATGCGAGCAGGAGGGGCTCGAAGCACTGGAGGTTGCGCTGGTCTATCTGGACATCGGCAGCCAGCAGGAAACCGTCTTCAGTGAGCACTGCAGCGCGCAAGCCTTGCAGCAGAATTTCGAAGCGCAGTGCGAGCGCTTCCTGGGCTGGGCCGAGCAGCAGCTGGTGCACAGAAAGCAGCGCGATGCGGCGCTGCGCGCGCTGGGCTTCCCCTTCGGCGAGTTCCGCGCCAGCCAGCGGCCGCTCTCGGAAGGCGTCTACAAGGCTGCGCTGAGCAGCTGCTGCTTGCTGGCCCAGGCGCCCACCGGCATTGGCAAGACCATGGGCACACTGTTTCCGCTGCTGAAGGCGGCGCCGGCCGAGCGCCTGGACAAGGTCTTCTTCCTCGCGGCCAAGACCTCTGGCCGGCAGACAGCGCTGGATGCGCTGACGCACTTGACCAGCGGCCCGCTGCCGCTGCGTGTGCTGGAGATGGTGGCGCGCGACAAGGCCTGCGAGTATCCCGACCGCGCCTGCCACGGCGAGTCCTGCCCGCTGGCTCAGGGCTTCTATGAGCGCCTGCCGGCCGCACGTGCCGCCGCATGCGCCGAATCCAGCGGCCTGCTGTACCAGGCCCGCGTGCGCGAGCTGGCGCTGGCGCATCAGGTCTGCCCGTACTACCTGAGCCAGGAACTGGCCCGCTGGGCCGATGTGGTGGTGGGCGACTACAACTATTACTTCGATCTCGGCGCGCTGCTGCACGGCCTGACCTTGGCCAATGGCTGGCGCGTCGGCCTGCTGGTGGACGAGGCGCACAACCTGGTGGAACGGGGCCGCAAGATGTTCACCGCCGAGCTGCGGCCCGAGACGCTGGCGCAGGCCCGGCGCGGCCCGGCGGCCAAATCCACGCCCGTCCTCAAGCGCGCACTCGACAAAGTGCGCCGGGCGTGGGTGGCCCTGGACAAGGCGCAGAGCGCTGACTACGCGCGGCAGCCCGAGTTCCCGCCCGCACTGCTGACCGCGCTGCAGCAGTGCAGCAGCGCGATCACCGAGCACTTCAGCGAACATCCCGCCGACAGCGATGCCGCGCTGCAGTCCTTCTACTTCGAGGCCCTGCATCTGGCGCGCATGGCTGAGCTGCTGGATGCGCATTCGCTGGTCGATGTCAGCCGCGCGCCGGCGCTGCACAAGCCGGGGCAATCGATTGTCTGCATCCGCAACGTGGTGCCGGCGCCGTTCCTGAAGCCGCGCTTTGAGGACGCGCACACCAGCACGCTGTTCTCGGCCACCTTGCAGCCCATGGCCTATTACGCCGACCTTCTGGGCCTGCCGGCCGGCCATGTGCAGATCGAGGTGGGCTCGCCCTTTCAGGCCGAGCAGCTGCAGGTGCATATCGCGCGGCAGATCTCCACCCGCTATGCCGACCGCCAGCGCTCGCTCGCGCCGATCGCCGAGCTGATGGCACGCCAGTACCGCGAGCGGCCGGGCAACTACCTGGCCTTCTTCAGCAGCTACGACTACCTGGCACAGGCGCTGGACGCGCTGCAGCGCCTGGACCCGCAGCTGCCGGTGTGGGCGCAGCAGCGGCGCATGTCCGAGGCGGCGCAGCGAGAGTTCCTGGCCCGCTTCAGCGAGCACAGCCAGGGCATCGGTTTCGCGGTGCTGGGCGGCTCATTCGCCGAAGGGGTGGACCTGCCGGGGCGGCGCCTGATCGGCGCCTTTCTGGCCACGTTGGGCTTGCCACAGCTCAATCCCGTCAATGAGCAGATCCGCGAGCGCATGCAGCAGCTGTTCGGCGCCGGCTACGACTACACCTATTTCTATCCCGGCCTGCAGAAGGTGGTGCAGGCCGCCGGCCGGGTGATCCGAACGCCCGAGGACCAGGGTGTGCTGCACCTGATCGACGATCGCTTCGCGCGGCCGGAAGTACGGCGCCTGCTGCCGGCCTGGTGGAGTCTAGGCTAGCGCCATCAGCTGGGCGCGGACGCCCTCCGGCATCGGTGTGGCGCGGCGCGTCTGGCGGTCGGTGAAGACCACGCCGATCTTGCCGCGCGCTACCTCGCGGCCTGAATCGACATCGCTCATCAGGAACAGCAGGTCGAATCCGTAACGGTTCAGATCGGTGGGCTGCATCGCCACCCGCATGGTCTCGCCGTGGAAGCCTTCGGACTTGTACTGCGCGCCGATGTCGGCCACCACGATCGGATGCCCCGCGACATCACCCTCGCGATAACCCAGTGACTTGAAGAAGCGCACCCGCGCCTCCGATACCAGCGTCAGCAGCTGTGCGTTGTCCAGGTGGCCGCCCTGGTTCACATGGCTAATGTAGATCTGGATCTCGGTGGCGAAGGCGAGGCGGGCGGGTACTTCGAACTGCAGGCGGGGCATGGCCGGAAAAAGTGGGTTCTTCGAAGAATTCCGGGGAAGGCTGGGGCCGATCCTTATGCTGATGCCGACAACGGCAAAGGCAGGAGGACGGGATGCTGGATCACAAGACACTGCAGGCGCTGGGCTGCTGGAAGGGCTACC
>NZ_JBILQK010000076.1:0-17984 GCF_044373315.1 Roseateles sp. | reverse complement strand
TGCGGTGCAGGCCCGCTATGTCGAGAGCTTCGACCGCGGCCGCGCCACCAGCCTGCACATGTTCGAGCATGTGCATGGCGACTCGCGCGAGCGCGGACCGGCCTTGGTCGATCTGCAGCAGACCTATCAGGCCGGTGGCATGTTTTTCGACGCGAGCGAGTTGCCCGACTACCTGCCCGTGGTGCTGGAGTTCGCCTCCACCCAGCCGCCGGCAGTGGCGCGCGAATTCCTTGCCGAGATGGCCCACATCCTCAATGCCATCCACACGGCGCTGATCAAGCGCGACAACCTGCCCTATGCAGCCGCCATCGGTGCGGTGCTGGAGCTGGCGGGTGAGAAGCCGCAGGCCGTCAGCATCACCGTCGATGAGCCGCTGGATGAGGCCTGGCTTGAGCCCGCCGCCTTCGACGGCTGCTCAAGCAAAGGCCAGAGCAAGCCCGGCGCGCCGCAGCCCATTCACATCGTCAGGAAGACGGCGTCTTCCGCAGCTTCCCAAGGAGTGCGTCCATGAACTCGCTCGACTATGCCCTGTTCGGCCTCTATCCCTACATCTGCCTGGCCGTGTTCCTGCTCGGCAGCCTGCTGCGTTTCGATCGCGACCAGTACAGCTGGAAGAGCGACTCCTCGCAGCTGTTGCGCGCCGGATCGCTGCGCTGGGGTTCCAACCTTTTCCACGTCGGCATCCTGGTGCTGTTCTTCGGCCACACCGTCGGCATGCTGACGCCGCACTTTGTCTACGAGCCCTTCATGAGCGCCGGTGCCAAGCAGCTGATGGCCATGATCGTCGGCGGCGTGGCTGGCGTTCTGGGCTTCATCGGCGTCAGCATCCTGCTGCACCGTCGCCTGACGGATGAGCGCATCCGCATCAACAGCAAGACCAGCGACATCGTGCTGCTGATGCTGCTGTGGCTGCAGCTGGCCCTGGGCCTGGCCACCATCCCTCTGTCGGCCCAGCATCTGGACGGCGGCATGATGGTGAAGCTGGCCGAGTGGGCGCAGCGCATCGTCACCTTCCGCGGTGGCGCGGTCGAGCTGCTGGCCGAAGCCGGCTGGATCTTTAAGCTGCACATGTTCCTGGGCATGAGCATCTTCCTGGTCTTCCCCTTCACGCGCCTGGTGCATGTGTGGAGCGGTTTCGGCACGCTGGCCTATATCACCCGGCCATATCAGCTGGTTCGCAGCCGCCGCCTCGGCCTGCCCACCAGCCACAAGCAGCCGCAGCGCTGAAAGGAGCTTCCCGTGACACAGCAAGGATGTGGCAGCGGAAGCTGCGGCTGCGGTGGCGCTGCTGAGCCGACCCCGAGCGTTCCGTCTGCAGTGGCCAGCGGCCCCGACGCCAGCGATCAGATTCCCCTGGCGCGCGTCAACGGCGTGCCGCTGCACGGCGCCGGCGAGTCGCCCGACCCCGAAGCGCTACGCCAGCGCGCCTACAGCGAACTGCTGCGCCAAGCCGCGCAGCGCGCCGGGCTGTTGGCGGCAGGCGACCTGCCGGCGCTGGACGGTGTGCTCAGCGAAGCGGCCTCACAGGCGATCGAAGCACTGCTGGCCCGCGAGCTGCAACTGCCCGCAGCCGATGACGCCGCCTGTCGGCGCTTCTACGCCGCGCATGCCACGCGCTATTCGCTGGGCGAGCGTACGCTGGCCAGCCACATCCTGTTCGCCGTCACACCCGGCGTCGACGTGGACGCGCTGCGCCGCCGCGCCGAGAGCCTGCTGGTGAGCCTGCGCTGCGGCAGCACCGAAGACTTCGCCCGCGCCGCCGCCGATCAGTCCAACTGCCCCAGCGGCGCCGAGGGTGGCGCCCTGGGCTGGCTGGGCCGCGAGGACTGTGCGCCGGAATTCGCCGCCGCGCTGTTTGCACAGGACGAGGCGAACGCGCATGTGGGGGTGCTGCCGCGCCTGATCAGCACCCGCTTCGGCTTCCACATCGTGCGCGTCGATGCGCGCGAGCCTGGTGTGCAGCAGCCCTTCGAGGCGGTGCGTGGCGCCATTGCCCAGACCCTGGCCCAGCAGGCCTATGTGACGGCGCTGCGTCAGTACCTCAATCTGCTGGCTGGTGCCGCGCAGATCGACGGCCTGGCGCTGGAAGGCGCTGACTCGCCGCTGCTGCAGTGACGCAGCGTCCTGCTTGTCTAGGGAGCGCTGGACGTGTCGATTGATCCGGTTGTCGGCTTCTTCGTGCTGGGCCTGGTGGCCGGGCTGCTGGGCTCAGACCTCAAAGTCTCAGGCGGCCTCTACGACACCCTCACGCTATACCTTCTGATCGCAATCGGCCTGAAGGGGGGGCTGGAGTTGTCCCAGTCGCCCGTGCTGCCACTGGTGCTGCCGATCTTCGTGGTGGTGCTGATGAGCGCCGGAACGCCCTTGCTGGGCTATCAGATCCTCCTGCGGATGGGCAAGCTGAGCCATCCGGATGCGGCATCCATTTCGGCGCACTATGGCTCGGTGTCGGTGGTCACCTTCGCAGTCGGGGCCTCCTACCTGACGCGCCAGAACGTGGCCTACGAAGGCTATCTGTCCATCTTCCTGGTGTTCCTGGAGTTCCCGGCCATCATCATTGGCGTGCTGCTGGCCAAGGGCATCAACAAGGACACGCAGTGGCGCCATCTGGCTCGCGAGGTTCTGACCGGCAAGGCCATCCTGCTGCTGGTCGGCGCCCTGCTGATCGGCTGGATCTGGGGCAAGGACGGCGGCGCCTCCTTGCTGCCTTTCTTCCAGGACATGTTCAAGGGCTTTCTTGCGTTGTTCCTGCTGGGCATGGGCCTGGTCACGGCATCCAAGCTGGATGATCTGCGCCGCGTCGGCAAGTTCCTGATCGGCTTTGGCATCGTCATGCCCATCGTGTCAGCGATCGGCGGCGTGCTGGTCGGCTGGCTGCTGGGCATGTCCGAAGGTAGCACCACCCTGCTGGCAGTGCTCTATGCCAGCGCGTCCTACATCGCCGCGCCGGCCGCGATGCGCATCGCGATCCCCGAGGCGAACCCGGCCTTGTCGATCGGTGCGGCGCTGGGCGTCACCTTCCCCTTCAATGTGGTGCTCGGGGTGCCCTTGTATTTCCAGATGACGCACTGGTTCTACGGAGTCGTGAGATGAGTGAAGTCACAGATGCTGCAATGCCAATCGGACCGATCCATTACGTCGTGTTGATCTGCGAGGAGGCGATCGAATCGCTGGTGGGCAAGGACATCATTGCGGCGGGTGCGAAGGGCTACACCGTGGCCGAGGTGCGTGGCCGCGGCAACCGCGGCGTGCGCGATGCGCAATGGATGCTGTCCAGCAACGTCCGCATCGAAGTGTTGTGCAGCGAAGCCGCCGCGCTGCGCATCCTGCAGATCGTCGAGACCAAGTACTCGCAGAACTACGGACTGGTGGCCTTTACCCATGCTGTCCAGGGGCCCCGGGCTGAAAAGTACTAGGAGGATTGAAACAGGCCGCCTTGCCGCCGGTCAGTTTGGCTCAAGGATTGTTAGCGCAGTCCAGCGAATACAGTCTCGATGGACTCCTCGCTGAGGTCGGGCGCCTGCCAGGCTCGCAGCCAGTCCATGAACTGCTCGGCCGGCATCGGGCGGCCGATGAAATAGCCCTGGCCTTCGTCGCAGCCCAGCGCGGCCAGCAGCTTCCAGGCCTTGCCGGTTTCCACGCCCTCGGCCACCACGCTGAGGCCCAGGTTGTGGGCCAGCTCGATGGTGGAGCGCACGATCTTGGCGTCGTCGGCATCGCGCTCCATCGCCATCACGAAGCTGCGGTCGATCTTCAGTTCGTCCACCGGCAGGCGCTTCAGATAGGCCAGAGAAGAGTAGCCAGTGCCGAAGTCGTCGATCGAGAGCTTGAAGCCCATGCTGCTGAGCGTCTCCAGCGTCTGCAATGCACGCTGGGGGTCGTCCATGATGGCGCTCTCGGTGATCTCCAGGCACAGCGCCTGCGGGCCGACGCCATGGCGGCCGATCTGCGCTGCCACCTTGGCCGGCAGGTCCTGGTCGAGCAGGTCGCGGGTGGAGAGGTTGACGCTGATCTTCAGCGGCAGGCCTTGCTGCTCGGCCTCATGCGCGGCCTGGGCCGAGGCTTCGATGACCCAGGCGGTGAGCGCGCGGATGAAGCCGGTCTGCTCGGCAAAGGGAATGAACTGCATCGGCGGCACCAGGCCGCGCGTTGGATGCTGCCACCGCACCAGCGCCTCGGCGGCCAGCACCTGGTTGCGGCGCAGATCGACCTTGGGCTGCAGATACAGACGCAGCTCGCCGCCTTCGATGGCTCGGCGCAGCTCGCCCAGCAGCGACAGCGATTCCTGGCTGCCCGCATCCAGCGCGGAGTGATACACGGTGCTGCCGCTCTGGCGCCGCTTGGCCGCGTACATAGCGAGTTCGGCGCGCGCCAGCAGGCTGCTGACCTCGCGGCCATGCGCCGGGAACAGCGCGATGCCGATGCCCGCACCCAGGTCGATGGTCTGGTCGTCGATGTGCACCGGGGCTTCGAAATCGGCCAGAATCTGCGCGGCGGCCTGCTGCGCGGCGGCTTCGTCGGCACCATCCAGCAGCAACACGAATTCATCGCCGCCCAGGCGGGCCAGCTGGCTGGCGCCCTTGATCTGAAGGCCGTGCAGGCGCTCGGTCACGCCGCACAAAAGGCGGTCGCCGAAGCTGTGGCCCAACACGTCGTTGACATGCTTGAAGCGGTCCAGGTCCAGCATCAGCACGGCGCCGCTGCAGTGCTGATCGCCGGCCAGGCGCTCGGCTAGGTGCTGGCTGAACTGCTCGCGGTTGGGCAGGCCGGTCAGTGGGTCCCAGAAGGCCAGGCGGCGCACCTGTTCCTCGCGGGCGCGGATGTCCTGGCGCATGGTCTCGAAAGCGCGAGCCAGCTCGCTGACCTCGCCCAGCGAGGTGCTGGCAGCGATGGGCGTCTCGTAGTCGCCGCGGCCCAGGCGCTCGGCGGAGCGGGCGAGCTGCTCGATCGGCTCGCTGATGCGCCGCGCGGTGAACACGCTGCCCAGCGCGAACACCGCCACGCCGGCCAGCGTCAGGCCCAGCAGCATGAGTTGCAGCTGGCGGTAGGGGGCGACCTCCTCGTCGAAGGAGGCCCACATGGCGGCGGCAAAGCGCGGGCTGTCCTTGCTGTTGGCGCTGCCTGTGGGCGGCGCCTCCTGCAGCGGCAGCTCCAGCAGCCGCGCGCGCCATTGCTGGTCGCCCCAGCTGCGCTTGGCCGATGGGCCGGCCTCCAGCGAGGAGATGCTGCTTGTCACACCGGCGCGTTCACCGTCTTCCAGCAGCGAGACTCGCTCCTGCCAGCCCTGGCCGCCGGAGCGCGTGACGAACATCGCGTCCACATTGATCAGGCGCTTCAGGTCCTGCAGCGGCACGTCGTCGATGGCAAAACCCATCAGCACGTGCCCCATCAGCACCGGCGCCTTCACCGGCACGGTGACGGCCTGTTGCACCTGGCTGCCGATCATCAGCATCGGCGGTAACTCGGCGTCGGGTTTGCGGCTCAGCAGCGGCAGCATCTGCTCGGCGCCCGCATGCGTGGCGGTGACCAGGCGGTGGTCCAGGTCGGCATAGGCCACCAGGGCCGCGCCGACACGCTCGCCGCTGTTGGCCAGCGAGGAGTTGATGGTGTCGATGTCGACCTGCTCGTACTGGCCCTTGGCCAGCGTCTGGCGAAAGCCGTAGTCAGCCGCCAGCAACTCGGCAGCGGCTTGCTCGCGCGCCGCCTGTTGCACCAGCAGACGCTGCAGCATGCGGCCGGCGGTGGCCAGCTTGGCGTCGATGGCGGCCTCGGCATTGGCCTCGATGCTCTGGCGGATGAAGGCGAAGCTGGCCAGCTGCACGATCAGCAGCAGCGCCAGGAACAGCGCCACGATGCGACCCTCGATGCGGCGCGGGTTCAGGAAGGCAGGGAGGGTCATCGACGCGCTTCGGCTCAGTTGCTGGTGTTTGTGAGTTCGATGCCGGTGCTGCCGCTACCGGCTGGCGAGACGCTGAGCGGCCGGGTCAGCAGCTGCGGCCGTGTCAGGCTGGGGTGCCAGGCCTTGATCTGGTGCTCGCCGGCTGGCAGGTCGAAGCGCGCCAGGCCGGCGGCATCGGTGCGCGCGAACAGCGACGTGTCGACGACGACGATGTAGGCGCTCATCTGGTCATGGATATTGCAGCCCAGCGCTGCGATGCCGGGCTTGTCGAAGACCACCGGCTCGGCCGGCGTGCCGGAGTACAGCTTGATGTCGAAGGGCTTGATCGGCGAGAAGGAATAGACGTGGTGGCGCACCGTGTCGAAGTTGGGGAAGTGCACCGCGGTGCCGGTCTGTACCACCAGCACGGCGGGCTGGAACTGGCGCTCGCGTTGCGCCACTTCAGCGCGGGTGCCGGCGGCTGCCTTGGCCGGGCGGCCACGTAGCTCGACGGCCACCACCGCATCCGCCAACGGCTGGCCGGCAGCATTGCGCACCTGCACTGTCCAGGGCAGGGCCTGGCTGCTGCCGGCGGACAGGGCCAGCATTGTCAGCAGGGCGGCGCCGATCGGGCGTGAGGGCGGGGTTGACGGTCGGCTGCGCTGAGGTTTCATCGGTAGGCAGGGCGGGCAGAGGCGAATGCTTGGCCCTGACTCTATACGTTCACCAGGGTCAGGGCGATGCCTGCTGCCGTGCTGGCGAGGGGTTCGCGCCACAGGCGCCGTTGTCGCCCTTGCGTTGCGCGCGGATGATGGGGGCGCGCTATTCTTGGGCTGTCCTTGACCTTGAGCTAGCGGCAGGATTTATGCAGTTCTATCCTTCTGATGCGAGCATTGCGAACTGGGAGCAGCAAGTGCGGACCGGCGCGAGGACCGAAACGGTCGAAGAGTTGCTGTGTCTGGCCTGGGGCCTGCGCCAGCGCGACACGCGCCGCGCCTTGCTGCTGGCCGAGGATGTGCAGGGGCTGCTCAGCTCCACCGGCTGGTCGCCTGAACGGCAGAGCCTGGCACGTGCGCGCCTGGACTTGCTGCGTTCCGAGGCCAGCCTGCTGGCAGGCGCGCTCGATGATGCAAAGCATTCGCTGCAACAGGCTCTGCCCGTGTTTCAGGCGCAGGCCGACGCGATCGGCCAGGCCGACTGCCATTGGCAGGCCCATTACCTGGCGGCCGACCGCGGTGATGCGGCCACGCTCCGCAGCGAGCTGCGGCAGGCGCTGTCTTTCTCTGAGCGGGCGGGCGATTCGGCGCGCGCGCTCTTGTTCATGGCCAATCTGGCGCGTGCCGAGGTGTTCGTGGATCAGGTGCAGGCGGAGCGGGATTGGGGCGGACGCCTGCCTGTCGATACCAGCCAGCTTGCCGCGATGGAAGGCGCCGCGGTGGAGGACTACCGTGGCCTGATTGCCGGCATGAACGGGGACTATCTGCTGGCGATCAAGTCGCTGGCGACGGCCTTCGACCTGGCGATGCGCAGCGGGCAGCTGCGGCGGGCCATCACCCTGGCCACGAATCTTGGCTACACGCACACCAAGATGAGCGACTTCCAGACCGCGATGGAGTGGCTGAAGCGGGGCCTGGATCTTGCGCGCGGCACCCGGTGGCCCAGCATGATCAGCCTTTGCCTTGCCCATACCGGTGAGGCGCTGCGCCGCCTGGAGCAGCGCTCGGATGCGCGTGAACTGCTGCTGGAATGCCTTCGCTTGAACAGCCGCTATCCGGACAGCCGCACCCATGCGCTGGCCTTGAGCTATCTGGGCAGCACCGAGCTCGACTCGGGCCAGGGCGAGGCCGCCCTGGTCGCCTTCGGGCGTCTTGGGCAGGCGGCATCGATTGCGCAATCGCTGGATCTGCAGGTGGATGCGCAGCTGGGGCTGGCGCGCGCCGAGTTGATGTGCGGCCGCTTCACGACCGCCCGGGCGCATGCGCAGGAGGGCCTGCGGCTGGCGCGCGAGCAGCATGAGCCAGGCAACGAGGTGGACTTGCTTTGGGTGCTGGGTGACATCCAGCAGGCGCAGGATCAGGCCTTGCAAGGGCAAGAAGCCGCACCGGCGCCCGGTGCGGCGAGTGGCGCCGCTGGTCTTGCGCTGGGCTGGTACCAGGCCGCCCTGCAGCGGGCGCAAACCATCCCGGCCTACACGCCGCCGGTCCGTCTGCTGGAGGCGACCGCCAAGGCCTTTGCCGAGGTCGGCGATTTCGAGCAGGCCTATCAGTGGTCGCAGCGGGCCAGCGAGGCGCGCCAGCGCAGCTTCAACGAGGATGCTGCCCGACGCTCCAGCGCGCTGCGGGCGCACCATCAGATCGAAAGCGCGCGGGCCGAGAGCGAGCACCTGCGCCGCCTGGCCGAGTCCGAGGCGGCGCGCTTCCAGTTGCTGCGCGATTCGCATGAGGTGCTGCAGCACCTGGGCCAGATCGGGCAGGAGATAACCAACGAGCTTGTCGCCGAGCGCATCTTTGCGGTGATGGAGCGCCACATTCATGCGCTGCTGGACGCACCCTGCATGGCCGTCTACCTGCTGGATGACGGCGGCCAGCAGCTGTATTGCGCTTTCGGCATGGAGAACGCGGAGCCCTTCACCGATCCGCCGATTGCGATGAGCTCGACGCGTTCCTTGTGCGTGCGCTGCGTGCGCGAGCGCAAGGAGTATCTGTTGGGCGAGGCGCCACCGAGTGATCTGGGCGAGCAGGTGCCGGGGACCAGCAGCCAGCAAAGCCTGCTGTTTGCGCCGCTGGGGGTTGGCGAGCGGGTGATCGGTGTCATGACCATCCAGTCGCCGCGCGCCAAGGCCTACGGCGAACGGCAGCAGCTGATCTTTCGCACGCTGTGCTCCTATATCGCCATCGCGCTGGACAACGCCGGCGCCTATTTGCGTCTGAGTGAGATGCAGCGCCAGATGATGGCCCAGGAAAAGCTGGCCGCGCTGGGCTCGATGGTGGCCGGCGTGGCGCATGAGCTGAACACGCCGATCGGTAACAGCCTGCTGATTGCGACCACCTTGCTCAGCGCGACGCAGGATTTCGTGCAGCGGGTGGACGGCCAGGCCTTGCGGCGCTCGGACTGGCAGGACTACGCCAGCCGGACGCTGGATGGCTTGGGGCTGATCAATCGCAGCATGGAGACAGCGGCAGCCCTGGTGCGCAGTTTCAAGGAGGTTGCGGCGGATCGCAGTGCCGAGCAGCGCGGCAGCTTCGGCCTGCGCAGGTTGTGCGAACACTCCGTGCAGAGCATGGGTGAACGCTTGCGCAAGGCGGGCATCCAGGTGGAGATCGACGTGCCCGAAGGCTTGCGACTGGAAGGCTATGCAGGCCCGTTGGAGCAGGTGGTGGTCATTCTTCTGAACAACGCACTGATGCATGCCTTCGAGGGGCGCAGCCAGGGTCGCCTGAGTTTGAAGGTCGAGGCCGTGGGGACAGAGCGTGTCCGCCTGGAGGTCGAAGATGATGGTCGGGGCATGCCCAGGCAGGTGCAGGAGCGCATCTTCGACCCCTTCTTCACCACCAAGTTCGGGCAGGGCGGCATTGGCCTGGGCTTGAGCATCGCGCACAACATCGTCAGCACCTTGCTGGGAGGCCAACTCAGCGTGAAGAGTGCGGAGGGCGAGGGCAGCTGCTTCGTGCTGGACCTGCTGATGAAGGCGCCCTGAGCCGTCAGGGCCTCAGTGCAAGCTGCGGCGCGCGCGGATTGGCCGCCTCAACCAGCATCAGCGCCAGGCGCTGCAGGCCGGCCCAGGCATCGAGTGGCCAGCCGGGGTGGCGCAGGCCTTTGACCAGGCCGTCGCAGATCTGCGCGGCCTCCACCAGCGGCGCCAGCTCGGCGGCGTTCAGCCCCGGCACGATGCGCTCGAACAGGCGCTCCTTGGGGCCCCAGACGCGCGATTCGCGCAGCGCCATCGGCAGCGGCTTGCCAGCGTCCACCGCCTCGCGCACGCGGCGCAGCGCACGGATGTCTTCGGCCAGCGCCCAGTGCACCAGCACCGCGGCTTCGCCTTCGGCCTGCAGGCCTTCGAGCATGCGTAGCGTGCGGGTGAGCTGGCCTGAGAGCACGGCCTCGCTGAGCTTGAAGACGTCATAGCGCGCCACATTCAGCACGGCGGCTTCGATCTGCTCCAGGCTTAGCTCGCCCTGTGGGTGCAGCAGCGCGAGCTTCTGCAGTTCCTGGTGGGCGGCCAGCAGATTACCCTCGACACGGTCGGCAAAGAAGGCCAGCGCCTGCTGGCCGGCCTCGCCCTCGGGCACGCGCTGGCCCTGCGCGGCCAGGCGCTGCGCCAGCCACTGCGGCAGCGCGCGGCGCTCCACCGGGTCGACGCGCACGGTGACGCCGCTGCTGTCCAGGGCCTGGAACCAGGCACTGTTCTGCTGCGTCTTGTCGAGCTTGGGCAGGCTCACCAGCGTGACGATGTCCTCGGGCAGCTGGGCGCAGTAGCGCTGCAGCATCTCCGAGCCTTCCTTACCGGGCTTGCCAGAGGGGATGCGGATCTCGATGAACTGGCGCTCCGAGAACAGGCTCATCGCCTGCGCGGCGCCCAGCACCGGGCCCCAGTCGAAATAGGCGCCGGCCACGGTGAAGACCTTGCGCTCGCCGTAACCCTGCTCGCGCGCGGCGGCGCGGATCGCGTCGCCAGCCTCCTGGGCCAGCAGGGGCTCGTCGCCGTAGACGGTGTAGATGGGCTTCAGGCCCTTGGCGAGCTGGGGCTTGAGGGCGTCGGCGCGGATCTGCATGGCGGGTTGACTGAAGAGGCCTAGCGCGGCAGCCGTACGGCTGACAGGCGGCGCATCACCTGCGCCACCGCATCGGCCTGCATCGAGCGGAACAGCTGCGCTTCTTCCTGCTCCTTGGCCAGCGCGGCGCTCTCTGTGTAGTTCATCTCGCGGGTCATCGCCAGCTCGCTGCGCGGCAGCAGCACTTCGCCGGCCGGCGTTCGCAGCAGGTAGTCGAGCTTGAGCTGCAGTTGCCACTCACGCACCTGGCCGACGCTGGTTGACGCGACGACGCTGCGCTTGCGGCTGTCGTCGCGCGCCTCCAGCACCACCTCGGCACGGTTGGCATCGGCCAGCAGTTGCACCGGCGTGCGCGCCAGCTGGCGCTTCAGCTCGGCGGCCAGCGCCGAGTCCGGCGCAAAGCCCTGCAGCGCGATGCTGCGGAACTGCAACTCGGGCTCACGCCGCGGCGCGAAGCCGCAGCCTGCCAGCGCGGCAGCGGCGCCCAGCACAAGCGTTCGGCGCGCGGCGAGCATGGCGGGATCAGACAACGAGGTTGACCAGACGGCCGGGCACGATGATGACCTTCTTGGGCGCCTTGCCTTCGCTGAACTTGGCGAAGTCTTCGCTGGCCAGCGCCACGGCTTCGATGGCTGCCTTGTCAGCGGCGGCGGGCACCTTGATGGCGCCGCGCAGCTTGCCGTTGACCTGCAGCATCAGCTCGATCTCGTCCTGCACCAGCGCGGCCTCGTCCACCGTGGGCCAGGGCGCGTCGAGCAGGTCGCCCAGCTCGGCTGCAAAGCCCAAGTCGGTCCAAAGGGTGTGGGCGATGTGCGGGCAGGCGGGGTAGAGCACGCGCAGCAGCACCGAGAAACCTTCGCGCACAGCGGCATCCTGGCCGGCGGCCTTGAAACCTTCCAGCGCATTCAGCAGCTTCATGCCGCCCGACACCACGGTGTTGTACTGCATGCGCTCGTAGTCATACGAGACCTGCTTGAGCACCAGATGCACCTCGCGGCGCAGCGCCTTGCCCTCGCCGCTGAGCGCGGCGAAGTCGCTGCTGGCCGCCTTGATTGCTTCGGCATTCTTGGCGCCGAAGCCCCAGACGCGCTTCAGGAAGCGGTGCGCGCCTTCTACGCCGGCATCGTTCCACTCCAGCGTCTGCTCCGGGGGCGAGGCGAACATCACGAACAGGCGCGCGGTGTCGGCGCCGTACTGGTTGATCAGCTGCTGCGGATCGACGCCGTTGTTCTTGGACTTGGACATGGTGCCCACGCCCTCATAGTCCACCAGCGAACCATCGCTCTTGAGCTTGGCGCCGACGACCTTGCCGCTGGCGTCATGGATGTCCTCGACCTCATGTGGCCAGAAATACTCGATGCCGCCCTTGTCGCCGCGGCGCGAGTAGATGTGGTTCAGCACCATTCCCTGCGTCAGCAGCTTGGTGAAGGGCTCGTCCACCTTGACCAGACCCAGGTCGCGCATCACCTTGGTCCAGAAGCGCGCGTAGAGCAGGTGCAGGATGGCATGCTCGATGCCGCCGATGTACTGGTCCATGGCCGCGCCCTGGCGCATCCAGTAGGCGGTGCCGTCGGCCACCATGGCGTCCGGGTTCTTCGCGTCGCAATAGCGCATGAAGTACCACGAGCTGTCCACGAAGGTGTCCATCGTGTCGGTTTCACGCTGTGCCGGCTTGCCGCACTTGGGGCAAGCGACGTTGAGGAAGCCGGCGTGCTTCTTCAGGGGGTTGCCGCTACCGTCCGGGATGCACTCCTCGGGCAGCACCACCGGCAGGTCTTTCTCGGGCACGGGCACCGAGCCGCAGTCCTCGCAGTGGATGATCGGGATCGGCGTGCCCCAGTAGCGCTGGCGGCTGATGCCCCAGTCGCGCAAGCGCCAGGTGGTCTTCTTGTCGCCCAGGCCCTTGGCCCCGACGAGTTCGGCCACCTTGCTGACGGCAGCCTTGTGGCCCAGGCCATCGAGCACGCCGGAGTTGATGCAGACGGCTTTCTGCTTGTCGCCATACCACTCTGCCCAGGCGTCCAGGCTGAAGCTCTCGCCCTCGACCGCAATGACCTGCTGGATCGGAATGCCGTACTTCTTGGCGAACGCGAAATCGCGCTCGTCGTGCGCGGGCACGCCCATCACGGCGCCGTCGCCGTAGCTCATCAGCACATAGTTGCCGACCCAGACTTCGACCTGCGCGCCGGTCAGCGGGTGGGTAACGAACAGGCCGGTGCGCTGGCCCTTCTTCTCTTGCGTGGCCAGCTCGGCCTCGGTGGTGCCGCCGCTCTTGCACTCCTGGATGAAGGCGCTCAGCTCGGCATTGCCTGCCGCTGCATGCGTGGCCAGCGGATGCTCCGGCGCCACCGCGCAAAAGGTCACGCCCATGATGGTGTCGGCACGCGTGGTGAAGACATACAGCGCGCCGTCCTGGATCAGCGCGCCGCTGGCGTCCTTGATCGCATGCGGGAAGGCGAAGCGCACACCCTCGCTCTTGCCGATCCAGTTCTCCTGCATCAAGCGCACGCGCTCGGGCCAGCCCGAGAGGTATTGCGGGCTGGCCGGGTCGGCCACCGCCGCCAGCAGCTCGTCAGCGTACTTGGTGATGTTCAGGTAGTAGCCGGGGATCTCGCGCTTCTCGACGATGGCGCCGGAGCGCCAGCCGCGGCCGTCCACCACCTGCTCATTGGCCAGCACGGTCTGGTCGACCGGGTCCCAGTTGACGACCTGGGTGCGGCGCTCGGCGATGCCGGCTTCCAGCATCTTCAGGAACAGCCACTGGTTCCACTTGTAGTACTCGGGCGTGCAGGTGGCGATTTCGCGCGACCAGTCGATCGCCAGTCCCATGGCCTGCATCTGGCCCTTCATGTAGGCGATGTTCTCGTAGGTCCACTTGGCGGGCGGCACCTTGTTCTTCATCGCGGCGTTCTCGGCCGGCAGGCCGAAGGCGTCCCAGCCCATCGGCATCAGGACGTTGTAGCCCTTCATGCGCAGCTGGCGCGTGAGCATGTCGTTGATCGTGTAGTTGCGCACATGGCCCATGTGCAGCTTGCCGCTGGGGTAGGGCAGCATCGAGCAGGCATAGAACTTGGGCTTGCTCTGGTCCTCGACCACGCGGTAGGCGTCGCGGGAGTTCCAGTACTGCCGCGCGGCGGCTTCGATCTCGTTCGGGGCGTACTTGTCGTTCATGCGCCAAATTGTAGGCGCAGCCTTCTCAGCGGCCGGGCGTTGGCGCCTCGGCGACGAAGGCAATCCTGTTCAGGCCGGCCGTCTGCAGCCAGCCGATCAGCTCGGCCACCTGGCCATAGGGCACGGTCTTGTCGGCGCGCAGCTGCACTTCGAGCTGCGGATTGGTCTTGGCCAAGGCCGCCAGGCGCTGCTGGAACAGTGGCGGCGGCAGGCGTTCGTCGCCAAGCAGCAGGCCGCCGTCCGGCGTCAACGCCACGGCGATGAAGGCCGGCGCTTCGCTGACGGTGGCGGCCTGGCTTTCCGGCAGGTCCAGGCGCAGGCTGGTGCTCATCAGCGGTGCGGTGATCATGAAGATCACCAGCAAGACAAGCATCACGTCGATCAGCGGCGTCATGTTGATCTCGCCCATGGGGTTGGGCGGATCGCGACGTTCGAGCCGGCCGAAACTCATGGCTGGCCTTCGGGTTCAGACGCCGCGGGCATCGCTGTCCAGCATTTCGCGCAGGTCATGCGCGAAGCCTTCCAGCTCGGCCTCGCAAGCGCCGACCAGCTTGCCGAAGATGTTGTAGGCCAGCACGGCCGGGATGGCGACGGCCAGGCCGGCGGCGGTCATGATCAGGGCCTCGCCCACCGGGCCTGAGACCTTGTCGATCGTGATGTTGCCCGCGGCCGAGATGCTGACCAGCGCGTGGTAGATGCCCCAGACCGTGCCGAACAGGCCGATGAAGGGCGAGGTGCTGCCGATCGAGGCAAGCAGCACCTGGCCGAACTGCAGCCGGCGCAGAACGGCATGCAGCGCATCGCGCAGGCGGCGGGTCAGTTGCGATTCGCGCCGGCCGGCGGCTTCCAGCGTGCCCTTGTTGGCGGGGGCGGTGGCAGCATCCAGCAGCGGCAGCAGCAGTTCTTCGCGGTCGAAGTGCTGCAGTGCGCTGCGGCCAGCATCAAGCGAAGCCGCAGCCCAGAACGCCGGCACGGCCAGTGCCAGATCGCGCCGGGCGCGGCGCAGCAGCCAGGTCTTCCAGAGGATCAGCACCCATGCGCTAATGGACATCAGCAGCATCAGCAGCGCCACGCTGCGGGTGACGCCATCGGCCAGCGACCACAGCTCGTTGAATCCCGTCATGGTCCTGGCCTCAGCTCAGACCCAGCACGTCGTTCATGCCGTACAAGCCGGCAGGCCGTCCGGCCAGAAAGCGTGCGGCACGCAGGCTGCCCTGGGCGAAGGTGCCACGGCTGCTGGCCTTGTGGCTGATCTCTATGCGCTCGCCGATGCCGGCGAACAGCACGGTGTGGTCGCCGATGATGTCGCCGCCGCGCACGGTGGCGAAGCCGATGGCGGAGGGATCGCGCTCGCCGGTGATGCCTTCGCGGCCGTAGACCGCGCATTGCTTCAGGTCGCGGCCCAGGGCCTGTGCGACGGCCTCGCCCAGCGCCAGCGCGGTGCCGCTGGGGGCATCGACCTTGTGTCGGTGGTGGGCCTCGATGATCTCGATGTCGAAGCCTTGATCGAGCGCACGTGCGGCCATGTCCAGCAGCTTGAGCACGACGTTGACGCCGACGCTCATGTTCGGCGCCATCATGATGCCGACGTGCCGGCCATGCTCGGCGATCCGGGCCTTCTGCGCTTCGTCGAAGCCGGTGGTGCCGATCACCACCTTGACGCCCAGCTCCTGGCAGACCGCCAGATGCGCCATCGTGCCTTCGGGGCGGGTGAAATCGATCAGCACGTCCGCACCGGCCAGGCCCTGGCGCAGGTCGTCGGTGATCAGCACGCCGCTGGCTTGGCCGAGGAAGGCGCCAGCGTCCTGGCCCAGCGCCGGGCTGCCCGGGCGGTCCAGCGCGCCGCTCAGCACGCAGTCGGGCGCGGCCTGCACCGCCTCGATCAACATGCGACCCATGCGGCCGGAGGCGCCGGCGATGGCGATCTTCAAGGACAGGCTCACGACTTGCTTTCCAGCGGCGGATAGCTGCGCACCGGGCCGGCGGGCTCGGTGGCCGTCACGTCGGGCTTGGGCGGCGTCGGCAAGGCCTTGCGCTCGGCCTCGCTGAGCTCCAGCTTCGGCACCGGCTTGGTCGGCTTGAAGGTGTTGATCAGCGCGATGAATTCGTTCTCGGTCGGCAGGTCGGCCGGCGCGTCGATGGACTTGAGCTTCTCGCCGTCGAACCAGGCCACCACTTCGCGCTTCTGCTCAGGCGCGCCCTGGCGCTTGATCGTGAAGACATAGTCCCAGCGGTTCTCATGGAACATGTCGGTCAGCAGCGGCGAGCCGAGCAGATCGCGCACCTGGGCGCGCGACATGCCGGGTTTGACGCGGGCCACCAGTTCCTTGGTCAGCACATTGCCCTGGACGACTTCCAGGCGGTAGGGCGTCACGAGGCCCATCACCTTGTCGCCAGCGACCGAGGGCAGCTTGTCCAGCGATGGCAGTTGGATGCAGGCGCTGAGGCTGACGCTGGCGGCCAGTGCCAGACTCAGGCGGATGCCACGGGCGAGGGGCGAAAAGGGTCGCATATCTTCGGGGGCTTGGGTCGATATCGACCCTGAGCTGGCTATGATTGGCCGATTCTAGCGGCAGGCCCATGGAGGGCAGGCCCAGCCCCACGGCAATGAACCGCACCGACGAAATCAAGAACAGCGGCCTGAAGGCAACGCTTCCGCGCATCAAGATTCTGGAGATCTTCCAGAAGTCTGCGCAGCGCCATATGACCGCTGAAGATGTCTACAAGGCTTTGCTGACCGAGGATGCCGACATCGGGCTGGCGACCGTGTATCGCGTGCTGACCCAGTTCGAGCAGGCCGGCCTGCTGTCGCGCAATCACTTCGAGACCGGCAAGGCTGTGTTCGAACTGAATGAGGGGCGCCATCACGACCATCTGGTCTGCCTGAGCTGCGGCCGCGTCGAGGAGTTCTATGACGCCGAGATCGAGGAGCGTCAGCACTTGATCGCCAAGGAGCGCGGCTTCGAGCTGCAGGAGCATTCGCTGGCGCTCTACGCCAGCTGCATCAAGAGCGACTGCCCGCACCGCGGCTGACCGCAGTCTTCAAGCCTCGTCGGGCAGGCCCTGCTCGATGGCACGCTGGTGGCGCTCGACGAATTCGCGATAGGTGTCGATGCCGCGCAGCTGCAGAATGGTGTTGCGCACCGCAGCTTCCACCAGTACGGCCAGGTTGCGGCCGGCATCCACCGCGATGACCACCTTGCGCACCGGCATGCCCAGCACCGGCTCATACAGCGGCTCGTAGGGCAGGCGCTCGAAGTCGCGTTCCATGGTTTCCTTGCGGACCAGATGCACGATCAGCTTCAGGCGCATCTTGCGGCGCACTGCGGTCTCGCCAAAGATGGCCTTGATGTCTAGCAGGCCGATGCCGCGCACTTCCAGGAGGTTCATCAGCAGCGCCGGGCAGCGGCCTTCGATGGCGGTCTCGGCAATGCGGAAGAAGTCCACCGCGTCGTCGGCCACCAAGCCGTGGCCACGCGAGATCAGCTCCAGACCCAGTTCGCTCTTGCCCAGGCCGGATTCGCCTGTGAGCAGCACACCCAGGCCGAGGATGTCCATGAACACGCCGTGGCGCGTGGTGCGGTTGGCGCAGACATGGGCCAGATAGGTGCGCACCACGTCGATCACATGGCCTGCCGATTCGTGGGTGACGAACAGCGGAATCTCGGCGCGGTCGCACATCGCCACCAGGCGATCCGGCGGGATCTGGTCGTCGGCGACGATGATCACCGGTGGCTCCAGTGTGACGATGCGCGAAATCCGGCGATCCAGCACCTCGCCCGAGGCCTGGCTCAGGTAGGCGACTTCGCGGCGGCCGACGATCTGCACCCGGTACGGGTGGATGTAGTTCAGGTAGCCGACCAGATCAGCGGACGACTGCGCATCCCTTAGTGCCGTCTCGTCGAAGCGGCGATCCGGATGGGCGTGGCCTGCGATCCATTCCCAGCGCAGGGCCTCACGGTGCTCTTCGAAGAGCCGGTCGGCGCTGATCGAGGTAGGTTTCACGCGGGGCTGCTGCCTTTAGGCCACCGACTTCAGCGGTTCCCAGTCCGCGATCAGCCGGTGCACGGCGCTCGCCTCGACCTCCACCTTCAGTCGTTCGCGCAACTCCCGATCCGAGAGCATCTCGGCGATTTCGGACAGGATTTCGAGATGGCGCTGCG
>NZ_JBILQK010000178.1:0-4407 GCF_044373315.1 Roseateles sp. | reverse complement strand
CTGGAGGAGGCGGTGGAAAGCCTGGTGGCGGCCTGCCTGATGCTGGCCGATGTGACGCGGCCGCAGCAGGCCGAGGCCAGCGCGGCCCGCGGCAAACCGCCGGCGCGCCGCGGTCCGCCGCAGCGCGGACGCTACTGAGCGAACAGCCGCGCCGCGTGCAGACCCAGGCCGGTGGCGACCGAGGCAAAGGCGTCGCCGCGCACCGCCTGCGCCGTCGGGAATTCGGCTGCGATGCGGTCGGCCAGCAGGCGCAGGCCGGTGGAACCGCCGGTGAAATACAGCGCGTCGATCTGGTCGGGACGCAGGCCGGCTTGCGTTACGGTCTCGCGCCCGGCCTGCACGATGCGGCCGATGTCGGCCTGCAGCGAATCGACCGCGACGCGCTCGCTCAGCGGCACCCGCAGCCCGTTCTCCACCAGGCCGAGGTCGATCTCGGTGTCACCGCCGCCCGAGACGGCGATCTTGGCGTCCTCGGCACGGCCGGCCAGCTCGTGGCCCAGCCGGTCTTCCACCACCGTCATCAGGCGCTGGTGGTGCAGCGGGTTGCCGTAGAAGCTCTTCATGCCGCGCAGCTCGGCGATGCGCCCGGGGTTGTAGACGGTGTTGATCAGGTGCCAGGTGGCGAGGTCGAAGTAGACGCCGCTGGGCACTTCGCGCGGCGGCGAGTCACCGCGCGCCGGGCCGAGCGAGCGGTAGCCGAACTCGCGCAGGATGGAGGCCAGCTCGATATGGCGGTCGAAGTCGGTGCCGGCGATATGCACGCCGTGGTTGGCCAGGATGTCGTCGCGCCGGTCCAGGCGCTGCATGCGTTGCGGGCCGACGCGCACGACCGAGAAGTCCGAGGTGCCGCCGCCGATGTCGGCCACCAGAACGATGCGTTCTTCGCTGATCTTGCTTTCGTAGTCGAAGGCCGCGGCGATGGGCTCGAACTGGAACTCGACCTGGCGAAAGCCCACGGCTTGCGCCGCGGCCTTCAAGGAGGCTTGCGCTTCGGCATCGCGCGCCGGGTCTTCGTCGACGAAGAAGACCGGACGGCCGAGCACCAGCTGGTCCAGCGGCGCGGCGGCGCCGGCCGCCAGGGCCTGGTTGCGCAGGCGCTTGAGGTAGCCGGCCAGGATGTCGAAGTACTTCACGCCATGGCCGCCGCCCACATCGGTGGTCTGTTCGATCAGCCCGGAGCCGAGGATGCTCTTCATCGAGCGCATCAGGCGCCCGTCGCTGCCTTCCACATAGGCCGCCACCGCGGCGCGGCCGAACGCGCGCGGCGGGCCATCGGCGTCATGCCGGCCTTCGGTGAAATAGAAAACCGCGGTGGGCATGGTGCGGTAGCCGGGTTCCAGCTCCACCAGGCGCATGCCGGCGCCGCCGGCCGCCGGGATGGCAATGGCCGAGTTGGAGGTGCCGAAGTCAATGGCGCAGAAGGACGAAGCTGGCATGAAGAGCGCACCGGAAGAGGGGCGCGGATTGTAGCCAGCCCGGCGCCTGGGCCATTCAGGCAACAGCCATTTGCGGGCTGCGCTGGGTCGGCAGCGCACGGCCGTAGAAGCCGAATTCCAGCTCCGGGCGCTGACCATTCATCAGCTCGGCCAGGGCGCGGCCGGAGCCGGCGCCATGGGTCCAGCCCAAGGTGCCGTGGCCGGCATTGATCCACAGATTGGCGGCCTTGGTGCTGCGGCCGATGTAGGGGATGTTGGTCGGCGTGCTGGGGCGCAGGCCGGTCCAGTAATTGGGCTCGCTGGTGTCGGCCACGCCGGGGAACAGCTCTTCGTAACGGCGCACCAGCGCTTCGCAGCGCACTCGGGCGGTGGGCGTGTCCAGGCGGGTGTCGATGCCATTCAGTTCAGCCGTGCCCGCGATGCGCACATGGTCGCCCAGGCGTGAGATGGCGATCTTGCGGGTGTCGTCCAGCAGGCTGACCACGCTGGCGGCCTCGGGCTTCTTCAGTCGCAGCGTGGCTGAGTAGCCTTTGGCTGGGTAAATGGCCAGGTACTCGCCGAGCGGCTTGAGCAGGGCCGGCGTGTAGGAGGCCATCGCAGCGACGAAGGCGTCGGCCTGCAAGGTGTAGCTGCGGCCGCCGTTGACGGCCGGGCTGTGCGGTGCGACGGTGACGCCATCGATGCGGCCGCTGCTGTGTTGCAGCGACAGCACGTCATGCCCGTACAGGAAGGTGGCGCCGCGCTCGGCACACAGGCGCGCGAGCTTCTGCGTGAACACCTTGGCATCGCCGGATTCGTCGCTGGGCGTGAAGGTGCCGCCGAAGATGTTGCTGCCGAAGCTGGCAAGCGCTGGCTCGACTTTGAGCACCTCGTCGCGCCCCAGCACGCGGCGGTCCACGCCATGGCGGCGCATCAACTCGGCGCCGGCCGCACCGGCGTCGAAATCGGCCTGGCTGGAGAAGAAGTGCAGGATGCCGCGCTCCAGGCGTTCGTACTCGATGCCGGTCTGCGCCACCAGGCTCTTCAGCGAGGCATGGCTGTAGGCACCCAAGGCGACCAGTTGCTGGACATTGCGCTCGAAGGCAGCGCTGGTGCATTGCGTCAGGAAGGACAGGCCCCAGCGCCACTGCGCCGGGTCCAGGCGTGGGCGGAACAGCAGCGGTGAATCGTCGCGAAGCAGCCACTTAGCTACCTTGAAGGGCGCGCCGGCATTGGCCCAGGGCTCGCAAAAACTGACTGAGATCTGCGCGCCGTTGGCGAAGCTGGTCTCCAGCGCCGCGTCGGCCTGGCGGTCGACCACAGTGACTTCATGGCCCTGCTCCAGCAGATACCAAGCGGTACTGACCCCGATGATTCCCGCACCCAGAACGACGACGCGCATGACCACTCCTTCAGGTAGACGACCCCGACAGGGGATTCAGCAACAGTTGCAGTCCCAGCATGCCCATCAGCAGGGCGACGCCGGCATCAATGCTGCGCCAGACCAAGGGACGGCGCAATGGTTCGGCCACGGCCGCGGCACCGAAGCCCAGGGCCGAGAACCACATCAGAGAGGCCAGTGAGGCTCCGGCTGCGAACAGGCCGCGCAGCGCCTCAGGCTGCTGCAGGCTCACCGTGCCCAGCAGCACTACCGTGTCCAGGTAGACATGGGGGTTCAGATAGGTCATGGCCAGGGTGCTTCCCAGCACGGCCTTCAGGCTGGCACCGCCGGCCTGTGCCTCGAGCGCACTCTGGCCGTTCCATGCGCGCAGCGCTGCCTTCAATGCGTAGATCAGCAAGAAGGCTGCGCCGCCCCAGCGGAACAGTTCCAGCAGCAGCTGGCTGCTGGCGATCACGGCGCCCAGACCAAAGACCCCCAGCATGATCAGCAGAATGTCCGAGATGGCGCACACCGCTACCACAGCGCCGACATGCTGGCGCAGCAGGCCTTGGCGCAGCACCAAGGCGTTCTGGGCGCCGATAGCCATGATCAGGCTGGCACCGGTGAGCCAGCCTTGGCTGAGAGCGCTGAGTTCAGGGGTGTACATGGGTGGGGCAAAGGCAATGCCGGATTGTCGGCAGAGTGCGGGCAAACATGAAGAGGCATTCACTTTTCTCGCGCTACATTAGGACGGCTTATGAAAGACCTGGACTCTGCCGGACTCGATTGCCTGGCCGCCTTGGCCGATGAGCGCAGCTTTGACCGCGCGGCACAGCGTTTATCGATCACACAGAGCGCTGTGTCGCAGCGCCTGCGCAGCCTGGAGGCGCAGGTGGGTCAGCTGCTGGTGGTGCGCTCACGGCCTTTGCGCCTGACGGAGCCCGGCAAGGTGCTGCTGCGTTTTGCGCGCCAACTGCAGGCTTTGCGTGCCGAGGTGGGCCGCGAGCTGGGGGCCGGGGCTGCCGTCAACGAATGCATTGCCATTGCGGTGAACGCCGACAGCCTGGCCACCTGGGTGCTGCCAGCCTTGGACGCGGTCGCCCAGCAGGGGTTACGCGAGGGCTTCGGCCTGGAACTCGTGGTCGACGACCAGGATTTCACGCATGACTGGCTGCGCCAGGGTGAGGTGCTGGGCTGCGTCAGCACGGTGAAGCAGGCTCTGCGCGGCTGCCTGGTGCAGCCCTTGGGGCTGATGCGCTACGTGGCGGTGGCGAGCCCGGCCTTTATCCGTGAGCATCTGCCTGTGGGACTGTCTGCCGGCAACTTCGCCCAGACACCGTTCCTGGTCTTCAACCGCAAGGACGACACCCAGGTGCAGTGGGTGTCCAAGGCGTTCGGCCTGAGATCTCCGCGGCTGCTGGAGCGCTTTGTGCCTTCAAGCGAAGCCTATGTGCGTGCCGTGCAGGCGGGCTGGGGCGTGGGTGTGGCGCCCGAATTGCAGTTGCGGCCGTTGATCGAGTCGGGAGAGTTGCTGTGCATTCGCCCGGACATCAGCGTCGACGTGAGCCTCTATTGGCATCAATGGAAGCTGCAGTCCGAGCACGCGCCAGC
>NZ_JBILQK010000177.1:0-4412 GCF_044373315.1 Roseateles sp. | reverse complement strand
CCGCCGAACTGCGGCGCAACCTGCTGCTGGTGCTGATCCCCGCTGTGCTGGGGCTGCTGGTCTGGCTGCTGTGGCGCTCGATGCAGCAACTGCTGGGCCCGGTCGCGCAGATGCTGAAGGTGACCGAACGGATCGCTGCCGGTGGTCTTTCGGAACCGGTGCCGATGGGCAGGTCCGATGAGCTGGGGCAGGTGCTCAAGGGTCTGGCCGAGATGCAGCAGCGCCTGCGCCAGCTGATCGAGCAGATCCACGGCGGCGCCACAGGCATCCGCCTCGCCGCCCAGGAGATCGCGCAAGGCAATCAAGACCTGGCCACACGCACCGAACAGGCGGCAGCACAGCTGCAGCAGACCGCGTCCAGCGTGACCGTGCTGGACGCCGTGGTCCATGCCAGCGGCGACGCGGTGACTGCAGCTACTGCTCTGGCCCACGAGGCCAGCCAAGTGGCCGGCAGCGGGGGCTCGGTGGTGGAACAGGTGGTCCAGACCATGGGCAGCATCCATGAGTCCTCGCGCCGCATCTCAGAGATCACCGGCCTGATCGACGGCCTGGCCTTTCAGACAAACATCCTGGCCCTGAATGCCGCGGTGGAAGCGGCTCGCGCCGGCGAACAAGGTCGCGGCTTCGCGGTGGTGGCGGCCGAGGTGCGCAGCCTTGCCCAGCGCAGCGCGCAGGCGGCCAAGGAAATAAAGCAGCTGATCCAGCAATCCGTCGAGCGGGTCGAGTCGGGCACACAGCTGGCCGGCGAGGCGGGCAGCTCGATGTCGCAGATCGTCAGCAAGGTGCAATCGGTCAGCGAGCTGATCGATGGGCTCACCCTGCAATCCCGCAAGCAGGCCGAGCAGACCACCGAACTGGGCCGCGCCGTGCGCAGCATCGACACTATGACGCAGCAGAACGCCGCCCTGGTCGAACAGGCGGCCGCTTCGGCCCAGTCCTTGCGCGATCAGGCGGCTGCGATGGACGAGACCGTGCAGGCCTTCCGCCTGTGAGGCTGATCAGCGCCCCGAATCCGGCAGCCTCCTAGAATGCACGCGTGAAACTCGACATCTGCACCAACGCCGACCTGCATTGCCACTCCACCGTCTCCGACGGCACGATGGAGCCCGAAGCCCTGGCGGCGCGCGCCAAGGCCAATGGCGTGGAACTCTGGGCCCTGACCGATCACGACGAGATCGGCGGCCAGCAGCGCGCGCTGGAAGCCGCACTGGATCAGGGCATGGCCTACCTGACCGGCTGCGAGATCTCGGTCACCTTCGCCGGCAAGGTGGTGCACATCGTCGGCCTGGGCTTCGACCACCGCAATCAGCAGATGATCGACGGCCTGCGCGCCACCCGCGGCGGCCGCGAGTTGCGCGCCCGCGAGATGGCGGCCGGCCTGGCCCAGGTAGGCATCAAGGGCGCCTACGAGGGTGCGTTGCACTATGTGGGCAACCCAGAGGCCATCTCGCGCACACACTTCGCGCGCTTCCTGGTGGAAGCCGGGCATTGCAGCGATGTGCCCGAGGTGTTCCGGCGCTACCTGACCGAGGGAAAGCCGGGCTTCGTCGAGCACAAATGGGCCAGGCTGGGTGATGCGCTGCGCTGGATCCGCGAAGCCGGCGGCATCGCGGTGATCGCCCACCCGGCGCGCTATGGCTTCACGCCCACCGAGGAGTACGCGCTGTTCACCGAGTTCATCGGACATGGCGGGCGCGGCGTCGAGGTGGTGACCGGCAGCCACACCGCCGCCGAGGCGGTGAAGTACGCCGACACGGCGCTGGAGTTCGGCCTGCTGGCCTCGCGCGGTTCCGACTTCCACAGCCCCGAAGAAAGCCACACCGATCTGGGCCGCCTGCCGGCCTTGCCGGGTCGGCTGGAGCCTGTCTGGCAGGCGCTCGAAGCCCGCGTGCACCAGCCCGCTTGAAGGCCACGATGTCCGCACACGGCCAGCCCGGTCAGCGCCCGGCGCTGGGCATCGCGCTGATCCTGTTGATGGCCTGCTGCTTCGCCTCGATGGACAGCAGCATCCGCTACCTGGGCGGCTTCCTGCCGGTGCTGATCATCCTGTGGGCGCGCTACAGCTTCCAGGCGCTGACGATGGCGGTGTGGCTCGGTCTGCAGAGCCTGCGCGGCCGGCCGGCGCAGTTCCGGGCCGCGCATCCGCGCTTCCAACTCGCCCGCGGCCTGCTGCTGCTGGCCACCAGCGCGATGAGCTTCTACGGCGTGCAATACATGCCGGTGGCCGAATTCACCGCCATCAATATGCTGACGCCGGTGTTGGTGACCCTGCTGGCCGCGCTGCTGCTGCACGAAAGCGTGTCGCGCCTGCGCTGGGCGCTGGTGATCGGCGGCTTTGCCGGCGCGCTGATCGTGATCCGCCCGGGCAGCGGCCTGTTCGGTTGGGCGGTGCTTTTTCCCTTGGCGGGCGCGCTGACCTATGCCAGCTTCCAGATCCTCACCGCCAAGCTGGCCGCGCTGGAGAGCCCCTACACCACGCACTTCTACACCGGCCTGACCGGCGCGCTGCTGCTAAGCGCGCTGCTGGCGCTGTTGCCGCTGGATCTGATTGGCACGCTGCGCACCGCCAGCGCCGGGCAGCTGGGCCTGCTGGCGCTGATCGGCCTGCTCGGCACGCTGGGCCACCTGCTGCTGATCCTGGCGCTGGGCATGGCACCGACCGGCACGCTGATGCCCTTTGTCTATGCGCAGATCGGCGTGGCCGCCTTCATCGGCTGGCTGGCCTTTGACCACCTGCCCGATGGCTGGGCCTGGGTGGGCATGGCCGTGGTCTCGGCCTGCGGCGCTGCTGCGGCCTGGCTGAACGTGCGCCGTGCGCAGCGCGAGGCGGCCTCGCCTGTCGCGCTGGACACCATCGCCGACTGACAACAACAGCCCTGCTGGACGGCTCTAAAACGGCCGAAAATGCAGCCACAATTCAGCCATGGCACAGCGCTTTGAAGTTCACCCCGACAACCCGCAGGCCCGCTTCCTGAAGCAGGCGGCGCAGATTCTCGACCAGGGCGGCATCGCTGCCATCCCCACCGATTCCAGCTATGCCCTGGTCTGCCATCTGGACGACAAGGCGGCGGCCGAGAACCTGCGGCGCATCCGCGGCGTGGACGACAAGCACCACCTGACCCTGCTGTGCCGCGACCTGAGCGAACTGGCCAGCTACGCGCGCGTGGACAACAAGCAGTTCCGCCTGATCAAGAACGCCACGCCGGGGCCCTTCACCTTCATCCTGGAAGCCACCAAGGAAGTGCCGCGGCGCGTCTCGCATCCGTCCCGTCGCACCATAGGCCTGCGGGTGCCGGATCACAAAGTCACGCAGGATCTGCTGGCCCTGCTCGGCCAGCCGCTGCTGGCCACCACGCTGATTCCGCCGGGCGAGAGCGAGCCGCTAAACGATCCGGACGAGATCGCCGAGCGCTATGACAAGCTGCTCCAGGTGATCGTCGATGCCGGCGCCTGCCCGCTGCAGCCCACCACGGTTGTGGACATGACGGGCGACGAGGCCGAAGTCGTGCGCCTGGGCCGCGGCGACCCGACGCTGCTGGGGCTTTAGCCGCACCGGCACCGACCACGGCCGCGCGGCTTGGGTCATTGCCCGGTGCAGAGCCCCGGGCAAGCCCAGGTCAATCTGTTCCATTCATGCGCCTCCTGCCGGGCGGACTGCCGAGTGCTCGGCTGTCTGCCTTGCGGGCCATCGCCTGGCCTGCCGTCCGGCGCCGGGCTGCTGAGCTTCGTACGCTGATTCGCTGCGCTACCGGCACGCCGTCTCTCATCCGCCGAACTGCCGTGCGCAAGCCGCGACAACGCGAAACAGGGCGCGATAACCAGAGGAAATTGCGCTTCCTGGGAGTGTTCGTCGCGGGCATATCTGCTACGCGGCAGGGCCACTAGGTGGGCTCTGGAATCGTCGCCAGAATCCGCGCAAACCAAACGGCCCGGCCTCGACCGGAGCCCTCAGCAACAAGCCTGGAGACAAGGCCCGATGAATGCTCTGACCCGACGCGCAGCGGCTTTGCTGCTGTTCACTTTGACCGCCAGTAGCTTTGCACAAGCGCCCGCCGGCTATCCCAACCGCCCGGTCAAGCTGGTCGTCGGCTACAGCCCCGGCGGCGCGGTCGACCTGATCGCCCGCACACTGGCCCAGCCCATCGCTGCGAGCTTCGGCCAGCCGGTGCTGGTCGAGAACAAGGCCGGCGCCGGCACCAATATCGCGATGCGCGCGCTGATCGAAAGCGCGCCCGATGGCTACACGCTGATGCTGGCCGCAAATGCGCTGGCAGCCAATCCCAGCCTATACCAGCCCGCGCCCTTCGATGTGGCGCGCGACATCACGCCGATTGCGTTGGTGGGTCGGGTGCCTGTGGTGCTGGCCGCGAATCCGCAGGCCCAGATTCCCGACTTCGCCACCTTGCTGGCCA
>NZ_JBILQK010000228.1:0-4424 GCF_044373315.1 Roseateles sp. | reverse complement strand
TCGTCGATGCGTCGGTCGAAGACATGGCCGCCTACTGGGAAGCCACCAAACACGAGGAAGACACCCACTACAAAATCCGCGACCTACTCTTCGTCCGTTGGACCATCACCGATCCCCTCGGCGCGATTGAAGCCGCTTCGAAAACCTCATCCGCACACATCCCCTGGTGGGCATGGGCGAAAAACGACCCGCAAGCCGCCTTCAATCACTCCATCGCACATGGACATGACCAGATTGCATGGGTCATGCGCTCCATCGGCCAATCCAATCCCGATCTCGCCCTCAAACTCCTCAAATCCCATCCCGACCTCCCACCCGAAACCGGTATGGATGGCATCATCTTCGGCCTCACCCGGGACGACCCCGAGGCCGCCATCAACCATCTCCACCAACAGGGAAATTTCTACGATTCCAAACCGCTCGAATCCTGGCTGCGGGAGGATCCACACGCCGCGTTCGACTGGTTCGTCACCCACAAAGGAGAATTCGGCCATTACAACGAAAACCAGGAACAGGCACTCATCGGCGCTCTAACAAGGGAGAACCCCGACCTCCTGACAGAGTTCGCCGCCAAACTCCCCATCGGATCCTTCCGCCGCAAACTCGAATCCGCAGCCTTCGATCTCCTCATCGCCAAGGACCCCGAAAAAGCGCTCGCCCAAGCCAAAAGCAACCCCTCCACCCGCCTCAAAACCCAGCAGCTCGCCAAAATCGCCCTCGCCGAAACCGATCCGGGGAAAGCCCGGGAATTCCTCGCCCAACTCGCCGAAATCAACCCGAACTTCATCTACTACGAAACTCGTACTTCCTATCCCAATGGGAACTCCTCATCGACCTATCTCGTCGAAGAAGGAAAACAACTGATCCGGCAGTTGGCCGAAGACGATCCCCGCGCGACCCTTGATCTACTCTTCGAAACCAACGGAGAAGACAGCTGGAACCCGACCAACCAGGAAGCCGCATCCGTCTGGATCAACCGCGACCCCGAAGCCTTCGCCAGTTGGGCATCCGCCATCTCAGACCCATACCTCCGCACCAACACCTATTACAAACTCGTCAATTCCCTCTCGGAATCGGGCAATTATGAAGACGCCCTCCGCCACGCCTCAAACCTCGGTGAAAGCCAAATCGAAGGAACCACCCGGACCATCCTCAGCAAATGGAAATACTCCAACCCGGTGGCGGCCGCAGCTTGGGCCAAATCCAACGGAATCGAACTTCCATGAAAACCACCCTCCTTCCCATCACCATGATTCTGTTAGGTGGTGCCATCGGCTTTCTCTCCGCGCCTAACGGACCAATCCACGCTGAAGAGGAATCAACGCGTCTCTCACCGCGCAAGGCGCGCGACCGCTCACGCTCAACCTCCCACGCGGTCCCACCCGACATCGCGGAAAAACTACGCCCCATCCACACGGCGAAAAACCCGGCCGAACGCCTCCGGGCCGTCATCCACCTCGCCAATACACTGCCGATCGGAGAGCTCACAAAATGGTATGACGCCAAATGGCTCACCCTTCAGGACGGCGGCGACCTCAACGTCTTCTACGAAATCACCCGCAACCGCTGGATCGCCGAAGACCCCGGCGGCATTCTCGACCGCGCACGCCTCAAAAACTGGACCAGCCTCGGGGAAATCACCACACGCATCGCACAGACCCACCCTGACTTCGCTCTCGAATACCTCGCAGCAGTCAAAAATCCCTCGGATCGCACAAATCTGTTAGCCAACATGGCCCGGGGCCTGGCTGAAAACCGCCCTGAAGCTTTGCTCCACCTCGCCACCACCCAATTTGATTCCACTCAAGGAACCTACACCTGGACCTCAGCCTTCCTGGCCATCGCCAAAAGCCAACCCGGACTCCTTGAAAACCCTGCTCTACCGCCAGCCCTCCGCAACCTCGCGCGCACCAGCCTCGCTTCCACACGTCTCGAAGCAAACTTCGGTGCCGAACTTTCCAACCTCCTCAAATCACCCACCGGATTGATGGACCTGACATCGATCCTTGAGGACTACAACTTCTCGCGCAAACACGCATCTTCCCTTCTCGATCACATCAACCAACTCCCTCCCGATTGGCTCAACCACCTCGCTCAGAGAAGCTACTACCTCGTTCAGAAAAACGAAGCCCTTGGAATGCACGAAACCGCCGCAAAAGATCTCAAACAAAGAGCCTGGCAACAATTGGCCAGCGACGAACCCTCCGAATTCTTCGCGCTCCACAACAAGCTCAACCACGACACCATCGAATCCCAAGCTAACAACATCAGCAACGCCCTGAGAACCCTCACCTGGAAAAACGCGGAAGAAGCCCAAGAGTGGCTCGATTACTACCTCGCCCGCACCGACGATGAGAATACCCGCAAAACCCTTCAGGATGCCATGTCCCAAGCCAACACCTCCGGCAAACTGAACCCAGAGTCCCTCCGCGAGCGATTGAAGGACGCAAACAACGATGCCGGGCAGCTCTCAAATCTCCCGTACGACCTCTCCAACGCAGGCCCTCTCGTCATGCAGGAATTCAGAAGCTCCCTGACCAACATGACCACCGAGGAACAAGCGAAATTCGGGCGCAACTATGCCGAACATGACCTTTCCCGGTTTCCAATCGACATCCAGGCGAACCTGATTGAGGCCATGATCCAACACCCACCAGACGAACTAACGGAGAACCTCGAACGACGGATCTGGTTTCAAGCCAGCCAGCTTGCCTCCTCATGGGGCACAGAGGACCCTGTGGCCGCCAGCCGCTGGGTGACGCAACTTCCCGCCGGGGAGCCGCGCCAATGGGCCCTGCGCAACCTGGCGACCTCCTGGATGCCTTACGAACCCGCGGCGGCGGAGGCTTGGCTCAAGAAGCTCCCGGCTGCTGACCAAACGGATGTCCGGCAGTTCCTTGAATCGAACGGAAACGGCAACCGTTAGAAGAGTCTGATGAATTCTTTATTTTTGAACTCAAATAGATCACCGTCATAAGCGTGTGGACAAGTCGCCCAAATCACTGTTCCACATAGCAACCAAGCGGGTTCCACGGCACGAACAACTTGCGAGCGAACGTGAAACCGCTGACCGGAACCTCCGCCGGAAGTCCCGGGCACCATCGCTGTCACCAGCTTCTTCCATGTTGTTCACAGCCCATTCCCGAGTTCTTGTTTCGCCCATCCGGATTGACGTCTCCGTCGTGCCGGGCAAGCTCGGCGCACAATGATCGCGCGTCTCCGAGGCAGAGTATGGGAAGCCTACCCGAACCGGTTGGTGGTCGATGTCCAAGGCGTCGGCTACGAAGTCCTGGTCCCGCTTTCTACGTTTGACCGCCTCCACGCCTCCGAAGGCATCGAGGTCGATCTCCGCACGCACCTCCACATCCGGGAAACGGCCCACACGCTCTACGGATTCGCCACCGAAGAGGAGCGCGACGTTTTTCTGATGCTGATCGACCGTGTGAGCGGCATCGGTCCCTCGATCGCCATGGCGGTCCTCAGCGGCATGCCGGTGAACCGGTTCAAGCAGTGCGTCGTCGCCGGGGATGTCACCGAACTCTCTCGCATCAAGGGACTTGGGAAAAAAACCGCCGAGCGCATCGTGCTTGAGCTCAAGGACAAGGTCGGCGTCACCGACACCTGGCAAGACGCCGCAAGCGGCCAAGTCACCGCCACCGCCGCTGATGCTGAGCTCGCTTTGATCGCTCTCGGCTTCAAACAAGTGGACGCCAGAAAGGCAGTGCGTAAAGTCCTCGAAGCCGATGCTGCCTCCACCACCGAGGCCCTCGTCCGCGGAGCACTCCGCGCACTCCAAGGCTAAACCCAAACGACCAACCGAACGTCTACACCCACAACCAGTTCTATGAAACCGCTCCTTGCCCTCCTCGCCCTGACCTCCTTCGCCTCGTTCGCTTTCGCGGCGGAACACAACACCCTGACCGATGCGGAGAAATCCGCCGGCTGGAAGCTGCTGTTCGACGGCAAAGACGCATCCGCCCACTGGCGCGGCTACAAAAAGGACAGCCTCCCCGCCGAATGGGTGGCTGAAGACGGCGCCCTCGTCCGCAAAGGCGGCGGCGACATCATCACCAAGGAAAAATACGAAAGCTTCGAATTCACCATCGACTGGAAAATCAGCGAAGGCGGAAACTCAGGCATCATGCTCAAGGTTCTCGAAACCGAACACCCTCCCTACTGGACCGGTCCGGAAGCGCAAATCCAGGACAACGTCAAAGGCACCGACCCGCAAAAAGCCGGTTGGATGTATCAACTCTACGCCGCCGACAAGGATGCGACAAAACCCGTCGGCGAATGGAATACCTTCATCTTGAAATGTCAGAAAACCCCCAAAGGCACCTACGCCTGCGAGCATTGGATGAACGGAGAAAAGTACGTCAGTTATGAAATCGGCTCGGATGACTGGAAGGCCAAACTCGCCAAAT
>NZ_JBILQK010000176.1:0-4474 GCF_044373315.1 Roseateles sp. | reverse complement strand
GTGCCCGAGGCGTCGTTCAGGATGGCCTTGCCGTTGAAGGTCGTGCCGCCGGTAACGCGGGTGATTTCCTTGGCCAGCTCGCCAAACTCCTTGCTCAGCGAGGCCAGGTCGGACGAGGTGTTGGTGGCATTGCGGCCCTGCACGGCCAGTTCACGCATGCGCTGCAGCGCATCGCCGACCTTGGACAGCGCGCCTTCAGCGGTCTGCGCCAGCGAGATACCGTCATTGGCATTGCGGATCGCGACATTCATGCCGCGAACCTGGGTGCTCATGCGTTCGGCGATGGCCAGGCCGGCGGCGTCGTCCTTGGCGGAGTTGACGCGCATGCCGGAGGAAAGGCGCTGCATCGAGGTGGCCAGCGAGATCTGCGAGCCAGCCATATTGCGCTGTGCATTCAGGGAGGCCAGATTGGTGTTGATGATGGCGGGCATGATTCAATCCTTTCGGTGTCTGAAGAGTTCCGGTTGTGTCCGGTCTATACGGTCGATAACTTGATGACTCTTGCGAGCCCTCTTGCCAGAGAAGCGAGGGCCTTTTCGAGCCTTGGCTTCAAACCGTCCGCGTCCTGCTTGCACAGTGGACATCGCTGCCACAGCACCAGCCGGCTGACCGGACTACGCAGTCCTCAAAACATTTGGGACCCGTTGGGTTTGTTATCGACGACACCTGGATTGACTTAAATCCTTTCTGTTGAAAAGGACGCCGTCCCTTCGTTTTGAAGGGGCGGCGCCTTACGGTGCTTGAGCTGGCGGAATGACGACTTCCGCGTTTGCTACGGTTGCGGTCGGGGCCAGCTGGGCTGGCCCAGGGTCATCGAAGAAGCGACAGAACGTTCTGCGGCATCTGATTGGCCTGGGCGATCATCGCGGTGCCGGCCTGCTGCAGGATCTGCGCGCGGCTCATGTTCGCGGTCTCGGCGGCGAAGTCGGCGTCCATGATGCGGCTGCGTGCTGCACTCTGGTTTTCCACCGAGACCATCAGGTTAGAGATCACGGCGTCGAAGCGGTTCTGCGATGCGCCCAGCACAGCGCGCTCGGAGTTGACCGTGTCGATGGCCTTGTCAATCTGGTCGATCGTGGTCTTCAGCGTTCCTGCGGTCGAATCCTTGTCGAACTTGTCGTCCGTCACGGCCTTCAGATCGGCATCGGTGGTCATGTCCTTGGTGACCAGTTCCACGACGTCATTGGTCGTGGTGTTGGCACCGATCTGGAAGTTCTGCGTTCCAGCGGCGCCGGCCAGGATGGCGCGGCCGTTGAAGGTCGTGCCGCCGGTGACGCGGGTGATTTCCTTCTGCAGTTCGACGAATTCCTTGCCCAGCGAGTCCAGGTCGGAGGTGGTGTTGGTGGCATTTCGGCCCTGCACTGCCAGTTCGCGCATGCGCTGCAGCGCGTCGCCGACCTTGGACAGCGCGCCTTCAGCGGTCTGCGCCAGCGAGATGCCGTCATTGGCGTTGCGGATCGCAACGTTCATGCCGCGCACCTGGGTGCTCATGCGTTCGGCGATGGCCAGACCTGCGGCGTCGTCCTTGGAGGAATTGACGCGCAAGCCGGAGGACAGGCGTTGCATGGCGGTGGAGACCGCGGCCTGCGAGGTGGTGATGTTGCGCTGGGCGTTCAGCGAGTTGATGTTGGTGTTGATGATGGCGGGCATGATGTGCTCCTGTTTCAGCTACAAAGACTTCCGGCCTCTGCCCCGGGTGTTGCCACCCGGTCTTCGGTTCCGACGTGAATCGGGTACCTGCAAGAGGCGCCCGTGACGCGACGTCTTGGCCTCGCGGCCTCGGCATCGCACCGCCCGGTGGAATCAACCCTTGAGCTTCAGAGCCCCGTGTGGGGCGCCCCTGCTTGGCCTATCTTCCGGACCACGTGTCTGTTTCCAGACCCGTTGGAATGGGTATCGGACAGCGCAAGTCGGAACTTAAGCGCTGTTTGTCAATAGGCTCGATCTTTTGAAAAGCGGCTGAGTCCTGGGTCTTCTCTTCGGATCGCTTTTCCCGCGAGGGGAGGGGCGTGCGTCGAGGCCGGGGTCAGCGCCTTTGCGGGGCGGGGCTGAAAGCTTGTCGGGTCGGGGGCGTGTCCTTGTCTGGGGTTTGCTGAAACAGACCGGCAGTGGAGGGCGCTTGTGCGGCGCTCCGGTGCTGCCGGGCCATGCTCTTGATTTCGGCCGGGCCAGCGCAGAGGAGCCTTGGAGAAGTGGCGGCAAACCGGCGCTTTTCTTCCGAATGCGGTCGGGCCGTCTCCCTAAAGTTCGCTTCACCGTGGTCGATACGCGCGCACTGCGTGCACGCTGAGGAATCAGGCAACGGCCCTGCAGGACACACGCAGTGCCTGGGGCGGGTGCCAGGATGAATCGGCCAACCACACTTTGGAGAGACTTATGCAAGCCATGACGCATGTCGCAGCCCAGGCATCGAATCCGATGTTGTCCATGGGCCATGCTGCGCAACCCAGCGCGGCCGAGATCAGCCAGGATGCGGCAGCCTTGCTGCATGCGGCTCGCAATGCGGCCTATGCCGAAGCCAGCCAGGGCCGACTCGGCCACGGCCTGCAGTTGCTAATGGATGCGCTGCATCACGAGCCGCTGAACCACGATCTGCTGAGCGATATGGCAGCCCTGTTGCTGAGCGCAGGCGAGCTGGAACACTCGATCGAATTCGCTCAGCATGCGCTGGGGGTACGTCCCACCCATGGCGCCAGCCTCTACTCGCTGGGCTTTGCGCTGGCGGGCCTGGGTCGCCATGAAGAAGCGATCGCAGCCTTGAGCCAGCTCGGGCAGGGCGAGGCGCTGCAAAACCTGATGGCTGAGGCGCCGGATCTTCAGCCGCTGGTGCAGGTCGAACTGCAGCGCCTGCAGGCGCTGGTCGCGCCGGTCGTGCAAGCCGCCGCCTGAGGCCTGAGCCTCGGCGAGCCGTGCTTGCTGGCGGCTGGGTTGCGGACCCAGCCTGCGGCCGGACCTGGCAGTTCCCGTCTCTTCATTGCTGGGTCTGAGCTGCGCGCTGTCTTCGGTGGAGAACCGAAACAGCGCTGCAGGCGCTTGTGCCAGCACGCTTCACCCTCACGCTGGCGCTGGCGCGGCTTCAAGGCCCGCCGCAGTCCAAGCCAAGCGCTTGTCAGTCCGACACTGCGGGCTAGGTCGCTGATGCGGCCGGCAAGGCTGTGGGCGGCAGCCCGGCCGCTGCCCTGTCCCACATACGCAGGTACAGCGCCTCCAACTCGCGCGCCAGTCGGGCGGCGTCAAGCAGGGGCGCCAGCGCAGAAGGCAGGCGCTCCCGCAGTTCAGCGCGGGCCTGCGCGTCACGGCCGAGCCGGCATGCGGTGGCGATATAGCCGGCCACGTCCTGGCAGATTAGTTCGTCCAGGCCGGCTGTGTGCAGCAGGCTGGCGGCCACCCGTTCACTGAAGCCTTCGCCCATCAATGTCAGCACCGGCACTCCTGCCGAGAGCGCATCGCTGGTGGTGGTGTGGCCGTTGCAGGGCCAGCTGTCCAGCGCCAGATCGGCCGCGCCCAGGCGCTGCAGATGCTCGGCCATCGGCACCTTGGGTGCGAACACCAGGCGTTCCGCGGCGATGCCGCGCGCCTGTGCTTCGGCGCGCAGCCGCGCGTCCGCCTGCTCGCTGCCACTGAGCTGCCACAGCACTGCCTCCGGCAGCTGCTGCAGGATCTGCATCCAGGCATCGAACAGCGCTGGTGTCAGCTTGTAGACCTGGTTGGCACTCAGCAAGACCAGCGCGTCTTCGGGCAGGCCGAGCGTGACCCGTGGCGGTGGCGCCAGGCGCGCACGCCGGCCGTCGTTGGGCTGGTAGCAGCGCGGTAGCTGGGCGATCCGCTCGCCGTAGTGGCTGGCATGCGAGAGCGGCGTGACGATGGGGTCACCGATGATGTAGTCCACTGCATCCAGGCCGCAGGGGCCGGGGAATCCCAGCCAGGCCACCTGCACTGGCGCCGGTCGGCAGGCCAGGGCTGCCAGACGGCTGTCGGCGGTGTGTCCTTTCAGTTCCACCAGGATGTCGACCTCGGCCGTGCGGATGGCCTGGGCTGTGCCGTGCAGGTCCAGCGTGCTGATGTCGATGAAGCGATCACAGGCGGCAGTGATACGCGCACGCAGCGCCGAGCCGTCGTCAGGCCCGTGCGAAAAAAGCAGCACCTCGAAACGCTCGCGGTTGCGCGACTCCAGCACTTCAACCAGCAGCGCGGCCGTGGCGTGCTCGTGGAAATCAGCCGACAGATAGCCGATGCGCAGGCGGCACCCCTCGGCCGGCTGCGCGGCCCGTGGCGGCAGCGGCTGCAATCCGCGGCTGAGGAAGCGGCTGCTGATGCGCGCGGACTTGAGAAGTTCGGCCGGACTGTGTGGCACGCCGATCAAGGCGAAGGGCACGCAGAACTCGTCGGCGGCGTCCTCCGTCTTTGCCGCCAGTGCCTGATGCAGGGCTTGCAGATCGCTGTCGTGCTGCAGCCAACGTGCGCTGTGCTGCTC
>NZ_JBILQK010000075.1:0-18289 GCF_044373315.1 Roseateles sp. | reverse complement strand
TTCGCTCAGCCAAGTTGTTCGACGTGTTCAAGCCTGCGCAACCGACCGGCGAGCTCCAAGCCGGTGAGCGCAGTCTGGCCGTTCGTCTCGAGCTTCTTGACGAGGCGGCCACCTTGACTGATGAGCGGATCGAGCAGGCGGTGGCGGCGGTGATCGCTCGCCTGCGTGCCGATCTGGGCGCCAAGCTGCGGGGCTGAGGAGGGAACCCGATGAGCATTAACGACGACGAGTCCCGCGACGGCGCTGCCCGTGTGCTGCTGCCCAGTCTTGAGACGCCGACTCTGACCAAGGCGGAGCTGGCTGAACTGCTGTTCGACAAGCTGGGTTTGAACAAGCGCGAGTCCAAGGACATGGTCGAGGCCTTCTTCGACATCATTCACGCCAGCCTGGTGACGGGACAAGACGTGAAGCTGTCGGGCTATGGCAACTTCAATATCCGGCGCAAGGCACCACGACCTGGGCGGAATCCGCGCACCGGTGAAGCGATTCCCATCAAGGCGCGCAATGTCGTGACTTTTCATGCCAGCCACAAACTCAAGGGACAGGTGCAAGGTGATACACCTGCGGCTGAAGACTTCGAGTAGAGTCTGACCTCCCCACCTGAAGCCCTTGATTTCAATGGACAAAGCGCTTCCTGCGATTCCTGCCAAACGCTACTTCACGATCGGTGAAGTCAGTGAGTTGTGCGGCGTGAAGCCCTACGTGCTGCGCTATTGGGAACAGGAGTTCACCCAGCTCAAGCCGATGAAACGGCGGGGCAATCGGCGCTATTACCAGCACCACGAGGTGCTGCTGATCCGCCGCATCCGTGATCTCCTGTACGACCAAGGCTTCACCATTTCCGGCGCGCGCAATCAACTGGGTGAACTCGGCTCACAGCGGCTCGACGCGGCGCAAGCCTTTCAGGATGAGACCCTCGCAGCGGGTGAGTTCGACACAGACCCAGCTGTCGCGGATGCCGAGTTTGCTGCTGATGGTGAACTCGGTGGCCCTGGCTTGCTGTCGCTCGACCAGGTCCGCAAGGAATTGATGTCGATACGCGAGTCTTTGCTTGCCTAGGCGGTAATTACTGGCCTATAATGCAAGGCTTCGTCGGGGTGTAGCGCAGCCTGGTAGCGCACTTGCATGGGGTGCAAGGGGTCGCGAGTTCGAATCCCGCCACCCCGACCAAAAACAAGAAGAGAAATCAACGGCCTAGATGCTAACGCGTCTAGGCCGTTTTTCCGTTTTGGGGTCTGTTGCCAATGCCTCTCAGCATGGGCAACAGACAAGACCGCAGCGAGTGCCGGACCGATGCCGCGATCAACTCAACTGCCAAGGTTTGCGAAATCGTTCACAACGCCTCGCTGGAGCGTCGGTTCGAGATGTCATTGAAATAATATAACTGATACATTCGACCGTGAAGTAGCCCAATCAAGAGTTCCCATGAAACAGTCCGACGCTGTTTGTCCGCTGGATGACGAGGACACACTCCTCATCGAGGACGACCGAGAAGCTGAGGCGCATCCGAGCGCAGCTGCAAATCCCTGGAAGGTGCTGGTCGTCGACGATGACGCGGATGTTCATCACGCCACCGAGTTGGCCTTGCGTGGTCTCTTGGTGGAGGGCCGCCCGCTGCTGCTGCTTCACGCGTTTTCCGGGGCACAGGCAAGGGAACTTGTCGCGGCGACAGAGGATCTGGCGGTGATTCTGCTGGACGTCGTGATGGAGGCGGAAGACGCGGGTCTGCGCCTGGTGGTCCATGTCCGCGAGGTGCTCAAGCGCAGCGCCTTGCGCATCATCCTGCGGACAGGGCAACCAGGTTATGCCCCTGAGATGGACACGATCCGCAACTACGACATCAATGACTACAAGACTAAGTCCGAGCTGACGCGCGTACGCTTGTTCACCAGCCTGACGTCTGCAGTGCGGGCCTACCAGCAAATGCGCGCGCATGAAGAAATGCGTCGCGGGCTGGAGACGGTGGTGCAGGCCAGCACTTCCTTGACCAAGCTTCACGGGATGCAGCTGTTCGCGCAAGGCGTCGTTGCTCAGCTCTGTGCCTTGTTGAATGTCGAACCGGAAGGGTTGATCTGTGCTCAGGCGGGAATCGAGAAGAGCGGCGAGCCAGCCCGGGTGATTGCGGCATCTGGCCAGTTCAGCCACATGATGCAGCAACCGCTGTCCGAGCTGGCCCTACCGGAGGTGAGTCAGGCGCTGCAGCAATGCCTGAACGAGCGGCGCGGTCGCTTCGAGCCGCCATTGCTCCTGTACTTTGCGACTGAAGACGAGCGAGGCATCGCGGCCTATGTTGACGTCCGGCGTGAGCTCGAGCCGCTGGACCGGCATCTGCTCGAGGTGTTCTGCGCCAGTACCGCCGTCGGTTTCGAGAACGTGTTGCTTTATGGGCGCCTGGTGGACCAGGCCTACGTTGATCCTCTGTTGCGCGTTCCTAACCTGAATCGCCTGATCGAACTGTTGGCTGCGACAAGCTCGGAGCTGTGCCAGACCACGCTGGCGCTGCTGGATGTCGACGAGTTCTCGGCCATTAACGACACACTCGGACATGAGTTCGGCGATGCGGTGCTGCGAGCGATTGCCGATCGCTTGTCGGCAGCCTTGCCCCAAGCCACCCTGGCTCGCATTGGCAGCGATGTGTTCGCGCTTCTCGGCCCATCGGCCGAGCTTGGTGGCGACACGCTTCAGCGTCTTTTTGCCGATGTCTTCAACGTGAAGGGTCAGCGGCTGCGCATCAGCGCGAGTGTTGGCCTGGTCCAACTGGCCGAAACGGCGCGCACCGGTACTGCCTTGCTGAGGGACGCACATGTCGCGTTGAAGCAGGCCAAGCTGCATCAGCGAGGCAAGGCGATCCACTTCTCGGAGTCCATGGGGCAGGACGCCCGCGAGCGAATGCATCTGCTCAATGGTCTTCGCAATGCATTTGATGCCCAGCACCTGTTTCTCGTCTACCAGCCCAAGCTTCATCTGGCGACCGGGCAGGTCAGCGGCGTCGAGGCGCTGCTGCGCTGGCGCCGCGCAGACGGGCATTTCGTTCCGCCCGACCGCTTCATTCCCTTGGCCGAAAAGGCTGGGCTGATGGTCGCGCTCGGATCCTATGTGCTGCGTGCCGCGTGCAGCCAGCTGGCCCGCCTGCGCGCCGCAGGGTACTTGCAGCTCAGCATGGCGATCAACGTCTCTCATGCCCAGTTGCGCGAGCCTGGATTCTCCGAAGTGCTGCGGCAAGTGCTGTCTGAGACTGCAGTACCGCCCGCGCAGATCGAGCTGGAAATCACCGAATCCATGGCAGCCGACGATCTTGAGCTAGTCAGTGAGTTGCTCGTCGAGATCGCAGCGCTGGGCGTCACCGTCGCCATCGACGACTTCGGGACCGGATTTTCATCGTTGGGTGTGCTCCGCAAGCTTCAGGCCCATCGACTGAAGATCGACCGAGGCTTCGTCAATGAGATGCACAAGGACGACAGCATCGCGCGCATGGTAATTGGCCTGGGGCACAGCATGGGCATGAGCATCACGGCAGAAGGTGTCGAGACCGAGCAGCAGGCGCAGGCGCTGAAGGCCTTGGGCTGCGAAGAAGTGCAGGGCTGGCTTTACTCGCGGCCCTTGGACGAGCCGGCGCTGTTGACTTGGCTGGACCAGCACGTCTCCGCAAGGGCTTCAAGCTGAGCCAACCATCCTCCGCCTCGGCATCAGGCATCGCCTCGACAGAGTTGGCCAATGGCCTTGGCAGTCCGAAGATGCAGCGCATTGCGCCGTTTCTGTGAACTGCTGGCCAGGCACAGCGTGCTGAAGATCTCAGGCGCGGTAATCGTCGACTGCGCTAGATCGTCGGGCTGAGCGTCTGCACTCAGCGCACTGCCTGTCAGCGCCGCATACCCATGACCGCGGCGCACCAGGTCCAGAATCGTGGGCACGCTGGAGACTTCCCAGGCAATCTGCAGCTTGACACCGGCGAGCGCAGCCTGCGTCTCCATCAGGCGCCTGAAACTGTGGCCCCACTGGGGCATTACCAGCGGCAGCCGGGCCAGCTCCACCAGCGGCACATTGCGTCCGCCCAGCCTCACCATCTCGGCGCTAGGCCCCACCAGCATCAGCTTTTCCTGCAGCACGGGCGTGATCTCGATCGCGGGACTGGGCTCCGGGTTGTAGACCAGCCCCAGGTCCACCCGGCCGGTGCCTAGCCATTCGCAGATATGGGTTGAGAAACCCTCGACGACGGCCAGCTTGGCCCGTGGCATCGCGCGCTGAAAGTGCTCGATCAGCGGCACGGTGATGCGTCGCGCCAGGCTGGGCGGCAGGCCGACAACGATCTGCCCCACCGGCTCATCGCGGCGGGCACCGATTTCCTGCTGCGCAGCCAGCGCGAGCTGCAGGATGTCGCGGCCGCGTGCCAGCAACTGCCGGCCTGGCTCGGTCAGTGTGACGCCGCGGCCATTGCGCAGCAGCAGGGTTTCGCGCAGCTCCACCTCCAGCGCCCGCACCTGACGGCTCAGCGCCGGCTGGGCCACCCCCAGCTGGACGGCGGCGCGGCTGAAGCTGCCCTGTTCGGCCACCTGGACGAAGTATTCGAGTTGCTTGAGATCCATCGGCCAATTCTGCCCTGAACCATGCCGCGGCGGCATAGCAGTTAGCGTTCACCGGGGCTTGGCCGCTTGGGCCGGGCTTCCCACAATGCGCAGCCAGGAGACAAACAAGAATGAAGCAGACTGCGATTCCCTGCCTGCTGATGCGTGGCGGCACCTCGAAGGGGCCGTTCTTTCGGGCCAGCGACCTGCCGGCCGATGTGCCCACGCGCGACCGGGTACTGCTGGCCGCGCTTGGTTCGCCCGACCGGCGCCAGATCGACGGCGTGGGCGGCGCGCATCCGCTGACCAGCAAGGTCGGCATCGTTGGCAAGAGCGCGCGCGCCGGCATCGACCTTGAATTCCTGTTCGCGCAGTTGCAGCCGGACAAGGACACGGTCGACACCACCCCCAACTGCGGCAATATGCTGGCTGCCGTCGTGCCCTTCGCGCTGGAGATGGGCCTGGTGCAGCCGCAGGGCGATACCAGCAGCTACCGGGTGCTAACGCTCAACACCGACATGGCGGCAGACATCACTGTGCAGACGCCGCTGGGCAATGATGGTCAGCGTTATGTGGAGCACGAGGGCAGCGCGCGCATAGACGGTGCGCCGGGCAGCTCGGCGCCGATCACCATCAACTTTCTCGACACCGCGGGCTCGGTCTGCTCGGGCCTGCTGCCCACCGGCCGTTCGAAGGACACCATCAACGTCGAAGGCGCTGGCTTCGCGCCCTTCAGCATCGAGGTGAGCTGCATCGACAACGGCATGCCGCTGGTGATCTTCAAGGCCGAGGACATAGGCTGCACCGGCTACGAGAGTGTGGCCGAGCTGAACGCCGACAGCGAGCTGAAGACCCGTATCGAGGCGCTGCGCCTGGCCGTCTCGCTGCAGATGGGCCTGGGCGATGTGAGCCAGAAGAACTATCCCAAGATGACGCTGATCGCGCCGCCGCGCGCAGGCGGGGCGATCAGCACGCGCAGCTTTATTCCGCATGTCTGCCATGACGCCATCGGCGTGCTGGCCGCCGTCACCGTGGGCACGGCCTGCGTGCTCAAGGGCACGGTCTGCGAGGGCGTCGTGCAGATGCCTGCAGCTGACGCGAGCGGCGCCTTCAATGTCTCGGTCGAGCATCCCACCGGCGAATTCAGCGTGGCGCTTGCCACCGACCCGGCCGACCCGCAGACCGTCACGCAAGCTGCTTTGCTGCGCACAGCGCGCGCCCTGATGCGCGGCGAGGTGCTAGTGCCGGGCTCGGTCTGGGCCGGTCGCTGAGCCAGGCCCAAGCACCCCAGAACATTCAGGAGAGAGAAGAGAAATGAGCCAAGCCAAGCCGCTGATCATCGATGTCCACGGCCACTACACCACCGCGCCCGCCGCCCTGGGCGCCTGGCGCGATCTCCAGATCGCCGCACTGAAGGACCCGAGCAAGAAGCCCAGTTCCGCCGACCTGAAGATCAGCGACGACGAGCTGCGCGAGTCCATCGAAACCAACCAGCTCAAGCTGATGAAGCAGCGCGGTTCAGACCTGACCATCTTCAGCCCGCGGGCCAGTTTCATGGCCCATCACATTGGCGACTTCGAGACTTCGTCGACCTGGGCCGCGATCTGCAACGAGCTCTGCTACCGGGTCAGCGAACTCTTCCCGGACCACTTCATCGGCGCGGCCATGCTGCCGCAGTCGCCGGGCGTGGACCCCAAGACATCCATCCCCGAGCTGGAGCGCTGCGTCAAGGACTACGGCTTCGTCGGCGTCAACCTGAACCCTGACCCGTCCGGCGGCCATTGGACCAGCCCGCCGCTGACCGACCGCCACTGGTACCCCATCTACGAGAAGATGGTCGAGTACGACATCCCGGCGATGATCCACGTCAGCACCAGCTGCAACGCCTGCTTCCACACTACCGGCGCGCACTACCTGAACGCCGACACCACCGCTTTCATGCAGTGCCTTAGCGGCGATCTGTTCAAGGATTTCCCGACGCTGAAGTTTCTTATCCCGCACGGTGGCGGCGCGGTGCCCTACCACTGGGGGCGCTTCCGCGGCCTGGCGCAGGAGATGAAGAAGCCGCTGCTCGACGAGCATCTGCTGAACAACATCTTCTTCGACACCTGCGTCTATCACCAACCGGGCATCGACCTGCTGACCCAGGTGATCCCGGTGAAGAACGTGCTCTTCGCCAGCGAGATGATCGGCGCGGTGCGCGGCATCGACCCGACCACCGGCCACTACTACGACGACACCAAACGCTATATCGAGGCCACCGCTAACCTCAACCAGGAAGAGCGCTACCAGGTCTACGAGGGCAACGCGCGCCGCGTATTCAGCCGACTGGATATGGCGCTTAAGGCCAAGGGCCTGTAACCAAGCACAAGCACAGAAGGAAGCCGCCATGTACGAACTCGGAGTCGTGTACCGCAACATCCAGCGCGCCGAGCGCGCGGCCGCCGACCAGCTGGCCCAGTACGGCTCGGCCACCGTGCATGAGGCCATGGGCCGCGTGGGCCTGCTCAAGCCCTATATGCGCCCGATCTACGCCGGTGCGCAGGTCTCGGGCACGGCAGTGACGGTGCTTCTGCAGCCGGGCGACAACTGGATGATGCATGTCGCGGCCGAGCAGATCCAAGCGGGTGACATCGTTGTTGCCGCCGTCACCGCCGACTGCACGGACGGCTTCTTCGGCGATTTGCTTGCCACCTCCTTTCAGGCGCGTGGCGCGCGGGCGCTGGTCATCGATGCCGGCGTGCGCGACGTGAAGACGCTGCAGCAGATGCAGTTCCCGGTGTGGAGCAAAGCTGTTTCTGCCAAGGGCACCATCAAGGCCACGCTGGGCTCGGTGAATATCCCGGTGGTCTGCGCCGGCATGTGGGTGACGCCCGGTGACGTGATCGTCGCCGACGACGACGGCGTGGTCTGTGTGCCTTCGGCGCGTGCCGCTGAGGTGGCCGCCGCCGCGGCTGCGCGCGAGTCATTCGAGGGCGAGAAGCGCGCCAAGCTGGCGTCCGGCGTGCTGGGCCTGGACATGTACAAGATGCGCGAACCGCTGGCCAAGGCCGGCCTGCGCTACATCGACTGAGTGCCAGACCATGCCCATCGTTGATCCGAAGAGCTGGCATGTGGGCCTGGTCGGCTTCGGTGAGGTCGGCCGCATCCTGGCCGAGGACCTGCGTGCTGACGGCCTCGCGGTCAGTGCCTACGACCTCAAGCTGGAGCAGCCTGCCAGCGCGGTGAGCCTGCGGCAGCATGCGGGTGAGTTCGGCGTATGGCTGGCCGCTTCGCATGCCGAGCTGGCGATGCGCAGCGATCTGGTCATCAGTGCCGTCACGGCCAGCCAGGCGGTGACCGTGGCCAAGGCCAGCGCACTCGCTATCAAGCGCGGTGCCTTCTTCCTCGACTTCAACAGCGCTTCGCCCGGCGCCAAGCAGCGTGCCGCACAGGCAGTGAATGAGGCGGGCGGTCGCTACGTCGAGGGCGCGGTGATGACCAGCGTGCCGCCTTACCGCCTCAAAGTACCGCTGTTGCTGGGTGGGCCGGATGCCGCTGCGCTGACGGCGCCGCTGAACGCGCTGGGCTTCGCGGCCAAGGTGGCGAGCGAAAGACTGGGCGTGGCCTCGGCGACCAAGATGTGTCGCAGCGTGATGATCAAGGGTCTGGAGGCCATGGTGATCGAGAGCTTCACCACGGCGCGCCACTACGGCGTGGAAGACGCGCTGATCGCCTCGCTGTACGAAACCTTCCCCGGCATCGACTGGGAGAAGCAGGGCGCCTACTTCTTCCAGCGCGTTATCGAACATGGCCGCCGCCGCAGCGAGGAAGTGCGCGAGGTGGCTGAGACCGTGCGCGAAGCGGGCCTCACGCCCTGGAGCGCCAGCGGCACGGCCGAGCGCCAGGCCTGGGTGGCCGATCTGGCCGACGCGGGCCTGTTCGGCGCCAAGGGCAGCAAGGGCTTTGCGCGCAGTCCCGACTGGCGCGTGGAAGCTGACCGCATCCTGGCGCAAGTGAACACCAAGACATTGAGCAAGGACTGACCCCATCATGAGAAAACCCACTTCGGGTGACTTCCAGAAGACGGCCGGCTGGCTGGACTGGTACGAGGGCCCGAGCCAGCCGCGCTTCCAGCTGCCCGCGGGTAGCGTGGATGCGCACTGCCATGTCTTTGGCCCGGGTGCAGAGTTCCCCTATGCGCCAGAGCGCAAGTACACGCCCTGCGACGCCAGCAAGCAGCAGCTGTTCGCGCTGCGCGAGCAGCTGGGCTTTGCGCGCAATGTGATCGTTCAGGCCACCTGCCATGGCGCCGACAACCGAGCCATGGTCGATGCCTGCATCGCCTCGGGTGGCAAGGCGCGCGGCGTCGCCACTGTGCGCCGCACGATCAGCGACGATGAGCTGCAGCAGTTGCACGCCGCCGGCGTGCGCGGCGTGCGCTTCAACTTCGTCAAGCGCCTGGTGGACTTCACGCCCAAGGACGAGCTGATGGAGATTGCCGCTCGCATCACCAAACTGGGCTGGCATGTTGTGATCTATTTCGAAGCGGTGGATCTGCCCGAGCTGTGGGACTTCTTCACCGCGCTGCCCACCACCGTGGTGGTCGACCATATGGGCCGCCCCGATGTGAGCAAGCCCGTCGATGGCCCGGAGTTCGCGCTGTTCCTGAAGTTCATGCGCGAGCATCCGAATGTGTGGAGCAAGGTGTCCTGCCCGGAACGCCTCTCGGTCACCGGGCCGAAGGCACTACCCGGCCAACTGAGCAGCGAGCAGGCCGGGTACTACCAGGACGTCATGCCCTTCGCGCGCCGCGTGGTCGAGGCCTTCCCGGACCGCGTGCTGTGGGGCACCGACTGGCCGCACCCCAATCTGAAGGACCACATGCCGGACGACGGCCTGTTGGTGGACTTCATCCCGCAGATCGCCCGCACGCCCGAACTGCAGAAGAAGCTGCTGGTCGACAACCCGATGCGCCTTTACTGGCCAGAAGAAATGAGCAAAGGCTGAAGCAACATGGCTCTCGAGAAACCCTATCTGGATGTGCCCGGCACCATCATCTTCGACGCCGAGCAGTCGCGCAAAGGTTACTGGCTCAACCAGTTCTGCACCTCGCTGATGAAGGCCGAGAACCGCGCACGCTTCAAGGCCGATGAGCGCGCCTATCTGGACGAATGGCCAATGGACGAGGAGCAGAAGCAGGCGGTGCAGGCCCGCGATCTGAACTGGTGCATGCGCCTGGGCGGCAATATCTACTTCCTCGCGCGCATCGGCGCCACCGACGGCCTGTCCTTCCAGCAGATGGCCGGCTCGATGACAGGCATGAGCGAGGCCGAGTACCGCGACATGATGGTCAAGGGCGGCCGCTCACCGGAGGGCAACCGCTACCTTGGCGAGGACGGCGACGCGCAGCCGCAGCACCAGCCGCAGGGCGCGGCCGGCAAGAACAAGAAGAGCAAGGAGGCCTGAGATGGCCAAGATCACCGCAAGCGTTTACACCTCGCATGTGCCGGCCATCGGCGTGGCCATCGACCTGGGCAAGACGCAGGAGCCTTACTGGCAGCCGCTGTTTGCCGGCTATGAGCCCAGCAAACAGTGGATGAAGGACAACAAGCCCGACGCGATCTTCCTCGTCTACAACGACCATGCCACGGCCTTTAGCCTGGACCTGATCCCTACCTTCGCCATTGGCTGCGCAGCCGAGTTCCAGCCTGCTGATGAAGGCTGGGGCCCGCGTCCGGTCCCGGTGGTCAAGGGCCATCCGCAGCTGGCCGCGCATATCGCACAGTCGGTGATCCAGGACGACTTCGACCTCACCATCGTCAACAAGATGCCCGTCGACCATGGCCTGACGGTGCCGCTGTCGCTGATGTGCGGCCAGCCCGAGGCCTGGCCTTGCCCGGTGATTCCATTTCACGTCAACGTGGTGCAGTACCCGGTGCCGTCCGGCAAGCGCTGCTTCCAGCTGGGTCAGGCGATCCGGCGTGCGGTGGAGTCCTATGACGAGCCGCTCAAGGTGCAAATCTGGGGCACCGGCGGCATGAGCCACCAGCTGCAGGGCGCGCGCGCCGGCCTGATCAACAAGGCCTGGGACAACGCCTTCCTCGACCGCCTGCTTGCCGACCCCGCCGGCCAGGCCGAAGTGCCGCATATCGACTATGTGCGCGAAGCCGGCTCCGAGGGCATCGAGCTGGTGATGTGGCTGATCGCACGCGGTGCGATGTCCGACATCTTCGGTGGTCCGGCGCCGACGCTGCGCCAGCGCTTCTATCACGTGCCTGCGTCGAACACGGCGGTGGGCCATCTGATCCTGGAGAACAACTGATATGGCAGAGAAAACCCTCAAGGTCGCGCTGGCCGGCGCCGGTGCCTTCGGCATCAAGCATCTGGACGGCATCAAGAGCATTGGCGGCGTCGAGGTCGTCTCGCTGGTCAGCCGCGACCTGGCGAAGACCCATGAAGTCGCCGCCAAGTACGGCATCGGGCATGTGAGCACCGATTTGAGCGATGCACTCACGCTGCCCGAGGTGGATGCGGTGATCCTGTGCACGCCCACGCAGATGCACGCGCAGCAGGCGATTGCCTGTATGAAGGCAGGCAAGCATGTGCAGGTGGAGATTCCGCTGTGCGATGTGCTGCGCGATGGCGAGGAGGTGGTGCAGGTGCAGCGCGAGACGGGCCTGGTGGCGATGTGCGGCCACACGCGCCGCTTCAACCCCAGTCATCAGTGGGTGCGCAAGAAGATCGCCGCCGGCGAGTTCAACATCCAGCAGATGGATGTGCAGACCTATTTCTTCCGACGCACGAACATGAATGCGCTGGGCCAGCCGCGCAGCTGGACCGACCACCTGCTGTGGCACCACGCCGCGCACACGGTGGATCTGTTCGCCTACCAATGCGGATCGCCGGTGGTGAAGGCCAATGCGGTCCAGGGGCCCATCCACCCGACGCTGGGCATCGCGATGGACATGAGCATCCAGCTGAAGGCCGCCAACGGCGCGATCTGCACGCTATCGCTGTCCTTCAACAACGACGGCCCCCTGGGCACCTTCTTCCGCTACATCGGCGACACGGGTACCTATATCGCGCGCTATGACGATCTGTTCAACGGCAAGGAAGAAAGGGTCGATGTCTCCCAGGTCGATGTGTCCATGAACGGCATCGAGCTGCAGGACCGCGAGTTCTTCGCCGCCATCCGCGAAGGCCGCGAGCCCAATGGCAGCGTGACCCAGGTGCTGCCTTGCTACCAGGTGCTGCACGCGCTGGAACTGCAGATGCAAGGCTGAGCGATCCCAACATCGAGGGAGACAAAAGAGTGGCTGAAACCCAAGAGCACAGGTCCTGGCTGCGCCTGCTGTGCGATCTGAATGCGGCGATCGGCGGCACCGTGCTGCTTGCCATGGCGGGGATGACCGTGGTCAGCGTCATCGGCCGGGCTTTCTTCGCCCACCCCATCCTGGGCGATGTGGAACTGGTGCAGCTGGGCTGCGCCGTGGTGGTGTCGTCCTTCCTGCCCTATACCCAGCTGCACAAGGCCAACATCATCGTGGACTTCTTCACCCAGAAGGCCTCCGCGCGCTCGCAGCGGCTGATGGACGCGCTGGGCTGCGCGCTCTACACGCTGGTGATGGCGCTGATCGTCTGGCGTGTGGCCGTCGGCGCGATCGATATGCGTGCGGCCGGTGAGCGCTCGATGCTGATGGACCTGCCGCTGTGGTGGCCCTATGTGCTGATGCTGCCGGGCTTCGCGCTGTGCGTGGCTATCGGCGCGCAGCAGACCTTGCAATTGCTCAAGGGCGGCGCCGATGGGGAGGCCGCATGAGCGAGATGACTGTGGGCCTGGCCGTGTTCGGCCTGATGCTGGTGCTGATGGCGGTGCGCATCCCGATCGCGATCGCGATGTTCGTGCCGGGTGCACTGGGCTATATCTTTCTGTCTGGCTGGTCGCCGCTGCTGGCTCATCTGAAGGGCGCGGTCTACGGGCGCGTGTCGGTCTATGACCTTTCGGTGATTCCGCTCTTCATGCTGATGGGCGCGCTGGCGGTTCAGGGCGGCCTGTCCAAGGCGCTGTTCGACTTTGCGAACGCGTTGCTTGGCCGCTTCAAGGGCGGCATGGCGATGGCCAGCGTGCTGGCCTGCGCGGCCTTCGGTTCGATCTCGGGCAGCACGGTTGCCACCACGGCAACCATCGCCCAGGTGGCCTATCCGCAGATGCGCCGCATCAACTACTCGGGACGTTTGGCCACCGCCGTGCTGGCGACGGGCGGCACGATGGGGGTGCTGCTGCCCCCATCGGTGACGCTGATGGTCTATGCCATCCTGACCGAGCAGAACATCACCAAGATGTTCCTGGCCGCCTATGTGCCGGCGCTGCTGGCGGCAGTCGGCTACCTGATTGCGATTGCAGTGATGGTGCGCATCCATCCCGAGCATGCGCCCGAGGCCGAGGCTGCCTCGGCCAGCGCGGTGCTGCAGGCCACGCTCAAGGTCTGGCCGATCCTGACGATTTTCCTGATCGTCTTCGGCGGCATCTACGGGGGCCTGTTCACGGCCACCGAAGGCGCGTCGATCGGCACGCTGTTGACCTTTGTGATCACCGCTGTGCGCGGCGAGATGAGCTTCAAGCGCTTCGCGTCAGCCGTGCGGACCGCGGCGCAGACCAGCGGCATGATCTTCCTGATCTTCATCGGTGCGGACATGATCAACGCCTCGCTGGCGCTGTCGCAGCTGCCCGCGCATCTGGCCGATCTGGTGGCGCATATGCAGATCTCGCCCATCGTGCTGATGGCCTGCGTGATGCTGTTCTATGTGCTGCTGGGCTGCGTGATGGACGAGATGTCGATGATCCTGCTGACAGTGCCCACGCTGTTCCCGGTCATCATGGGTATGGACTTCTTCGGGTTGGCGCCTTCCGACAAGGCGCTGTGGTTCGGCATCCTGATCCTCACCGTGTGCGAGATCGGCATGATCTTCCCGCCCGTCGGGCTCAACGTCTACATCATGAACGGCCTGGCAAAGGACGTGCCCATGAGCGAGACCTACAAGGGCGTGGTGCCCTTCCTGATCACCGACTTTGTGCGGCTGGGGCTGCTCATCGCCTTCCCTTCACTGGCCCTGTGGCTGGTTCACCAACTCACCTGATCGTTCAACAAGTAGGAGACAAGACCATGAAGACATTGCGAAAGATTGGCATTGCACTGGCAGCTGCCGGCCTGCTGCCGCTGGCGGCCCAGGCTGACGAGATCGTGCTCAAGGTGCACCATTTCTTGCCGCCGTCCTCGCCGACGCACACGCTGATCCTGCAGCCCTGGTGCGACAAGATCGCGGCCGAATCCAAGGGCCGCATGAAGTGCCAGATCTATCCGTCGATGCAACTCGGTGGCACGCCGCCTCAGCTGATCGAGCAGGTGCGTGACGGCGTGGCTGACGTGGTCTGGACGCTGCCGGGCTATACCGCCGGCCGCTTCCCGTCGCTGGAAGCCTTCGAGCTGCCCTTCATGATGCAGAGCCCCGAGGCCACCAGCAAGGCGCTGTGGGAGTACACGCAGCAGTTCAGCCAGCAGGAGTTCAAGGACTACAAGCCGCTGGCCTTCCATGTGCACGGCGATGGCGTGTTCCACATGACCAGCAAGCCGATCAAGACCACGGCCGATCTGCGCGGCCTGAAGCTGCGCGCTCCCACCCGCATGACCAACAAGTTCATCGCGATGCTGGGCGCCACACCGGTCAGCATGCCCGTGCCCCAGGTTGGCGATGCGTTGTCCAAGGGCGTGATCGATGGTGCAGTGGTGCCGTATGAGGTGGTACCCTCGCTGAAGATCCACGAGCTGGTGAAGTTCCACTCGGAGACCGATCCGGCCGAAGCCGCCTTCTACACAGCGACCTTCGTGTTGGCGATGAACAAGGCCAAGTACGAGGGGCTGCCGGCCGATCTGAAGAAGGTGATCGATGCCAACAGCGGCCTGGCGCTTTCGGCGGCAGCCGGTCGCGCCTTCCTGCAGGCGGATGCCACGGGCAAGAAGTTCACGGCGAAGAACACCACCAATGTGATTCCGGCCAGCGAGCTCGCCACCTGGAAGAAGCTGGGTGAGCGCCTGTCCGCAGACTGGATCAAGGACATGGACGCCAAGGGCGCCAATGGCGCGCAGATGCTGGACACCGCCCGCAAGCTGATCGCCAAGCATGCGGCCAGCCAGTAATTCCAGGCTGATCAGAACAGGGCCGGCGCCGCAAGGTGCTGGCCCTCTGTTTCTTGCCTTGATCAGCGCTGTTCGGGCTTGCTGACGAAGTTCTGCCAGGCGGTGGAAAGATAGTCGAGGAAGGCCGGGCCCACGCCCTCCTGGCGGAGATGCTCGGCGCTGATCGGAAGCTCGGCCGATGCGAAGCCCGGGTCTGCGATGGCACGCCGCGGAAAATCGTGGTGCAGGATGGCGCCGCGACCGATCAGCACAAAGTCGGCGCCCTGGTCCAGGCAGCGCTGCGCCGTGGCGGCATCCATGATCTTGCCCGCCACGCCCAGGCGGGTACCGCCGCGCTCCAGCTCGGTGAAGCAGCCCAGCAAGGTCTTGCCCTTGAAGGCTTCATCAATCGGTTCACTGAAGACATCCCACAGGGACATGTCCAGATAGTCCAACTGGCCGCTGCCCATCATGGCCTGGGCCAGTGCGCGTGATTCCGGCAGGGTGAGGCCAAAGCGTTCGGGCGACAGCCGCAGCCCGAGCTGGAAGCTGCGGGCGGCGCGGCTGCGGATGCCATCGATGATCTCGAACAGGATGCGGCTGCGGTTTTCGAAAGTGCCGCCATAGCGGTCGCTGCGCTGCACATTGCGGGTGTCGAGGAACTGACCCAGCATGTAGCCATGCGCGCCATGCAGCTCGACCCCGTCGAAGCCCGCGCGCTCGGCCCGCAAGGCCGCCAGGATGAAGTCCTCAACCAACTGCTCGACCTCGGCCGTGCTGAGCGCCCGCGCGCCGGTCTCCGCATCATCCCAGGGTGCCACGGGCTGCTGGCCGGTGAGCTCGGGCTTGGCGCGGCAGCCGGAGTGCTGGATCTGCACGGACGACACGCTGCCGGCCGCGCGGATGCCGCTCGCCAGACGCTCCAGACCGGGCAAGTGCGCGTCCGACCAGATGCCGAGCTGGCCGGGGAATCCCTGGCCGCCGGCTTGCACATGGGCAGCACAGCTCATCGTCAGCGAGAAGTCACCCTCGGCGCGCTTCGTGAGCCAGCGGAATTCGTCGGCGCCGAGGCTGCCATCGGGCAAGCTCTGCCGGTTGGTCAGCGGGGCAAGTGCCAGGCGGTTCTTCAGGGCCGGGCCGCGGGGCAGTGTGAGGGGGCTGGAGAGAGAGGACTTTGAACTCATGCCGAGCATTGTCCCGGCTCCGCCATTTCGCCGCGCGGGTCAGGTCTTGCGCAGCGGCTGCGCCTGGCCGTTGGCGCGCACGCTTGCGCTCGCCTGGCACATCTGGTGAGCCATGCCGCTGTCACCATCGCTGCATGAAGCAAATCGAACTCTGGACCTGGACTCTTCGCTGTGAGACCACTGGGCGCGTTGCGCGCAGCCGATGGAAGATGAGCGCAGCAGAGGCGAAGGCGCGCGACCCGATGGCGCAATCGGTTCCGGGAACACGCGAAGTTAGAGTTGTTCCCGAATCGCTGGAAGCGCGGCCGCGGGGATCAACGAGCGCTTTGGGCTCAAAGCCGCTGAATCGGTCCGAAAACCCATAGCAGTTGGCTGCACGGCGCCTACATGCGGGCCGTAAAAGCACAAGGGGTCAGCACCTTGCAGTGCTAACCCCTTGATTTTTCTGGTGCCGATGAAGAGAGTCGAACTCCCGACCTTCGCATTACGAATGCGCTGCTCTACCAACTGAGCTACATCGGCGTCAAGCCCACGATTATAGACGAATTTCAGTGGTTGTCGTCAAGGTGGTAGGCGGTGATTCGTTCGACCTCGTTCTTGGAGCCCAGCACGACCGAGACGCGCTCATGCAGCTGCGTCGGTGTCAGGTCCAGGATGCGCTGGCGCGCATTGGTGGCGGCGCCACCGGCCTGCTCGATCAGGAAGGCCATCGGGTTGGCCTCGTACATCAGGCGTAGCTTGCCGGCCTTGTTGGGTTCACGTTTGTCCCAGGGGTACATGAAGACACCGCCGCGCGTCAGGATGCGATGCACATCGGCCACCATGGAGGCGATCCAGCGCATATTGAAATCCTTTCCGCGCGGGCCATCCTTGCCGGCCAGGCATTCGTCGATATAGCGCTTCATCGGTTCGTCCCAATGGCGCATGTTCGACATATTGATGGCGAACTCCTTGGTGTCCTCCGGGATGCTCACGCTCTCGGTCGTCAGCACGAAAGAACCCTGCTCGCGGTCCAGCGTGAACATCGTGACGCCGTCGCCCACCGTCAGTACCAGCGTGGTCTGCGGGCCATAGACGCAGTAGCCGGCGGCGGCTTGCTGGCTGCCGGGCTGCAGGAAGTCGTCCTCACTGACGCCCTTGGCGCCTTCAGGCTTCTTCAGCACCGAGAAGATGGTGCCGATCGAGACGTTGACGTCGATGTTGGACGAGCCGTCCAGCGGGTCGAACATCAAGAGGTACTCGCCCTGGGGGAAGCGGTTGGGCACCAGGTAGATGCCCTCCATCTCCTCAGAGGCCATCGCGGCCAGGTGGCCGCCCCACTCATTGGCCTCGATCAGCACCTCGTTGGCGATGATGTCGAGCTTCTTCTGGACCTCGCCCTGCACGTTCTCGCTGCCGGCCGTGCCCAGCACATCGCCGAGAGCGCCTTTGTTGACGCTGATGGCGATGCGCTTGCAGGCGCGTGCGACGACTTCGATCAGCAGGCGCAGCTCCTGCGGGATGTGGCCATGCTGGCGCTGCTGCTCGATCAGGTACTGGGTGAGGCTGACGCGACGGGTCATGATGGTGAAGCTCTTGCTGTGAGGTGAGGGGTCAGGCCTGGCCGGAAGCCAGTGCGTGCTCGACGATCTCGCGCACATCGGGTGAGAGGTCGGGCTTGGCAGTGACGCGGGCAATCGCTTCGCGGGCCGCGCTGCGATAGGGCTCGGCCAGCGAGGCCCAGCGGTCCATGCCGCGCGCCAGACGGCTGGCGATCTGCGGGTTGATCGCATCCAGCGCCAGCACCTGCTCGGCCCAGAACACATAGCCTGCCGCGTCCTTGCGGTGGAAGGCGGCCGGGTTGAACAGGCACAGCGAGGACACCAGGCTGCGCGCACGGTTCGGGTTCTTCAGCGTGAAGTCCGGGTGCTGCAGCAGTTGCTTGACGCGGGCAAAGGTTTTGCCATCCTGCTCGGGCGCGCGCGCCTGCAGCGCGAACCATTTGTCGGTCACCAGCGCATCGCCCTTGAACAGCGCATGGAAGCGGTCCAGCGCGGGCTGCGCCAGCTCGGCATGGGCGCCGACCAGGGCCGACAGCGCGCCCAGGCGCACCGTCATGTCGCCGGCATCCTTGAAGCGCTGGAAAGCGCGGCCGGGCCAGACCGTGTCGCCACGGCGCGTCGCGTCCAGCACCAGCATCGCCAGCGCCAGATTGGCCAACGCGCGCTTGCCCGACGAGACCGGATCGGGCGTGTAGCCGCCCTGGATCTGGTTGGCATCGAAGGCGGCTTCCCAGTCGTCACGCAGAGCTTTGGCCAGCTGCTGCTGGGCGGCTTCGACCGCCGCGTGGATGGCCTGCGGGTCGACCTGGTCGAGCTGCTCGGCGATGTAGGCTTCGTCCGGCAGC
>NZ_JBILQK010000074.1:0-18543 GCF_044373315.1 Roseateles sp. | reverse complement strand
CGACCTGACGATGCTGGGCCGGCTCTCCACGCTGCAGATTGCCTTGCTGGCCTCGCTGGCCCTGCACGGCGGTCTGCTGACCTTGCGCATCGTGGACCCGGAGAGCTTCAACCGCATCTTTCAGGACACGCCGCTGGAGGTGGTGCTGGTCAACACCAAGGGCAATGAGGCCCCGACCAAGGCGCAAGCACTGGCCCAGGCCAATCTGGCCGGCGGTGGCGAGGCCGACAAGGGCCGCGCCACCTCGCCGCTGCCGCCGTCGCCGCTGCTGGATTCGGGTGACTCCAGCGAGGTGCAGCGCGCGCAGATCGCCAAGTTGCAGGAGCAGCAGCAACAGCTGCTGGCCACGGTGAGGCGCGAACTGGCGCTGCTGCCGGCACCCGACCCGCAACGCGACCGCGGTTCACCCGACGCGGTCGAACAGGCCGAGAAACGGCGCCGCCTCGTGCAGCTGCTGGCCGAGATCGAGAAGCGCGTCAACGACGAGAATGCCCGCCCGCGCAAGCGCTACATCAGCCCGGCCACGCGCGAGGTGGTTTACGCCCAGTATTACGACGGCCTGCGCCGCCGCATTGAAGAGCGCGGCACGCGCGACTTTCCCACCTACCAAGGGCGCAAGCTCTATGGCGAGCTGGTGCTGAACATCCACGTCGATGCGCGCGGCCGCGTGATCGAGACCGACCTCGTCGCCTCCTCCGGCAACAGCATGCTGGACCGGCGCGCCGTGGCCATCGTCCGGGCCGCGTCGCCCTTCGGCAACTTCACGCCGGCCATGCTGCGCGGCGCCGAGGTGCTGGTGATCACCTCGCGCTTCAAGTTCACTCGTGAAGACGGGCTGGAGACCACCTTGTCCGGACAAGCCCCATGAACAACACAGATCGCTATGCGGTGGCCGGCAACCCGGTGGCGCACAGCCGCTCGCCCGACATCCACGCACGCTTCGCCGCGCAGACCGGCCAGGCCCTGGTCTACGAGCGCCTGCTGTGTCCGCTTGACGGCTTCGAGGCCAGCATCCGCCGCTTTGCCGCGGAAGGTGGGCGCGGCTGCAATGTCACCGTGCCCTTCAAGTTCGAGGCCCATGCGCTGGCGGTGCGCCTGAGTCCGCGCGCGGCGCTGGCTGGTGCGGTCAACACGCTACGCTTCGACGGCGAGGGATGGTTCGGCGACAACACCGATGGCGCCGGCCTGGTGCGAGACATCGAGCACAACGCCGCCCGGCCGCTGGCACACAAGCGCGCACTGCTGCTGGGCGCGGGCGGCGCTTCGGCCGGCGTGCTGGGCAGCCTGATTGCGGCACGCCCGGCCGAGCTGGTGATCGCCAACCGCAGCGTCGACAAGGCGCAAGCGCTGGTGGATAGCCACCGCGCACTGGCCGAACAGCAGGGCGTCAGGCTGAGGGCCTGTGCGCTGGACGACTGCGGCGCGGCGTACGACGTGCTGATCAACGGCACCAGCGCCAGCCTGGCCGGCGCCGGCGTGCCGGTGGCAGCTGCAGCGCTGGTGCCCGGCGCATTGGCGCTGGACATGATGTACGGCCCGGCAGCCCGCCCCTTTCTCGACTGGGCCCGCGCCCAGGGCGCCGAGGCCCGGGACGGCCTGGGCATGCTGGTCGAGCAGGCTGCCGAAGCCTTCGAGCTGTGGCGCGGCGTCAAGCCGGACACCGCGCCGGTGCTGGCGGCCCTGCGCACCGAGGTCGACGCGCTGCCATGAAGGCTGTGACCCAGGCCCTGCTGCGCTTGCTCGCCCTGCTGCTGCTGGGCCTGGTGGCGCTGCAGCTCTACTTCGCTGGACGCATCGCGCTGATGAATCTGCTGGACCCGCAGTCCACCAGCTTCCAGCGCTCGGAGATCTGGCGCCTGGCCAGCGAGAAGCAGCAGGTCTTGTGGACTCAGCAATGGGTGGAGTTGCCGGCCATTTCCAAGCATCTGCAGCGCGCGGTGATCGCCAGCGAGGACGCCAGCTTCGCCGAGCATGCGGGCGTGGACTGGGATGCGATGGAGAAAGCCTGGGAGCGCAACCAGAAGGCCGAGGCCCAGCTGGCACGCCAGACGGCCCGCGCGCCAGCGGGTCGGCCGGCGCCGCCCGTCAAGGTCGTTGGCGGCTCCACCATCACCCAGCAACTGGCCAAGAATCTGTTCCTTAGCGGCGAGCGCAATTTCGTTCGCAAGGGCCAGGAGCTGGCGCTGACCCTGATGCTGGAAGCGCTGCTGAGCAAGCAACGCCTGCTGGAGATCTATCTGAACAATGTGGAATGGGGCGAAGGCGTGTTCGGCGCGCAGGCGGCGGCGCGCTACTACTTCCGGGTCGATGCGGCACGGCTCTCGACCAACCAGGCCGCGCGGCTGGCAGTGATGCTGCCGGCGCCCAAGCGCTTTGAGAAACGTCCGGCCTCGCCCTATCTGCTCTCGCGCGCCGCCACCATCGAAGCGCGCATGGGCGCGGTTGATCTGCCTTGAAGTCATGGCTTCTGACGATCTGATCCGAGAAATCGCCGCCACCGCCGCCCGCCTGGTGGTGGAGGAAGGCCTGGAGTACGGCCCCGCCAAGCATCGGGCGCTGAAGGTGCTGGGCCTGCCCAAGCGCTCGGCGCTGCCCGACAACGAGTCGCTGGAAGACGAGGTACGCGACTACCTGGCGCTGTTCTGCGCCGATACGCACCCCGTCGAACTGGCCGCGCTGCGCCAGCTGGCCGCGCTCTGGATGGAGCGGTTGGCCGAGTTCCGCCCCCACTTGAGTGGAGCGGTCTGGCGTGGCACGGCCACGCGCCTGTCCAACATCCACCTTCAGCTGTTCTGCGACGACTCCAAGGCGGCCGAGATCGCCTTGCTCAACGCCGGCATCGACTACGACGTCGGGCAGGGTAGCGACCCGCGCGGCCGGTCGGTGGACATGCTGGTCTTGGCCGCCTTCTGCCGCGAACTGGGCGAGAGCGTGACGATTGCATTGACCATCCTCGACCACGACGACCTGCGCGGCGCGCTCAAGCCGGACGGCCGCGGCCGCAGCGAGCGTGGCGACCTGCCCGCTTTGCGCAAACTGATTCAAGAAGAACTGGACAAGCCTCATGACTGAAACGTCCCGCCCCTCCAGCCGCAGGCGCCAGATCGTCTATGCCGTCGCCGGCCTGGGCGCCGCGGCAATGGGACTGGCCTATTCGCTGCGCCAGCATGCGCCCAAGCCTTTGTCGAAGGAAGCCCAGGCCTTCTGGACCGCGAGCTTCGAGCAGCCGCAGGGCGGCCAGCTGCAGACCCGAAACTTCCTCGGCAAGCCGCTGCTGTTGAATTTCTGGGCCACCTGGTGCCCGCCTTGCGTCAAGGAGATGCCGGAACTCGACCAGTTCCGACGCGAGCATCTGGCCAAGGGCTGGGAGGTGCTCGGGCTGGCGGTGGACGCGCCCACGCCGGTGCGTGAGTTCCTGCAGAAGACACCGGTCAGCTTTCCCATTGGTCTGGCGGGCCTGACGGGCACCGAGCTGTCACGCAGCCTGGGCAATCCGCAAGGCGGCCTGCCCTTCAGCGTCGCCTTCGATCCCAGCGGCGAGATCGTCTGGCGCAAGCTGGGTGCGACGAATCTGGCCGAACTGAGGCTGCTGGGCAGCAGCCAGCCCTGAGTTGGGTCAGCCGCAAATGCGCGACCGGGTCAAGCGATAAATTTTCTGGCGCTTGCCGGGATCAGCGCCTAAAAAGCGTAAAGTCCAGCCTTTATCGCTTCTAGTGTCCAGGCTCTAATCGGTTGGGCACAGCACAGATGCAGATTCTTGTGATTCACGGACCGAACCTCAACCTTCTGGGAAGCCGGGAGCCCGGGGTATATGGATCGCGAACCTTGGCGCAGATCGACGCCGATTTGACGAAGTTGGCTGCGGATGCCGGAGTTCGACTGGAATCCTTCCAAAGCAACCATGAGGGTGCCTTGGTGGACCGGATCCAGGCGGCCGGCCGAGACGGCACGGCTTTCGTCATCATCAATCCAGCCGCCTACACGCACACCAGCGTCGCGATGCGTGACGCTTTGGCGGCGGTCGGACTGCCTTTTGTCGAAGTCCATCTGTCCAATATTCACAAGCGTGAAGCGTTCCGGCATCACAGCTTCTTTTCCGAGCTCGCCGAGGGCGTGATCTGCGGGCTGGGCGCGCAGGGTTATCTGCTGGCGCTTCAGTATGCAGTCGCCAAGCTGCAGCCTGGCCAGAAGCAATAGCGCCCCCCTGGCGCGGCCTTGCAGCCGAGCCGTATCGGGCTAGAAAACAAACTTTCCGTTGGAGAAGACTATGGATCTGCGCAAGCTGAAGACACTGATCGACCTGGTTTCCGAGTCGAACATTTCCGAACTTGAAATCACCGAAGCCGACGGCAAGGTGCGCATCGTCAAGTCTGAGGCCGCCCCTGCCGGCGTGATGATGCAAGCCGTGCCGGTTGCCAGTGCGCCCGTCGCCACCGTGGCCGCAGCGGCCCCGGTCGCCGCGGCTCTGCCCGTTGCCGCCGCCCCGGCTGCTGAGACCGGCCACGTGGTGAAGTCGCCGATGGTCGGCACCTTCTACCGTGCGTCCAGCCCCAATGCCAAGTCATTCGTGGAACTGGGCCAGCAGGTCAAGGAAGGCGAAGCGATCTGCATCATCGAGGCGATGAAGATCATGAACGAGATCGATGCCGACAAGAGTGGCACCATCACCAAGATCCTGTGCGAGAACGGACAGCCGGTGGAGTTCGGTCAGCCCTTGTTCGTCATCGAATAAGACTTGCAGGCCATGTTCAAGAAAACTCTCATCGCCAACCGAGGCGCTCGCGCGCAGCGCGGACGCGCCGCGGGCGCGGCACATTGCGCGGTGTGCGCAGCACAGCAGGGCGATTGAGCCGAGGCACCTATGTTCAAGAAAATTCTCATCGCCAACCGAGGCGAAATCGCCCTGCGGATCCAGCGCGCCTGCCGCGAGCTGGGCATCAAGTCGGTGGTGGTCTATTCAGAAGCCGATCGCGACGCCAAGTATGTGAAGCTGGCTGATGAAGCCGTCTGCATCGGCCCGGCAGCGTCCGCGCAAAGCTATCTGAGCATGCCGGCCATCATCGCCACGGCCGAAGTGACCGATGCGGAGGCCATCCACCCCGGCTATGGCTTCCTCAGCGAGAACGCCGACTTCGCCGAGCGCGTCGAGCGCAGCGGCTTCACCTTCATCGGCCCGACGCCGGACAACATCCGCATGATGGGCGACAAGGTCTCGGCCAAACAGGCCATGATCCGCGCCGGTGTGCCCTGCGTGCCCGGCTCGGAAGGCGCACTGCCGGAAGATCCGAAAGAGATCGTCCGTATCGCGCGCTCGGTCGGCTATCCGGTCATCATCAAGGCGGCCGGTGGCGGCGGCGGACGCGGCATGCGCGTCGTCCACACCGAGGCAGCCCTGGTCAACGCGGTGCAGACCACGCGCAGCGAGGCCGCAGCGGCCTTCGGCAATCCGCAGGTCTATATGGAGAAATTCCTGGAGAACCCGCGCCACGTGGAGATCCAGGTGCTGGCGGACAGCCACAAGAATGCTGTCTGGCTGGGCGAGCGCGATTGCTCGATGCAGCGCCGCCATCAGAAGATCATCGAAGAGGCGCCGGCACCAGGCATTCCGCGCCGCGTAATCGAGAAGATCGGCGACCGCTGCGCCACCGCCTGCAAGAAGATGGGCTATCGCGGTGCCGGCACCTTCGAGTTCCTGTACGAAAACGGCGAGTTCTATTTCATCGAGATGAACACCCGCGTGCAGGTGGAGCACCCGGTGACCGAGATGGTGACCGGCATCGACATCGTCGCGATGCAGATCCGCATCGCCGCTGGCGAGAAGCTGCCCTTCGCCCAACGCAACATCATGATGCGCGGCCATTCGATAGAGTGCCGCATCAATGCCGAGGACCCGGTCAAGTTCACGCCCTCGCCCGGCCGCATCACGATGTGGCATCCGCCCGGCGGGCCGGGTGTGCGGGTGGACTCGCATGCCTACACGAACTACTTCGTGCCGCCCAACTACGACTCGATGATCGGCAAGATCATCGTGCACGGCGACACCCGCGAGCAGGCACTGGCGCGCATGCGCATCGCGCTGTCGGAGACGGTGGTCGAAGGCATCCAGACAAACATCCCCTTGCACCGCGAGTTGATGGTGGACGCCAAGTTTGTCGAAGGCGGCACCAGCATCCACTACCTCGAAGGCTGGATGAGCCAGCACAAGCGTTAAGCTCTTTCCCCATGTGCAAGGCTGCCCGTCAGCTCTGCTTGTTCACAGGACTCCCTGGCACGGCGCAAGCCGTCCCGGGGATTCTCTTTTGAAGGTCGCCCATGAGCACCCCTGTCACCCTGCATGAACTGGTCCTGATCTGCCGCGAGGACGATGTCGAGACCGTCAGTGACGCGCTGATGGAGGTCGAGTCGCTGGCGGTTTCAGTCGAGGACGCCGATGCCAACACCGAGTCCGAGAAGGCCCTGTTCGGCGAGCCCGGAATGCCAGCGCCCAAGTCGGGCTGGGAGCGTTCGGTCGTCAAGGCACTGTTCCCCAGCGAGGCCGAAGCCACTGAAGCGGCCACCTTGCTGCTTGCGCAGGAGTGGGCGCAGGACGTGCATGTGCAGACCATCCAGGCCGTCGCTGAGCAGGACTGGGTACGGCTGACGCAATCGCAGTTCGCGCCGGTGGAGATCACCAGCGACTTCTGGATCGTGCCCTCCTGGCATGAAGCCCCTGCGCAAGCCAAGCGTGTGATGCGCCTGGACCCGGGCCTGGCATTCGGAACCGGCACCCACCCGACCACCCGCATGTGCCTGCGCTGGATCGCCCAGCATCAAGACCTGGCCCCGACATGGGACCGGGTGCTGGACTACGGCTGCGGCTCGGGCATCCTGGCCATCGGCGCTGCGCTGCACGGCGCACGCCAAATCGACGCGGTCGACATCGACCCGGCGGCTGTCACCTCCACCAACGACAACGCCAAGGCCAATGGCGTAACGCTGAATGCCGGACTGCCCGACCAGGCGCACGGCGAGTACCCCTTGCTGCTGGCCAACATCCTGGCCACGCCGCTGAAGCTGCTGGCCCCCTTGCTCTGTCAACACCTGGCCCCCGGTGCCCATCTGGTGCTCGCCGGCATCCTGGAGCGGCAGGCTGATGACCTGAAGGCCGCCTATGCGCCCTGGCTCAAGCTGGAAGTCAGCGACAGCGAGGAAGGCTGGATCCTGATGACCGGCCAACGCGCTTGATGCACGCGTGAAACAGCGCGTGCTCATGGCATGATCACGGCATGAGTCTGGCCACCCGTTGTACCGCTTGCGGCACCATCTTCCGGGTGGTGCAGGATCAGTTGCGCGTCTCAGAAGGCTGGGTGCGCTGCGGCCGCTGCGCCGAAGTGTTTGATGCCCGAGAACAGCTGTTCGACATCGACCGGGAAGCCCCACCCCCCTGGCCTGCTGCGGCACCCGATATCGAGCTACCCGCCGAAGCTGAACAGATGGCGCACGCCGATGCTGTCGCCGAAGTCCCGCAGCGCACCGACGATGTCACCTGGGCCATGCCGCGCGAAGACGGCCACACCCGGAGCGAAACGGCGAACCAGGCATCAGATGAGCAGGACATCCACGTCGAGCTCGAGCCTGATCTGCCGCAGACGCCGCCATCGGCGAGCCATGCAGCGCGCCCGCCAGGACGCCGTGAGCCCTACTGGGTGGATAACGGCGGACCGGAGGAGTCTCCGACGCATGTGATCTCGACCACCCCGATTACAGCGCTTGCCGAGCCGGACGCCAGCGCATCAGCCGTCACTGCGCCGCCGGCTGCACCTGTTGCGACTCCTCCTGCTGCAACACCAAGCACACAAGCGGAGCCAGCCACCGAGCCTTTGGCGACCGCGGGCTTCCTGCGCCAGGCCGAGGTGGCCTCGCGCTGGCAGCGGCCGCTGGTGCGCGCGTCTCTTGCGCTTGGTGTGCTGCTGCTGACTGTCATGTTGAGCGCGCAGCTCACATGGCAGTTTCGGGATGCGCTGCAGGCACTCTTTCCGCAGACCGCGCCTTTGCTTCAGGCCTTCTGCGCGACCACGGGCTGCGAACTCAAGGCCTGGCGACGCATTGATGCGCTGACGGTCGAGAACAGTGCATTGACCGTGGCCGGCAATGGCAACAACTACAAACTGCGCATCAGCCTGCACAACAAGGCAGCGTATGCCGTGGCTCTGCCGTGGGTTGACCTGAGTCTGACCGACAGCAACGGTGCTGTCGTGGCGCGACGCATGCTGCCCCCGACGGATTTCAACCTCACCGCCGCCAGCTTGGGCGGAAATGCCGAAGAGACGCTGCAGATCGTCTTCAGCACCGGCGCGCAACGCGTCAGCGGCTACAGCATCGAAATCTTCCATCCCTGAAGAGCGGCAGCAGCGGGCGCGAGCAGCACACGCGCACCAATGGAGATCCAAAGCGTCGAGCATCTCTGGCGGAGCGCAGATGCCGCGGCTTGCAACCAGGGCCGGAATTAAAAAAACCCGGCCGCAGCCGGGTTTGATGGAGTCGAAACTCCTGTCCGATCAGGGCTTGTTGCCAGTCGGGAAGGGCCAAGCGGCCTGAGGGCTCAATGCCGTCTTGGCAGCAGGAGCGGCAGCCGCAGGCTTCGCAGCAGCAGGAGCAGCAGGGGCAGGGGCCTTCTTCGCAGCGGGCTTCTTGGCAGCCTTCTTTGCGGGCGGCTTTGCAGCAGCGGCCGGCTTGGCAGCAGCCTTCTTGGGGGCAGCGGCCTTCTTCGCCGGAGCAGCGGCCTTCTTAGGGGCAGCAGCCTTCTTCGCCGGAGCAGCGGCCTTCTTAGGGGCAGCAGCCTTCTTCGCCGGAGCAGCAGCCTTCTTAGGGGCAGCGGCCTTCTTCGCCGGAGCAGCAGCCTTCTTAGGGGCAGCGGCCTTCTTCGCCGGAGCAGCGGCCTTCTTGGGGGCAGCAGCCTTCTTCGCCGGAGCAGCGGCCTTCTTTGCCGGAGCAGCAGCCTTCTTCGCCGGAGCAGCGGCCTTCTTTGCCGGAGCAGCAGCCTTCTTCGCCGGAGCAGCGGCCTTCTTTGCCGGAGCAGCGGCCTTCTTCGCCGGAGCAGCGGCCTTCTTTGCCGGAGCGGCGGCCTTCTTTGCCGGAGCGGCCTTCTTGGCCGGGGCGGCCTTCTTTGCAGTTGCCATACAGTTCTCCTTGATCAAGTTGCAAGATCACTGCCCACAGCGGACCGGTCCGCCACAGTGCAGCTATTCACCACCCAAAGTCGCCCAGGAGGAGCGCTCCGGTGCGGTGAATCGGTTTGCAGCGCCCTCGCCCCGGCTTCTAGGACCAGGGTCGACAACGCTGCCAATCTCTACGACTTCCAAACAAACTCAGCGGGAACTGAGGGCAACGACCATGCTTGCTGCCTCAGCCGATTCGCTTGCAGGCGAATTGGCCTTCGTCAGGCACAAGGCAAGCCGCCGGGCTTGCCTTGTGTCCTGACTCAGTCCCACGACAGCGCGCCACCGGACTGGTATTCGATGACGCGCGTCTCGAAGAAGTTACGTTCCTTCTTCAGGTCAATCATTTCGCTCATCCAGGGGAACGGGTTCTCTTCGTTAGGGAAGAGCTCCTCCAGTCCGATCTGGGTGGCGCGGCGGTTGGCGATGTAACGCAGATACCCCTTGAACATCGAGGCGTTCAAGCCCAACACGCCGCGCGGCATGGTGTCCTCAGCGTAGCGGTACTCCAACTCAACCGCTTTCTGGAAAAGCACCTTGATCTCTGCCTTGAACTCGGCGGTCCACAACTGCGGGTTCTCAAGCTTGATCTGGTTGATCAGGTCGATGCCGAAGTTGCAGTGCATGGACTCGTCGCGCAGGATGTACTGGTACTGCTCGGCAGCACCCGTCATCTTGTTCTGCCGCCCCATCGCCAGGATCTGCGTAAAGCCGACGTAGAAGAACAGGCCCTCCATCAGGCAGGCAAACACGATCAGGCTCTTCAGCAGCGTCTGGTCGTTCTCGAGCGTGCCCGTCTGGAAGTGCGGATCCATGATGGCGTCGATGAAGGGGATCAGGAACTCGTCCTTGTCCCGGATCGACTGCACCTCATGGTAGGCATTGAAGATCTCGCTCTCATCCAGGCCCAGCGACTCGACGATGTACTGGTAAGCGTGCGTGTGAATCGCTTCCTCGAAGGCCTGGCGCAGCAGGAACTGGCGAGCCTCGGGAGCGGTAATGTGGCGGTAGGTGCCCAGCACGATGTTGTTGGCGGCCAGCGAATCGGCCGTGACGAAGAAACCGAGGTTGCGCTTGATGATGCGCCGCTCGTCTTCCGTCAGCCCGTTCGGGTCTTTCCACAGCGCGATGTCACGCGACATGTTCACTTCCTGCGGCATCCAGTGATTGGCGCAGGTGGCGAGGTACTTCTCCCAGGCCCACTTGTACTTGAACGGCACCAGTTGGTTGACGTCGGTCTGACCATTGATGATGCGCTTGTCGGCCACGTTGACGCGTCGCTCGGCGAGCGCTGCGGCCTGGTCGGCTGAGCCGGCTTGATGTACTGCGGCCTGTACCGCGGAGACTGCTGCCCGCGCGACCGGAGCCGAGCTCGGTGCGACGTTTGGAGTGGCGCCGCCAGGGGCGCTATGAGAGGGCTTCAGGTCTTCGTCCCAAACCAGCATGGTGGATTTCCTATCGCGTCGAATTATCGGAGTGATGTGTCGAAAACACCAAGGACTTATTGACAAGGCGCAGCGTGCGCTGTTGCTGTGCTGCATCGGCAGCGCAGCGAATCAAGGTCCTCGATACAAGTGTTCATCGATGCATGATCGGCCGTTTGCATCGATGAACACTCGCATCGCGGGCGATGACTGTTTTCTCCATCACCCGCTTTGAGAGTGCGGGGCCAGCTTCTGATTCGACTCGCCGCATCAAGCGCGATGCGTCGAATCAGCGTGCGCGGACCCCCCGTTTTTTACTGGCAAGCTTCGCAGTCCGGGTTGTCGATCGAGCAGAACTTGATGTCGGTGGCCGGCACCGACTCTTCCACCGGCGCAGCCACAGGCGCCGACACTATTGCGGGAGCACCACTCGACACCGAGTTGAGCTGACCCGACTTGGTCACCGTGCTCTTCTCGGCGTGCGTCGCACCCACGGTGCGCAGGTAGTAGGTCGTCTTCAGGCCGCGCAGCCAGGCGAGCTTGTAGGTCTCATCGAGCTTCTTGCCCGAAGCACCGGCCATGTAGATGTTCAGGCTCTGCGCCTGGTCGATCCACTTCTGGCGGCGCGCGGCAGCTTCGACCAGCCACTGCGTCTCGACCTCGAAGGCAGTGGCATAGAGGCTCTTCAGCTCTTCCGGCACGCGGTCGATGCGGCGCAGCGACCCGTCGAAGTGCTTCAGGTCCATCACCATCACGTCGTCCCACAGACCCAGCTTCTTCAGGTCGCGCACCAGTGCTTCGTTGATGACGGTGAACTCACCCGACAGATTGGACTTGACCGAGAGGTTGCCGAAGCAGGGCTCGATCGATGCGTCCACGCCAATGATGTTGGAGATGGTCGCGGTCGGCGCGATCGCCACGCAGTTGCTGTTGCGCATGCCATAGGCAGCGATGCGGGCGCGCAGCGCGTCCCAGTCCATCGTCGTGCTGCGATCCACCTCGACATAACCGCCACGCGCCTCGGCCAGCAGGTCCAGCGAGTCGATCGGCAGGATGCCGCGGTCCCACAGCGAGCCGCGGTAGGACGAGTAGCGACCGCGTTCCTCGGCCAGTTGGGTCGAGGCCCAGTAGGCGTAGTAGCAGACGGCTTCCATCGAACGGTCGGCGAACTCGACCGCAGCGTCGGAGGCGTACGGCGTGCGCAGTGCATACAGCGCGTCCTGGAAGCCCATCACGCCCAGGCCCACCGGACGATGACGCAGGTTCGAGTCACGCGCCTTCTTGACCGCGTAGTAGTTGATGTCGATGACGTTGTCGAGCATGCGCATCGCCGTCGCCACCGTCTTCTTCAGCTTTTCGTGGTCGACCTGACCATCCTTCAGGTGCTGCTTCAGGTTCACCGAACCCAGGTTGCAGACCGCGATCTCGCTGTCGTTGGTGTTAAGCGTGATCTCGGTGCAGAGATTGGACGAGTGCACCACGCCCACGTGCTGCTGCGGCGAGCGCACGTTGCAGGCGTCCTTGAAGGTGATCCAGGGGTGGCCGGTCTCGAACAGCATCGAGAGCATCTTGCGCCACAGGTCCTTGGCGGGCATGCGCTTGAACAGCTTGATCTCGCCACGGTCGACCTTGGCTTCGTACTCGCAGTAAGCCTTCTCGAAGGCCTTGCCGAACAGGTCGTGCAGGTCCGGGCAGGTCGACGGGCTGAATAGCGTCCAGTCGCCGCCATCCATGACACGGCGCATGAACAGATCGGGGATCCAGTTCGCGGTGTTCATGTCGTGTGTGCGGCGGCGGTCGTCGCCGGTGTTCTTGCGCAGCTCCAGGAACTCCTCGATGTCCAGGTGCCAGCTCTCCAGATAGGCACAGACCGCGCCCTTGCGCTTGCCGCCCTGGTTCACGGCCACTGCCGTGTCGTTGACGACCTTCAGGAAAGGTACGACGCCTTGGCTCTTGCCATTGGTGCCCTTGATGTGCGAACCCAGCGCGCGCACCGGTGTCCAGTCGTTGCCCAGGCCGCCGGCGAACTTGGACAGCAGCGCGTTTTCCTTCAGCGCCTCATAGATGCCATCCAAATCGTCGGCCACCGTGGTCAGGTAGCAGCTGGAGAGCTGCGAGCGACGAGTGCCGGAGTTGAACAGCGTCGGCGTGCTGGACATGAAATCGAAGCTCGACAGCACTTCATAGAATTCGATCGCGCGGGCTTCGCGGTCGATTTCGTTCAGCGCCAGGCCCATGGCCACGCGCATGAAGAACGCCTGAGGCATCTCGATGCGCTTGCCTTCGGTGTGCAGGAAGTAGCGATCGAACAGCGTCTGCAGACCCAGGTAGTCGAACTGGAAGTCGCGCTCGGCCTTCAGCGCCGCACCCAGACGGGCGAGGTCATATTGACCCAGCTTCTCGTCCAGCAACTCGGCCTGCACGCCCTTCTTGATGAAGGTCGGGAAGTATTCGGCATAGCGCTCGGCCATCTGGGCCTGCGTCACTTCCTCGCCGAGGATTTCGCGGCGGATCGTGTGCAGCAGCAGGCGCGCGGTGGCCTGGCTGTAGCCCGGGTCCTTCTCGATCAGCGTACGCGCCGCCAGGATGGCCGCCTTGTAGACCTCATCGATCGGCACGCCGTCGTACAGATTGCGCTTGGTCTCAGCCAGAATGGGGTCGGCCTTCACATCCGCGCCCAGGCCCTCGCAGCTCGACGAGATCAATGCCGAGAGCCTGCCCAGATCCAGGGGCAGACGCTGCCCCTTGTCGATCACCGTCAGACCCGACTCCAGCACTGCAGCTTGCGCTGCCTCGCCCTTGGCCAGGCGCTCTTGCGCGCGACGCTCGCGATACAGCACGTAAGCGCGGGCCACCTCATGATGACCGCCGCGCATCAGCCCGAGCTCAACATGGTCCTGCACATCTTCGATATGGAAGGTGCCACCGCTGGGGCGCGAACGCAGCAGTGCGCGCACCACCGCTTCGGTCAGGCCGTCGACCGTCTCGCGCACGCTCGCAGAGGCGGCACCCGTCGTGCCATGCACCGCGAGGAAGGCCTTCATCAGCGCCACGGCAATCTTGCTGGGCTCGAAGGAAACCACAGCGCCATTGCGGCGGATGATCTGGTAGGCCTCGTAGGCCGAGTGCCGCTGAGCGCTCGCGGGCTCGCCGGCCTGGACGCCCGGCACGGCTTGCGAGTGCGGGTTGACTGCGATGGTCTGCATAAGGGTCCTCGTCTGATTGTTCGAATGGGTCACGGCAAGTCCTGTCACGCACTCTGCGTAAGCGGGTCTTGCCGTTGCCTGTAGGGGTGAAGCCGCCGCTGCCGGGTCGAATCTACGGACTGCCCGGGCTGGCCTGCCAGCGCTCCTTGGCCATCGACCGCCTTCTCCGCGAGCAGCGTCGCAGCGAAAGCATTCAGGTCAGCGGCGAGGTGGCGCATGGATGTATTACCAAGTCAGCAGAATAGCATGGTAGAACACTATATCTGGGGGTCCAAGGCACTTCAAGCACTACCGATAGCGTGCGAACCCCGTTGACCACTGCAACAGAAAGCGCTAGCCGGAGCGCCTGAATCCACGCGGAACAAGCCTCACAGCGACTAGCTCCAGGCGACTGCTTCGATTCCATCGGCACTGGCGGGTCGACGCGCAGATTGCATGCGGTTTGCAGCGCCAAAATGGCTGCAAAGCCGCGCCAACGCTCACATCGGCTTTCGCCGCCGCTGTTTCTGCACTTGCACCCGACCGGCCGGGGTCGCGGCCGTGCGCACACATTCGCTCACAGCTTGGCCGAGCGACAACCCTGCGCAGGCTCGGGCCTTCGGCCGGAGCCAACGAGGCCGGGCGCGGACTTCAAGCGCCAGAGTCTTCGCTGACGCCCAAACGGGCCATCCGGTAGCGCATCTGCCGCAAGGAAAGCCCCAGCGCTGCACCGGCGGCCGTTCGGTTGAACCGATGGCGTGCCAGCGCGCGCAGCAGCATGCTGCGCTCCACCTCATCGAGATAGGCGGCCAGGTCCGGTGGCAGATCCGGCTCGATGCGATCTGCCTCCATCACGCCGGGCAGCCCGGCCGGGGTCTCCAACACATCCAGTGCACCAAGTTGCGAGTCGTCCAGCAACGCATCCGGCAGGCCCAGGTCGTCGGCCGCGATCTGTTCGCCGCCCGACAAGGCCAGCGCGCGATGCAGCAAGTTCTCCAGCTCGCGCACATTGCCCGGGAAGGCATAGCGCTGCAACTGGGCCAGCGCCGCTAGGCTGAGCTGCGGCGCGGGCGACACACCCGCATCACGGGCAATGCGCTCCAGCACGCGTTCGGCGATCAGCGCCAGATCCTCGATGCGCTCGCGCAGTGGCGGCACACGGATCTGAATCACGTTGAGGCGGTAGAACAGGTCCTGGCGAAAGCGCCCGGCCGTGACTTCGGCGCCCAGATCCTTGTGGGTGGCACTCAGGATCCGGACATTGACCGGCGCCTCGGCCACCGCGCCAACCGGCCGCACCGACCGCTCCTGAATCGATCGCAGCAGCTTGCTCTGCATGGCCAGCGGCAGATCACCGATCTCGTCCAGAAAGAGCGTCCCGTTGTGCGCTGCCTGGAAAAATCCTTCGCGGTCCTCATTGGCACCGGTAAACGCGCCCTTGCGGTAGCCGAAGAATTCCGCCTCGAGCAACTGCTCGGGGATGGCGCCGCAGTTCACAGCCACAAAGGCCTGAGCGCCTCGCGGACTCACCTCATGGATGGCGCGCGCCACCAGCTCCTTGCCGGTGCCCGACTCCCCCTGCAGCAGCACCGGGGCCATGCTGCGTGCCACCTTCTCGATCAAGGCGCGCACCTGACACATCACGTCCGATTCGCCGGCCAGCCGCCGCAAGGCACTGGCGCCGCCGTCGAGCTCAACACGCACGCGGCTCGGTCGAGCCTCGCTGCGCGCCTGGTGCGCCGCGGCAGCATCCAAGGGCCGCGGCGCAGCTTCGGCACGCTCGCTGGGCAAATCCGCCGGCACCACCGCCGGCACACTCTGCGGCAGGCGGCCCAGGGCCGAGGCCACGACGCTGCGGAACTGGCGCAGATCAACCGGCTTGGTCAGGTAGTCATAGGCCCCCGCCTTCAAGGCCTCGACCGCATTCTCGGCCGATCCAAAGGCGGTAATGACCAAGGCCTTCTCCGCGCGGCCCTGCTGCTCCAGCCAGCCCAGCACATCCAGCCCGCTGCCATCCGGCAGGCGCATATCGGTGATGACTGCGCTGTAGCTGCGCTGCTTCAGATGCTCGAGCGCCTCTTCCACAGTGCCAGCCGTGTCCATGTCATAACCCTCGCGCAGCAGGGTCAGCTCATACAGCGTGCGCAAGTCAGGCTCGTCGTCGACGATCAGAAGGCTGAATTTATGGCTCATGCAGAAGGGGTGGAGGGTTCATTGAGACGACGCAAGGTCAGCACGAACTCGTTTCCCGCCGTCTCAAGCGGCCCCGCCCGGCGGAAATCGATGCGCCCGCCGTAGCGCTCGCAAAGCTCGCGGCAAATATACAGACCCAGGCCGGAACCCCGGCTGCGGGTCGAGAAGAAGGGTTCGAACAAGTGACGTTCTACCTCCACCGCAATCGGCTCGCCTGCGCTGAAGACCGCAAGCTGAGCCGCCTGCTCGGACGGCGCCAGCAGGCTGACCTGAACCGAGGCCGGCCCCGGCGCCGCGTGCCGCAGCGCGTTGTCCAGCAGATTGACCAGCACGCGTCGCAGATGTTCGGGGTCGAAAGCCACCACAAGCGGCTGAGCCGGCGCGCTGCAGACCAAGGGGCAGGCTGCCCCCGTCTCCAGCTTGTTGGTACGCACCCACTCGGCGCAGACCTCGGCCACCAGGGACGATACGTCCACGGGAACCGGCTGCGGCACGACACCAGGCGCCACCTCCATCACGTCATCAACAATGCGCTTGAGCCGCTGCACATTCGAAGCCACCATGGCAGCCAGCCGGCGCTGCTGCGGCGCCACGCAGTCTTCCGCCAGCAAGGCATTGGCCTGATCGATGGCTGCGAGCGGATTGCGGATCTCATGCGCGATACCCGCCGATACGCGTCCCATGGCGGCCAGCTTCTCCTGCCGGCTGCGCGCCTGAACGGTCCGCAAGTCCTCGACGAAGATCACGCACAGATCCTCACCGGCCTGCGACTCGCGCTGACGCGTGAATCGCATGCGCAGCCGCAGCACACGCTGCAGCCCATCCTCGAAGCTCAGCAGCACATCGCGCCCCTCTTCGGGCCAACCGCCCTCGCCGAAGGCTCGTTCCACCGCCTGCACCAGCGGAACCCAGGCTGCCACGCCGCGCAGCTGAAAGGGCGCGCGGCGCACCTTGTGACCGTTGGACAGCAGCGCGCGTGAGGCCGGATTCGCCGCCCGCACACGACCGCGCCGGTCCACCACCAGCACGCCCTCCTGCATCTCATCGATCACCAGCTGGTTGAGCTGCGCCTGCTGCCGCGCCAATTCCATGCTGCCGCGTGCTGCCCGCTCCTCTCGCGCCAGCCGGCTGGCCAATTCGCTGGCCAGCAGGCCGACCACGAACAGGCCGGTGCCCGACAAGCCTGTCTGCATCATCCGCTGCCCGACGTCAGCGCCTTGCAGCACAGCCCACCAGGCCACGCCCAGCATCAGCAAGGCGGCCATGGCCGCGGTCGCCAGCACCAGCAACCTTGGCGTCAGCACGCCGGCCATCAGGACCGGCATGACGAACAGCGCACCGTAGCTGACGCTGGATCCGCGATCCAGCGCATGCAACACACCAAACACCAGGAGGTCCACGCCGATGCTGGCCAACCACTGCGGACTGTGCAGCCGGGCCAGCGTATGGGCGGTGGCACCGCGCTGCAACCAGGGCAGCATCCACAAGGCCAGCGCCTGCAATGCATAGAAGCCCGACAGCGGCAGCGCCCAGTCCGGCGACGCCGACCCCAACCACGCCGCTACCAGCTGGGTTGCGAACAGCGCCAGGCCGAGCGCAGCGCGTGCCGCCAGGAAGGCTCGGTACAGGCGCTGAAAGGCGCCCTCCCCGGCCTGGCGTCGCCGCGAGCGTCGAAAAAAGAACTGCGAGTCTTCACCCGACTGCCCCGCTGCCTCTGGCTCTTCCCACTCCGCGTCCATGCTGTCCTGCGCACTCGGGCCGAACCAGGACAAGTCACTATCGCCTGTCTGGCTGCGCGCCAGGCGCTGTGCATCGACCCGGCCGGCCTCACTCATGGCGCATGGCTGGACTCGTAAGCATTGCGATGTGAGGCGCTGCAAAAGTGCCCGCCACGACCAGGCAAGGCCTCGTCGCGGGGCAGATGCAGTCCGCACTGCGCACACGCGACCATGTCCTTGGAGGGCTCAGCCTCGGGCCGACGCTGCACTTCAGACGCTTTGGGGGGGCGTCCCCGCTTGAACCCCAGCACAAACACCAGGACCGCCAAGCCGATGATCAGAAGCAGGTATTTCATTCAGTGTCCTGCGCTGCGCTGAAGCAGCACCTCCAGCACGAAGCGCGAACCGGCATAGCCCAGCAGCAGCAAGGCAGCTCCAAGATAGAGCCAGCGTGTCGCCCGCCGGCCGCGCCATCCGAACAATCGCCGTCCCGTGACCAAGCCGGTCAACACCACCCAGCCCAGCACGGAAAGCAAAGTCTTGTGATCCCACCGCCACTGCGGCGTGAACCACCAGCCCAGCAACAGAGCCAAGGAGAGCAAGGCCACCCCCGCGCCGACAAACTGGAACGTCAAGCGCTCCAGCCGCAGCAGCGGCATGCCAAGCGCCAGCCCCGGCTTCTTCTGGCGCATCAGGCGCTCGGCGCGGCTGAGCATGACGGCATGCAACACCGCCACACCGAACAGTCCGTAGGACGCCAGGCCCAGGGCCCAGTGCAAGGGCGCCCACGGGGACGCCGCTTGGGGTCGCGCCTCACCCGGGAAGT
>NZ_JBILQK010000222.1:0-4573 GCF_044373315.1 Roseateles sp. | reverse complement strand
AACTTAGTTTCTATTTCAAGTTCCTTCGCCTTTAGCTTTTCCTTGTCCTTGATGTTGTTCTTGGCGTTCTCCATGTCTGCCAAGTATAGGTTGTACTTTATGTCGTAGCCATTACGCCAGTTGTCCTCCGCTTCTTGCAGTGCCGTAGCCTCCGCCCTTAGCGATTTCTCTAAGTCACTTATTATTTCTTGGCGTGCCTGCTTTTGCTTTTGGCCTGAGGCTTTGATACCTTGTGCTTTTTTGTCGCCAGCCTTTTCCAATTCAGTAGCAAATTTGCCCTCTTTTTCTAATTGAGAATTATTAAGGAACTCTATTTTGCGGTCATATTCTTCATTTATCTTAAGCCTTTCCTCATTATTTTTGCTCTTTTTTAAAGCAATGCCCCTTTCTGCTTCCAAATTAGACCTTTGCTTGTTAATTCTTTCTTTTTCTATCTTGTCAGATTGTTTGTTGATTTCTATAACATTGGTTTGGTACTTTTTAAGGTCTTGTAAATTTTTTAGTTGTTCAGCTATATACAAGCCTGTACCAGTGTCTCTACCCGATTGACTTAGCATTCTCTTTAATTGTCCAGAAGCCTTTTCTAAGTCAGAAAAATCAACATTCTTAAATAAATCATTCTGTGCCGCCTTAGAAAGGCTTTGCTGTAATGTTTTTATCTTATCACTATTAAAGTCTAATCTAGCTTGTTGTGCAAGTAATGCAATATTTGTACTTAAAAGGCTATTGCTACTTCTTATTGAAGAGTTAAAGTCTTTCATGCTTGCAGTACTTGCATCCATGCCCTTGAAGTAATCAGGATATTGGTCTATAATTCTTTTGGCCGCTATCCTGTATTCGTCACTACCCTCTTTGAGTTTTGATAAGTTATTTATTTCTTGATTTGCAAGCTTGTTCTTAACAATCATAGAGTTAGCCTCCTCGTTGTTGGCAATAGCTCCTTTCAAAGTTGACATCCTAGACTCTTCTTGTGCATCTGATAACATCTCAAATGCCTTTATTACCGCATATATACCAGCAGTCCAAGCAACCATTGGTCCCATAGTTGCATACAAGTTCGCAGCCCATGCCTTTGTTGCAGTAGCCAATCTACCAAGTACCGTTGTAGCCTTTATTTTTGCTGCCGTATTTGCATCCGTAGCCGCCATTTCAGCCGCTATTTGCATAGATGCAGCTCTGCTTACGCCTATTTCTTTTTCCTTGGCAAGTATCTTTTTTTCTATTGAAGCAATTTCCGCTTGATTTGAATTTATATGCTTACCATTTGTAGCTATGTTTTTTTCTTTTTGTAAGTTTATCTTTTTGAGTTCCAAGTTCTCCAGCTCCATTGCTTTTACTTGTTGCTCAGTAGTAATTACAAGTTGCCTTTTAGCTAATATCTCATCCTTTATAGTTTTTATACTAAGAGCCTTATCTGCCCTGCCTTGCCTATTAGATACAATTATCTTTTCTTGTTGTGCTAATTTCTCTTGAAGAGTTACTATTTCCTTTTGATTAGTTGCTATAAGCTCATTCTTTGATATAATATCTTGCTTATTTGAAGCAGTTAATTGCAAGTTTGCTTCTATCAACTTCCACGTCTCTGCAATTTGTTTTTCAAGTAACAAAATCTCATTCCTGTACCCTTCTTGCTTCAAGGTCATTCTGTTCATTGCCTTCATTTCGACTTCAATCAACTTTAACTCCTCCGCAGTCTTTGCACTTATCGCTAGCCTAGTCTGATTTATCGCTGCCGCCTCAGCCGTTTCAGCGTTGGTCATTTCCACCGCCTTAGCTATTGATGCTTGCTTAGCCAATACACCTTCTTCCACTACCAAATTTACAGCCTTTTGGCTTTCTGCCATTAGGTAATTCTTAGCCGTAAGAAGTATTTGCAGTGCCTTGTAACTTGCAAAAAACTGAGCCAAGTTCTTTACCACAGTCATAGTACGTGCAAATGCCGCCTCAGTACCTGCAAGACCCTCAACTACACTTGTAGCAAAAGAAAGAAAACTTTTTCCCGTGCCTTGGAAATAGTCGCCTATTTGCCCCATTGCGTAGAAAACCGTATCTTTTAAGTTACTTATTCTACCCGCAACGGTTTGTGCTTGAATGTCCATTAAGCCCGCAAAAACTCCACCAGCATTTCCTGCACTCAATATAGCCTTCTCAAATATCTCAAAGCTTATTTTACCGTCAGATATAGCCTTAGCCATATCTTGTATCTTTATGCCCGTCTGTTCAGCCAATAAAGACAACATCGGAATACCCGTCTCGTTTATCTGCCTTAGTTCAGTACCCATTAGCTTTCCAGCCGATTGCACCTGAGTAAATGCGTATATCAACCTTTTTAACCCTTCATCACCCAATCCCAAGGCACTTGCAGAGTTACCTAATGACCTCAATACAGGTATTGTCTTTTTTTGTATTTCATCTGCACTTAACCCTACCGCCTTGAAAGACGATATAAGCTTTTGTACACTAGTTACCGTTTCCTCAAATTGAAAAGGACTTTCTTTTACAAATTCCTTTACCTCCGCAAATAAGCCAGCAGATGCCGTCTTGTCTTTTAGTAAGGCATCCAATGATAACTTAAACGCTTGTATTTGCGACTGTGCGTTAAATATGTTAGTAGTGAAGTCTAAGAAGCTATTTACCCCTATCACCGCAGCAAGCCCACCCATTGAGCCCCTAAGCAAGTCTATTGAGCCACGGAATTGGTTCATCCCGTTGGCTGCCTTGCCCATCTGCTCGTTTTGTAGCTTTAACTCTTGCCTCTTGCGTTGTATTTCATTTATTGATGCCCTCGTAGCAGCAGCCGCCTCCCTTTCTTGTTGCGTTTGAAGCCTACTTTGTGCCGTTAACTTGTTCAAGTCGGCTATTGCAGCTCTTTGCTCTGCTGCGTTTGCCCTTGAAAGTTGCGTGAGGTACTTTGTAGCCTCGGCAAGCTCCTTGGTTGTTATCGATACCGTCTTTAGCCTTGCTATTAGCTGATTGATGTCGGATAAGTCGGTGATAAAATCGAACTTAGCCGAATCCACTGTCTGTGCCATATCTTTGTAAAGTTGTGTGTTATTTCTTTTGTGCCTTCTCTATTTCCTCGTTGCTTTTTCTAATCTTTTCATTACACATCAAGACTTCAGCGATGTAATCCATGATTGAGGCTTTCTCAAATTCAGAGCGGTTAATCCCCATAGTGCTCGCAACGCTTTGGCAGGTTTCGAGAAACTTTTTTGTAGTCTCATTTCGTCTAAAAGACTTGAGTGCTTTTGTATGTCCAATATCAACAAGTTTCTTGCGTGGTTCAGGCTCTCTTGGCTCTGACTCCTTGACGCCATAGAGGCTGTTAAGTTGAGTAATTGCTGTGTCCAACTGAACTCTGCGATTGAAGAAAGTCTCCAAAAAAAACTTGCGAAGTCCTCCCCGCCTTCAGAATTGATCGCTATTGAAAAATCATACATTTTCCTTGCTGTCTCCGAGTAATCGATATCATAAGGATTTTCATTAGGAGTTATCAATGCCACCGCACATACCTCACACATTGCTCCTTCTATATTAAAGTTCTCGTAATGGTATTTAAAGGTCGATATTAAAGCAAGAAGTTCTGTTTGCTTCTTCTTGTAAACCATATCATCATAAGTGTAGTCCGAAAGTTCTTCTACCTTTTCCTCTATTTCGCTTAGGTAGTCCAAGCTTACATCCTTGTTTACACCATTTTCTTCGTAAAACCTTACCATGCTTGTATAATGCAAATACCTCTTAGCCGTAATCATGCCCAGCCCATCCGCAAAACTGTAATAATCTTTCCCGTTTAACGTAAATAGCTTCTCCTTGGCTATTATACCCTTGCTCATAGCGTCCTTGAAGTAAAAGTGTGGTTCTACCTTCGCCACTTCCATTTCGTCCTTACTCGTGTTAAATACGGGTGCTTCCTCTTTCTTCTTTTGCCAAAATTTCCAATTCATTTATTCTTTGTTTAATATTGTTTCGTTTGTGTTAAATGATAGTTCAAAGGCATAGTTTGAGAATGGTCTGTCTTCGTTGGGTGTGAAATACCTTTCGTAAACCGCTATTGAGTCGGTGTCTATGCTTACCTCTTGGAGTTCTTTCATGTCTAACGCCTTTATTACCTCTCCAAGCACATACCAATCGTTTACTATTAGTATTAGCTTTACAGGTACAGTTGCGTTGGAGTATCGGTCAATCTCTATTGTATCGCTAGCAATAGCGAACATCATATTGCCTCCTTTGTATGTTATTGGTGTGAAGTTATTGAAAGAGTTGATTCTGCGTAGCAATGTTTCGCCACCACGCCCATTGGTTTGGTCTAAAATTCCGTAGTCTTCTATGTCACCACAGAACACGTCTTTGATTTGCTCTACAACCTCGCTAAAGTCCATTTACTTCTTTTTTTTAGCAAAAATAAAGTATTGGAAGTTGCTTTTTGAAAGAATTGTAAAAATATTAAAGTCTTTGGATTCTTTGTTTGAAGAAAGTTAAAGTCTTTTTGGCTTGTGCCATACTCATGTTGTAGTTTGAGCTTCCGAACTTCTCATCGTGGATTTGAGCCAATTCGTTGTAAGTTATATCACTC
>NZ_JBILQK010000175.1:0-4587 GCF_044373315.1 Roseateles sp. | reverse complement strand
CCGAGCATGCGCTGGTGAAGAAGCTCGAGTCCAGCGCGCATTTCGACGATCTGGCGCAGGTGCTGTTCGATCAGGCGGTGCTGGCCGAAGGCGGTAGCCTGGAGGATCCGGCGGCCTACGTGAAACGTGTCAACGCGATGCTGCTCGGCTGATCGGGCCAGGGCTGCTGGGATGTTTGAGCGCTCAGGCGTTCAGGCATCCCAGAATTCATAGGGTTCTTCATCCGGCGGTGCGCTGCTGATGGCCGCCTGGGGCTGCATCGCCTCCAGCTGCTCGCGCAACTTGCTGACCTGGTCGTTCCAGTAGTTGGGCGTCCCGAACCAGGGGAAGGCCTGCGGAAATGCCGGGTCTCCCCAACGCTTGGCCAGCCAGGCGCTGTGGTGGATCATGCGCACCGTTCGCAGTGGTTCGATCAAGCGCAGCTCGCGGCGGTCGAACTCGGCCACCATCTCGTAGCCTTTCAGCACCGCGGACAACTGCTGCTGCGCTGTGAGCGGGTCGCCGGACAGCAGCATCCACAAGTCCTGCACCGCTGGACCATTGACGGCGTCGTCGAGGTCGACGAAGTGAGGGCCACGGTCCGGGGTCCACAGGATGTTGCCGGGGTGGCAATCCCCATGCAGGCGTAGCAGGCTCAAATCGGGAAACTCGTCGAAGGCGCGGGTGATCGCATCGATACATCGGCGCGCCTCTTCATCCCATGGGCCTCGAATCTCGGGCGGCAGGATGTCGTGGTCCAGCAGCCAGTCGCGTGCAGCGATGGCCGGCGCCGCGCTTGCCCAGCTGACGCGCTCAGTGAAGGCCTGCCGTGCGCCAATCGTGTGCAGACGTGCCAGAAGCCTGCCGATCCAGCTCAGAACTTCGGCATCCTCAAGCTCAGGCGCCCGGCCGCCTTGACGTGCCGCGACGGCAAAGCGCTGGCCTTGCATGTGGGCCAGCGTAGACGGGTTGCCGCTCAGCATGAGCGCTGCGGACTGGCTGTCGAGTGTCCAAGGCGGCGCGACCGGCACTTCGGCCTGCGCGAGCTCAAGCGCAAAGGCATGCTCTTCAAGGATCTGGGCATCGGTCCAGCGGCCCGGTCGGTAGAACTTTGCAACGGCAATGCGGCCGTCGTCCAGATGCACCTGCAGCACGCGGTTCTCGTAGGAGTTGAGCTGCAGCATGCGGCCGTCACAACGCAGCCCGGCCGCATCCAGCGCGTCCAGCATGAAGTCGGGTGTCAGGCTGGCAAAGCTGTCATCGGGGGTGGGGTTCATCGATCGCAATGGAGGAACGGCGCTGAACCCTGAGGTCCAGCGCCGTTGCGTGCTGGGCTGCTCAGTTTAGCGGCGGCCGTAGCGCGGGGAGTCGACCACGACGCCGACGATATCGTTGGGCGCTTCGTCCGGGTATTGCGAGTCGGCGCCGAGCGGCTCGGCAAAACTGCGACTGTGGCGAAACCCGGAGGGCATTTCTGAGCGAGTCGACATTCCTTCATTGCCGCCGGCACCCATGCTTTCGTAGCGACTGTCCGGAACGAAGAATGAGTCATGGAACACCGACGAGTCCTGCCACAGCGAGTCGCGGCCATTCCGGCGCGGTTGCCTCCCAACCAGGCCGGCTTGGCGAGAAGGTGTCATTGCCGGCGCGGGTGCCGGCTGTGGGCCACGCGAGGCACTGCTGCTGAAAGGAACCAGCAATTGCAGCTCAGCGGCGCTGGGTAGGTTGTCAATCGGGCAGCGCAGATAGCGCACCCGGCACGCAGCGAGCACCGACTGCTTGATCTGCAGGCTGCGGCCTGTCGAGTTTCGCTCAGTGTCCAGATCAATCACCGCCAGCACGCGACCGTTAGGGCTGCAGATTGCGAAGGTCACGTGAATGGAGCCCAGCAAGTCGAACCAGTAGCGCACCTGCTTGGCTTCCGTCGGCTGGCAAAAGCGCACCAGCGGCAGCTTTGAAAGGATGACGTGGTGGGGCAGTGCCTCGCGGAGCAGGCGGTAGACGCGCCGTTCGTCGGTGCTGAAGACCGGCCTGGCGCTGAGAGCCCATTCGCTAGGGAGCTGCTTCGCGTTACTGCTCGGACGGCGCCAAGCCCAGATGATTCCAATCACCAGCAGTCCGGCGCCGGATAGCAGCGCAATGACCCACGGAATGAGTGTTTGCATATCCCTCGTGGCCCGTTGTGGCGGAAATTGCACCCTTCATGAGGTGCTTATCCTTCGGAATGTAACGGAAACATGTGATAAGCGGGCATGGGGCAACCCCCGGGAACGCGGGTTGGCGACCCGGCCAGAAGGGCTAGTGGCTCACTCCTTGGCGGCCGTTCCAGTGTTGTCAAACTGGGCTCGAACCTCGCCGACGCCGTCAATGATGTCGCCGAGTACACGGATATGGCGCTTGAATTGGAAATCCAGCTCAGCGACATGGCGCTCGATAGCCTCTCCGACATGCGATGCGACGGTGTCGGGCAAAAGGCGCAGCCATGCTTCGGATTCGCTGCCGTCTCGCTCGACCACGGCGCCGGCTTTTCGCGCAATAGCCAGCATGGGCGCGTTCTCGCTCAGCGCATGGATGAACAAGGTGTCGATGCCGCGATTGCGGGCATGCAATGCCGCATGTTCGAACAGGCGCGCACCAAAGCCACGTCCGCGTGCCTTGTCCAGCACCGAGACACCAAACTCGGCCATGGCTGGCTTGCCAGGGATCTGTGGTGTCGGCGCGTATGCGAGGTGAGCCATGGCCACCAGTTCAAGGCGCCGGTTGAAGATGCCCAGCACCTCATCTCGGTCGAGGTCTAGGCCCATCGCGTACTTGCCAATCTGCTCGTCGGTTGCTGGGTAGCCAAAGCGCAAGTATCGATCCCGTGCGCTCAAGAGCAGCAGGTGTTGCTTGATGCGGCGGCGGTGGCGACGGGACAGCGAACGAATGGGCACCCAGGCTGCCCAGCGCTGCAAAGCTGCCACTGGATTCCATGGCTGAGGCGCCGCATCTGCAGACGCACTGTCTGGTGCGCTGGCTGGGCTTGGCGTCGTGCTCGTCATGGTGGACCTCATACGTGGTTTCCCTAATCCTACCCGGCCTTTCCCGCTCATGCGTGAATCTGGATTCGGCATTTTGGATTTGGACGTGCTTCTGCTACACTCACGGGCTCCCCATAAGTTGGCTGTGGGGAGGGGTGTTTTTTCGTCTCATGTGAGAGGTCGCCTGCATAAGCGACACCGAACGTGGCGGAGCCAAGCACTTGAACATCAGCCAAGAATCGCCCTGGGTCTGTTAGGCCAAGGGCACACGAAAGTTACTCATGAAGACCTTCAGCGCCAAGCCGGCCGAAGTGACGCACGAGTGGTTTGTGATTGACGCCACCGACAAGGTGCTCGGACGTGTTGCCAGCGAAGTGGCACTCCGTTTGCGCGGCAAGCACAAGGCCATTTACACGCCTCACGTCGACACCGGTGACTTCATCGTCATCATCAACGCAGACAAGCTGCGCGTCACGGGCAACAAGGCCAATGACAAGGTGTACTACCGTCACTCGGGCTTCCCGGGCGGTATCTACGCCACCAAGTTCAAGGACATGCAAGCCAAGCATCCGGGCCGTGCCCTGGAGAAGGCTGTGAAGGGCATGCTGCCCAAGGGTCCGTTGGGCTATGCCATGGTGAAGAAGCTGAAGGTCTATGCAGGTGGTACGCATCCGCACGCCGCCCAGCAGCCCAAGGCTCTGGAAATCTAAGGAGCGGTGATGATCGGAAACTGGAACTATGGTACCGGGCGCCGCAAGTCGTCGGTCGCACGTGTCTTCATCAAGAAGGGCACGGGCCAAATCATCGTCAATGGCAAGCCTGTCGAGCAGTATTTCGGCCGTCAGACTTCGATCATGATCGCCAAGCAGCCCCTGCTGCTGACGAACAATGGCGAAGCCTTCGACATCAAGGTGAACGTCCACGGTGGTGGTGAGTCGGGCCAGGCTGGCGCAGTGCGCCACGGCATCACTCGCGCGCTGATCGACTACGACGCGACGCTGAAGCCGGAACTGAGCCGTGCTGGCTTCGTGACGCGTGATGCGCGTGAAGTCGAACGTAAGAAGGTCGGTCTGCACGGCGCTCGTCGCCGGAAGCAGTTCAGCAAGCGCTGATCGATCTGCTGTCCCGGCGCACTTGTGCGGCGGGCTCAGGCAACAAGGCCGCTGCGAAGCGGCCTTGTTCATTTGTGGCGTGCCTAAATGCCCTGGCACTACGCAGGGGCAAGTCTTGGGATGGCATCATTCGGCCCAATACTTGACCGTATGGCTGGGAGATAATTCGCCAGCGTCAACACATTAGGAATCCGTATGAGCGCAGTTCTTGAATCCGCCGTGGCCGGTGCCTCCGACATGCCGGTGCCGCTGGTCTTTACCGACAGTGCCGCCGACAAAGTGCGAGACTTGGTTGCCGAGGAGGGCAATCCGGAGTTGAAGCTGCGCGTGTTTGTGCAGGGCGGCGGCTGCTCTGGGTTTCAGTATGGCTTCACCTTTGATGAGGCGGTGAATGAAGACGACACGCAGATGAACAAGAATGGCGTGACCCTGTTGATCGATGCGATGAGCCTTCAGTATCTGATGGGCGCTGAGAT
>NZ_JBILQK010000174.1:0-4618 GCF_044373315.1 Roseateles sp. | reverse complement strand
GGCCAGCGCGGTAGCTGATGAAGACGCTGGCGCCACGCAGGCTTTCCTCGCGTGCCAGGCGCAGGTCCAGGGCCAGGCTTTCACCCGCCGCGCGCAGCTGTTGCCGGGCGGCGAAGTTCGCATAGCTGGGCACCGCCATCGCCAGCACTATGCCGGTGATCGCCATCACGGCGGCCACCTCCAGCAGCGTGAAGCCGCGTAGTGCGGATGCATTGCTGGCGGTCATGGAGAGGGCTAGGCCTTCTTCGCCATCAGTCGCTGGCGTTTCTGGGTCAGGTCGATGAAGCTCTGCAGTGCTCGCTCGGCGCCGTCCGGCATAGCCGTGAATGCACAGCCCAGACGGATGCCGTCGGTGCCCGGTCCGCCTGAACTCAGGTGCTGGAGCTTGAGTGTTGCTTCGAAGTGGCTGTCGCGCTCAAGCTCGACCTGCACTCGCGCAAGAGTCTCGCCCGCGGCGATCTCGGGTGTGCCGGGCGGCAGCAGCAGGGCCAGTCCGGTGATGCTGACATCCAGCACGCGCAGCTGCAGCGCCAGCTCGGGGTTGTGCGGATGGCGCAGCTGCACGCGGGGATAGTTGCTGCCCAGCGGTTGCACGCGGAAGGCCTGCCGGCGCTGGAAGCGGTAGAGCAGGGGCGGGACGGGCGCACGCAACGTGGCTTCGCCAGCGCCCTTCACGAGCAGCAGACGGCCGAGCTCGAATTCGAGCCGGATGCTGTCCAGATAGGCCAGGCCCAGCACCTCGTCACTGTGCTGCAGGGCCTCAAGCTCGGGCTCATTGCCGCGCACGGAGAAGCACAGGCCGCCCAGGCCGGGGTCGACCTCGATCAGGGGCGCATGGAGCGTGATGCCCTCGGGCGTGCCGAGGCTCACCCGCAAGCGCTGCTGTTGAATCTGGCGCAGCAGGGCCAGCACCTCGGCGCCTGCATCGATGCGGAACTCGTCGAGGTTGGCTGTCGAGCTGCGGAGGCTGTCGATAGGCATGGGCATCTCGGCCGGCGTAGGCACCGGCATTTCTGCTGTCAGTGCACCATGGAGCTGCGGCCGCCCAGCATCTGGTCAAGGTCTTCCAGCCAAGGCTCGGCCAGGTGTCGGATCTCGGCGTCGTTGAGCAGGATGCGCTGCATGATGCGGGTCTTCAGTTTGCTCTCTTCCGGCGCCAGCTGGCGCTGGGCAGCGGCATGCTTGAGCTGGGAGATCAGCAGCACACAAGCGCCTTCGAGCTTGACGACTTCATCCCAGTTGCCGGAGCGGGCGGCGGACAGCATGTCGGCGCTGGCTTGCTCGATGGCTTCGTAGTAGCTCAGGAGGTGGGAGTTCATGATGCGGTCCACAGGGAAGTCGTTGGAGGGGTGCATGGAGGCGGTGCGTTTTCGATCAAGTGGCTTGGCCAATGCTGTGCCAGGCGTCGCGCACCGGCTGCAGCAGTCGTTGGCATTCTTCGACAGCGGCCAGGTCTGAATGCAGATTGGCGTGTGTCAGTTGCTTGCACATGTAGACATAGAGATCGCTCAGGTCGCGTGCCAGCGGGCCTGCATCCAGCTGCAGGGCGGCTTTGAGACCCTCGTCGAGGATGCGCACGGCGCGGCTGAGCGAGCGGCCCTTGAGCTCGATATTGCCTTGCTCGATGGCACCACGGGCCTGGACCATTGCGTCCGACAGGCCGTCGAACAACAGGGCGACCAGACGGTGCGGGCTGGCATTGAGGACATCGGTCTCCAGGCCCACTTTGCTGTACATCGAACTGGCCCGGTGGGCGTGCGATGCGAAGGGGGAGGTGTTGCCGTACATGGGGGGCTAGCTTTCAGGAAGAGGCGTGTTGAGATCTTTTTCGGCCCCCCACTGGGAAACTTGAGATCCGTCTCCCCCCCCGGCTGAACGGCAATTCAGCCCGGGTATCGCCCCTTATCGACCGATCATCAGCGCGCCGCTGACGACGGCGCCGTCCCCGGCCAGAGCGTCCGCAGGAGACCAGCCTGGCCAGCGCCGGGCAGGCGCAGACGCTGCAAATGGCTGACTGAATTGAAAAAGCCCGGCACTGCCGGGCTTTGCGCTGCGCTGGGCGTCCGCGGGCTGCGGGGTCTCAGCTGTTCTTGTTGAGCATATTCATCTGCTGGTTCACATAGCCTGACAGGCCATTGAGCCTGCTCATCTGCGTGTCCAGTGCGGTGTAGCGGGCGCGCAGTCGCTTCTCGGTCAAGGCGATGCGATCTTCCAGCGCACTCTCGCGTTTTCCGTTGGCATTGATGCTGGCCTGCAGTCCCTTCTGGCGGTTCGACAGACTGCCATCGGTACCTAGCAGTTGATCGGCCATGCGGCGCAGCTGCTGCGCCAGGCCGTCATTGGCTTTGTTCGCGCTGTCGGTGCCGGCCAGCAGCTTCTTCATGTCGTCCAGGTTGCCCAGCGACTTGCTCAACTTGGTGCTGTTGATCTTCAGCGTGCCGTCTGAGGCCGGGTCCAGTCCGATGTCGGCCAGGCGGGACAGACTGCCACCCAGCGTGGTCGATCCGGCCACCAGGCTGCGCAGCCGGCCCTGGATACCGATCAGCGTGCCATCGCCTTGCAGCGTGCCGGCGGTCTTGTTGGCAGGGTCGTACTTGCTTTGGTCACGCATCAGCGTGATCACGGCGTTGTACGCGGTGACGAATTCCTCGAGCGTCTTCTTGACCGTGTCCTTGTCCTGGGCGACGCTCAGCGTCACATCGGCCGTGGTCGGCTTGAGCAAGGTGATGTTCAGGCCATCGACTGCTTCCCTGAGCGTGTTGCTCTGCGAATTGATCGGGATGCCATTCAATGTCGCCAAGGCGTTGCTGGCGGCCATGTTCTGCGTCATCGACGCAATGCCGACGCTGGGATCGAAGGCCAATGCGGACAGTCCGGTGTCATCTCCGTTCGAGCCGTCGTTGTCGACCACGCTGACGGTGAATGCATTGCCTTCGCCGGTCTCGCTGGATCGCATCACGAGGCGTGGGCCGCTCGAGTCGGTCACGATGGAGGCGACCACGCCAGCGGCCGAAGCATTGATCTTGTCGCGAATGGCGGTGATCGACTCCTGTCCAGGCAGGATGTCGATCTTGATGGGCGGCTTGGCGGCATTGGCGCTGAACTCGGTCTGGTCAGCATTCCAGCTGCCCAGCTGAACTGTGATGAAGCCTGAGCCAACTGCGCCCGGTGCGACTGGCAGCACCTTGCTCGAGACAGTCTGCGAGGTGGCCAGCTTCTGCACCGAGACGCTGAAGTTGCCGGGTATGCTGGCCGAGCCCGAGCTGACAGTGACGCTGGCCGGATCCGTCGAGTTGGGCAGATTGGCCGTCCACATCTCAGGGCGGTTCAGCTTGGCGGCGGTGTCGCGCAGTGTCGCTAGGCTGCTCTGCAGCTTGCCGAAGGCGGACAGCTTGGTCTGCAGATCGTTGGTGCGGGTCTGCAGCTGCTTGATCGGTGTGCGCTCGTTGGCGACCAGCTTGCTGATCAGCGACTCGATGTCGAGGCCGCTGCCAATGCCGGCTGAGGTGATGGTTGCCATGTCGAGTCTTCCTGGGTCAAACGGCCGACGCTATCAGTGATATCGACCGGCCGAACAAGAACTGAAGGCCGGCGCAAGGGCCGGCGTTCTCAATCTGGAAGCACGGAGTGCGCCTGGCTTAGCCGCCGCGCAGCAGCGACAGCACCTGCTGGGGCAGCTGGTTGGCCTGCGCCACCATCGCATTGCCGGCCTGCTGCAGGATCTGTGCGCGGCTGAGTTGCGAGGTCTCGGCGGCGTAGTCGGCATCCATGATGCGGCTGCGCGCGGCGCTCTGGTTCTCGACCGAGATCTGCAGATTCGAGATGACAGCGTCGAAACGCGACTGCACGGCACCGAAGGTTGCGCGGGTGTTGTTGATCACGGTCAGCGCGTCATCGATGTCGTCGATCACCTTGGCCAGGCCTGTTGCGTCTGTCGGCGTGGGGCGGGGGACGCTGGAGGCGGTACCTGCGTCAGTGGCCGCGCCGATCGAAACAGGTGTGCCGCCCGGCGGGATCAGTGCGCCCACGGCCGCGTCTTGCGGCAGATCGAGAGCGGGCACGTCGATGGTGTCCCAGGACGAGGTGTTGGCGCCGATCTGATAGACCTGCGGCAGACCGCTGGGGTCGTTCAGGATCGGCTTGCCGTTGAACGAGGTGGCGCCCATGATCCGGGTGATTTCACCGGCGAGCTGCTGAAACTCCTTGTCCAGGGAGTCCTTGTCCGAGGCGCTGTTGGTGGCATTGCGCGACTGCACCGTCAACTCACGCATGCGCTGCAGTGCGTCGCTGATCTTGCCCAGAGCGCCTTCAGCCGTCTGCGCCAACGAGATGCCGTCATTGGCATTCCGCATCGCAACCGTCATGCCACGAACCTGCGTGTTCATGCGTTCAGCGATGGCCAGACCGGCCGCATCGTCCTTGGCCGAGTTGACGCGCAGGCCCGAAGACAGCCGCTGCATCGCGACGGACAGCGATCCCTGCGAACTGTTCAGATTGCGTTGCGCGTTCAGCGACGCAATATTGGTATTGATGGTCTGGGGCATTTCAGCACTCCTGCAAGTTCCGGTCGGCGGGCAGTTTTCACCAACCCGATGGACGCATTCTGCGAGTGCTGAAG
>NZ_JBILQK010000173.1:0-4627 GCF_044373315.1 Roseateles sp. | reverse complement strand
CGAGTTCGCCACCGACGGTCTGGTGTTCGAGGTCAGTGGCAAGAGCTGGCCTTTCTATGAAAAGGCGCTGATCCTGCTGAACAAGCCGGCCGGCTACGAGTGTTCGCAAAAGCCCAAGCACCACCCTAGCGTGATGAGCCTGCTGCCGGCGCCGCTGCGCGAACGTGATGTGCAGCCCGTCGGTCGCCTCGATGAAGACACCACCGGCCTGCTCCTGCTGACCGACGATGGCGCCCTGATCCACAAGCTGACCAGCCCCAAGCACCACGTGCCCAAGATCTACGAAGCGCGCTGCAAACACCCGGTGACGCCCGAGCAGGTGGCTCAGTTGCTGGCCGGCGTGGAGTTGCGCGAACCGCCCGCCGAGGCCCGCCCCGGCCGGCCCGCGCCCAAGCCGCGCCCGCCGGAACTCGCCATGGCCGAAGCCGCCGAAGCGTTTGGCGACGGCCACGGCCTGCGCCTGACGCTGACTGAAGGCAAGTACCACCAGGTCAAGCGCATGATTGCAGCAGTCGGCAACCGCTGCGAAGCGCTGCACCGGCCGCAGTTCGGCGCGCTGCGGCTGCCGGCCGAGCTGGCACCAGGCGCCTGGACCTGGGTAGCCAGCCCCAGCCTGATCAGCAGCTGAAAGACCTGCGGTTCGCGGGTCTTTCTGAAATCGACGCACAACGCTCAGGGTTCATCCTAGGCCGTCGACACGTCTGGGGTGACGGACACTTGCGCCGCACGGGCCGAGGGGGCTCGTGATGCTTCTCTGCGAGAGCCGCGGCCATGACCGGGGCCGCACGCTTGGGCATGAACACATTGAGCCACGCCTGGTCCGACCGACCGGCCGTGCAAAACCCAGACACCGATGCATCGCCAGCGGACATCGCCGCCCTGGTGGCGTCAGAGCGTCTGGGCGCCTTGTATTCGGCCACGACGTCCACGGTGCTGCTCGGCCTGCTGTTCTGCCTGCTGCCCTTCGTATTTCTCTGGGGCAAGGCCCCGTCGGTGCTGCTGCTCGCCTGGCTGGGCAGCCGCATCCTGATTGGCGGACTGCGCTGCATCGACGCCCTGCACTACCGCAGCCGGCGTCCGGGACCGGCGGATACCGCGTCATGGTCCAGGCGCTTCACGGCGCTGCTGGCCCTGGACGGTTTGAGCTGGGGCGCGATGGGCCTGCTGCAGGCACCGACCGTGCCCGGTCTGGACGGCGCTCTGCTGGCGAGCCTGGTGGGCGTCTGTGCAATCGGCCTGCTGAAACTCAGCGACTGGCGAACCTACCTTATGTTTGCAGTGCTGAGCCTCGGCCCGCTGCTGCTGCAAATGCTGTGGCAGGGCACGCCGGCCGGCACCTTCAGCGCTGCCGGCCTTGCGATCTTCATCGGCGTGTCAGTGATGGAGTCACGCCGCATGGAGGCCCGCAGCATGGAGCTGATGCGGCTGCGTTTCAGCCACGCGCACAACGCCGAAATGCGCCAGCGAGCCCTGCTGGAAGCGCGGCGCCTCAACGACAGCAAGACCCGCCTGGTGGCGATGATGAGCCACGAGATCCGCACGCCGCTCAACGGCATGCTGGGCATGGCTCAGTTGCTGGAGCGTTCCACGCTGACGGCGCAACAGCGCGCGCAGATCGGCCTGGTGCAGCGCTCGGGCCGCCACCTGTTGGATCTGGTCAACGACATGCTGGATCTGGCCCGCATCGAATCGGGCAAGCTGCAGATCGCCCCGGCACCACTACCGCTTCGCGACACGCTGGACGAGGTCTGCCGCCTGCTGTCAGGCCAGGCTGTCGAGAAGGGCCTGCGCCTTGAGCTGCAAGCCAGCGAGGACTTGCCTCAGCATTGCCTGCTGGATGCCGCGCGACTTCGCCAGGTACTGCACAACCTGATTGGCAACGCCATCAAGTACACCGAAGCCGGCGGCATCTGCGTCGAAGCCTGCATGCATGCGGGGCGGTTGCGCTTCAGCGTTCGGGACAGTGGCGAAGGCATTGCGGCCGACGCGCTGGAACGCATCTTCGCGCCTTTCGAGCAAGTCGGCCGCGAGGGCTATCGCAAGCGTGAAGGCACTGGTCTGGGCCTGGCCATATCCCGTGAGCTGGTGCGTGCCATGGGTGGCGAGCTGAGCTGCATTTCGACGCCAGATCACGGTTCCTGCTTCAGCTTCGAGCTGCCGTTTTTGCCCTGTGCTGCAAGAGCGTCGGGGCCCGACGGCAGCCTGGCCGCGCCGGAGTTGCCAAGGCTGCACGGCCGCGTGCTGCTGGTCGAGGACGACCCGGTGAACCTGCTGGTCGCGTCCAGCATGCTGGAACGCTGCGGCCTGCAGGTGGAACAGGCCGAGGACGGCAACCAGGCCTTGGCAAGGCTGGAGCAGCTGCAAGCGGACGAGCATTTCGACATCGTGCTGATGGATTGCCAGATGCCCGGCCTGGACGGCTTCGAGGCCACACGCCGCTGGCGCAACCTGGAACAGCGACGGCAGCGTGCCCCGATGCCCATCGTGGCGCTGACCGCCAACGCCGGCAGCGCGGACCGCCAGCGCTGCCTGGACTGCGGCATGAACGACTATCTGTCCAAGCCCTTCGAGATCGAGCAGCTGCTGGCCGTGGTGCAAGCGCGGCTGCACCAGCCCGTACTCGCAACACCCACCTGAAGCCGCTGGCCGGCCGGCGCCGCCCTGGCAGGGATAATCGCCGCCCATGCAGGTATTTCGCGGCTTTCATCATCCTGGCATCGCCAGCGCCTGTGCGCTGACGATAGGCAACTTCGACGGCGTGCATCGCGGCCACCAGGCCATGCTGGCCCTGCTGCAATCGGAAGCCCAGCACCGCGGGCTGCCGTCCTGCGTGCTGAGCTTCGAGCCGCATCCGCGCGATTACTTCGCCGCCAAGTCCGGCAAGCCCGAGCTGGCACCCGCGCGCATTGCCACGCTGCGCGACAAGCTCAGCGAGCTGGAGCGCTGCGGCATCGACCAGGTCATCGTGCTGCGCTTCGACGAGCGTCTTGCGTCGCTGCCGGCTCAGGACTTCATCGATCAGGTGCTGCGCCAGGGCCTGGGCGTGCGCTATGTGCTGGTCGGCGATGACTTCCGCTTCGGCGCCAAGCGCCAGGGCGACTACGCGACGCTGGACGCTGCCGGCGCACGCCACGGCTTCGATGTGGCCCGCATGATGAGCTACGAAGTGCATGGCCTGCGCGTCAGCAGCTCGGCGGTGCGCGAGGCGCTGGCTGCAGGCGACATGAAGAACGCGGCGCGGCTGCTGGGCCGGCCCTATTCGATCTCCGGCCATGTGGTGCATGGTGCCAAGCTGGGTCGCAGCCTGGGCGAGACCGGCGCCGGCAAGGCCGACGGCTTCCGCACGCTGAATCTTCGCTTCCCGCACGACAAACCGGCGGCCATGGGCATCTTCGCGGTGCGCGTGCATGGGCTGGCTGGCACGGCGCTGGACGGTGTGGCCTCGCTGGGCCGTCGCCCCACGGTGGACGACAGCGGCCGCGTGCTGCTCGAGGTGCACTGCCTCGACTGGCCTGCCGCGCTGGAGCGCGAAGGGGCCTACGGTAAACTCATGCGCGTGGAACTGCTGCACAAACTTCGCGACGAAGCCCGCTACGACGGGCTGGACGCATTGACGGCCGCGATCCGTCAGGACGTGGTGCAGGCGCGCGAGTTCCTGGCCGCCCATCCGGCGCCGTATGTGAAGGTCAGTCGCCAGACCACCCGCGACCGAATTTGAAGCGCTGAGCTCCGCTCTCGGCCCGGCGCGCTCGGTGCGCGCCGCTCCTCTATTGCAGGCTGACGCCTGTCTGCCTGAAACGCTGCCCGCCATGACTGACGCCACCAAGCCCAACGAAGCCGCCGCTGACTACCGCGCCACGCTGAACCTGCCCGACACCCCCTTCCCGATGCGCGGCGACCTGCCCAAGCGCGAGCCGGGCTGGGTCAAGGAATGGGAAGACCAGGGTGTCTACAAGAAGTTGCGCGATGCGCGAATCGGCCGCCCGAAGTTCGTGCTGCATGACGGCCCGCCCTATGCCAATGGCCAGATCCACATCGGTCACGCTGCGAACAAGATCCTCAAGGACATGATCGTCAAGGCGCGCCAGCTGGAAGGTCTTGACGCCGCCTACATCCCGGGCTGGGACTGCCACGGCCTGCCGATCGAGAACCAGATCGAGAAGACCTTCGGCCGCGGCCTGCCGCGCGACGAGGTGCAGGCCAAGAGCCGCGCCTATGCCGCCGAGCAGATCGACGCGCAGCGCCTGGACTTCAAGCGCCTGGGCGTCCTGGGCGAATGGGACCGGCCCTACCGCACCATGGACTTCATCAACGAGGCCGGCGAGATCCGCGTCTTGAAGCGCCTGTTTGAGCGCGGCCATGTCTACCGCGGCCTGAAGCCGGTGTACTGGTGCTTCGATTGCGGCTCCTCGCTGGCCGAGTTCGAGATCGAGTACGCCGACAAGCAGAGCCCGGCCGTCGATGTGGCCTTCCTGGCCGCCGAGCCCGCCAAGCTGGCCGCCGCCTTCGGTCTGGCCTCGCTGGCCAAGGACGCCTTCGCGGTGATCTGGACCACCACGCCCTGGACCATCCCCGCCAACCAGGCGCTGAATCTCAACCCTGAGCTGAGCTACGCGCTGGTGGACAC
>NZ_JBILQK010000014.1:0-63359 GCF_044373315.1 Roseateles sp. | reverse complement strand
GGGCTGCCGGGCGAGCCGGTGCGCGACATGCTGGTGGAGGCCGTGGAGCGGCGCTTCGGCTCAGTCGAGGCCATGCCCCCGGACTGCGAACTGGAGTTCCTCACCGACAACGGCAGCGCCTACATCGCGCACGAGACGCGCGGCGTTGCGAAGTCACTGGGGCTCAAGCCGATCAACACGCCGGTGTGCAGCCCGCAGAGCAACGGCATGGCCGAGAGCTTCGTCAACACCTTCAAGCGCGACTACATGAGCCGCATGGACCTGCGCGACGCACCGACCGTACTGGCGCAGTTGCCAGGGGCGTTCGAGCACTTCAACGAGATCCATCCGCATTCGAGTTTGAAGATGATGTCGCCGAGGGAGTTCCGACGACGGCACAATCACCCCGCCCACCAGGGCTAACTTAGCGACTGGACGGTGTCCGGAACTGCGGGGGCAAGATCAAAGGGGATCTTGATGTCGAATACAAGCGCTGCGCTGCTATGCGCGCTCCTGGTCGCTGCTGGGGAGTCGTATGCACACCCAGGCGGGCTCAATGCCGAGGGGTGCCACAACAACCGCAAGACTGGTGACTACCACTGCCATCGAGCGCCAGTTCAGTCACAGGCCAAGCCCGACCCCACAGTGCCACCGTCATCCACAACTACAGGGGCGCAATCGCAATCCCTTCCTCCCGGTTGCTATGTCGGTCCTAGAGGTGGCACCTACACGATCACGAAGACTGGAAAGAAGAACTACAGCGGGTGCTGAAGTCCACGTCTAGCGGGCAAGCCTGGATAGGGTTAGCTAGGCCTTCTTCCAGCGCTTTAGCGCTGCAGCCTTCTGTTCTGGTGTCAGGCTTGCGAGCTTTTCCTGCATCAGCTTCGTACATGTCTCGCGGACGGTCGGGCTGCGTAGCTGCGCGACTAGCATTCTCCGAAGCTCCAACACCATGACTCATCCCTCCACGTAGCGCTGCTGCACCAAAGGCATTCAGTATCGGACCAGCCAATCGCTTGCCATTTGCCTGGACCAAGGCACAGGTGTACAGGGTGTCACATAGACACTTTTTTCAGCTGAATTTCTGCGCAAGCCGTTGCTTGCCGAACCAGCACTGCACCGGGGGGGCACTACGCCAGTTAAGCCAGTACCCTGCCCCTGCGCGGGGCGGAAGTGGCTGCCCGCAACCCCCATGGATATTGAGGACTCTCAGTTCTGCCAGTAGCGCCACTAGAAATCCCAGGATATCTGGAGCGAACTATATGTGCCCCCCCCCCCCCGGCAGAGTGTTGAAAACCAGTGGCTGCACTGGCGGCAATGGCAGCCACTGGTCGGCTCCACTAGTGCACAGCCGCTAAGGCGGCAGCTCGGGGGAGGCCAATCATCGCCGGCTGCCAACTACCAAGTTCACTCCTAGGGCGCTGATACCCACGCTGACTCTTGATCCTGACAGGCGTCCACCCTAACCGAGTGACGATGTCTTTGATTCGCCGCGCTGTCTGGGGTGTTCTACGCTCGGTGGAAAGGCCGAGCGCTAAGTACAACTGCGCAGTAGTGACTTGCTCGCGGGGCTTGCGCACTGGAGGCGGCCCCGAGTTCGCAACCGTGTCGATCTCGACGAAGTCGTTGGAGTCGTCGTAGTCGTCATAGTCGGGGCTATCCAAGAACTCTGAAACAACGTCCTCCCACGGATCTACTGCGGCGAAGTTGGCATGCCGCTCAGCCGCCAGCCGCTCAGCGTCACGGAATTCAATACCATGCATCTTGAACAAGGCCGCCCCTTCTGCCCACAACTGCTCGCAGTCCCTGCGCACAGCTTCAGGCTCGCACTGGCCAACGACGATGGGCAGCCAACGACGGTTACCTGTGGCATCAGCAAGAAAGTCATCCCGATTTGATGTCCCAATGAACACAACACGGCGGGGATTGCTGACATCGCGCTCCTTGTACTTTGGGACCCAGCAGTCGTCCGTGCGGCTCAGGAACTCCTTGGTGGATTCCGCGTCCCGGCCTCCCAGTCCGCGCAGCTCGCTCAGCTCAAGCACCAAGCGGCCCCGCATGCGTCGCGCGGTATCGTCATCGCGGTTGCCCAGGTCGATGGTTCCGAAGAACCTGGGAGCGAAAGCGATCGCCTCTGCTGTCGAGGATTTCCGGCAGCCCTGTGCTCCAACCAGAACAGGCACCATGTCCGCTTTGATTCCCGGTTGCAGAACGCGCCCCGCCAGCGCCGTCCAGAGGTACCGGCTGACAGCCTTGGCAAAGTCCGTGTCCTGGGCCTTGCAGTAGTTGGCAAAGAATCCATCGACGCGTGACTTGCCATCCCACCGGAGTCCGTTGAGCCAGAGCTGCGCTGAGTCAAATGCATAGCGCGGCTCGCCGGCGACCATGCTCACGGTATCTCGGATCAGTTCCTTGGAAGCAGTGATGCCCAAGCGCTCCTCCAGGTGCACCCTGATGGCGGTGTAGTCGTTATCAACAAGGCTGCGCCATTGCCCTGGTTCACCGCCGGGTGCTACGACTTTGATATCCGCATCAAAGCTGTCATAGCCGAAGCTCCAGCCGCAAAGATCCGGGCGCCGCAGAGCCTCGGCCAACCAGCTGGCAGAAGCCGCTGACAGCTTTCGCCCTGGCGTCCCGAGTTGGGCGACACGGCGATCTACGGACTGCACGGCCAAGGCATCCAGTGCCCCGAAATCCTCCTCAGGGGTGCTCCTGCTGACCCGAACATCCTTCAGCACATGCGGGTGATTCTTTTCGATCCAGTCACTCATGGCCACCACACTGGGCAGCTCGCTGACGCGGCAGCCATGCAGTGCAGACTGGTCCAGTTGCTCGAACAAGTGCAGACGCACGAAGTCGTAGATGTTGCAGAGTCTGTTCTGCCCTGTCGGTGCAGTCCCGTGGACGCTGACCAAGCGTTGCCCGCAATCCGTGATGAACACGCCCTCCTTGCTGTCGTGGCCCAGCCAGTCGAAGTGCCGCTCACGCCTGCTGGGCTGGAACAATTCCGGTAGCAACCGCGCGAGGTCATCCGGCTTGAATGCACGGCAGAAAGCGCCGATCAACCCCGGCTTGGTGGTGGGGTCTGCCATCGGCTCACGCGTGGCGCGGCGCTCCCGTGCCTTGGCAAGTGTTGCTTCGTCGATCTCAAGGTCAACGACATCCTTGCCAACCGCGGATTGGTAGAAGCCTGAGCGCACGGGCACGGGATCGGCAACGCCCTCATCAAAGACAGGATGGGCGGTGTAGTGCACTTGCACGGGGGAGTACAGCGATGCGTCAAAAGAAGACGATGGGACCGCGCGCGCCCATCCGTGCAGCTCTGCACTCGTCCTGGGCACCTTCAACCAGAAGTGCAGGTGCATCTTGAGAAGACCTGCCTTGGACCGGTGCCCGGCGCTGCCTGACAACGACCAGTGGAAGCTTGCGCCATGAAATTCCGCCGGCAGACACCGCTCGATGAACTGATGCGCAGCAGCCTCGGGCTCCTTGACCGGATCGACATTGTCTGGGGTGTAGTGGTCCACATCGATCATGAGCCAGTGCAATGGCTGATCGGTGAAGCAGTCGCCCCGGCGCAAGACGTAACCCGGGTTCAGTGCCGGCCCGCCTTCGCGCTCAGCAACAGCCTTTGCGAGCTCATGCCCGACGAAACGCCCCCGGATGAGGCATGTGGTTGGCAAGCTCTCTAGCCGACGAAGCAGCGACGACAAGCCCCGGATGCCGTCCACAGCCTCGATGCTGGGCTTGAACTGCCGAGCATGCCCATAGGGGCTGATGGTGCCTTCAGCCAGCCAGCGTTTGGCCTGGACTGGCCCAGCCGATTGCAGGAGAGTGAGCAAGTCGCGATTGAGCAGCTCTGGCACAAAGTATTCCATGGCCTCCGTCGCGACGGTCGCCTGCTCCTCATGTGTAGATACGCTATTCGTCATGCTCACTGCCCTCCCATACAGGCCATGCCGGTCGCACAGTCAAACGCAGCGGCGGGAAACCGAGCAGAGTGAGCGATCCACCAGCGCCCACGCGCCTTTCGGATGGCATCGCAGGCCACCAGAGCTTGGCGGTGGATGCGAAGGAAGTTGTGAAACGGCCAGGGGCCGCTCTTGAGCCCGAGTTCAGGGTGCCGTTGTGCAAAGCGATCCCAGGCGTCGTGCCCAAGAATCCAGTCGGTTGTTGTCGCCACTAAAACAATCTCCTTTGAAAAGAAACGAAACCGCAGTTGCCATCCGGCTGCTACTGCGCCGTGCACGCTTGCGGCGTGTTCGCATTCAAAGTGAGATCGATAAAGTGGTCACCGCAATTGCGGCCGATCAGGGGTCAGTTGCGGTAGCGATCAAGCTTCAGTCAGAGCCTTGCGAGCTCGCGCAAATGAGGTCTCAAGCGTCCGCTTGGACATGCTCGGCATGCGCTTAAAGCGCTCACACAGCGTCTCAATCAGTTTCGACTGGTTCTTGACGTCCGGGTGCCCTTGCCAAGGCCCATAGCCGATGATCACCTCCAACAAGGCACCGATCTGCATGTACAGCCCGTTCTCGACACGGGCGATGTCACCCGCTCGCTTGGGTGAAGGCTGGCGCTCTGAAATGCCGGTGAAATCCGGCAGGTCTTTGAAGCGCCAGCCGTGGAACCACAGTGGATCGCTGGTGGGGTCCAGATCCCCGTCAAGGTCCCCGGGGCCTTCGTTGAACTGGTGCTGCTTGGCCAGCCGATTCAACACGTCCTGCAGAGGCTGCACAGGCTGTATGGCCGGCACGGCCTGAACGCTAGGGGGCAACAGGACGAAGCGCCCGAAGCGGTCCCAGCCCCAGACGCCCTTCTCCTCAATCGCTGTGGCCAATGCACCAATCGACACACCGAGCTCGAAATGGAGCTGCGCCACGCTCACAAAATCATCGGCCTCAAAGCCATCCATCGTCGTCAATCTGCTGCTCTCCAAGAGCGTTCCTGCGCCTGGCGCAGGGGCGCTGTTTCCAAATGTCCATATCGCCGCGCCAGGACCTGAGGCGAATGCCCCATCACCTGCGCAGCGACGCCCAGCGTAGCACCTGACCGGAGCAGGCGAGCCGCTACGACGTGGCGGATGTCGTGCATGTGCAGGCCGGGTCGGCCGATGTCGGTGACACAGGTTTTCCAGGCCTTCTTGAAGTCCACTGGACGCCCTGGCACCCGCCCTTCAAAGACCAGTGCGTCATCATCACGGCGCGGAAAAACTCGCCGGATGAGGCCCGCGACTTCCGGGCGGCAGTGCAGGACGCGAGGCACCCCCGTCTTGGTCTTGGCACACAGGATCTCACCCCGGTCCAGATCGATATCGCTCCAGCGCCGCTCCAGCAGCTCAGACTTGCGAGCGCCCGTATCGATCAGCAGTTCAACGAACACACCGAAGCGCCGATCACGGAAACCCCGTGCACGGGCGCGCAGTGCATCCAGCTCCTGGTCGCTGAGTGAGACGTGACGGATGCCCTCCTCCATGCGAGGCACATCCAGGGTGGGTGAGCGAAAGCCTCTGGGGCTCAGCCGGCGGTTGATGGCCCAGCGATAGGCCGAGCCCAGCGCTGACAAGTCGCGGTTTGCGGACGAGGGTTTGTAGCCTTCCTGCACCATGGCTTGCGCACAGGTGATCAGGTCGCCACTTTGGATGTCCCAGGCGGAGCGATGGCCCAGGGCCTGCAGCCATTTGCGCAGGCGCAAGTCGGACCCATCCAGGACTACTGTGCTCCAGGCCCGAATCAGTTCAGTGAGGGTGAGTTGCTGAGCTTCATGATGCTCAGCGGCCGCCAGTGCGGCGGACATATTGATGCTTTTGCGCACTCGATTCTCCGAAGATCACTGCCGTGATCAAGTTGAAAAATCGCCGCAAGCGTGCGCTTCAAAAAGCTTACACCAGGAAGAACCTGGTGGGCGGTGCAGGCTTCGAACCTGCGACCCCCACAGTGTGAATGTGGTGCTCTACCCCTGAGCTAACCGCCCGGTATTCCGTGTCGGAATCCCGTATCAATTTGGCAACCTTTGGTGGGCGGTGCAGGGTTCGAACCTGCGACCCCTGCCGTGTGAAGGCAGTGCTCTACCGCTGAGCTAACCGCCCGGTCTAGGTTGCCTGAGTGACTCACTGGGAATCACCAACCGGGAAGCCCACGATTATGCCACGGGATTTTCTTCATTCAAGTCAGTCGCGTCACTCTTGCCAAATTCTTTTGCCGCCACTGGCTTTGTCCAGCTCTGCCAACACGGCCTGATGCGCCAGCAGTTCCACTTCAGAGGCTGCGATCACGGGCAGCTCGAACTGGCTGAAGTCCACCGCCTCGACCTGCATTTCACCCGGCCCCGACGACTCATGGCTCGATGACTCGTCGATGACCAGCGAGTCCTGACCGCGCGTGAGCCGCACGTAGACCTCGGCCAGCAACTCGGCATCCAGCAAGGCGCCGTGGAAGGTGCGGCTGGAGTTGTCAACCTCAAGCCGTTTGCACAAGGCATCCAGCGAATTGGCCTTACCCGGGAACAGGTCACGCGCCATCAGCAGCGTGTCACGCACGCCGCTGACGATGTCGTTGATCGGCGGACGCTTGAGCCGCTTCAACTCGGCATTCATGAAGCCGATGTCGAAGGCTGCGTTGTGGATCACCAGTTCCGCGTCGCGAAGGAACTCCAGCAGCTCGTCGGCGATCTCTGCGAACTTTGGCTTGTCAGCGAGAAACTCATCCGTCAGCCCGTGAATGCGGATTGCATCCGGATCACTGGGCCGCTCCGGATTCAGATACAGGTGCAGCTTGTTCCCGGTGAGCTGACGGTTGACCATCTCAAGGCAGCCGATCTCGATGATGCGGTCGCCAGCTTCGGCGCGCAGGCCGGTGGTCTCGGTGTCGAAGAAGATTTGACGCATGGTGTCTGGGTCTCAGCGCTTGTCAGCCCGTCGGGCCCAAGCCAGGATCAGGATGCCGGCCGCAATCATCGGCAGGCTCAGCCACTGACCTTGACTCAGATTCAGCGCTTGAAGCCCCAGGAATCTGTCCGGTTCGCGGAAATACTCGGCCGCAAAGCGCAGCAGGCCGTAACCGATCAGGAACAGCCCCGAAATCTCACCGGTGGCGCGCGGCTTGCGCGCATAGAACCACAGCAGCACGAACAGCAGCAGGCCCTCGCCGAAGAATTGGTAGAGCTGCGAAGGATGGCGGGCAATGCCACCATCCTGTGCCTGCGGAAACACCATCGCCCAGGGCAAGGCTGGATCGGCTGCACGGCCCCAAAGCTCGCCGTTGATGAAGTTGCCCAGACGCCCCGCCGCCAGACCGGTGGGGACGCAAGGCGCGATCAGGTCGGTGACCGCAAAAAAGCTACGCCCGCGCAGGCGGGCAAACAGAGCCATCGCCACGATCACGCCCAGCAGCCCCCCATGGAAGGCCATGCCGCCTTGCCAGACGGCGAGGATCTCCAGAGGATGCTGAAGGTAGTAGGCGGGCTTGTAGAACAGCACATAGCCCAGGCGCCCGCCCAGCACCACACCGAGCACGCCAAAAAAGAGCAGATCGTCGACGTCGCGGCGGCTCCAGCCCGCGGCGGCATTCCAGGGCTGCGCGACGCGGCGGCCAGCCAGGAACATAAAGAGGCCGAACGCGGCCAGATAGGTCAGTCCGTACCAATGGATGGCGAGCGGACCGATCTTCAGAGCGATGGGGTCGAACTGGGGATGAACCCACATGACGGTGATCCTGAGCGTGAGCTAGAGGCGCGCATCATAGTGGGCGCCAGTGGCATGCCTACCGCAGCCCGGTCAACGCCCAGGCCAGATGGCGCCGCTACTTTCGGCGCTGCCTGTCGCCCTGGCCCAGCGCCTCCATCGCCTTCTGGCGCCGCGCTTCCTTGCGTTCATCCATGCGCTTCATGGCCTTGCGCTGCGTCATGCCGCTCTTGTCGGCCCAAGCCCACCACAGCACCGCCAGCCCGAACGGCAACAGCACCCACAGCCAGCTCCAGTCGGCCACCGGCGCAACGCTCAGCAGCTTGAGGAGAACCAGCACGACACCGATCACGATGAACCACATCAAGCCACTCCTGAGTCCCGCGCGCCACCGGGGTCAACCGTACAATCCCGTTGACCGTTTCAACAATGAACGCGCCCGTTTGTTCATTGTCCTCTACACCCGTCCACCGCCTCGAAAGGAAGTCATGAAGTCCTCCCTGTTTGCACTGGCCGCACTGGCCACCGCACTGGCCGCGCCGGCCGCTTTCGCGAGCGCAGACCTGGCTCAGAAGAAGAACTGCATGGCCTGCCATGCCGCCGACAAGAAGCTGGTTGGCCCGTCCTACAAGGACGTGGCTGCCAAATATGCGAAGGACAAGGGCGCGGCCGCCAAGCTGGCCGAGAAGATCGTCAAGGGCGGCTCGGGCGTCTGGGGTCCGGTGCCCATGCCTGCGAACCCACAAGTCAGCGCCGACGAAGCCAAGCAACTCGCTGCCTGGATTCTGGCCACCAAGTGAGCGCCTGAAGCAGCCCGCTGCTTCGCTCAAGAAAGAACAGGCCTCGCGGGGCCTGTTTCTCATTGAGCTTCACATCTGATGGGGCCTGAACGGCCCCGCCCTACCCGCACACTCCTGGATCAGTAGGCTTGCCCCAGCTGTTCCAGAATGGCCGGATTCTCCAGCGTGCTGGTGTCCTGGGTGACGCTCTCGCCCTTGGCGACCGAGCGCAAGAGACGCCGCATGATCTTGCCGCTGCGGGTCTTTGGCAGGTTGTCTCCGAAGCGGATGTCCTTGGGCTTGGCGATCGGGCCAATCTCCTTGGCGACATGGTCGCGCAGCTGTTTGGCAATGGCCTTGGCCTCGTCGCCGCTCGGACGCGGGCGCTTCAGCACGACAAAGGCGCAGATCGCCTCGCCAGTGGTGTCGTCGGGGCGGCCAACCACGGCGGCTTCCGCCACCAACTCAGTGCAGCTGACCAGCGCCGACTCGATCTCCATCGTACCCATGCGGTGACCTGAGACGTTCAGCACGTCGTCGATGCGGCCGGTGATGGTGAAGTAGCCGGTCTCGGCATCGCGGATCGCGCCATCGCCGGCCAGGTAGTAGCCCTTGAGTTCCGCCGGGTAGTAGCTCTTCTTGAAACGCTCGGGATCGCCCCAGATGGTGCGGATCATCGAAGGCCAGGGCTTCTTAACAACCAGGATGCCGCCCTGGCCGTTGGGCACATCATTGCCCAGCTCATCGACGATGGCGGTGGTGATGCCCGGGAAGGGCAGCGTGCACGAGCCCGGCACCAGCGGCGTGGCACCTGGCAGCGGCGTGATCATGTGGCCGCCAGTCTCGGTCTGCCAGAAGGTGTCGACGATGGGGCAGCGGCCGCCGCCCACATGTTGGTGGTACCACTCCCAGGCGGCGGGGTTGATGGGCTCACCCACCGAGCCCAGCAGGCGCAGGCTGGACAGGTCGTAGCTCTTGGGATGCACCGCCTCATTACTTTCAGCCGCCTTGATCAGCGAGCGGATCGCCGTCGGTGCGGTGTAGAAGATCGTGACCTTGTGCTTGGCGATCATGTGCCAGAAGCGGCCGGCGTCCGGGTAGGTCGGGATGCCCTCGAACACGATCTCGGTGCCGCCCAGGGCCAGCGGGCCGTAACTGATGTAGGTGTGGCCGGTGACCCAGCCGATGTCGGCGGTGCACCAGAACACATCGTCGGGCTTGAGGTCGAAGGTCCACTTGGTGGTCAGCGCCGCATGCAGCAGATAGCCACCGGTGCTGTGCTGCACACCCTTGGGCTTGCCGGTGGAGCCCGAGGTGTAGAGCAGGAACAGCGGATGCTCGGCCTCGACCCATTCCGGCTCGCAACTGCTCGACTGGCCGGCCAGCAACTCATGCAGCCACAGATCGCGCCCGGCCACCCAGGCGATATTGCCGCCGGTGCGCTTGTAGACGATCACATCTTTCAGCGTCGGGCAGCAGTTGTCGGCCAACGCCTCGTCGACGATGGACTTCAGCGGCAGCTGCTTGCCACCGCGCAGTTGCTCGTCGGCGGTGATCACCATCACCGCGCCGGCGTCCTGAACGCGGTCGCGCAGGCTCTGGGCCGAAAAACCGCCGAACACCACCGAGTGCGTGGCGCCGATGCGCGCGCAGGCCTGCATCGCAGCTACGCCTTCGACCGACATCGGCATATAGATCACGACGCGGTCGCCCTTCTTGACGCCGCGCGCCTTCAGCGCGTTCGCCAGCTGCGAGACCTTGGCCAGCAGCTCGCTGTAGCTGACCCGGGTCACCGCACCGTCATCAGCCTCGAAGATGATGGCAGTCTTGTCACCCAGGCCGGCTTCAACATTGCGGTCCAGGCAGTTGTAGGAGACGTTCAGCCGACCATCCTCGAACCACTTGAAGAACGGCGCATCGCTGTCATTCAGCACCTTGGTGAACGGGGTCTTCCAGCTCAGCAACTCGCGCGCCTGCCGGGCCCAGAAGCCTTCGTAATCTCGTTCGGCCTCGTCCACAAGCGCCTGGTAGCCGGCCATGCCTTTGACGTGGGCATGGGCCGACCACTCCGGGCTGGGCAGGTATTGCTTGCTCTGACTCATGGACTTGTCTCCTCGGTTCACCGGGTTTGTGAAATTGCGTGCAACTGTGCTTGCCGTCTCTGACGAACCGCTTACTCTTGCGCGCGTCATAGGTGGGCTGCAGTGTGCCGCCTAGAATCGCAGTCCTGGCTTTCAGACGATTTCGGATTAACCCTATGAGCGAACCCACCCGCCGGCTCCGGCCCCTGCCCAACCTGATCTTCGCCAGCCGCTGGTTGCAGCTGCCGTTGTATCTGGGCCTGATCCTGGCGCAGGGTGTCTATGTGTTCCAGTTCTGGACCGAACTGGTGCATCTGGTCGAGGCCGCGTTCGGCAACCAGGATGCCTTGTCCATGCTGGTCAAGAGCATCGGCTACAAAGCCACGCCGATCAAGGATGCTTTGGGCAACATCATTGGTTACGAGCCGATCGCCAAGCTCAACGAGACCATCCTGATGCTGGTGGTGCTGGGTTTGATTGACGTGGTGATGATCTCCAACCTGTTGATCATGGTGATCGTCGGCGGCTACGAGACCTTTGTCTCGCGCATGCACCTGGAAGGCCATCCTGACCAACCCGAATGGCTCAGCCATGTCAACGCCTCCGTGCTGAAGGTCAAGCTGGCTACCGCCATCATCGGCATCTCGTCGATCCATTTGCTGAAAACCTTCATCAACGCCGACAACTACACCGAGAAGGTGCTGCTCTGGCAGACGGTGATCCACGTCGCCTTCTTGTTCTCGGCACTGGCGATTGCTGCGGCGGACCGCTTGATGAGCCACAGCCAAGCCGGCAAGCACTAAAAACCATGGCCAGCGCTGCCCTCCTCCTGGTCGGTCTGGTCCTGCTGGTGGCAGGGGCTGAACTGCTGGTGCGTGGCGCCAGCAAGCTGGCGCTGAGCCTGGGCATCGCGCCTCTGGTGGTCGGTTTGACCATCGTGTCGATCGGCACCAGTGCGCCTGAAGTGGCCGTGTCATTGGGTTCCGCCTTGCAAGGCCAAGCCGATCTGGCCCTGGGCAATGTGCTGGGCAGCAATATCTTCAACGTGCTGTTCATCCTCGGGGTCTCTGCCCTCATCGTGCCGCTGAGCGTCCATGCGCAGATCGTGCGCCAGGAAATTCCGATGATGATCGGCGCCAGCCTGCTGCTCTTGCCCTTGATGCTGGACGGCCACCTGAGCCGTGGCGAGGGTGTGCTGATGATGCTGGTGATGACGGCCTACATCGTGCATCTGGTGCGCAGCCCAACGCACGAAAGCCCCGAGGTGCAGGCCGAGCTGACCAGCGAGTTGCCGCCTGACTCGCGCTGGGACCGCCACTGGAGCGTGCAGGTGCTGCTGATCCTCGGCGGGCTTGCGCTGCTCATCCTGGGCGCACGCTGGCTGGTGGAAGCCGCGGTGGAGATCGCCCGCGGCCTGGGCGTCAGCGAGCTGGTGATCGGCCTGACCATCGTCGCCGCGGGCACCTCTGCACCCGAGGTGGCCACCTCGATCATGGCCGCACTGCGGGGCCAGCGCGACATCGCCATCGGCAACGTGGTGGGCAGCAATATCTTCAACATCCTGGGATGCCTGGGCCTGGTGGCCGCCGTGGCCCCCGAAGGCATGCCGGTCGCGGCAGCCGCACTGAACTTCGACTACTGGGTGATGCTGGCCACCGCGCTGGTCTGCCTGCCGGTGATGCTCAGCGGTCGCGAGATCGCCCGCTGGGAAGGTGCCGTCTTCCTGGGTTACTACGTCGCCTACTGCGCCTTCCTGATCCTGCGTGCCCAGCAGCACGACGCGCTTGAGGCCTACAGCGGCGTCATGCTGAGCTTCGTGCTGCCGCTGACCATCATCGCCATGGTGGCCTCGCTGATGCGGGGCCGCAGCAGCAGCGGCAACTGATCCGGCAGCCTCCCCTCAGGGGTGCGGCTGCTCCGGCGGCACCGGCGCCTTCGAGCGCAGGCGCAGATGCAGCGCCGCCTGCGCCAGCAGATTGGCCGACACCGGTGCCGTGACGAACACGAACAAGGTGATCAACAGGGCCTCAAGGCCGGCCTTGCCCTGCGCCCAGTCCAGCACCAGGCTGGCCAGCAGCACGCCGCCCACACCCAGCGTGCTTGCCTTGGTCGGCGCATGTAGGCGCATGTAGAAGTCGCGAAAGCGCAGCATGCCGATCGCGCCCACCAGCGCAAACACGCCACCCACCACCAGCAGCAGGGCTGCCAGCGCTTGAATCGTCCAGTGCAGGTCTTCGTGCATCAGTGCAGCCTCACTCGATCACATCGCCACGACTGAGATAGCGCGCCAGCGCCACCGTCGAGACAAAACCCAGCAGCGCGATGATCAGCGCCGCCTCGAACAGCAGCCCGGTCTGCCAGCGCAGCCCCAGCAAGACCACCAGCGCCAGCGCGTTCACATACATGGTGTCCAGCGCCAGCACGCGGTCGGTCGGCTCCGGTCCGAACAGCAGGCGCCAGCCGCACAGCAGCAGCGCCAGCCCGACCGCGCCGGTGGCGAAATCCAGAGCCATCGGAAGGATGGAACTCAGCAAAGTGCTCATCCGAAAATCTCCATCAGCGGCTGCTCGTAGCGCGCCTTCATCTGCGCGGCCATGGCCGCGGCGTCATCGCAATCCAGTGCGTGCACCAGGATCTGCCCCGCGCCCTCATCCACCACGCAGGACACCGTGCCCGGCGTCATGGTGATGATGCTGGCCAGCAAGGTGATTCCGCCGGGGTGGCGCAGCGCCAGCGGTACCGGCACCCAGGCCGGCTGCGGCTCGGCCCGCGGAGACAGCACCAGCTTGGCCACGGTCAGGTTGGACACCACGATGTCCCACATCACGATGCCGAACAACTGCAGCGCCACACCGGGCCGCCGCAGCCGCCCGGCCGGGCCCAGGAATCCCTGCAGCAGCCGAGGCAGCAGCAAGGCAAAGGCCAGCGCCCACAGCAACTGCGGCACGGCCAGGCTGCCCTGCATCAGCAGCCACACCCCCGCCAGCAGCAGCGACAGCACCGGATGATCGAACCAACCGGCGCTCGCCACGAGCGGCTTTGCGGCGTTCAGCGGCTTCCTGTCTTGTTCAGCCATGCTCAGCGCTCCTTGTTTGTGCTTTGCGTGCCTTGCGGGCTGCCCAGGCGGCCGTCATAGGGCCGGGTGCTGGTCGGCGCGCCCGCGCCGAGCACCGCAGCGGCATAGGCCGCGCGGTCCTGCAGCTGCAGCGCCGCCGCCGCGCAATATCGCTGCAGCGGCGCGGCACCCACGCTCATCGCCACACTGGCGGCCAGCAAGGCAGCGCTGGCCAGCAGCAGCTTGACGCTATGGCCGGACGCCGCGCCCGCGGGGCGCTCGTCGCTGACATGCCAGAACAGGATGCTGCCGGCACGCGCCAGCCCCACCAGGCTCAGGAAACCGACGCCCAGGATCACCGCCCAGACTCCGGCTGCCCAGGCATGCGTGCTGGCCGCTTCCAGCAACATCAGCTTGCCGATGAAGCCCGGCAGCGGCGGCAGGCCCGCGGTGGAGGCTGCCGCGAGCAGCAGCATCAGGCCCAGCACCGTGGGCTGGGCCACCGGCGAGGCCGGCACCAGCTGACCCTCGGCGGCGCCGCGCTGCGCAGCCACCAACTCGGCCAGCAGGAACAGCGCCGCGATCACCAGCGTGCTGTTGAGCATGTAGTACAACGCCGCGCCCCAGGCTGCGCTGCCGAACAGTCCGATGCCCGCCAGCACCGTGCCGACCGAGGCCACGGTGAGCCAGGCCACCAGCCGGGCCAGCGTGCGCGAAGCCAGCGCGCCCAGCACACCCACCACGCTGGTGCCCAGTGCCAGCGGCAGCAGCACCGGCTCCACCGTCAGCGCACTGGCGCCAGCGCCTTCACCGAACACCACCCCATGCACGCGCAGAATGGCGTACACGCCCACCTTGGTCATGATGGCGAACAGCGCCGCCACCGGGGCGCTGGCCGCGGCATAGGTATTGGGCAGCCACATCGCCATCGGCATCAGCGCGGCCTTGAAGCCGAACACCACCAGCAGGATCAGCGCGCCGACCCGCAGCACCGCAGCATCCGGCTCGGCCACCTCGGGCACGCGCAGCGCCAGATCCGCCAGGTTCAGCGTGCCTGTCTTGGCGTAGATGAGCGACACGCCAATCAGGAACAGCGCCGAGGCCAGCAAGTTGAGCACCACATAGTGCAGGCCGGCCTTCAAGCGCGCCCCGCCCTGCCCGTGCAGCATCAGCACATAGCTGGAGATCAGCAGTACCTCGAAGAACACGAAGAGGTTGAACAGGTCTCCGGTGACGAAGGCGCCGTTCAGCCCCATCAGCTGGAACTGGAACAGCGCATGGAAATAACGCCCGTGCGCATCCCAGCCGCCGCTGGCGTACCAGAGCACCGGCAGCGCCACGCAGGCCGACAGCAGCAGCATCAGCGCCCCCAGCCGGTCCACCAGCAGGGCGATGCCGAACGGCGCCGGCCAGTCGCCAACGAGGTAGACCATCAGCTCGCCCGCATTCGCGCGCAGCAGCAACACCACAGCCACCACCAGGCTCAAGCTCACGGCACTCAGCGACAGGCGCCGGGCCCAGCGCAGCTTGTGCTGGTCATGCGCACCCAGGCCACTGCCAACATGGTCCCCCAGCAGCAACAGCAACACCCCGCACAAGGCCGGGATCAATACCGGCAGCACCGGCAGATGGCTCATCAGCACGTCTTTCAACATCACCGCTGGCCCTCGCGCGGCTCGGCGCCGTCCACATGGTCACTGCCGTTGTCATGCCGACTGCGCAGCGCCAACTCGATGACGAAGCCGGTGGTGGCGAAGCCGATCACGATGGCCGTCAGCACCAGAGCCTGCGGCAGCGGATCGGCCAGGGTCTGGCCCTGTCCCAGGATGGGCGCTGCCGAGGTCCAGAGCCGGCCCATCGCGAAGATGAAGATATTGACCGCATAGCCCAGCAGCGACAGGCCCAGCACCACCGAGAAGCTGCGGCCACGCAGCAGAAGGTAGACGCCGGAGGCCGTCACCAGGCCGATGCCGGTCGCGAGCAGGAATTCCATTGAAAGCATCATGTTGCGCTCCGCACGCCTTCCTTGCTGGCCGAGCCCAGCACTGACAGCATCAGCAGGGTCGAGCCGACCACGGTGACGTACACGCCCAGATCGAACAGACCCGCGGTGGCCAGCGGCAACTCGCCCAGCAGAGGTACCACCGGATGGCCGAAGGCACTGGTCAGGAAGGGCCGGCCGAACACGAAGGCACCGACCCCGGTCAGCCAGGCGATGCCCAGACCCAGGCCGATCCAGCGCACATAACGCCGGCCGCTGGCCGCGTGCATCAGCTGCTCGGCCGCCTGCTGGCCGCGCGCCATGTACTGCAGCACCAGCGCCACCGCCGTCACCAGGCCGGCGATGAAGCCACCGCCGGGCAGGTTGTGGCCGCGCCAGAAGATATAGGCCGACAGCAGCAGCGCCAGCGGCAGCACCAGGCGCGCCACCGTGCGCAGCATCAGCGGCTCTTGGGCATAGCTCCAGGGCCGGCCTTCCGGATCATGTGCCGGTCGACGTGTGCGCAGGCCGTCCAGCAGCGCCAGCACACCGACCGCGGCAATACCCAGCACGGTGATCTCGCCGAAGGTGTCATAGCCGCGGAAGTCGACCAGGATCACGTTGACCGTGTTGGTGCCGCCGCCCTTGCTCAGCGCGTTCTCCAAGAAGTACCAGGCAATCGAGTCATGGTCTCGGGTCAGCACCAGCCAGGACAGCCAAGCCACGCCGCCGCCGCAGGCCAGGGCGATCAGCGCGTCGCGGCCGCGGCGCAGCGTGCTGCTCTCGCGCGGGCTGGTCTGCGGCAGCAAGGCCAGGCCCATCAGCAGCAGCGCGGTGGAAACGATGTCGACCGACAGCTGGGTCAGCGCCAGATCCGGCGCCGACAGCGCCAGAAAGGCCAGCGAGCACACCAGACCGACGCCGCCCACCAGCAGCACCGCAATCAGGCGCTGCCGGTGCAGCACCAGCACGCCCAGGCACAGGGCCAGCAGCAGCAGCCATACCGCCAGTGCCAGCGGCGGTGCCGGCAGCAGCGTCCGCTGGCCGGCCTGCAAGGCAGAGCCCTGCTGCAGCAGCGGCCAGGCCGCCAGCGCCAGCGCCAGCAACAGCATCCAGGCGATATAGCGCTGCAGCGAGCCGTTCTCAAGCAGCGTCGTTACGCGGCCGGCGGCGCCGAACAGTCCGTCGATCAGCGACTCGAACACACGCTTGCCGCTGAAGGCCCCTGGTTCATGCCGATGCAGGCGCCCGCCGCGGCGCAGCAATGCATAGACCAGCGCGCCGCCGCCCACCGCCACGGCACTCATCAGCAGCGGCAGATTGAAGCCGTGCCAAAGCGCCAGCGAGAACTCGGGCGCCGGCGCGCCCAGCATGCTGGACGCCGCCAGCGTCACCAGCGGGCCGGCCACCCACATCGGCGCCAGACCCACGGCCAGCGCCACGAGCACCAGCAGCAGCACCGGCGCCTTCATGCCCCAGGGCGGCTCATGCGGATGCGGCTGCGGCAGATCGCGCGGCGGCCCGCTGAAGAAGGTGTCATGCACCAGGCGTGCTGAATAAGCCATCGAGCACAGGCCGGCCACCGTGGCCAGCACCGGAATCGCCCAGGAGGCGCTGCCCCAGAAGCTGGCGTTCAGCGCCTGCTCCAGCATCATTTCCTTGGAGATGAAACCGTTGAAGGGAGGCAGGCCGGCCATGGCCGCGGCGGCCAGCAAGGCCAGCGAGCCGACCCAGGGCATCAGCCCGAACAGCCCGCCCAGCCGGCGCAGATCTCGGGTGCCGGTCTCATGGTCGACGATGCCCGCGCTCATGAACAGCGCCGCCTTGAAGCTGGCGTGGTTGAGCACATGGAAGACCGCCACCACCGCCGACATCGGGCTGCCCAGGCCAATCAGGAAGGTGATGAAGCCCAGATGGCTGATGGTCGAGTAGGCCAGCAGTCCTTTCAGGTCGTGCTTGAAGATGGCCACGAAGGCCGCGAACACCATCGTCAGCAGACCGACGCTGGCGACGACGGTTTCGAACAGCCCCGGGCCGCCGATCACCGGATACAGGCGCATCAGCAGGAACAGCCCGGCCTTGACCATGGTGGCCGAGTGCAGATAAGCCGACACCGGCGTGGGCGCCGCCATCGCCTGCGGCAGCCAGAAGTGGAAGGGCAGCTGCGCACTCTTGGTGAAGCAGCCCAGCAGGATCAGCGCCAGGGCCAGCGGGTAGCGGCTGTCCGCCCGCACCACATCGCCCAGGCTCAGCAGCACCGAAAGCTCGTAGCTGCCGCCGATCTGGCCCAGCACGATCACGCCGGCCAGCAGCGCCAAACCGCCGCCGCCGGTCACCGCCAGTGCCATGCGCGCACCGCTGCGCGCGTCCTCACGGTGGCCCCAGTAGCCCACCAGCAGGAAGGAGGAGATGCTGGTCAGCTCCCAGAACACCACCAGCAGCAGCAGGTTGTCCGACAGCGCGATGCCCAGCATCGCCGCCATGAACAGCATCAGCAGCGCGAAGAACTTGCCCGGCGGGTCCTTGCGGTCCAGATAGAAGGCGGCATAGATCACCACCAGCAGGCCGATGGCGCTGATCAGCGCCGCGAACATCCAGGCCAGGCCATCCAGGCGAAGGCCCAGGTTCAGGCCGATGGCCGGCACCCAGTCCGCCTGGAACAGCAAGACCTGCCCCCCGAACACGGCCGGCGCGACCCACAGCAGCAGGCCCAGCACCATGACGGTGGTTAGCCCCGCCGCCAAGGCGGGCGCTTGCCGCATGCCGCCAGATCGGCCCAGCCAGGCACACAGGCCGGTGCCCAGCAAGAGCGGCAGCAGAACCACGGTAAGGAGCAGACTCATTGCTACAGGTCGCGTCAGGGGTTGCATGCGCTGCTCAGGCGTCGGTGATCACCTGTGAGCGGCGGCCGATTCTATTCATGCAAGAGGCAACTGAAGCGCAAGTTGCGGCGAAAGGTCCGGCAAAGGCAGGCTCATTAGAATCACCTCAGCATTGCCACCCTCCCCGCAACCGGGCTTCGACATGACCACCACCATCAAGTACGCCGACCTCGTTGACAGCGTCAGCGCCGCCCTGCAGTACATCAGCTACTACCACCCGGCCGACTACATCGCCCACCTGGCCCGCGCCTACGAACGCGAGCAAAGCGCTGCGGCCAAGGACGCGATCGCGCAGATCCTGACCAACTCGCGCATGTGCGCCGAAGGACGTCGCCCGATCTGCCAGGACACCGGCATCGTCAATGTGTTCCTGAAGATCGGCATGGATGTGAAGTGGGAAGGCTTCCCCGGCTCCATCCAGGAAGCCGTGGACGAAGGCGTGCGCCGCGCCTACAACCACCCTGACAACAAGCTGCGCGCCTCGGTGCTGGCCGACCCCATCTTCGAGCGCAAGAACACCAAGGACAACACGCCGGCGGTGGTCTTCATGGAGGTGGTGCCCGGCGACAAGCTGGATGTCATCGTCGCGGCCAAGGGCGGCGGCTCGGAGAACAAGAGCAAGGTCTACATGCTCAACCCCAGCGACAACATCGTCGACTGGGTGCTGAAAACCGTACCCACCATGGGCGCCGGCTGGTGCCCGCCGGGCATGCTGGGCATCGGCGTTGGCGGCACGGCCGAGAAGGCAGCGCTGCTGGCCAAGGAAGCGCTGATGGACGACATCGATATGTATGAGCTGCTCGACCGCGGCCCGCAGAACAAGCTCGAAGAATTGCGCATCGAACTGTACGAGAAGGTCAACGCGCTGGGCATTGGCGCGCAAGGCCTGGGCGGCCTGACCACGGTGCTGGATGTCAAGATCAAGACCTACCCGACGCACGCCGCCAGCAAGCCGATCGCGATGATCCCCAACTGCGCGGCCACCCGCCATGCGCACTTTGTGCTGGATGGCTCCGGCCCCAGCTACCTGACCCCGCCCAGCCTGGACCTGTGGCCCGATGTGCACTGGGCACCGGACTACAACAAGAGCAAGCGCGTGGACCTGAACGCACTGACCCCCGCCGAGGTGGCCAGCTGGACGCCCGGCCAGACCCTGTTGCTGAACGGCAAGATGCTGACCGGCCGCGATGCCGCGCACAAGCGCATCCAGGACATGCTGGCCAAGGGCGAGAATCTGCCGGTGGACTTCACCAACCGCGTCATCTACTACGTCGGCCCGGTTGATCCGGTGCGCGACGAGGTGGTCGGCCCGGCCGGCCCCACCACCGCCACCCGCATGGACAAGTTCACCGAGATGATGCTCAGCGAAACCGGCCTGATCGCGATGATCGGCAAGGCCGAGCGCGGCCCGGTGGCGATCGAGGCCATCAAGAAGCACAAGTCGGCCTATTTGATGGCAGTGGGAGGCAGCGCCTATCTCGTGTCCAAGGCCATCAAGCATGCCAAGGTGGTGGGCTTCGAGGACCTGGGCATGGAAGCCATCTATGAGTTCGACGTGGTCGACATGCCGGTGACAGTGGCCGTCGATGCCGGCGGCACCAGCGCCCACATCACCGGGCCCAAGGAATGGCAGGCCAAGATCGGCAAGATTCCGGTGTCGGTGGCCTGAGGGCGCAGCCAAACGCCACGCGGGCGCGGGGTATCGCCTGCCCATGACACGGGGCACGACCCCGGGCCGCCAAACTACCCCCGTGATTGAGCGCCCTCCGAGGGGGGATTCCACAAGCCGCCCGGGCTGGCGATCATGCAGACACGGAGGCCACAAGGTGAACGGCCATCGAAGGAGGCGCAGCCAGGCCCTCCGTGACCGCCATGGGAGGGCGTATCGATGTGGATTTCCAAGTACTGGTATGAAAAGCTGCCTGCTCTGTACGCGCTGGCAGCCCTGATGAGTCTGGCCCTGCTTGGCGCGCCGGCAGCCTTCAGCGCCACGCTGCTGATGGCGGCCGCAGCGCTCACTGCCTGGTGGCGCTACGACCATCGCCGCCAGGCCTGAGGAAGAAACGGGGCGGCCTTTCTCCGCAGGGCGACGCACGGCAGGGCACCAAGGTGACAGCGCACCGGCAGATCGCCCACTAGCATCGGGCGACATCCAGCCAGCCAAGCGGACCGCCAGATGACGACCACCACCAGCAGCAGCATTCGTGCCTTCGCAGCGCTCAGCGCCAACTCCGTTCTGCAGCCTTTCAGCTTCGATCCCGGCCCGCTGGGCGACGAGGACATCGAGATCCGAGTCGAGCACTGCGGCATCTGCCACTCCGACCTCGCGCTGATCGACAGCGAATGGTTTCCGAGCAGCTACCCCGTGGTTCCTGGCCACGAGGTGGTCGGCGTGATTACCGCCATGGGTTCACGCGCCAAGGGCCGGCAGCTCGGCCAGCGCGTCGGCATCGGCTGGCACAGCGGCAGCTGCAGCCATTGCGAGTTCTGCCTTGGCGGCGAGCAGAATCTCTGCGGTACGCGACAGCCCACCATCATCGGCCGGCACGGCGGTTTTGCCGACCGCCTGCGGGCGCACTGGAGCTGGGCCGTGCCCATCCCCGACGCGCTGGATCCGGCCGCTGCAGGCCCGCTGATGTGCGGTGGCGGAACGGTATTCCTGCCCTTCGTGCTGAAGGAAGTGAAGCCGACCGAGCGCGTCGGCGTGGTCGGCATCGGCGGCCTGGGCCACCTGGCGGTGAAGTTCGCTCGCGCCTGGGGCTGTGAGGTGACGGCCTTCACCTCCACGCCGGCCAAGCGCGAGGAAGCGCTGGCGCTGGGCGCGCACCGCACTATCTCCAGCGTGGACCGCGCCGAACTCAAGGCCGCTGCCGGCAGCCTGGATTTTCTGCTGGTCACCGCCGGCGCCAGCCTGGACTGGGATGCGCTGATCAACACACTGGCGCCCAAGGGGCGCATGCACCTGGTCGGCGTGGTGACGGAGAAGATGAATCTGAGGAGCGGCTCGCTGTTGAGCTGGCAGCGAAGCCTGTCGGCCTCACCAACGCCGTCACCGACGCTGCTGGCCCGGATGCTGGAGTTCTCAGCCCGGCACCAGATCCTGCCCCAGGTGGAGCGTTTTCCGATGAGTCGCGTCAACGAAGCCGTCGAGCATCTGCGCAGCGGCCGCGCCCGCTACCGCGTGGTGCTGGACGCCGACTTCAGCTGAGCTGGGCCTTTCCCTGAACGGGTCCGACCCGCTTCAGGAGACGCGGAACACCTTCACCAAGGCGGTCAGGCGCTCGGCCTACTGACTCAGACTGTGCGCCGCCGCCGAGCTCTGCTCGACCAGCGCCGCATTCTGTTGGGTCATCTGATCCAGCTGATTGACGGCCTGGCCGATCTGCTGGATGCCGCCGTTTTGCTCGCCGGTGGCTGTGGAGATCTCGCTGATCAGGCTGGAGACGCGCTGCACCTGGGCCACCAGCTCACCCATGGTGCGGCCGGCCTGAGCCACCTGCTGTTCGCCAGCGCCGACTTTCTCGACGTTCTCGGTAATCAGGCTCTTGATCTCGCGCGCGTCCTGGGCCGAACGCTGGGCCAGGCCGCGCACCTCTGACGCCACGACGGCAAAACCGCGGCCCTGCTCGCCGGCCCGCGCGGCCTCGACCGCTGCGTTCAGCGCCAGGATATTGGTCTGGAACGCGATGCCGTCGATCACCGAGGTGATCTCGGAGATCTTGTGGCTCTGTCCGCTGATCGCCTGCATGGTGCTGACCACCTGGCCAACGGCCGTACCGCCATCGGCAGCCACGCGGCTGGCCGCCTCGGCCAGCTGGGTGGCCTGGCGCGCCGACTCCGCGTTGTGCTGCGTGGTGGAAGACAGCTCTTCCATCGACGAGGCGGTCTGCTGCAGATTGCTGGCTTACGATTCAGTCCGGTTGGACAGGTCCTGATTGCCGACCGCAATTTCGCTGGACGCCAGCGCGATGGACTGGGCCGCGGCATTGACGTCGCTCACCAGGGCGCGCAGCGCGTCTCGGGTTCGCTGCAGCGCCGCCATCATGCTATGGGTGTCACCCGGCGGAACCGGCACCTCGACGAGCAGATCGCCGCTGGCCACACGCTCGAGCACCTCGCGCGCGGCTGCCGGGTCGCCGCCCAGCTCACGCGTAATGCAGCGCCGCAGCTGAACAATGCTGAAGATGCTGGCCGCCACACTGATCACCGCCAGCAGGATCACGATCAGGCGAGCCTTATCCATCGCCGCCGCTGCCTCCGCTGCAGCAGACTCTTTGCTAGCGGTGCTGACCTTCTTCAGCTCGACCAGCTCGGCCCGCAACTCGCGCCAGGCCGGGGTCTCCTGCTTGTTGAGCATCTGCGCAGCCGCCGCGGCATCCTGCTGCGCCAGGTCCTTGACCTGCTTCTGCACGTCGGCCAGCCGGGCGCGCAGCACGGCCATGGCCTTGAGCTTGAGCTGCTGCTCGGGCTTGGCGGCAGCGCTAGCGCCCTGGGCTGCGTCCTCGTAGGCCTTGGCGGCACTGTCGAGGTTTTCGTAGGCGCGCTTGTTGGCCGGGTCCAGCACGATATTGCGCAAGGCCTGGCCCATCTGAAGCCCCTGGGCCAGCATCTCGCCAGCCTCGCTGGCAAGCGCGTCCTCCTGGGCGAAGTAGGCGCTCAGCTGACGCTCCATCGACACCGTTCCGATGCCGATGCCCACACTCAGCACGACCAGCAGGCCCGCAGGCACCGCGACTGACAGCATCACCCTTTGCATGAATCTCATGGCACGCTCCGCTTGCAGGACTCAGGAAAAACCTGCTGATCCTAGGCTCAAGCGCCCCAGGGCTTCAAAGGAACAGAGGAACTAAGCACCGCCAGTCATGCCGGCAGCGTGATGCAGAACACGCTGCGGATAGGGAATCACCACTCCCCGCTCGTTGAAGAGTCTCAGCACGGCGAGGTTCACATCCGAGCGCACACCCGCCACGCCCATCGCAGCATCCTCGACCCAAAAGGCGATGTTCAGCTCCAGCCCATCGGCCCCAAAGGCGCGCAACTGCACGGCTGGCTCGGGCTCGCTCTGAACCCGCGGCACCCTGGCGACAACCGCCACGATCATCGGCATCAGCAGATCCAGGTCGGTGCCATAGGCCACCTGCACCGTCGTGCTGACCAGCACGCGGGCGTCCGCCAGCGAGGCGTTCTCCACCCGCTGGGTGATCAGCATCTCGTTGGGCACCACCGCCTCGCGGCCATTGAGCGCCCGGATCACCGTATAGCGGGTCTTGATGTCGCTGATGCGGCCCTCGAAACCGTCGACCAGCACCATGTCGCCGATGCGCAGCGAGCGCTCCGCCAGGATCACGAAACCCGACACATAGTTGGCCGCCAGCTTCTGCAGGCCCAGACCGATGCCGACGCCCATCGCACCGCCCAGCACGCCCAGGGCCGTCAGGTCGATGCCGGCTGCGGTCAGCGAGATCAGCAGGCCGACAAACAAGAGCAGCGAACGCGTCAGGTTGACGCCGATCTTGCGCAAGGACAGATCGGTGGTGACGTTGCGCAGCAGCCGGGCCTCGATCGCAGCAGAAATCCACAGCACCGCCACCATCACCAGCACGGCATTCATCCCGCCCTCCAGCAAGGCCAGCAGGCTGACGCGGCTGCCACCGATCTTCCAGGTGATGGACTCCATTTCCTTCAGCAACTCGTGCAACAGTCCGGTGATCCACAGCACCGAGCCGCCCCAGGCGAGCCAGGACACCGTGCGCTCCACCAGGCGCATCCATCCCGAGTTCGGCAGTGCCGCGCTCAAGACCCGCACCGTCAGCCGGATCACCGCCAGCGAGACCAACACCGGGATCACCAGCTTGAAGACGGCCGGCTTCACACCCAGCAGCGGCAGGCCGCGCAGCGCCAGCCAGGCCAGCAGCAGGGCCAGCAGCGGGAACAAGGCGCCATCGATCACATGCGTGCCGAACAGCACCGACAGCGGCCGCTCCTGATGCCCGCGCAGCCGCCAGACCAGCAGCCAGGCCAGGCCCAGGCAGGCCAGTGCCAGCGCCAGTTCGATCAACGCGGAGGGACGCAGCAAGGTGTTGCCGAGCTGCAGGAATTCTTCAAATGTGAGCGAATGGTTCATGGGGCGAAGACTCGAAACGAAACCAGGCCCGACCGGGCCTGGCAGCAGGATGGACCGGCGGAAGTCTTACACGCCGGCTAGCACCCGCAGATGAACGCCGACGCTGCGCGCCAGCGCGCCCAGGTTGTAGCCGCCTTCCAGGCAGGACACGATGCGGCCCTGGGCATGGCGATCTGCCACATCCTTGATGCGCTGCGTGAACCATTCGTAGTCGGCTTCCACCAGGCCCAGCTGCGCCATATCGTCCTCGCGGTGCGCGTCGAAGCCGGCCGAGATGAAGATCATCTCGGGCTTAAAGCGCTCCAGCGCCGGCATCCACATCGCCTCCACCATCTCGCGGATCTCATTGCCGCGCGTGTAGGCCGGGATCGGCACGTTGACCATATTCGTGCCCTTGGGCACCGCGCCGCTGTAGGGATAGAGCGGGTCCTGAAAGATGCCCACCATCAGCACGCGGTCGTCGCCGGCCAGGATGTCCTCGGTGCCGTTGCCGTGGTGCACATCGAAGTCCACCACCGCCACCCGCTTCAGGCCGCGCACATCCAGCGCATGCCGGGCCGCGATGGCGATGTTGTTGAAGAAACAGAAACCCATGCTCTGGTCACGCGTCGCATGGTGGCCGGGCGGGCGCACCGAGCAGAAAGCGTTTTCCACCTGCCCGTCGATCACCATGTCGGTGGCCTGCACCGCCGCACCGGCAGCCCGCAGTGCCGCCGCCCAGGTGTGGGGGCAGGCAATCGTGTCAGGATCGACGGCGCGCGATTCGCCGGTCGAGGCCAGCCGCTCCAGCAGATCGCGGATCTCGGCCACATAGCCATGGGTGTGGGCCAGTTCCACATCCGACAGCCGCGCATTGCGCGCCTCATGACGCGTCAGCGCAATATCGAGGCCGGAGGCGATCAGCCAATCGTCGATCGCGTCCAGGCGTTGGGGGCACTCGGGATGGCCGGGGCCCATCTCGTGGCGGCGGCAGTCAGGATGGCTAATGAAGGCAGTCGACATGCGTGGGGCTGTCGGGGTCTGTCTCGAACCCGGCATCTCGTTTTGCGTTAAGGTGCTCTGCATGACGCGACCAGAAAACCAGACCCGTTTGGCGGACCAGCTTCAGCGCCTGCAACGCCAGATTAGCACGATCATCAAGGGCAAACCCGCACAGATCCGCGATTGCGTGGCCTGTCTGATTGCCGGTGGGCACCTGCTGATCGAAGACCTGCCCGGTGTCGGCAAGACCACGCTGGCGCACACGCTCTCGGTGAGCCTGGGCCTGCGGTTTTCGCGCGTGCAGTTCACTGCCGACCTGATGCCGTCGGACCTGCTCGGCGTCAGCATCTACGAACGCGATCGCGGCGAGTTCACCTTCCACCCCGGTCCGGTATTCGCACAGGTGTTGCTGGCCGACGAAATCAACCGCGCCGGCCCCAAGACCCAGAGCGCGCTACTGGAAGCGATGGAAGAGAACCAGGTCAGCGTCGACGGACGCACCCATGCCCTGCCCCAGCCCTTCTTCGTGATCGCCACACAGAACCCCAGCGAGCAGCTGGGCACCTATCCGCTGCCCGAATCGCAACTGGACCGCTTCCTGATGTGCCTGTCGCTGGGCTACCCCGACGAAGCCTCGGAACGCGAACTGCTGATGGGCCAGGACAGCCGCGACGCGATCCGCGCGCTTCAGGCGGTGATGACGCCGGCCGAGCTGCTGCAGGCCCAGGCCGCCGTGCGCGAGATCCATGCCGCGCCGCCGCTGCTGGACTATCTGCAGGCCCTGCTGGCCGCCACCCGCTCGGGCCAATGGTTCGTCGAAGGCCTGAGCCCGCGCGCCGGCCTGGCGGTGCTGCGCGCCGCCCGCGCCTGCGCGCTGCTGGACCAGCGCGACTATGTCTCGCCGGACGACATCCAGGCCATCCTGCCGCAGACCATCGCCCACAGGCTGCGGCCGCGCGCCGGTGCCGGCCGCGGTGCGCGCGAGCAGGTGCGCGCCATGATCGAAGCCATCCCCCTGCCCTGACATGCTGCAGGCCTTGCGTCGCCGCGCCCAGGCCTGGTGGGAGGCCCGCCACCCGGCTCGCGACACCCATCAGATGGGGCAGAGCAATATCTACATCCTGCCCAGCCGGCCGGGTCTGTTCTTCTGCGTCACGCTGCTGCTGCTGCTGCTGGCCTCGATCAACGACCAGCTCAGCCTGGGCTACGGCCTGACCTTTCTGCTGGCCGGCGCCGGTTTTGCGTCCATGCACGCCACGCACTCGAACCTGAAGGGCCTGAGCCTGGACCTGAAGGCGCCCAACCCAGGCTTCGCCGGCGAGGACCTGACGCTCGAGGTGCGCCTGCACAACCCATCGCGCGCGCGTTTCGGCATCGGCATCGCCGTTCAGCAGCCCGGCGGGCCGACCGAGCTGGCCTGGTGCGACGTACCGGCCCAAGGCCATGCGCTGCTGCAGCTGCGCTACACCGCCGCGCAACGCGGCCTGCGGCAGGTGCCGGGCCTGCGCATCGAGACGCGCTTTCCGCTGGGTCTGTTCCGGGCCTGGAGCGTGTGGCGCCCGGCAGCCAAGGCCTGGGTTTATCCAAAGCCCGAGTCCGACGCACCGCCGCTGCCCGCCCAGGCCGCACAAGGCGATAGCGGCGAGGCCACGGCCGGTGTCCGCCTGCCGGGGCCTGACTTTGAAGGTGTACGTCCCTACCGCCGTGGCGACAGCCTGCGCCAGGTCTTGTGGAAGAAAGCGGCGCAAAGCGGCGATGCCGACACGCCGCTGCTGGTACGCGACACCCTGGCGCCGGCCAGCCGCCGGCTCTGGCTGGACCTGATGGACGCCGGCGGTGGCGACTTTGAGCAGCGGCTTTCGCGCCTGTGCGCCTGGGTGCTGGCCGCCGATGCGCGCCTGCTGCCCTATGGCCTGCGGCTGGCCGGCCAGGAGCTACCGCCCGAGCATGGCCCGGCCCAGCGCCACGCCGCGCTGGAACTGCTGGCACTGGCGGAGCCGCGGCGATGAGCGCGCTGCAAGCCTGGCGCCAGCGCCTGACCCATCTGCCGCGCGAGACGCGCGACACGCTCTTCCTGCTGTTCGCCATCGCCTGCACCGTGCTGCCGCATGCCGATCACCTGCCCGCCTGGTGCTCGGCGATGACGGTGGCGATGCTGGGCTGGCGCGGCTGGCTGGCCTGGCGAGGCCAGACCCTGCCCGGGCGCTGGAGCCTCGGCTTGATGCTGGCCCTGGTGGCCGGGCTGACGCTGCTCAGCCACCGCACGCTGCTGGGCCGCGAGGCTGGCATCACGATGCTGGTGATGCTGATGGCGATGAAGACGCTGGAGCTGCGCGCGCGGCGCGACGCCTTCGTGGTGTTCTTCCTGGGCTTCTTTCTGGTGCTGACCCAGTATCTGTATTCGCAGTCGCTGCTGACAGCGCTGTGGACCCTGCTGTCGGTCTGGGCCCTGCTGACGGCCCTGGTGCTGGCCCAGATGCCGGTGGGCCAGCCCAGCCTGCGGCTGGCTGCCGGCCAGGCAGCCCGCACCACCGCCATCGGCCTGCCGGTGCTGGCGCTGCTGTTCGTGCTGTTCCCTCGCATCGCGCCGCTGTGGGGTGTGCCCAGCGATTCGGTGGGCCGCACCGGTCTGTCCAGCGAGATGGAGTTCGGCGCCATGGCCGAGATCGCCAACGATGACAGCATCGCGATGCGGCTGCGCTTCGAAGGCCCGCCGCCGCCCGCCGCTGCGCTGTACTTCCGCGGCCCGGTGCTGACGCGCTTTGACGGCCGGCGCTGGCGCGCGCTGGGCAGCCCGCAGGCCGCCATCGCGGCCGCTGCGCCGATCACGCCGGCGCAGGCCCAGGCCGCCGCACCCCAGGTGGAGGGCACCGCGCTGCGCTACGAACTGACGCTGGAGCCGCTGCGCCTGTCAGTGCTGCCGCTGCTGGAAATGAGCCCGCAAGCGCCGGGCAGCGAGTTGCTGGCCGACGGCCTGACGCTGCGCCGCAGCCTGGATTTGCAATGGCTGGCGCCACGCCCCATCACCGAGCGCCTGCGCCTGAGCAAGCAAGTCGCCTACCTGGAGCACCGCAGCGGCGTCGACGCCAGCCCGCTGGATCTGCAGCCTGAGCTGGCGCTGCCACAGGGCCGCAACCCCGGCACCCTGGCCTGGGCCGCAGCCCTGCGCAGCCAGCCACGCTTCGATGGCCTGGAGAATGGCCCGCTGGCCGAGGCGCTGGTGGCGGCCGTGCTGCAGCATCTGCGCCAGGAGGAGTTCATCTATACGCTGACCCCGGGCCGCTATGGCGAGACGGGCGAGCACCTGATCGACGAGTTCTGGCTGGAACGCCGTCTGGGCTTTTGCGAGCACTTCTCAGCCGGCTTTGTGGTGGTGATGCGGGCGCTGGGCGTGCCGGCGCGAATCGTCACCGGCTTCCAGGGCGCCGACCCGGAGCTGCAGGATGGCTATCTGGTGGTGCGCAACGCGCAAGCCCATGCCTGGGCCGAAGTCTGGATCGAAGGCCGCGGCTGGCAGCGCGTGGACCCGACCGCCGCGGTCGCGCCCGAGCGTGTGGACCTGAGCCGCGTGCTGTCGCCGCCGCAGGGTGCGCTGGCCGGCGCCTTCACGCAGATGAACCCGGCGCTGTGGCGCAGCCTGCGGCGCGGCTGGGAGACGCTCAACAACCGCTGGCAGCAGACGGTGCTGAACTACTCGCGCAGCGACCAGTTCGACCTGCTCAAACGATTGGGCTGGAGCAGCCCGGATTGGCAGGCGCTGGGCCAGCTCAGCGCCGCACTGATCGCGCTGCTGGCCGGGGTCGGCGCCGGCTGGGCTGCCTGGCAGGCCCGGCCGCACGACGCCTGGAGCCGACAGCGCGCGGCCGTGCTGCGTGAGCTGAAGCAGCTCGGCCTGCCGGCGCAGGCGCACCAGGGGCCGCGCCAGTGGGCCGCACTGCTGGAGCAGCGTTTTGGCCACGCCCCGGCCGCGCCGGCTTCAGCCTTGCTCTACAGGCTGGAGCAGCAGCGCTACGCGCAGCGCGCCGAGCCGCAGAGCTGGCACACGCGTCAGCGCTGGATGCGTGATTTCCGAGCGACGGTTCGCACGCTGCGCAGCGACGTCTGAGCCCGGCGGCCGCTGGACGTATGCTGCAGGCCATCTGTTGATCGAGTAGCCGATGTCCCTCCGATTCCTGCCCCTGCTGTGCGCCGCGCTGGCGCTGACCCTGGCCGCGCCACCGAGCGAAGCCAACGCCCCGAACAAGGACCCCAAGCCCAGCACCACCAAGGCCAAGCGCGAACCCAAGCGCGAAACCAAACGCGTGGTCAAACGCGAAGCCAAGCGCGAGCTGCCGAGCCAGCCGCTGGGTGACCGCGAGGCGCTGCGCCGCTTCAGCGCCGAGTTGGCCGCCAGCGATGGCTTCGATGAAGAGACGCTGCGCCAAATGCTGGCCAAGGCCCGCGTCATCCCTTTGGTGCAGCGCCTGATGATGCCGCCGCCGGCCGGCACCGCCAAGGATTGGGCCGCCTACCGCGCCCGCTTCATCGAACCGCGCCGCCTGCAGGCGGGCCTGGCCTTCTGGGACAGCCACGCCGAGGCGCTGGCGCGCGCCGAACAGCGCTTCGGCGTGCCAGCCGAGCTGGTGGCCGGGCTGATCGGTGTCGAGACCTTTTACGGCCAGATCACTGGCAACTTCCGCGTCATCGATGCGCTGGCCACGCTGACCTTCGAGTTCCCCAAGGGGCGCCGGGACCGCAGCGAGTTCTTCCGTGGCGAACTGGCCGAGTTCCTGAAACTGACGCGCCGCGAGGGGCTGGACCCCTTCAGCCTGAAAGGCTCATATGCCGGCGCGATGGGCTGGCCGCAGTTCATGCCGGGCAGCTGGAACCGCCATGCGATCGACTTCGACGGCGACGGCCGGGTGGACCTGATCAACAGCCCGGTGGACGCGATCGGCTCGGTGGCCCACTACCTCGCCCAGCATGGCTGGCAGCCCGGCATGCCAACGCACTACACGGTGGCAGCGCCGGTCGACACCGCCGACCGCGCGCGCCTGCTGGCGCCCGACATCCTGCCCAGCTTCAGCGCAGCGCAGTTCGCCGAAGCCGGCGCCGAGCTTTCAGAAGGCGGCCGTGAACACCCCGGGCCGCTGGCCCTGGTGGAGCTGCAGAACGGCAGCGCCGCGCCCAGCTATGTGGCCGGCACCAGCAACTTCTACGCGCTGACGCGCTACAACTGGTCGTCCTACTACGCGATGGCGGTGATCGAGCTGGGCCGTGAGCTGCGGCGTTATCGCATCGCGGCCAAGCCGTCCTGAAGCGCAGGCGCTGCTGCACTGGCGCCGGGCTATCTGCATCACTGTCTCCAGGACCGTCGTCGGGGCAGCCCCCTCCCTCACCGGCGCTCAGCGGGCGCACGAGGATTGCCACTCTCCGTTCAAAATGACTTGTGCCTTTCTGCGCGATGCTGAAGGGATTGAATCATCGTGTGACTGCGGAAATGCTCGAGTAGCCTCGCTTTCTGCGCAGCTGTGATGGCGGATTCTTCAATCATCTGTGGCCACGACTTGAACGCCTTCTTCACGGTCTCACGAACTGCAGCTGTTGCTGGTGCCTCAATGATGTTCAGAGCCTGACACATGGCACGAACAACTGCCGGCGACAGCTTCTGCTTCGGACTCGGCAGTCCCTCCTGGGAATGCTCCCTCGACGGATATAGGCTCCTAGGGAGCAGGCGCAGTGCGTGCCCGGTGTTCTTGCTGAATGCCGCATACGCAACGATGTCGTACGCGGGACTCAAGGTCGGCGTCACCCCATCGCGGTAAATGACTCCAATGTTCTTGAGATGCATGTCGGGATTGCCAAGGAGCTCATTCACGACGATTCGACGAAGCAATTCGTGCACAGCTTCCTCCCCCATGCTCGCAAACGAGTGGAGGACAGCCGCGACGTCCAAGTACGTCGTCCGCTCGTCTCCGTTGAGCTCACCGTACTTGTCTTCCGGCATGACGCCCAACACCTGCGCAATGTCCTCGCAATGAACTCGTCCATCAGGTGTCCGGTCAAAGCGCTGCACAGCAAGGAACTGTGTTTGTGAATCCGTTTCTCCCAAGTCGTACCCGTGCTCGATTGCGAGCAGCTCTAGCGGCGCAAGACGCGCCGAACAAGTGTCGACTCCCGCGGCATGCGCTAGCCTGAGTGAAAGCTCCTCCACCTCTGGAAGAAGAGGCTGATTCACAACGGGAAGCTTCGCGATGATGCGCGTGTCTTGGTTCTTGGTTCGCCCAACGTAGCGCCCATCGTGAAAGTTGGCCCCAACCTTTGGTTGGACGCCAGACAAGGAGACGCCCTCGTCGAGAGGCTGTGCAACGACCGACATCTCTAGGGCGTCGCTGTCCTCTGTCACGTAGCGTTGCATCTCCTCATGCGACAGGTCCACTGGGAGCGCATATAGCCCTCCAGGCAAGTCCTTCCCGCAGGCTGCCAGCATCTCAAAGTGGTCCTTCGGGTCACACCCCCGGGTCTCAGCAATGCGGTCCCTGAACACTCCCTCAGGGAGCAAGTTCTGGAAGAACGCTGGAAGCAGCCATCCATTTTTGTTTGAGTAGCTCCCGTTCATGACCGTCGAGCGGACATCTCTCCACAACGTTTCCTGCTCCGCAGGCGTGTTAGCCAAGTACAAAGCTGACAGCGTGGGTTGCGACGCAAGTCCAATGAACGCTTCGTCCGCCACAAATCGCGTCGTGACAGCATCGTCTGATAGCCGGTACTGAAAGAGGACTCCGACTCGAGCACCGATTGGCAGAAAGATTCCCAGCGGCCGAATGATCATTTGGCTTTGCGGGTCGACCAGCTAGTTGGAGTTTGAGCAAGCGGCTCCCGACCAAACGCCGCGGCCATTCGTTGTCGCATGTCCTTGGGAGAGTTGGCTTGCTCCCGAATACTGCCTGGCTCAGCGGCCCTACGTACGCGCTCAAGTGCAGCTTCAACTCGAGACTTCACTATTGGCGCGGCGGTTGGGCCGGCTTCAACAGCTGCAGACACGCCCTTGGGAACAAGGACCAACTCGAATCCCAATCGGTCGGAAAGCGCGAGGAGCGTACTCACCTTGAAGTCCTGCTTCCCACTGAGAACATTCGTCAGAGTTCGCTGGGAAATGCCTGCAAGTGCTTTGAGGTCGGCCTGACGAATGGCTTGGTGCGTCACCGAATCCCGAAGTGCGTCTGAGACATCGCGAATAGTTTTCATGGTAGCAAAGTAGTATTTTCTGTGTAGATACTACTTTAGCTCTACAACGGACGCAACGATAAATGGCATCAACGTGCTAGTTTTATCGTTGGAGCTACTTTATTGCCATATCGAACGAAAGACGCGCGAAGGCTGACGCACTGCCAACTACCCACTTGAATTCAGTTGAGGGAGCGGCTGTATCTGGCTCATTCCCGGGAATGAGCGAATGAACACCACTCCAATCATTGATGCGCAAGCTCTCATCGGGCGCTCTGACCTCGTCGGCGCCAGTGCGGGCAAGAGTGTGGCTCTCCTACTGATCGCCGCTACGGCCGCGCTGCCCAACAGTGAGCGTCCAGTCCGTCAATCTTGAAGACCGTACGGCTAGCCGCGACACCTTGAACCGAGTTCGGCCGACGGGCGAGCATCGCGACCATATGTCGCGCGACGATTTGGTTGAGAGTGATGGTGCTGTCGTCGTCAGCCGCATGTGATCGATCCTTTCGTCGTCGCGCTGCCGTTTGGCGCCAGCTTCTTCGGCGTCAGGCTCTAGGCTGGCACTGGTGGGGCAGCAACTCCTCGATGCGGCTGGCCGCCTGGTCACTCAGGCTCAGGCCAGCCAGCACACTGGCGCTGGAAGCATCGCCAACCTGCTGGTGGATCGCATCGCGCTGCCACCGCCGCGCCCGGCCCTGCCGCCACGCCCCGCTCGCCTCCAGCAGCGTCGTCTGCCGCACCACGCCGGTGGCGAGCAAGCCCTGCTCGAACAGATGCAGTTCATGGTCAAAGCCCTGCGGATTGCCCAGGCCATTGGGCTGGCGCAGTCGCAGCAGCAGGCGCCATCGATCGCCAGCCTGCCAGCGCGGCTGCGCCTGCTCGCTGCCGCCCGCGCAGTACTAGCTCTCGGCAGCAGGCGCTCGGGCACGCCAGCGGGCTGGGCAGCGCCCGGCTGCGGGTCGCTCTCCGGGCCTTCGCGCTTGAACTCGAAACGCCAGCCCGGAAAGCCACCTTGTCCCTGCACCGCCTGCGGCAGCGACGCGACCCGGCCCTCGACCCACAGATCGCGCCCCTCCCCGGCCGGATCCAGCGCCACGGCCAGACGCTGCTCGGCACGCTAGGCGCCTTGGCTGAAGGCCGGCAACGCCAGCGCCACGGCGGGCACAGCGCAGGCAGGCACGGGCGCAACGCCAGGCCGAGCATAGGGCGCCCAGGGCCAGTGACAGCAGACCCAACTGCACGGCGGGCGAAGGCAGTGCGGCGCATTGCCGCAGCAGGACCAACCAGGCCAGACCCAGCGCCGTCCAGTGGTGGGCGCGCTAGGAGTCCTCAGCCATGGCCCTCCCGTGGCTCAAGCGTGAACGACCGTGGTCCCCGACACCCGCGCCGTATCCGCAATCGCCGCCGCGTCACGGTGTAGGATGCCCGCCACTGTGTTTTAACCGTTTTCTTCTTGTCCGAGTAGCCCCATGAGCCAAGCCTCCCATCCGGTCTATCAGCGCCTGCAGTCCCTCGGCATCAGCCTGCCGCCCGTCTCGGTGCCGGCCGCTGCCTACGTGCCCTTCGTCCAGACCGGCAACCTGGTCTTCCTCTCCGGCCACATCGCCAAGAAGCCGGACGGCACGCCCTGGGTCGGCAAGCTGGGGCTGGATACTGACACCGCCACCGGCCAGGCCGCGGCGCGCTCGATCGCGATCGAGCTGATGGGCACGCTGCAGGCAGCCGTGGGCGGTGACCTGGGCCGCGTCAAGCGCATCGTCAAGGTGATGAGCCTGGTCAACAGCACGCCCGAGTTCACCGAGCAGCACCTGGTCACCAACGGCTGCTCCGAGCTGCTGGGCGAAGTCTTCGGCCCGGCCGTCGGCGCCCACGCCCGCAGCGCCTTCGGCGTGGCGCAGATACCGCGCGGCTCCTGCGTGGAGATCGAGCTGATTGCCGAAGTGGACGCAGCGGCCTGATGTTCCTGCCTGCGAACCGCCTGCCGGCGCGCGTGCTGGCCTTCATCTGCCTCGCCTGTCTGTTGTCGGTCGGTGCTGCGTTGCTTGCCCAGCATGGCTTTGGCGTCAAGCCCTGCCCCTGGTGCGTGATGCAACGCGGCGTCTACCTGCTAATCGCCGCGGTGGCCGGTCTCGGCTGGCTGGCGAGCAAACAGCGCCCGCTGCGCAATGCGGCGCTGGGGCTAATCCTGCTGCTGACACTGGCCGGGCTGGTGGCCGCCTACTATCAGCACGAGGTCGCCGCAAAGCTGGATTCCTGCGACATGACCTTTGCCGATCGGCTGCTGGTGGCGCTGAATCTGGAAGAACTCTGGCCCGACGTCTTCATGGTCACTGCCACCTGCGCCGAGGCCGCGGCCTACCGGCTGCTGGGCCTGCCTTACGAGATCTGGAGCGGGCTGCTGTACGCGGCGCTGGCGGTGCTCGCTGTTTCTGCACTGCGAAGCAAGAGCTACTGAAGCAAGCCGGGCGGCCCGCCGCCCGCTCGTGGAGCAGCATGGCGTACCGGCTGTGAGGTGGCACTGACGACGAGCGGGCTGGGCCAAGGCGCACGGGCAAGCTGAGTCGAAGCCGCCCGACAGGCGCCCTCGCAAATTGATGCCGGCGACAAGAAGCTTCGGCTTGCGCCCGCAGCCTTTCTTACCGCGGCTGTCACGAACTTGCCCGCAAGGCTCTTGCGGAGATTCATCGCCCGGTAAGCTTGAGGCCCTCCGATGACAGGCCGCGCCGTCGACGTATGAAACCAGTTCCCCTGACCCCAGCTGCCTATTCGAAGCTGGAGCCCAGCTCGCTGGCTGCAGCCGTCGTGCTGGCGCTCTACTTGGCCTTGTGCCTCAATGCCCCGGAGCTGGTCGAGCGCGGTTTTGCCCTGACTGAAGCCGGTGCCCGTGGCGGGACCTGGGCGACCACGCTCGCGGCCGAAGCCGGTCTGGTTCTGGCCGTCTGCCTGCTCTTGACTGTCACGCTCTCATGCCTGGGACGCGCCGTGCTGCTGGTCAGCGGTGCGGTCCTGACCCTGCTATCCGTCGCGGCCAGTTACTACATGGTGCGGTATGACGTTGTCATCGGCTACGGCATCGTGCAAGCGGTGCTGGCGAGTGATCAAGCTCTCTCGCGCGAAAAACTGGGATACGAACTGGTGGTGTGGCTGCTCCTGCTGGGCGTTGCGCCACTGCTGGCCTGGTGGCGCTTCGCAGTGCGGCACAAGCCCGGCCATCAGAGCTTGGGTCGCTGGCGTTCCTGGCTTCATCGCCTGGTCCTGCTGGGCGCTGCGCTGGGCCTGGCGTTCGCCAGTGATGCCGCTGTCCGGCATCAAGCCGAGCAGCACCACGGCCTGAAGCCAGCCGTGAGCCCATCAGGCCTGGTAGCCCACAGATATGTGCCGACGAACTGGCTCTCCGGTCTGAGCATGACCGCCGCCAATCGCGCCACAGGGGCCATGCGCGAGCATCGATTGAGTGATCCGGCGGAGCACTACACCTACCAGGAGCGCACGCCGCTGGATGAAGTGACGGTGGTGCTGGTCATCGGAGAGACGACGCGGCATGACCACCTCGGACTGCTGGGCTACGAGCGAGACACGACGCCTCGCCTGTCCAAGGAGCCCAGCCTGGTGGCATTCCGGGCCGAATCGTGTGACACATCCACTCGCCTGTCCCTGGCCTGCATGTTCGTGCGGCCTGAAGGCGTTGTCCCCGGCCAAGGCTTTGCGCCGGACCGGATCGATGAGCAGAAGGTCTTCAGCGTATTTCGTGAACTCGGGTTCACCACCGAACTCTTCGCCATGCAGAGCGAGGTCGGCTTCTACCATCGCGTCGGCCCCGATTACTACAAGATGCGCGAGCTCATCGTCGCCGACGCCCAGAGCGGACATACACAGCCACTGGATGGCCTGCTGCTGCCGGAAGTCGAGAACTCTCTTCGCCGTCATCCGGACGGCCGTCACATGATCGTCCTGCATTTGAAAGGCTCCCACTTTCTTTACAGCCAACGACATCCGCGCAGTTTTGCCCGCTGGACTCCAGAGTGCTTGAACCCCAACCAGGCTTGCAGTCGCGAGCAACTCATCAACTCCTACGACAACTCGGTGCTGTACGGCGACTACGTTGTGGCCCAGATGCTGGATCACCTGCGAGACCGCAAGGCTCTCGTCGTCTTCACATCCGACCATGGCGAGTCGATTGGGGACGGTTTGCACTTTCATGGCACGCCGAGGGCGATCGCGCCACCCGAGCAGCGCCGCGTTCCACTCATCTTCTGGGCCTCGGATCCGATGCTGAGCGATCCCGTGCACCGCAGTGCCTTCGACCGCCTACGCGAACGTGCGGCCTCGGGCGACACTGCGAAACACCAGCAGTTGTTCGCTAGCATGCTCGGCTGCCTGTCGGTCGCTTCAAAGGACGGCGGCATCACGCCATCGGACAACCTTTGCCACTGATCCACGAGCGCAGCCCGCTTGCGGCTTGAGCTGGACTGAGCTGCATCAAGCTTCCACGAACACCCGAGTGCTAGCCTGAACGCCCTGTCCCTTGCATGGCGCATCTGTGAGAAAAGTTGAAGCCCTGATCGTCGGCGGCGGCCCTGTCGGCCTGTCCATGGCCTGCGCGCTGGCCGACGCCGGCATCGCCAGCACGGTGCTGGAATCCGCAAGCGAACGCGAGCTGGCCGACCCGGCCGAGGACGGCCGCGAGATCGCACTGACGCACCGTGGCATGGCCATCCTGCAGCAGCTTGGTGCCTGGCAAGACCTGCCTCCGCAGGCCATCTCGCCGTTGTGCCAGGCCCGCGTCTTCAACGGCAGAGCGTCCGACTCGCTGCACTTTGCCGACGCCCGCAGCGACCTCGGCGCGCTGGTGCCCAACCACTGGCTGCGCCACATCGCCTGGCTGGGCGTGCAGCGTCGGCCGCTGGTGCAGCTGCGCTGTGAAGCCCGGGTGGTGGCGCTGAGCCTCGACTCAGCCGCAGCCACGCTGATGCTGGCCGATGGCGCGCGCCTTTCCGCCCCGCTGGTGATCGCCGCCGACAGCCGCTTCTCGGCGCTGCGCCGCCTGGCCGGCATCGGCGCCGAGATGCGCGACTTCGGCCGCAGCGTGCTGCTGGCCCGCATCGAGCATGAGCAGCCGCATCAGGACCAGGCGCTGGAATGTTTCCACCACGGCCACACCATGGCCTGGCTGCCGCTGGGCGGCGTCTCGCCCAAGCTCAGCTCGCTGGTGCTGACCCTGCCCACCGACCAGGCCGAGTTGCAGCGCGGCTGGAGCGAGGGGCAATGGCTGGACTGGGTGCAGCAGCACAGCCAGAACCGCCTGGGTGCGCTCAAGCTGGCCGGGCCGCGCCACCACTACCCGCTGGTGGCCACCTATGCGCACCGCTTCGCCGCGCGGCGCTTCGCGCTGGTCGGCGACGCCGCGGTGGGCATGCACCCAGTCACCGCGCATGGCTACAACTTCGGTCTGTACGGCGTGCAGCGCCTGGCGGCCGAGCTGGCTGGCAGCCGCTACAGCCTGGGCGCCGACGCGCCGCTTCAGCGTTACGCCACGGGCCATCGACGCGACACCTGGCCGATATATCAAGGCACCAATGCGGTGGTGAAGCTGTTCACCGACGAGCGCAGGCCGGCACGTCTGCTGCGCCAAGGCGTGCTGCGCCTGGCGCAAGCGCTACCGCCACTGAAGGCGGCCATCGCCCAGCAGCTGACGGCCAGGCCAGGCGGCCTGCGGGCCTGAGGCGCTGCAGCCGCGCTAAAACCTCAGTCGCCACGCACCACCCCTTCGCGCCGCGGGTCGGCACCGCCGAACCAGCCTGGCGACTTGCGCTCGATCGCCTGCAGGCCGCTGGGCATATGGATCTGCTGCACCACATGGGCACGGGCTTTAAGCGTGTCGACGGTCGCCGCCGGGAACCGCCCTGCCTCCAGCACCGTCGGTCCGTTGAAGCTTCCGAAGTTGGGCAGGTTGACGGCCTGCTGAGCATCCAGCCCCCAGGCCAGCGTGCCCAGCAGCGTCTTGGTGGTGAAGTGGATGATGGCGGGGCCGCCCGGCGAGCCCAGGCTCATCAACAGGCGGCCGTCGCGTGCGTCGAACACCAGGGTCGGGCTCATCGATGAACGCGGACGCTTGCCGGGCTCCAGCCGATTCGCCACCGGCACGCCCTGCGCATCGCGCGGCGCCAGCGCGAAATCGGTCAGTTGGTTGTTCAGCAGATAGCCGCCGGGCAGGCCGCTGCCGCCATCGCTCATCAGGCGCGAGCCAAACACTGCCTCGATGCTCGTGGTCAGCGCCACCGCACGCCCTTGCGCGTCGATCACGCTGATGTGGCTGGTGCCATACTCGGGCTGCTCGGCCTGCGGTGCCCAGGCTTGGCGCAGCGTGCCGGGCTGGCCGGCCTTGGCGCTGCCCATGCTTTGCTCGCCGATCAAGGCGGCGCGGCTGCGCAGATAGCCTGCGTCCAGCAGGCTGTCCCAGCGCCCACCCGGCGCGGCGACAAAGCGCGGGTCGCCGATGTACTGCGCGCGGTCGGCAAAGGCCAGGCGGGCGGACTCGGTGTAGAGGTGCAGCATCTCGGCCGTCGGCACGCCGCCAGCCAGTTGCTGGGTCGGCATACCCTTGGCATCCATCAGGTAGAGCATCTGCATCAGCGTCAGATGGCCGCTGGAAGGCGGCGGAAAGCCACAGATGCGCCAGCGTGCGCGCCATACATGGCACAGCGCCTCGCGTTCCAAGGCCTGATAGCCGCTGAGATCGGCCTGAGTCAGCCGGCCGGGGTTGCCAGCATGGTTCTGCACCCGGCCGACCAGATCAGCGGCGATGGTGCCGGGCTCATGAAGGGCCGCACTGCCACGCTGGGCTATCGCACGCAGCACTGCCGCCAGGGCAGGATTGCGCAGCCGGTGGCCCACCGGCCAGGGCTTGCCTTCGGCATCAAAGAAGTAGGCCAAGGCCTGCTTGTCCTGCTTCAGCGCCGTCTCTGTCGACAGCAAGGTATGCAGACGCGGGCTGACTTCAAAGCCCTGCTCGGCCAACTGGATGGCGGGCTCGAAAAGCTGCGCCCAGGGCAGGCGGCCATGCTGACGCTGGGCCAGCTCCAGCATGCGAACCGCGCCGGGCACGCCCACCGAGCGGCCGCCGACCACCGCCTTGATGAAGGGCATGGGCTTGCCGTCCGGCTGCAGGAACAGGGCCTCGTCCGCGGCGGCCGGCGCGGTCTCGCGGCCATCGAAGGCCTGCACGCGCTGGCCGTCCCAATGCATCAGAAAGGCACCGCCGCCGATGCCGCTGGATTGAGGCTCAACCAAGGTTAGCACCATCTGCACGGCCACTGCGGCATCCACCGCACTGCCTCCCTGGCGCAGGATCTGCGCGCCCGCTTCAGTGGCCAGCGGATTGGCCGCCGCCACCGCCTGACGCTGGAACTGCCAGCCCGGCTTGGCCTGGTAGCCGCTGGCGCCCTCGGGTTGCAGCGGCGCGGCTGATGGGGGCACGGGCGGCGGCGTGCTGCACGCGGTCAGGGTGACAACAAGCGCCAGCAAGCACAGGCGCGGGCGACGGAGTGAGTGATCAGCGAATGACATCGTCCGATGGTAACCAGCCCCTCCGCCATGGGAAACTTCCTGCACCGTCAAGCCGGAGACCCGCGTGAGAGAGCTGCCCCCCCACCAAAGCGCCACGACACATGACCACGAATGCACCAAGCCCCGTGGCCTTGGCGGCCGCGCGACGCGAGGCGTGGCCGCGCTGGGCTTGCTCCTGAGTGCTGTGCTGGCCGGCTGCGGCGGCGGCGGAGGTTCAGGCGCCGAGGCGCCGGTGCCCCCCACCCCGCCCGCGCCGAGCGTGCCACCACTGAGCCAGAGTTGCGAGAGCGGCTCGGTGGCAAGGCTGGCCTTCGACAGCGAGCCGCTGACCGGCCGCGCCAGCGAGATCAGCCTGCTGGCCTGCGGCAGCGGCCGCCTGGTGAATCCGCGCTGGGCCCAGCTGTCCGGCCCCACCCTGGCGCTGAGCTCGGCCCGCTCGCCGGCCTTGAGCATCGAGCCGCCAAGCGCCGGCGCCTATCGCTTGTCGGTCAGCTTCTCCGATGCCAATGGCCGCCCCTTCAGCGGCGAACTGAGCCTCAACGCCAAGGCAGAGGACAGCAGTGCCGGCATGACGGTGCGCGGCGAGCCTTCGGTGTGGAGCGGCGGCAGCCTGTCCTTGCGCGCCTGGCCGCGCGGCCTCAGCGAAGCTCAGCTCAGCGGCGCGCGCTATCAGTGGAGCGTGCTCAGCGGCCCGACGCCGAGCTTGGACAAGATCGATGACAGTCTGCTGATATTCAAGGCGCCCAGCGTCAGCGGCGACAGCTTGCTGAGCTTGCGCGCCCAACTGACGCTGGCCGATGGTCGCAGCTTCAGCGATGAGTTCCGCCTGCTGGTGCAGACACCACCCAATGCTGCCGCCAGCCCGCTGTTCGGCGCCGACAGCCCGAGCAGCCGCGTCTACCCCTATGTTGACACCAGCCCGCATGCCGCGGCGCTGTCCGACTGCATCTACCACCCGGGCCTGAGCGGCGGTTCGCCCAACAATCTCTGCACCCTGGGACGCCTGCCGCTGCTGGGGCAGTCCACCGGCGGCGCTGCGCCCAGCGTCGAGCAGGTGATGCAGCGGGTACTGGTGTCCAACGACTGGATGGGCGAGGTGTTCGAGCGCTTCCTGCGCGAGCAGGATCCGAACGGCGACTTCCGCCGTATGCTGAACGCCACCACCGCCGTGGTGATCGGCTCGCGCGTGCGGCCGGCCTTCTACTGGAGCGCCACCGGCGCAATCTATCTGGACGCATCGTTTCTGTGGCTGACCCCGGCCCAGCGCGACACGCTCAGCGAATCGCCCGATCCGCGCAGCGCCTACGGCAAGACCCTCTCCTACAGCTCGCCCTGGCGCTATGTGCTGAACAACAGCCATGCGGTCAAGGCCTATCCGGTGAGGGAGCGCGGCAGCCGCGACATTAGCGAGCTGCGCTTCGAGCTGGGGCGTCTGCTCTATCACGAGCTGGCGCATGCGGCCGATTTCCTGCCGCCGCGCGTGCATGCCTCGCTGCCCTCTAATCTGCGCGTCTATGAAGCGGTGCCGGCCAGCACTGCTTCGCAACAGCTTCAGCAACAGCTGCCCTTCTTCTCGCAGGAGATGGTGGCGCTTGGCCGCGTGCTGTTCTTCGGCGAGACCGCAACAGCGGTGCAGAACGCCTACACGCCGGACGACATCACACGCTTCTTCAGCCTCGACCGCGTCACCGACGACTACAGCTACTCGCTGCCTGCCAGCCAGAGCGTGCCGCGTGAAGATGCCGCGATGCTGCTGGAAGAAGCGCTGATGCAGCTTCGCTACGGTGTGTTGCGCGACTACGCGATCACGCCGCGTCAGCCGGAGGGCTCGCCCAGCGCTGATTTGATCGTCACCTGGGGCCAGCGCGGGCGCATCGGAGATGCCGCGGTGAAGCCGCGCGTGGCTCTGGTGCTGGCCGACCTGATGCCCTGGCTGGCGGCAGATTCGGCCTCAAAGCTGGCCGCGCCGATCCAGCTGCGGCGCGGCCTCAGCTGGGGTCAGAACCTTGATCAGGCCGCGCTTGCCGCCGGCCAGGCCCGGCCGATGACTGTGCGCGAACGCCTCAATGAAGAAGCGCTGCAGCAGGACCAGTTCGGCCGCCAGGAGCAGGCCCGGCGCGCCAAGGCCGCGCGTCAGTTCGACGGGCTGCTGGCGCGTTGACGGCCGCAGCGCCTCAAGCGAACAAGCCGAGGTCGCGCTGGGTGTAATTGCTGATTTGCGGCAGCACCCGCGGCAGATCGCTGGCGCTAACGCCCATCCAGGTGGCCAGCGACGCGGCCAGCTGGTCCACAGCCGTGGTGGGCAAGAGCCGGCCCTGCCCCACATCGTCCGGGCCGTTGACGCTCACCGCGGGCAACTTGCCGAAGATGCTTCGTGCTTTCAGCGCGCCGCCCATCAGCAGATGGTGGCTGCCCCAGCCGTGGTCGGAGCCGTCGCCGTTGCTGGTCAGCGTGCGGCCGAAATCCGAGGCGGTGAAGGCTGTGACGTTGTTGATCACGCCCAGCTCGACCAGCGCGTCGTGGAAGGCACCCATCGCCTCGCTGACGTTGGTCAGCAAGCCCGGATGCTGCTGTGGCAGGAAGTCGTGCAGATCGAAACCGCCGAGAGATACGAAGAAGACCTGGCGCTTGGCGCCCAGGCTGCTGCGCGAGCCGATCAGCCGCGCCACCATCTGCAACTGGGTGGCCAGGCTGTTGTTGGCCGGAAAGGCCGTGGCCAGCGCCGGCAGGCTGGCCAGCGCGGAGCTGACCGAGGCCTGCGCATTGACTGAGCGGCTCACCACGCGGTTCAGCTCCTGCTCCATCCAGTGGCTGCGGCTGTCGGTGATCAGCGTGCGCAACGCATTGGCGCAAGCCTGCGAGCCGAAAAGCGGCCGCGTCACGCCGTTGATGGCCACCGCGCCGCTGGTGGAGATCTGGTACTGCACCGCCTGCTGGCCGGACATGAAGACCGCATTGCCCGAGACATTGATGCAGGTGAAGGTGCTGGTAGCGTTGGAGTTCAAGAACAGATCCCCCATGCGCCCGCCCCAGCCGGTGGTGGCGCCCTCAGGGTTGGAGGCCTGCCAGACACTCTGCTGGTCGTTGTGCGAGAACAGCTTGGGCGGCAGCGGCACGCTCTGCGCCCTGTACTGCGCCAGCGTGGTGGGTTGCACCAGCGGGCCGACATTGAGCAGCACGCCCAGCCGGCCGGCATCGAACACACCTTTGAGCCGGCTCATCTGCGGCGCCAGGGCCATCTGCCGGCCGTCGGCCAGCGCGGTGGCCGGCGACAGCAAGGTAGCAGCCAGATCAGCACGCGGCGTGGCAATGGTCTGGCGGATCTGCGCGTAGCTGTTGTAGGACGCCTGGTCATAAGGCACCAGGGTGTTGCCGTAGTCGTTGCCGCCGTAGAGGAAGACGCAGACCAGGGCCTTGTAGTCGCTGGGCGCGGTCTGCGCCGCGGCTTCACCGATGGCGGCCAGGTTCAAGGCCCAGGGTGTGGCGGTGCCGGCGATGCCCAAGGCGGCACCGCGGCGCAGGAACTCACGGCGCTGCAGCGCGGCCAGTCCGATTCTTGGCTTGCTCGTCATGGTGCGCCTCATTTCTGGATCAGGTATTCAGGACAGGCCAGGATCATCAACAGCGTCGCGTAGATGCGGTTGAGCCGTCCGGTGTCGTTGGTGGCGGCAATGCTGGTGACCGCGGTGGCAATGGTGCTTCGCGTCGCGGCGCTCAGACCATCACCCGCCAGCAGCAGCGACCAGCGCGCCACCAGGGCCGGCACGTCATTGGCCGCCGCCAGTTCGGCGCTGTAGCTGGGCTTGAGCTCGCCGACGCCGTTGACGATCACGCTCTGCATGTAGTTCAAGTAGCCGGCCACCGTGCTCTCGTTGCAGAGCTGGAACTCAGGCGCGGTGATGCCGTTGTTGCCCAGCACCGAGTTCGGCGGCACATAGCCGGGGCGGAAGAAATTGAACACCGACGGGGCGCGCAAGGGGCTCTGTCCCAGACGGGTGGAGGGGTCTGAGAGATTGCCCACATCCCATTTGTCGGTCGGCGAGTTCAGGCCGACACTGCGCGCCCACTGAAGGAAGCGTTGCACCGGCTCGCGCAACTTGCCGCCCGAGGGTGCCGTAGACACGGTGCGCGCCTCGCTGTCCAGCAGGATGGCGCGAACCACCGCCTTCAGATCGCCGCGCTGGCCGGCGCCGTTGTTGTTGAACACGCTGGCGACACGCTGCACATAGGCCGCGCTGGGGTTGGAGCAGACCAGGCGCTGGATCAGCTGACGGCCGATGAAAGGGCCGACATTGGGGTGGTTGGCCAGAGTATCCAGCGCAGTCTTGAGCGCTGCCGGGCCATCGGCGGTGGCCGGAATGTCCGCTGTCAGCACCTTCTTGGCGCCAGTCGAGAAGCGGCTGGCCACATGCACCATCGGCCGGCGTGCGTAGCCGGGGTCATCCGGCAAGGCGTTGTCGAATTCCCAACCGGTCAGCACCCGTGCCAGCTCGGTGATCTGCGTCTGGGTGTAGGTGTCCTGTGGCTTGCCATTGGCACCCAGCTTGGGTGTGCCGTCCAGGTTCAGCTCCACCAGGCCGATGGTGAACAGCTGCATCACCTCGCGCGCATAGTTCTCATCAGGGACGCGACCAGTGCTGGGCTCTTCCTTGCGATTGCCACGCATGTTCAGGTACACGCCCATCGCGGGCGACAGCGAGACCGCTTCGAGCAGCTGGCGATAGCTGCCGAAGGCATGCTGCTCCAGCCAGTCCACATAGGACGCGGTCAGAAATCCGCGCCAGTTGACCGGCAGCCCGGCCATCGAGACCACGAAGATTTCGGACAACGCCAAAGTGACCCGCTGCCGCAGCACATCGGGCGCACCGATCAGCTTGCGCCACAGCGTGTTGTCCGTGCCGTTGAAGCCATCGCGATTGGCCTCGACCGCATAGCCCTTGGCCACCATCCAGTCGTAATGCGACTGGGTGCGAGGCATCGCGAACTGTTCGTCAAGCCAGGCCGACAAGCCCTTGGACTTGAGCGCCGTGATCTCGCTGCTGGTCGCCGCAAAACCGGCTTGCGCCAGGAAACGAGCAGCCTCTGCATCGGTGACTGACGCAGGCGGCGGTGCTGGCGCCGGTGTCGGCGCTGGCGCTGGCGCTGGCGCTGGTGCTGGTGATGGTGCTGGTGCTGGTGCTGGTGCTGGTGCTGGCGCAGGTGCAGGTGCGGGGGCCGGCGCTGGAGCATCACCGCCGCCGCCACCGCCGCCACAGGCCGCCAGCAAAGCGGCCGAGGCTGAGGCCAGCAGCGCTGCGCCACCCAGCGGCCCGGCCGTGTGCTCAGCCGGCTGGTCTGCCGATGAGGTCCGCAAGCCCCCCCCGGCCTCAGGTGGTGGGGCAGCAGGGTCGAGCAGGACGTCGACGGCTGGCCTGTCTTGAAGGCTGTGTTTCACGGCGGGACCTCAGGGCTTGTGGGACAGCAATGGCCGCAATGTAGCCATGCTTTGCGTCAGTTTCACCCAAAGCGTGCACGCCGTTACGTCTGATGCCAATCACTACACAGGAACGCCACATCAGCGTTTTCGAGTGCGTAAGAAAAAAAGGCTGACGTCGCCGTCAGCCTTTCTTGACCCGAGTCCGAGTGCGTGTCAGAGCAAGGGCACGCCCGTCTTGCTCTGGATGAACTCGCGCGTCACGCCGTCGGCCAGCTCGACGAGCTTCAGGCCCTCAGGCGTCACGTCCATCACGCCCAGGTCGGTGATGATGCGGTCGACCACGCCCTGCCCGGTCAGCGGCAAGGTGCACTCGGCCAGGATCTTCAGGTCCTCGGTGCCGTCCTTCTTCTTGGCCACGTGCTCCATCAGGATGATCACGCGCTTGACGCCGGCCACCAAGTCCATGGCGCCGCCCATGCCCTTGACCATCTTGCCGGGGATCATCCAGTTGGCCAGGTCGCCCTTGGCCGTGACCTGCATGGCGCCCAAGATCGAGAGATTGATCTTGCCGCCGCGGATCATCGCGAAGCTGTCGTGGCTGCCGAAGATCGACGAGCCCTTGATGGTGGTGACGGTCTGCTTGCCAGCATTGATCAGGTCGGCGTCCACCTCGTCCTCATAGGGGAAGGGGCCGATGCCCAGCATGCCGTTCTCGCTCTGCAGCCAGACCTCGATATGGTCGGGCACGAAGTTGGCTACCAGCGTCGGGATGCCGATGCCGAGGTTCACGTAGAAGCCGTCCTGCAGCTCCTGGGCCGCGCGTGCGGCCATCTGGTCTTGGGTCCAGGCCATGGTTGTTCTCCTCAGACTTTGCGGGCGCGGGTGGTGCGCTTCTCGATGCGCTTCTCGGGCGTCGGGTTGTGCACGATGCGGTGCACATAGATGCCCGGCAGGTGCACATCGTCCGGCGCGATCTCGCCGGTGGCGACGATGCGCTCGACCTCGACGATGCAAAGCTTGCCGGCCATCGCGGCGGCCGGGTTGAAGTTGCGCGCAGTGAGGTTGAAGCGCAGATTGCCCGAGCGGTCGGCAACGTCAGCCTTGACCAGCGCGATGTCGGGCTGCAGCGCGCGTTCCATCACATAGGTCTCACCGTCGAACTCGCGCAGCTCCTTGCCCTCGGCCACGATGGTGCCCACGCCGGTCTTGGTGAAGAAGGCCGGGATGCCGGCGCCGCCGGCGCGCAGCTTCTCAGCCAGCGTGCCCTGCGGGGTGAATTCCAGCTCGAGCTCGCCGGCCAGGTACTGACGCTCGAACTCCTTGTTCTCGCCCACATAGCTGGAGATCATCTTCTTGATCTGGCGCGTCTCCAGCAACTGGCCCAGGCCGAAGCCGTCGACGCCGGCGTTGTTCGAGATGACGGTCAGATCCTTCACGCCGCTGTCGCGCAGCGCGGCGATCAGGGCCTCCGGGATGCCGCACAGGCCGAAGCCGCCGACCGCCATCAGCTGGCCGTCCTTGACCACATCCTTCAGCGCCTCGGCAGCGCTGGCAAATACCTTGTTCATCAGTGTCTCCGTCAGTCCATCGGACAGGTGACAGCGTACCTTTGCGGCCTACGTAAAGCGTTACGTAGAATCGCCTAAGCACATTGGGTTTTGCCCAGGGAGCGGTGCATGAAAGCGTTGCAAGGCTTCTTCCTTGGGCTGCTGTGCCTCGCAGCCACGCCGATAGCGATGGCCGACGGATTGCAGATCGGCGGCTTCGGCAGCCTCTCCACCTACCGCGGCGACGAAGCCCTGGTGGCGGTGCGGCCGGGTGAGCGCGTCAAGAACAGTTCGCGCGATGGTGAGTGGCGCTGGGATGGCGACTCGGTGCTGGGCCTGCAGGTGCGCTGGGAAGCGCATGAGCAGATCGAGCTGGTCTGGCAGGTACAGACGCGAGACGACCTCGTCAGCCGCTACCGCCCCCGCAACGAATGGGCCTATGCCGCCTGGCGGCCCACAGCCGACTGGACGCTGCGCCTGGGGCGCCAGCCGCTGCCGGTGTACTTGCACTCGGAGACCACGCGCGTCGGGTATGCCCATACCGCGGTGCGGCCGATGTCGGCGGTCTACGGCCTCAACGGCAGCGAACCGATCGACGGCGTCAATGCCAGCTGGACCCGCGACGCACTGGGCGGCAACCTCAGCCTGGATCTGGGCAGCGGAAAGGCCAGCGTCACGCTGCCCCGTGGCAAGGTCGACACCCGCAGCGCCAGCACCGGCGCCCTGCGCTGGCAACGCGAGGGCCTGTCGCTGCGCGTCGGCCTGGCTGCATTCCGCTTCAATCTGCTGGATGCAGCTCTCGATGCGCAGCTTGCCGCCTTGAGTCAGGCGGGCAGCCCCTGCAGCAACTGCGCCAGCGTGCTGCCGCAACGGGCCAGCACCCGCAATGTGGAGGGCGGCTTGCTGAACCTGGGGCTGATCTGGGAACGCGGCGACTGGACGCTGATGGCCGAGGCAATGCGCCGCAGCGGCAACTCCGTCTTCCTGCCCAAGACCACGGCCTGGTATGCCCAGCTCTCCCACCGCCTGGGGGCTTTCACACCCTATGCAGCCATCGGTGCATCGCGCTTTGACGAGCCGACCCTGGGCTTGCAGGCCGTGCCGGGGACGCCCACGTCGGTCGCCGCTGGCCTGGCGCAGCTGGACCGGTCGCTGCAGCGACCCTTCGGTCGCCACATTCTCCTCGCTGGCCTGCGCTGGGACCTGCATGATCAGGCTGCGCTGAAGCTGCAGATCGAGCGCTGGAAGGCCAGCCAGGACAGCAGCACACCGCGCAACGGCGAGATCGTGCTGCTGGCCGGCACGCCCGAATGGAACGGACGCGCCAGCCTGCTGACGCTGAGCCTGGACTTCGTCTTCTGACCGGAGGCATGGCGATGAAGAAATACCTCCTCCCGCGCTTCCCAGTCGCTGCAGTGCTGGGCTTGGCGCTGCTGCTGCCGATCAGCCCTGCGATGGCTGCTGGCGAGACTGGTGGCGCGCTGCGGGTCGCGGTGTCGCGCTCACTGGCGCCGCCCTTTGTGCTGTGGCGGGACAACCAGCCGGTCGGCGGCATCGATGTGGACATCGCCCGCGCGGTCGCGACGCAGCTCAAGACCACGGTCGAGTTCCTCGTGCTGCCGCGCCTGCGCGTCGAGGCCGCGCTGTCCAGCGGTGAGGCGGACATGGCCTGCAACCTCAGCCCACTGAGCACCCCGCGCCAAGAGGCGCTGCCACTCGGCCCGGCGCTGTTCGATGTGCAGGAGATGCTGGCCGGACATGAAAGCGCCAGCACCGCCGACAGCCTGGAGCAGCTACCTGCCGGCACCGTGGTAGGCACGCTGCAAGGCCAAGCCTATACAACGCTGGAGACGATGTTCAGCAGCGGCAAGCTCAAGCGCGACGATGCGCTGGACGACGAGCGCATGCTGCGCAAGCTGGTGCTGAACCGGCATCCCTATGGCATCAGCAACCGGCAGTCGCTGGGATGGTTCGCCGCCGAGGATGGCGGCGACAAGATCGCCTCCTGGCGCCTGCCGGTTGGCAGCCGGCCCTACCGCTGCACCCTGTCGCCACGCGGCCGCGTCGAAGCCCGACAACTCGTGGCGGCGCTGGAACAGTTGCAGGCCAGCGGCCGCGTCGATCAGATCGTGGCCTCGCTCACAGCGCCGCCGCTGGCCGTGGTGGTATCCAACCGCAGCACGCTGCGGCAGGTTTCTCGCAGTGCGCTGACCGAGTTGTTCCTGGGCCAGCGCAGCCGCCTGGCCGATGGCTCAGCACCAGAGCCGGTGATGGCCGGCGGGCAGGAACGCAACCAATTCATGGCGGCCGTGCTGAAGCGCGATGCCGCACAGTTCCGCGCCGCCTGGGCGGCCCAGCAGTTCGGCGGCCGGCGCCGCCCGCCCACCGAGCTGGCCAGCGCCGAAGCGGTGAAGAGCCACCTGCAGCGTCATGTCGAGGCCATCGGCTTTCTGCCCCTGTCCCTGGTCGACAGCTCGCTGCGCATCGTCTACCTGTCCTGAGCCCCACCATGACCCAAGCCCTGATGTCACCGGCCGCCCTGCAGGCCAAGATTCCGGAAATCTTTGCGCCCTGGATCATCGCGATGGAATTGCGCGTGATCGAGGTGCTGCCGGGCGAGGTGCTGCTCAGCATGCCGGTCAAGCCCGACTATGTGCATGTCGGCGGCGTGATGTGCGGCCAGGCCGCGATGGCCGCGGCTGACACCGCGATGGTGCTGGCGCTGACGGCCGAGCTGGGCGAGTTCAAACCCATGACAACGGTGCAGCTGCAGACCAGTTTCCTGCGGCCCGTCAGCAGCGATCAGGTGCTGGTGCGCGCCAAGGTCTTGCGACGCGGCAAGAGCCTGGCCTTCGGCAGCATCGACATCAGCAGCCCGGACGGCAAGCTGGCCGTGCAGGCCACCACCACCTACGCCCTGCTCGCGTGAACCTGGACTACCGCACCGCCTTCGAGATGGCGCCCATCGGCCTGGTGCTGTCAGAGCAGCGCCGCATCCTCGACTGCAACCGCCAGGCGCTGGCCATCTTCGGCGCCCGGCGCGAGCAGCTGATCGGCCAGAGCTTCGCCCTGCTATACCCCAGCCCGGCCGAGTTCGAACGCACCGGCGAGCGCATCAGCGCTAGCCTGGACGAGCAGGGCTGGTACGCCGATGACCGCGTGATGCGCCGTGTGGCCGGCCCGGCCGCCGGCCAGCTGTTCTGGTGCCATGTCTCGGGCCGCACGCTGGACCCGGCCGACCCGCATGCCAAGGGCATCTGGAGCTTCGAGGACCTGTCGGCACGTCGCCAGCTCACCGCCGATCTGACGCCACGCGAACGCGAGATCGCGGCACTGCTGATCGAAGGCCTGACCAGCAAGCTGATCGGCAAGCACCTGGGCATCAGCCCGCGCACGGTGGATGTCTACCGGGCACGGCTGATGAAGAAATACGGCGCCGCGACCACGCCAGAGCTGATCAAGAAGATGCTCGCCTGAGACGCCGCTGGCTGCCTTCAGAGCACCAGAGTCGCCAGCACTTCCAGGCGCAGTGCATCACGCTCGCGCAGCGTGTCCAGCACATTGGGCATAAAGGCGCGGTTGTGCTCGATATTGCGCGCAATCACATAGACCACGCGGATGCAGTCCTCAACGCCGAAAGGCCGATCAGCGCGCGCCGCCAGGCCGATCAGGAAGAACTTGATCAGTGCGAAGCGCACCGCCAGGGCCATGAAGTCGGCTTCCAGCTCGGCCCGCCCGGTGCGCGGCAGCAGCGAGCTCATCAAGGCATTGAGCAGATAGTTCTTCAACACATGGGGGTGGGCCGCATCGAAAGGCGCGAACACCTGCTGCTCGGCCTCGACATAGCGCTGCAGGCTCAGCGCCGGGTCGCTGTCGGCGCCCAGTTGCAGGCCCTCGCGCAGGTCATCGACCAAGGCCTTGAACGACGGCCGGCCGCCATGCTCGGCGACATAGCGCCGGGTGGCGCCCATCAGCAGATCCAGCTGCACCTCCTTGGGAACAGCCAGTCCGCTCACAAGTTGCGGCGCACGGGCCAGCGCCTGCGGGTTCAGGTACTGGCCAAAGGCTTGCTCCAGCCCCGCTTCAGCTTCGGGCAGCGGCCGCTCGGCCAGCTTGGCGACCAGGCGCAGCAGCACGCCGCCATAGACCAGAGCCTGGGCCGCGCCAAGATTCGGCTGGCGGACCACGGCTTCCAGCGCGCCGCCGATCAGTTGCGCATGCTTGCGCACCAGATCAACCTCAGCCGGGTCGGCCTTGGTCCGACGTCGGCGGACCGGCACCAGGCTGCGGTTGGCAAAGCCCAGCGTCAGGTCCACCGGGTCCAGCGCGTCAGCGCTGCTCAGCGCCAGCCGCGCCGCTTCCGGGCAGCTGAGACTGGCCACCAAGCCCTGTGCATCGCCGTCCTCGGTGTAGACGCGGGGGTACTCGTTGCAGGTCACCGACAGGGCTTGCGCGCCCAGTCCGGCGTGGATCTGGCACAGACGCGCCTCGTCCAGAAAGGGGCAGGCCTGGGTCGGTTTCAACTCGATGGCCGCATAGCCGCCAGACGCCGAATCCCGGCTCTTCTTCACATGCTGCTTGAGCATGCTGGCCAAGGGCTCGACCTTGACGGTCTGGTACTGCTGATAGGTCGGCTTGTCGATCGCCACCCGCCAACCGGTGCAGCAGTTCTCCACGCAGGATGAACCGACGCACTTGAACTCCTGCATGTAACGCGGTGCCTGCACGACGGGACTGAACTTGCCCATGCTGAACCCAATCTTGGCTCGAACAAAACTGCATTGGAGCGCGCCTGAAGCTGCTCCGATGGATGGAACAGCGCCGGAAAACGGCGGCAATGCTCAGGGCCCCTGGCGCGCAAGCCGACACGCAGCTGTGCAGCAGAATCAGCCCATGCTGAGCTATCGAAGTGCTGTCACCTCCGACTTGCCTGCCCTGTGCGCACTCGGCGAGCAGGTCAATGCGATCCACCATGCCGCCCATCCGCAGGTGTTTGCCGCCGCCGGCGCGCCAGACCGGGACGAAGAACACTGGGCCGCCTGCCTGGGTCGCGATGACGCCAGGATCTTTGTTGCCGAGCTTGACGGCCAGCTCGTCGGCTTCGTCACTGTAGTGCTGGTCAACGAAGCGCACTCGCTGCTTCAACCGATGCGCTTCGGCCGCGTCGGCTCGGTGTCGGTCACCGAGGCGATGCGGGGCCGCGGCATCGGCAAGGAGTTGATGCGCCAGGCGCATGCCTTCGTGGCCGAGCTCGGTGGGCACGAGGTGCGCCTAACGGTCTGGGCCTTCAACGAGGCCGCGCTCAGGCTCTACCAGGAGCTGGGCTATGAGACACGCTCCCTGAACCTCGCCCGCCGGGCGGACGGCGACCGCTGACGGGCGCCAGCACGCGTCACCGCCTCACGCCAGCACTCGCTCCAGCACCGGCCCGCCATCGTCGATGCGCACATGGTCGGCGTGGGCAAAGCCGGCCCGCTGCAACGCGGCCTGCAGGGGCTGCAGGCGCTGATCCACCTGCGCCAGTGCGGCCTGCGCCGCGGTATCGAGGAAGGACAGGTACAGCGTCTGCCGCGGCAGCAGTGTGGCCAGATGGCTGCACCAGGCCAGGCCCCAGCGCTGCTGTGCCTCCCGCGGGTCGCCGGGATAGAAGACCTGCCCGAGCCCCTGCCAGAACGCTGAGCGGCCGGCCGCATCGCGCGATCCAGCCAGCTCGGCGATCAGGCGGCGGCCGAAGTCTTGCGGGCGGCGCGCGATCTCCGCCAGCGCAGCCGTGATCAACGGCGGCCAGAGCCCGGCGCTGTCGACGCCGGGCGCGGCACAGAAGTCCGCCAGCTCGCTCTGGCCAGTATGGTCGTTACCCAGCAGCAGCGTGGCCTGGCTCTGGAACAGGCCCAGCTCGGGCGCGGCATGCACCGCGCAACCCACGTGATAGCTGTAACGTGGCAGTTGCAGGCCCAGGCGGGCGCGCAGGCGCAGGCCGGCCAGCGGTGCGCCGGCGGCGCTGTCATGCAGCAGCAGCCAGCATTCGCCGGCCTGCAATGTCCAGTCGGGCTGCCAGCCCAAGGCATCGGCCCAGCCCTGCAGGCGCGCCAGCAGGTCAGCCGGCAAGGCCTCGGTGTACAGCACCGTCTCAAGCGTCATGCGGCTCATGCGCCCTCTCCTTCACGCGGCATCGGGTCCAGCGGCGTGACACGCAGGCGCTGGCCGTCCACCAGGCCCAGGCGCTGCGCAAGCTCATGGCCGGGGGCCAGTTCTTGCGCCGCCACCGGCAATTCAGCCAGCACGGCCATGAAGCCTTCGCGCTCCAGGCTGCAGGCGATATGCCAGCTGGCCAGGCCGAGGTTCAAGGCACCGGCATGCAGGGTCAGGCGGCGCGAGTGGCGCACGCTGCGCAGCATCGGCAGGCTGCTCTCCACCGTGGGGCCGCCGTCGAAGATGTCCACATAGCTGTCGGCATTGAAACCTTCGTCCTGCAGGATGGCGAACGGCAGCTCAGCCACCGGATGCAGCTGGCCGATGGCCCACTGTGCGTCGGCCGGCAGCAGTGGCACATAGACCGGCGAATGCGGCATCAGGTCGGCAATCACTGCCTTGCTGCGCCCGCCCACCACCCGCTCAGCTTGCGCGTAGTCCATATTGAAGAAGCGCCGCCCCACAGCATCCCAGAACGGGCTCGCACCCTGCTCGTCGCACAGGCCCGGGCTCTCGGCAGCGATGCGCTCGCTGAAGCGCTCGATGAACTCCTGGATGAACAGCAGGCGTGCGCGCGACAGCAGCTGCGGTGCAAGCGTGTGCTCATAGGCCGGGTCGATGTAGAAGGAGGTCAGCAGCGTGTAGCCGGTCAGGTCGTGGCACAGATGCAGGGTGTGCATGCGCTGGCTGACACCCAAGGCCGCCGAGGCATGCACGACGAATTCATTGCGGTAGCTGTAGAAGCGGTCGTGGAAGCCGGCGCTGGCGGCAATGCCGCTGGTGCCCACCACCTGGCCTGTGCCCCGGTCTTCCAGCACAAAGAGATAGGTCTCTTCGCCGCTTGCATCGTCGGGGCTGGCAAAGGCGTCCAGCGAGCGTTCGATGCGCAGGCGCAGCTGCGCCTTGTCCTCGGGCAGCGAGCTGATGCCATGCGCGCTGGCGGCGGCGATGCGCTCCAGTGCCGGCAGATCGCCGGGCGCCACCGGGCGCAGCAGCAGGTCAAGCGGATTCATCTCGGTCCTCTTCATCATCAGGATTCACCCTCAGGCCGGCGCCAGGCCGCGGCGCGCTGGCTGCGCTCATCGCGGGGCGTATGGCCGAAGGCCGCCTTGTAGGCATTGGAGAAATGCGGCCCGGACGAGAAGCCGCAGCTCAGGCCGATCTGCAGGATGGACTGACTGCCCTGCTGCAGCAAGCGGCGCGCCCGGCTCAGCCGCAGCTCCAGGTAGTAACGCGATGGAAGCGCGTCCAGGTGCTGCTTGAACAGCCGCTCCAGCTGGCGCCGCGACACACCGACCAGGCGTGCCACTTCCTCGGTGGGCAGGGGTTCGGCCAGATTGGCTTCCATCAGGCTCAGTGCCTCGGCCAGCTTGGGGCTGGCCGCGCCCATGCGCTCGGCCAGCGGCTGGCGCTGGCGTTCATCGCGGGCCCGGGCGCGTTCCTGGCCCAGCGCCAGGGTCAGGTCTTGCGCCAGGCGTTCGCCATGACGGCGCGCCAGCCAGGCGGGCATCAGATCCAGCACCGCCGTGCCGCCGCCGCAACTCAGGCGCGGCACCTGGGCGCCGCCGATCTCCCACACCCGCGTACTCCACAGCACGGCCGGCCAGGCATCGCCCATCGCTTCGGCCAGCGGCCAGCAGATGCTGGCCCGTTCACCATCAAGCAGGCCGGCCGCGGCCAGCACGGAGGACCCGCCATCGATGCCAGCCAGCACGCAAGCGCCCTGGCCCAGCGTTCGCAAAGCGGCCAGCAGCCCTGCCGGCGGCGGCGTGGCGCGCTGGCCAGCGATGACGAAGACGGCATGCCAGTCGAGCTGCTCGTCGAAGGGCTCGGTGTGCAACTGCACGCCCTCGCTGCAGGCCAGCAGGCCGCCATACACCGACACTGGCGAGGCCAGATACTCAGCGTCGTCCTGCAGGCTATTGGCCAGCTGCAGCGACTCGATCACCCCCGACGTGGCCAGCAGCGAGCAGCCCGGCAGCAGCAGGACGGCACAGCGAAGAACGGGCGGGTCGATCAGGTTCACAGCCTCACTTTAGCCCGCTTGAAAGAAACGCCTTCAACCGCTCGCTCTGCGGCCGAGTCAGCACCTCGCGCGGATCGCCCTGCTCCTCGACGCGCCCCTGGTGCAGGAACATCGTGTGGCTGGACACCTCGCGGGCGAAACCCATCTCATGCGTCACCACGATCATGGTGCGGCCCTCGGCCGCCAGATCGCGCATCACCTTCAGCACCTCGCCCACCAGCTCGGGGTCCAGCGCCGAGGTGGGTTCGTCGAACAGCATCACCTCCGGCTCGACCGCCAGCGCGCGGGCAATCGCCACGCGCTGCTGCTCGCCGCCGCTGAGCTGGGCCGGGTAGACGCTCTTGCGATGCGCCACGCCCACTCGGGCCAGCAGGGCTTCGGCCTTCTCGATCGCCTCGGCCTTGGGCACGCCCAGCACATGCACCGGCGTCTCGATGACGTTCTCCAGCACGGTGCGATGGGCCCAGAGGTTGAAGTTCTGGAACACCATCGCCAGGCGCGCCCGCCACTGCTGCAGTTGTCGGCTGGAGCTGGCGCGCAGGCTGCCGTCGCGGTCGCGCTCCAGCTTCAGGCTCTCGGCTCCCAGCCTGAGGGACCCTTCATTGGGCTGCTCAAGCAGGTTCAGGCAACGCAAGAAGGTGCTCTTGCCGGAGCCAGAGGAGCCGATCAGCGTGATCACATCGCCCGGTTTGGCGGCCAAGGACACACCGCGCAGCACCTCGCGCTCACCAAAGCGCTTGTGCAGGTTTTCAACGATCAGGCTTTCCATCGGATCTCTCTTGTTCTGAAGTGGGGGCGCTGGCGCGGGTGCAGCTGAAGATTCAGGCGCTCAGCAGCTTGCCGCTGCGCAAGGCCTGCTCACCGGCGACCTTGGCCAGTCGCAGGCCGGCATTGGCGTAGCGACGTTGCTCCCGGGCGTACAGCAAACCGTCGACCGGGCTCAGCAAGGCCGTCTTCTGGCCACTGATCGGATCGATCACCTCGACGATCAAGTCGCCGGCGCGCACCTCATCGCCGGGCTGGCGCGCAAACACCACAAGCCCCGCATGCGGCGCATGCAGCGGCATCGAGCCCTGCAGCGGACGAGCCGCACGGCGCAGCGGCGCAGGCTCAGCCGCCTCCTGAGTGATGAAGCCCTGCTCGGCCAGAAAGGCCAGCAGCCCCTGCGCATCCCGTGCGGCCAGCGCATGGCTGACATCCGTATAGCCGCGCAGCTCCACCGTCGCGGCAAAACAGGCCTGCGGGACCGGATGACGGCCATCGAAGTGGCGTGCCAACCGCCACCAGACCTGCGAGCAGGCTTCATCAAAGGGGTGGTCGCCCGACTCTTCAGCCAGCAGGCAAAGCTCGGCGTCGAGATGGCGGGCCAGGCGTTCGGCGTCAGCGCGCAGCGGCGTAGCGCTGTAGAGGTGCAGCACCGACTCGCAGTCGCAGTGCAGGTCCAGCACCACATCTGCGTCCAGCGCCAGATCGAGCAGGCATTGACGCAGGCTCTCCAGCTCGGTCTGTGGCGCCTGCTCGGCCAGGCACTCGCGCAGGCAGCGGCGCAGCAGGGCCACATTGGCCTGCGCATCCGGCCCCATCAGCGGGGCTGCGCGCTGCGCGGCGGCGCCGCTGAGCTCGGCATAGTGGCGGTTGAAGTTCTCGCCGCTGTTGGCATCAAAGCGGCCTTGATGCGCCAGCAGCTGCCATTGCGACAGGCCGATGGGGTTGCAGGCCGGCAGCAGCACGATCTCGCCGCACAGGCGGCCCTGCTGCTCCAGCCGCGCCAGCGCCTCGCGCAGGTGCTGGGCCACCAGCATGCCGGGCACTTCATCGGCGTGCAGCGCCGCCTGCAGCAAGGCCTTGCGGCCGCCGACCGGGCCGTAGTGCAGGCTCTGGATCTCGCGGCGGGTGCCGGGCGTGCCTTGCGCCAGCGGGTGGTGTTTGACTTGCATTCAGCGCGCCATCATCGGTTGCAGCCAGCGCGCTTCGGCGGCGCGCAGCAGGGCCACCAGGGCCAGGGTGATCACAAGATAGAAGACCGCCGCGGTAGCAAAAGCCTCCATCGGCTGGTAGTGGGTGGAGTTGACGTAGCGGGCCGCGCCGGTCAGGTCCATCAGCGTCACGATGCTGGCCAGCGAGGTGCCGTGCAGCATCATCACGATCTCATTGCCATAGGCCGGCAAAGCACGGCGCAAGGCGCCCGGCAGCACGATGCGGCGCAGCATCACCAGGCGGCTCATGCCCATCGCACGGGCGGCCTCGATCTCGCCAGCCGGCAGGGCACGCATCGCGCCAGCCAGGATCTCGGTGGTGTAGGCGCAGGTGTTGATCGCAAAGGCCGCCACCGCGCAGAACCAGGCCGAGCTCAGCCACGCCCAGGCAAAGCTGGCACGCACCGCCTCGAACTGCGCCAGGCCGTAGTACAGCAGGAACAGCTGCACCAGCAGCGGTGTGCCGCGGATCGCATAGGTGAAGGCCCAGACCGGCCGGCTGCACCACGGCGACGGCAGCACGCGCAGCACCGCCAGCGGCACCGCCGCAAGCAGGCCGATGAGCAGCGCCAGCAGCAACAGCTCAGCCGTGACCAGCGCGCCCTTGAAGAACTGAGGCAGGCTCTCAATGACAAGTTCCCAATTCACAGCTGCCCCTTTCTGCTGCCAATGGCCAGGTGCTGCTGCAGACGCGCGAAGCCCCACTCCGACACGCTGGTGAACAGCAGGTACATCAGCGCGGCGGCGCCGTAGAAGACAAAGGGCTCGCGCGTGGCGCCCGCCGCCAGACCGGCCCGGTGCATCAAGTCGGTGAGGCCGATCACCGAGACGATGGCGGTGCTCTTGACCAGCACCAGCCAGTTGTTGGCCAGGGCCGGCAAGGCGTGGCGCAGCATCTGCGGCGCGACGATGCGCGCGAACACGGGCCAGCGCCCCATGCCGAAGGCCAGGGCGGCCTCACGCTGTCCGGGCGGCACGGCGAGGAAGGCGCCGCGGAAGGTTTCGGTCAGGTAGGCGCCAAAGATGAAGCCGATGGTGGCGACACCAGCCACAAAGGGGTTGATGTCGATGTATTCCTCGTGGCCGAGCCGCAGCGCCATTTCATTGATCAGCGCCTGGCCGCCGAAGAAGACCAGCAGCATCAGCACCAGATCCGGCACCGCGCGGATCAGCGTGGTGTAGGTCTGCGCCAGGCCGCGCAAGAGGCGGCTGCGCGAGAGCTTGGCGAGCGCACCCAGCAAGCCCAGGCTCATCGCCACCGCCACCGAAGCCAGCGACAGGACGAGCGTCATCAGGGCGCCCTCCAGCAGGCTGGCGCCATAGCCGTGCAACATGGATCAGTCTCCGTACTTTTGTGTGGAGGCGGCTGTCGATCAGCGCTTGTCAGCCGACAGACGTTCGTACAGCGGGCGCTGCATGCGCACCGGCGTGACGTCCAGGCCCATGCGGACCACGGTGTAGTCCTCGCCGCCGAAGCCGCCGGTGAACCAGCCCATCGTGGCGGGCAGCTTGTGCAGGCGGAACTCGAAGCCCAGATCCGGCTTGTCATCGCCCTCCACCGCTTGGCCGGTGAAGGCCAGGCCGGTGACTTCGGCATGTGGGCTGTCCAGCAACTGGCCCATCGCGTTGACGATGGTGGTGTCGCCCAGCATGTCCGGATAGAAAGGCTTGTTCTTGAAGTAGGGTCTGAAGTCGGCCGCATGCGGGTTGATGCGCAGGTCGCGCGCCTTTTGCGGCGCTGGCGTGGTCTGACCGGTCTTCAGGTCGTGCTTATCGCCGCGGTCCAGATAGGTCAGCTGCGCGCCTCGCACATTGAAGGCCGGCAGCTTGGCGTCATGGCTGGATGCGCCCAGGTCCACCAACAGCGCGCCCTTGGCGCCGATCACTTCGACCGAGTCGCCCTTGATAACGGCGGCGCTGTTCTCCTCGACGCCCAAGCCCAGCTTGTAGCCTTTGGCCTGCATCAGCGGCAGCATGCGTCCGAAGCGACCGCGCTTGAGGAAGTGCTGGTCGATGAAGAGATCGGGGCCGACGAAGCCGATGCCGCGATCAATCTCCTTGCCCTCGCGCAGCCGGCCCTTGAGCACCTGCATCGAGTCCTGTGCATCGCGGAACATCACCGTGCTCATGATGGCGGCACCCGCGCTGGTGCCGGCCACCACACCGCCTTTGCGATAGACCTCCCAGATGGCCTTCAGCATCTCGGTGGGCTGGCCGCCGGGTTGCAGCGTGTCGACGATCAGTTCCTGCGCGCCGCCCGAGAAGAACACCGCGCGCGCCGTGCGTACACGCTCGATCAGCGCCGGGTCGTTGAGGTTCTTGGCCAGGTCCACGTCTTTCAGACGCGGCGCCACCGGGATGTGCTCGGCCACCGCACCCTGACGGCTCAAGGCCTCGATGATCTGGCCGGCGCTGCGCTGCGGGTTGCCCGCGGCGGTAGCGAACACCGCAAAGCGCACTCCGGGGCCGCCGGCTTCATCGACGATGCGCTTCCACACCGCATCGTTGTCGAACTTCAGCGCGCCGCCAATGGGAATGGCGGTCTGTGCACCAGCACCGGCAGCCGCCAGGCTCAGGACAAGGGCCAGCAGCCGGGGCGTGAGGGAAAGAGGCAGGAGTGAGCGTGACATGGGCGGCGAGAGGTTAGGCAATGGCCGCCATCTTGTCAGCCGAGGCAGGCGGCCGCCAGCGGGATGGACCCAGGCGCAGGCCGATCGGGCCGCGCCATGCAAGCGCATGTCGCATTCAAGCAAACCGTTCAGGCGCGCTGCTGCCGCTGCTTGCCTGCAAGCGACGCGCACTTGCGTGCAAGCGACCACCGCGCCGAAACCCCATAGGCAAGTCAAAGCGCTGAAACCTAGAGTGGCCTCCGGTTCGATACCCGCCCCTCATCCACCCTCCTCCACCCCTTATCGCCAAAGGCTTCACAAGATGTCCAAGCCCCGTCAGCCGAGCCGCCGTACCGCTGCGCTCACATTGCACACACTCAGCCAGATCAGCCAGGCCGCCCTGTTGGCCGCACTTGCCAGCGGCGCCGCGCTGGCGCAAGAAGCCAAGCTCGAGCGCGTCGAGGTCACCGGCTCCAGCATCAAGCGCATCGACGGCGAGACCGCACTGCCGGTGCAGACGCTCAAGCGCGAAGACATCGCGAAGTCCGGCGTGACCACCGCTGCCGAACTGATGAAGAACATCAGCGGCAACACTGCCGGCCTGACCGACGGCGCCAGCATCACTGACAACCAGGGCGGCCAGCGCGGCTTCAACGGCGCCAACCTGCGCGGCATCGGTGTCTCTTCCACACTCATCCTGCTGAACGGCCGCCGCATGGCGAACTTCGCCTCGCCGGGCGACAGCTCAGGTGTGGACCTGAACAACATTCCGGCCGGTGCGATCGAGCGCGTCGAGATCCTCAAGGATGGCGCTTCGGCGATCTACGGCACCGACGCCATCGGCGGCGTGATCAACTTCATCACCCGCAAGGACTACCGCGGCGCGGACGTCAACCTCTACGCAGCCCGCACCCAGGAGGGTGGCGCCGAGAAGACCACCGCATCGGTCGGCGGTGGCGTTGGCGATGTGCGGAAGGACGGCTTCAATCTGTTTGGCGTGCTGGATGTGCAGAAGCTCGGTGCGCTGAACTCGCAAGACCGCGACTTCATCAAGGAACGCCCGCTGGCCCAGAACCTGCCGCTGTATCTGTCCTCGCGCACCTTCCCGGCCAATCTGCGTCTTCAGGGCAGCAGCAGCTCGCGTCGCGCTCAGCTCGCCGCGCTCAAGGCCGGTGGCTACAAGGTCAACGGCCAGGACGTGGTCGAGCGCACCTTCAACCCGGCCGCGCCGACCTGCAACCCACCCGGCACCGTGTTCGCGCCCTTGAACCTGCCCCAGGCCTGCAGCTTCGACTACCTCCAGGACACCGAGATCTATCCCGAGAGCGAGAAGCTGTCCTTCCTGAGCCGCGGCGTGCTCAAGCTCAATGCCGACACCGAGCTGTTCGCAGAGCTGCTGAAGGCCCGCGCCACGACCAAGTATGTCAACAGCCCGGTGCCCGTGCAGCTGTTCGACGTGCCAGTCAGGGTCATCAACGCCAACCTGAGCAACAAGCTGCCGCTGCCTGACACCCAGCTGATGACCTTGCGTCTGCGTGCGGATGAGGCCGGCAATCGCAGCAACACCGTCACCAGCGACGCCGAGCGCCTGGTCCTTGGAGTGAGCGGCCTGTTTGCGGATTGGGACTACACGACCGCTGTCAACCGTGCCGTCAACAAGACCAACGACTCCTACGTCGATGGCTACTTCCTCTACGACAAGATGGTGGCCGGTGTGCTCAACGGCACCATCAACCCGTTCGGCCCCTCGTCAGCCGCAGGCCGCACCCTGTGGGACAGCATCCGCGTGCAGGACGACGCCCGCAAGGCCAAGGGCGTGACCACCACCTTCGACTTCAAGGCCAGCAGCACGCTCACCGAGCTGCCCGGCGGTCCCTTGGGCGCGGCAGTCGGTGCGGAGGTCCGGCGCGAGACCACATCGTTCACGCCCTCGGCCCTGCTCAACACCAACCTGATCGCAGGCGACCGCGGCACCTCGGGCGACTCGCTCGGCAACTTCGGTGGCGACCCCAAGCGCGACCGCGTGGTGGCGACCAGCAACAGCCGCAACATCGGCAGCGTCTACGGCGAGTTGAACGCGCCCTTCACCAAGCAGCTGGAAGTCCAGGTCGCCCTGCGTTACGACGACTACGGCGGCGTCGGCAGCACCACAAACCCCAAGCTGGGCGTGCGCTTCCAGCCCAGCAAGCAACTGCTGCTGCGTGGCTCGGCCGGCACGGGCTTCCGCGCACCGACGATCAGCGAGCTCTATCGCCCGATCAGCTACGGCTCGGCCTCGGCCTCACCGACCGATCCGGTCTGCGTGAAAACGGGCTTGTCGCCGGTCGATTGCTCCGGCCAGCCGCCGGTCACCCGCTACAGCAACCCGAACCTCAAGCCCGAGAAGTCCAAGCAGGCGTCGTTCGGCGTGGTGTTCGAGCCGATCAAATCAACCACGGTAAGCCTCGACTACTGGAACATCCGCAAGACCGATGTGATCAGCGACATCGGCATTCAGACCATCATCAACAACCAGACCAAGTACGGCAAGCTGATCACACGCGACGAGTTTGGCGAGCTCATCACCAACATCGATCTGCGCAAGGAGAACCAGGGCGAACTCAAGACCTCCGGCCTCGACCTGGAAGCCAGCTGGCGCGGCACCAACACGGCCTTCGGCCGCTTCGGCCTGAACTTCAGCGGCACCTATGTGCTCGAGTACAAGCGCCAGTTCGGCGTGGGCGAGCCCTTCGAGAACAACGTCGGACGCTTCCTGAACGACCAGGTCATCCAGCGCTGGCGTCACCGCGCCAGCATCGACTGGGACATGGGCCCGTTCGGCGTGACGCTGGGCAACACCTACTACTCCAGCTATGCCGATCAGAGCACCATCTTCAACCCGGTGACGAACAAGCCGGCCGATCCGCGTACCGTCAAGGCCTACTCGTTGTTTGACGTTAGCGGCTCGTGGAAGGTGGACAAGTCGATGCGCGTGCGCGTGGGCATCCAGAACCTGCTGGACACCCAGCCGCCGTTCTCGAACCAGGACCAGTACTTCCTGGCCACCTATGACCCGACCTACACCGACCCGCGCGGGCGCACCTTCTATGCCAGCCTCAGCTACTCGTTCCGCTGATCACTGCGTTTGAGTGAAAGGCCGGACCGCAGGGTCCGGCCTTTTTCATGTGCGCTCAGCATGAGCGCACTCTTGCGGGTGCAAGTCCCGCCGTAAGTTGATCACAGCGAACGAAGCGAAGCGCAACTGCACGAGGGCGACCGAATGTGGGGAGGAAGCGTGGAGC
>NZ_JBILQK010000172.1:0-4737 GCF_044373315.1 Roseateles sp. | reverse complement strand
GGCTGCTTTGCGCTTACGGTGCGGCTTGAGGTCATCGGTGTCATGGCCGCCCCCGCCACTCCTTCATCGGTCGATCATGCGCTGGTGCAGTGGGGTGATCGCCTGTTCTACCCGGGCAATCGGATCGTTCCGGCTGAACCATCGCCCCGGCTGAGTTCCCTGTTGCGGCACCGGGCCGCCGAAATCCGCCGGCGCATTGCGGCCACGGTGACGCGGCGTGCGCCGCAGGTCATGGTCAAGGTCACCGGTGGCGGCCGAGGCATGGGCGCCATTGCGGCGCACTTTCGGTACATCAGCAAGGCTGGGCGGCTTGCCTTCGAAGATGACCGGGGTGTCGTACAGGAGGGCAGGGAGGCGCTGCAAGACCTCGCCAAGCAATGGCGCCTCGGGGGATCGCTGATCGGCGAGACCAGCCACAGGCGCGAGGCGTTCAACCTGATGCTGTCGATGCCCCGCGGCACAGATGCGCAAGCGGTCTTGCAGGCGGCCCGCGAGTTTGCGCGGATAGAACTGAAGGACCACCGCTATGTGATGGTGCTTCATGACCATCAGCACAATCCGCACGTTCACCTCAGTGTGAGGGCTGAGTCAATGAGTGGGCAGCGGCTGAACCCGCGCAAGGCCGATCTGCAGCGCTGGCGCGAGACTTTCGCCGAGCGGCTGCGCGGGCTGGGCATCGATGCCGAGGCCACCCGCCAGGCCCCGCGCCTGCAAAGCCGGCGACCCGAGCAGCTCTGGCAGATCGAAGCCCGCAAGCAGGGGCGCTTGAAGGGCGAGTCGGTCACCCAGAAGTCAGGTGACGCCTTCATGCGCAGCCGCAATGGCGCTGTGCAGGCCTGGACGCACATCGCTGTCGCGCTGAGCGCCTCGGATCAAGTCGAGGACCACCAGTTGGCGCAACGTATCAGACGCTTCGTGCTGGACGCCACCTACTCAAGGCAACAGGTCCGCCAACGCGATCATGGGGACGCCAGGCCGCGAGACCGCAGCGAGAGAGACGGCCTCAGGACGGTAGAGCGGACGGAGCCGGAGATCACGCGCTGATGAGCAAGAAGCCATCCGCTGCCTGCGTGCTGCAGCCACATGAACCAATGCTTGTGCAGCAGGCGGAATGGGCGTGTCGGGCGAAGGACGCCACCGCCTTGGCCGGGCCAGCCTATGAGCGGCTGCTCTCGCTGGTCGAGACGGGGCGCGATTCAGGGCAACTCGGAGGAGTCGCCGCGTTCGTGGCGGCCACGGTGGGCCTGCATCACTTCGACATCTATGACCTTCGAGCGCTCGATGTCGAGCATTCTGATGACGTGCTCGTTTGCCTGGATGCGATCCGGTGGGGCAAGTGTCACATTGCCGACTTGGTCCCCGATGGATTTGCGCGTGCCTACCAAGCCGCGGTGGACTGGGGCTACGCTGCCGCAGTTTGAGTTCCGGCCTCGGGCCGTGGTGTGTAGGTGCCGCACAAGTGGGCTAGGGCGCAGATGACCGCTCAGTAGCTGTCACCGCCTTCTGCGGCCGCCAAGACCATGAGAGCCCGCTGAGCAGCGATTGGCGTCATTGGCCGGCTGAGGGCGAACTCACGGTATCCGTGATCAAGCCGACGCTCGGTTCAGCCACCAGCGCTGGCCCGAGCGGCAGCTACACGAGATACAGCTGACCTCGGGTTGAGACTGGGCGGTTTCGTTGCTCCGACGATTGCTTCCCTACCGCTCGAACTGGCGATGCCGACCCTTAGGCGACGTTCCACCGGGCCAGATGGACCGTCCGGTAAGCGTCAGACCCCGGACGTGTGAACCTGCCTGCTGGTCGCGCGCGTAACAGTTGTTCCCACTTTCTTACCGCTGACTCGGCGCGTCGACCTCGACACCTCGACATCGAAAGCGCCTATGCCCGGCACCACGGCGATCGGCTTCTATCCAGGGCTGCGGCGGCGATCAGAAGCTGGACCACGCCTCGTCTGCGCCTTTCCTTGGCAGGTTGGCGCTCGCCGACCCGGCCGCCTCGGCTTTCGCCTTGGGCTTCGAGTTGAAACTGGACCGCGACACGTTTCTAGCCTGGTCCGGACCGCGGCGATGCACGACTTCGTGGCTCGCCACCTGAGCAGGTGCGTTCACCACGCCCTGAGGCAGCTTGAACACCGCCACGGCCTGCACCAGTTGATGCGCCTGACCCTTCAGGCTCTCGGCCGCTGCGGCGCTTTCTTCGACCAGTGCAGCGTTCTGCTGCGTAGCTTGGTCCATCTGACTCACCGCTTCGCCGACCTGCGCAACGCCGGTGCTTTGCTCGGTGGAGGCGGTGCTAATTTCTTGCATGATGTCGGTCACACGCTTGATCGAGGACACGACCTCGGTCATCGTCACGCCGGCCTTGTCGACTAGCGCCGTGCCTAGCTCGACCCGTTCGACGCTGTCGCTGATCAACGACTTGATCTCCTTAGCCGCTTCGGCCGACCGCTGAGCCAAGCTGCGTACCTCGCTGGCCACGACCGCGAAGCCCCGACCCTGCTCGCCCGCACGCGCCGCTTCCACGGCCGCGTTCAGCGCCAGGATGTTGGTCTGGAACGCGATCCCGTTGATCACGCTGATGATGTCGCCGATCTTCCTGCTGCTTTCGTTGATGCCCTTCATTGTCTCGACGACCTGGCCGACAACCTCGCCGCCCTTGACGGCCACCGTCGACGCGCCTTGCGCCAGCTGGTTGGCTTGCCGGGCGTGATCGGCATTCTGCTTAACGGTGGAGCCGAGCTGCTCCATTGACGCGGCGGTTTCTTCGAGGGCTGAAGCCTGCTCTTCGGTGCGCGTGCTCAGATCCAGGTTGCCCTGCGCGATTTGAGCGCTGGCTGTGGCGATGCTGTCGCTGCCGCTACGAACCCCTCCCACCACTTTGCGCAGCGACTCTTGCATCGCTTGCATCGCGTTGAGGATGCGGCCCATCTCGTCGCCTCGATCCGCAGTCACATCCTGGGTCAAGTCGCCGTCTGCAATGCGGGATGCAGCGGCAATGGCTTCGCCCGCAGGACGGGTCACGCTGCGGGCGATGAAGTAGGCCATCACAACACCCAGCATGAACGCCAGGGCCATGCAGGCGAGCGAGAAGCTGCGCCACAGCACTTGCTCTTTCTGGGTCGCGGTGGCGGCGCTGTCGTTCAACCGCTGCTCGATCGACACCAACTCGTCGATGTCGCTGAGCCACTTGTCGAGCGCCGGCTCGATCTCGACCTGCAGCAATTTCAGTGCAGCCTCGGCCTCGTCGTCTGCGACCAGCTTTGTGGCGTTGGCCAACAGCGGCGCGGCGGTGGCTTCGTGCGCCGCGATCGCTGCCACCACTTTGGTTTCCGCCTCTGTCGACTTGGCCAGGCCCAGGATCTCCTCTAGGCCGGCTTTAGCGTCATCGTACTGACTCCGGTGGTTCTCGATCGCCGCCGCTGCGACATCGCGGCGCTTGCTGTCGCTGGCCAGAACCAAAGTCAACAGAGTCTTCTCCTGACCCACCACTGCACGAGCGAGTGCCTGCGCATAGCCGAGCTTTGCGTTGTTGAAAAGGACGATGTCGTTGACGCGACTGCCCAGGTTGTGCATGCCTGCCACGCCGGCGGCCCCCACCAGCAAAACGAACAATAACAGGACTCCGAAGCCCGTGGCGAGACGGGTGCCGACACCCAAACGCGAGGCTCCAGCATTCAATGCTGACAGTGAACTCATAGCTGATTTCCTATGAAACAGGCGCGCGGCGTGCCAACCGATCAAGCCACGGTGGGGCGGCCAGCAGTCACTTGCACTCGGCCTTGGCTGCGTACGGGTAATCCCGATGGCCGACGCAGAAGTCCTTGCCACCCTCGACGGCCGCACCGTCATAGGTGGCGCTGATCTTTTTGTACTTGGTGATCTCCAGGCGCTTGTTGGCGCAGGCAGACTTGGCCTTGAGGGCGCATTGCGAAGGGCTTGCTGCCGGCACACTTTCGATGCAGCCGGGCTTGCCGTCGCACTTGCTATAGCTCTCCTTCTCCTGCCCCGGGCAGGCTGTGCGCGTGACCTGTAGCAGGCATTCCCCAGCATAGACCGAGCCCATAGCGAGCGTAAGCAGCATCGCCCCAAGTACAGCATGTCGTGTTTGCATGATCACTTCCTTTATGAAGACTGTGTTGAATCTGAAGCCACTTCGAACGGGTAAGTGCCACTCCTATGGCGATGACATCTACGCGAATTTATTCTGCTCCTCGTAGGCCTCGAACACCAAAGGTGAAGCCAAGATTTTTTGAGACTACGTTAAGTCCTGCTCAGGTTTTACTGTCGAGAGGAAGGCGACTTGAGCATCCTGATGGAAGACGAGATCAAGCGATGGGCTGCCAAGCGCAAGACGGCGCTGGTGCTCGACATGGTTCAGGGCAAGAACACCGAGGCTGAGGCCAGCCGCCACTTTGCGCTGCCGCCCACCGAGGTCGAGGTCTGGTTTGTGGAGGGCAAGCGCGACATGGAGAACGCGCTGCGCACCAATCTGCTGGCAGTCAAAGAGCACTATCAGCGCAAGTTGCGCGTACTGCAGGAGGCCGATGGGGAAGTCATGCTGGAGCTGAATGCCAGAAACAAGGTGGCGTCCCTGCTGGGCAGCGAGGGCGAGGGGCCTGTCCGAATTTCCGTGTGTGAGGCTCATTGAACCTTCACCGGTATCGTGAAGCTGGTTGCAGATCTTACGGGCTCGGTTTCGTGAACCGGTCTTCGTAGAGGATCGCAAACTGGTTCATCG
>NZ_JBILQK010000171.1:0-4770 GCF_044373315.1 Roseateles sp. | reverse complement strand
CTGGGCGACGGCGGCCCGGCGGCTGCTGTGGTGCCCGGTCAGACCAGCGGCAGCGTGAGCGTGCTGGCCGACCCGCGCAGCAACGCGCTGATCCTGCGCGCGGCCAACCCGGTCCGGCTGGCCTCGATGCGGGCCATGATCGAGAAGCTCGACCAGCCGCTGGGCAGCAGTGCCAGCGCCAACAATATCCGTGTCGTGCATCTGAAGAATGCCGACGCGACCAAGCTCGCGACGGTCTTGCGCGCGGCCTTTGGCGGTGGCGGTGCTGGCGGAAGCACGAGCGGCGCCAGCAGCCCTCTGGGCGCAAGTTCCGGAATCACGCCCAGCCTCGGCAGCGCGGGTAATGCAAGCCAAGGGGGCAGCATGGCGTCGGCCGCGTCGACCACGCCGGTTTCGAGTTCGGCCAGCCCGTCGACCGGCGGCTTTGTGCAGGCCGACCCGTCGACCAACTCGCTGATCATCACCGCGGCCGAGCCGCTGTACCGCCAGGTGCGCAGCGTGATCGACCAGCTCGACGGGCGCCGAGCGCAGGTCTATGTAGAGTCCATGATCGTCAAGGTCGATGCCAGCAAGGCCGCACAGTTCGGCGTGCAGTGGCAGAACGTGTTCGGCAACAAGGGCGACAAGACCATCTCGGGCCTGGGCACCAACTTTGGCGCGGGCAATTCCAATATCGTCAACCTCTCGGGCGCCACGGCCAACGGCCTGGACGGCATCTCGAAAGCGGTCACTGCGGGCGTCAGCCAGGGCCTCAATGTCGGCCTGTTGAAGAAGGTGGGCGACTTCTACACGCTGGGCGCGATTGCCAACTTCCTGGAGGCCCAGACCGGCGCCAACATTCTGTCCACACCAAATCTTGTGGCCCTGGACAACGAGGAAGCCAAGATCGTGATCGGCCAGAACGTGCCCTTCATCACCGGCAGCTTCACCAACACCGGCAGCACCGGCGGCAGCACGGTGAATCCGTTCCAGACCATCGAGCGCAAGGATGTGGGCCTGACGCTGCGCATCAAGAGCCAGATCGGCGAGGGCGGCACGGTGCGCATGGTGATCTACCAGGAGAACTCCTCGGTGGTGCCCGGTGCCTCCAACAGCGCCGGCCCGACCACCGACAAGAGCTCGATCGAAACCACAGTTGTGGCCGACGACGGTCAGATCATCGTGCTGGGCGGCCTGCTCAAGGACGAGTACACCGATGGCGAAGACCGCGTCCCTGGCCTGGCCAGCATCCCGCTGCTGGGCAATCTGTTCAAGGCCGAGAACCGCAAACGCGTGAAGACCAATCTGATGGTCTTCCTCAGGCCCGTGGTGCTGCGCGATCAGCCCAGCGCCGATCAGCTGACGCTGGACCGCTACGACCTGATCCGGGCCGCACAGCAAGGTGCGCAACCGGCCAAGAGCCCGCTGCTGCCTGACACCGGTGCGCCCCTGCTGCCGGCCACGCCGCCGGCGGCGCCCGCCAATCAGCCTACCAAGGCGAACTGACACCATGGCCGTCCGCCATCCCCTGCCCTACGCCTTCGCGCGGGCACAAACCCTGCTGCTGGAAGACATCGGCAGCGAGCTGGTGCTTTGGGCACCGCCCGATATCGCGCCGGCCGCCCTCTCCGAGGTGCAAAGGCTCTACGCCATCGACCGCATGGAGCACGAGGCGCGCGCCACACTGGTGGAGCGCATCAGCCGCGCCTACGCCGGCAGCGAATCGAGTGCGGCCGTGGTAGTGGGTGAGGTCGAGAGCGCGGTCGATCTGTCGCGCATGATGCAGGACCTGCCGGCGGTCGAGGACCTGCTGGAGGCCGCCAACGATGCGCCCATCATCCGCATGCTCAATGCGCTGCTGACGCAGGCCGCCAAGGACGGCGCCAGCGACATCCACATCGAGCCGTATGAGCGCGCCAGCTCGGTGCGCTTTCGCGTTGACGGCACCTTGCGCGAGGTGGTGCAGCCCAACCGCGGCCTGCATGCCGCGCTGATCTCGCGCCTGAAGATCATGGCGGAGCTGGACATCGCCGAGAAGCGCCTCCCGCAGGACGGCCGCATCTCGCTGCGCATCGGCGGCCGCGCCATCGACGTGCGCGTCTCCACCCTGCCCTCAGCGCATGGCGAGCGCGCGGTGCTGCGTCTGCTGGACAAGAGCGAATCCAAGTTCACGCTGGAAGGCCTGGGCATGGACGGCCAGGTACTGTCGGCCTTCAAGCGCCTGGTGCAGCAACCGCATGGCATCGTGCTGGTGACCGGCCCGACCGGCTCGGGCAAGACCACCTCGCTATACGCCTCGCTGCAGACGGTGGACACCAGCACCACCAATGTGCTGACGGTGGAAGACCCGATCGAGTACGAACTGCCCGGCATCGGCCAAACCCAGGTCAACACCAAGATCGACCTGACCTTCGCGAAGGCGCTGCGCGCCATCCTGCGCCAGGACCCGGACGTGATCATGATCGGCGAGATCCGCGACTACGAGACCGCGCAGATCGCGATTCAGGCCTCGCTGACCGGCCACCTGGTGCTGGCCACGCTCCACACCAATGACGCGCCCAGCGCGGTGACGCGCCTGACCGATATGGGTGTCGAGCCCTTCCTGTTGAGCTCCAGCCTGCTGGGCGTGCTGGCCCAGCGCCTGGTGCGCAAGCTCTGCCCGAACTGCAAACGCCAGGATGCACAGGGCCTGTGGCATGCGGTGGGCTGTGCCGAGTGCGGCCACACCGGCTACAAGGGCCGCACCGGCGTCTATGAGTTGATGGTGGCTGACGATGCGGTGCGCGCGCTGGTGCACAACCGCGCCTCGGAAGCCGAGCTGCATGCCGCGGCCACCGCTGCCGGCCTGCGCTCGATGCGCGAGGACGGCGATCGCCTGGTGCGCGAGGGCATCACCTCGGCCGAAGAAGTGCTGCGCGTGACACGCGACTGAACCGCCACACGACGCCATGCCCGCCTTTAAATACCAGGCCCTGAGCGCCGATGGCCGCAACACCAGCGGACTTCTGGAAGCCGATAACGCACGTGCTGCGCGCGCCCAGCTGCGCGCCGCCAGCCTGGTGCCGCTGCAGGTCACGCCAGTGGCCCAGCAGGCCCAAGACAACGCCGCCGGCCGCTGGTCGCGGCGCGTCTTCAGCAGCACCACACTTTCTGTATGGACGCGCCAGCTGGCCGGGCTGGTCGGCTCCGGCCTGCCGATCGAACGTGCCCTGAGCGCGCTGGCCGACGAGAGCGAGGACCAGCGCGTAGCCGAGCTGCTGGCCCAGCTCAAGGCCGAGGTCAATGCCGGCTCGCCCTTCGCGCGGGCGCTGGCCACTGCACCGCGCGAGTTCGACGAGGTCTACCGCGCCGTCGTCGCCGCCGGCGAGCAAAGCGGCGCTTTGGGCGTGGTGCTGGAAAAACTGGCCGACGATCTGGAAGAGCGCCAGGAGCTGCGCGCCAAGCTGATCGGCGCGATGGCCTACCCGGGCATCGTCTCCCTGATCGCCGTCGTGATCGTGATCTTCCTAGTCACCTATGTGGTGCCGCAGATCGCCACCGTCTTCACCGGTAGTAAGCGGGCCCTGCCCTTCCTGACCGTGGCGATGCTGGCCCTCAGCGATTTCGTGCGCAGCTGGGGCTGGGTGCTGCTGGGCAGCCTGGTGGCAGGCGGCTTCAGCTTCGGCTGGGCGATGCGGCGCGAGGCCTTCCGGCTGCGTTTCGATGCAGCCTTCCTGAACCTGCCACTGGTGGGCCGGCTGGCGCGCGGCTACAACGCGGCCCGCTTTGCCGCCACGCTGGCCATGCTGGCCGGCGCCGGCGTGCCCATCCTGAAAGCCTTGCAGGCCGCGGCAGAAACCTTGTCCAACCGCGCAATGCGCGCCGACGCGCTGGACGCGCTGGTGCAGGTGCGCGAAGGCGCGCCACTGGGCTCGGCGCTGGCCGGCAAGAAACGCTTCCCGGGCATCCTGGCCATGTTCGCCCGTCTGGGCGAGCAGACCGGCGCCCTGCCCGAGATGCTGGCGCGCGCCGCGCGCCAGCTCGGCACCGAGGTGCAGCGTCGCTCAATGGCGGTGGCCACGCTGCTGGAGCCGCTGTTGATCGTCGCGATGGGCGCCGTGGTGATGCTGATCGTGTTGGCAGTGCTGATGCCTATCATCCAGCTCAATACCTGGGTGAAATGAGCCCCCCGGTCCATGGGTACCTGGACCGCCCCCCCGAGGGGGCGCGATGGCAGCGGGCCAGGGGCCGGTGGCAAACGCTCAAGAGCTCTTGGGGCGGCCCGGCGAGCGTCTTGATTGCGAGGAGGACTGCACATGCCAGCAAGTCTTGAAGGTCAACTGGTCGTCGCGATTTCCTCGCGTGCGCTGTTCGACTTCGAGGAGGAGAACACGCTCTTCGAGGCTGGCGACGACCATGCCTATATGGCGCTGCAGCAGCAGCGCCTGGACGTGCCGGCCAAGCCGGGTGTGGCGTTCTCACTGGTCAACAAGCTGCTCGGCTTCAACAGCGCTGACAGGCAACGCGTCGAGGTGGTGGTACTGTCGCGCAATGACCCGATCTCGGGCATGCGGGTGTTCCGCTCGGCCCAGCATTACAGCCTGGACATCCAGCGCGGCGTGTTCACGCGCGGCCAGAGCCCCTGGCGCTATCTGCGGCCGCTGAAGGCGCAGCTCTTCTTGTCCGTCAACGAGGACGATGTGCGCTCGGCGCTGGCGGCCGGCGTGGCGGCAGCACGGGTGTTTCCGCTGTCGGCGCGCGCCTCCAGCGCCCATCCCTTCGAGCTGCGCATTGCCTTCGACGGCGATGCGG
>NZ_JBILQK010000073.1:0-19646 GCF_044373315.1 Roseateles sp. | reverse complement strand
TCGCGAATGGCGTCAGCGAACCACTGCTTCAGAACGATCGCCCACCACAGCAGGCCAAAGGCCAGCGAGTAAGCGCCCCATTGATGGCCGTTGATCCACTGCCCTGCGCCCAGAATGACGAAGAACAGGCCGATCGACGCCATCACCGGATGCCGCGAGGGACCGGGAACGAAGTAGTACGGGGTTGCCCCATGTGGAGTCGCTGCCGACATCTTTTTTCTCCTCGAACTTAAATCTTCAGTCCTGCTGAATCGTCACGCCGCACCGGCCACATTGCTCTTGATCACCCAATTGACCAAGAGAAGCAGCAGCAGCACGAAAACCAGGGCCCCGATGAGGCCGGCGATGATCACATGCACCGGATTCAGCTTAGCCACGTCATTGTCATAGTCGGCGCCACGACGAACGCCGAAGAACGCCCAACCTATCGCCTTGACCGTCTGCAAAAACGACAGCGGGCGAGCCGCTGCGTCCTTCAAATCCTGTCCCGGCTTCACCAAAGCTTAGGCTCCAACGGTGCCAAGGCCTGCTTCTGCCCCTTGCCAGCCACCTCGAAGAAGGTATAGGACAAGGTGATCGTCTTCACGTCCTTGGGCAACTTCGGGTCCACCACAAAAACCACGGGCCAGGACTTCTGCTCACCGGGTTGAAGGGTGTACTCGTTGAAGCAGAAGCACTCCAGCTTGTTGAAATGCGCCGTGGCCTGCTTGGGCGCATAGCTCGGAATGGCCTGAGCTGCCATCACGCGCGTCTGCACATTGCGGAACTCGTACATCACCGTGGCGAGCTCTCCGGGGTGAACCTCCAGATAGTTCACCGCGGGCTTGAAGTCCCATGGCCCTCGTGCGTTCGCATCGAACTCGATGGTGATCTTGCGGCTGTAGTCGACCTGCGTATTCCGGACATCCTCGGCGCGCACCACATGCTGGCGCTCGGACATCGACAACACGTTGATACCCAGCGCAGTACAGATGGCGTTGTACAAAGGCACCAGCGAATAAGCGAAGCCAAACATCAGCGCCACGATGACGCCCAGTTTGCCCAGCATCTGCAGGTTGTCCCTGCGCAATGCTGAGCCGAAGTTCCAGCGCTGACTCATCTTGACTCGATCACTCAAGCGCCGAGCAAGGCGATCTTGGCCACGAAGCCAACCGCAAACACGGCAGCCACTGAAGCCAGCACCCAGCCCAGGCGACGATTGCTCTTGCGTTGTTCAGGCGTCATGACCATGGTGTTTAACCAATCACCTTGGTGGCCGTGGCATCCAGCTTGGGCGGGTTCTCGAAGGTATGGAACGGAGCCGGTGACGGCACTTCCCATTCCAGACCCTCAGCGGCTTCCCAGGGCTTCTGGGGTGCCGGCTCGCCCTTGCCACGCATCATCGGCAGGACCACGAACAGGAAGAAGTACACCTGCATGAAGCCGAAGCCGAAAGCGCCAATCGAGGCAATCGCATTCATGTCAGCGAACTGCATCGGATAGTCGGCATAGCGTCGCGGCATGCCGGCCAGGCCCAGGAAGTGCATCGGGAAGAAGGTGATGTTGAAGGTGATCAGCGAGCCCCAGAAGTGGAACTTGCCGCGCCATTCGTTGAACATCACGCCGGTCCACTTGGGCGCCCAGTAGTACACGCCGGCAAACAGCGCAAACAAGGAACCAGCCACCAGCACGTAATGGAAGTGGGCCACGACGTAATAGGTGTCCTGCACCTGGATGTCGATCGGCGCCATCGCCAAGATCAGGCCGGTGAAGCCCCCCATCGTGAACACGAAGATGAAGCCCACGGCCCACAGCATCGGGACCTCGAAGGTCATCGAACCGCGCCACATCGTGGCCAGCCAGTTGAAGATCTTCACGCCAGTCGGCACCGCGATCAGCATCGTGGCGTACATGAAGAACAGCTGGCCCGTCACCGGCATGCCGGTGGCGAACATGTGGTGAGCCCACACGATGAAGGACAGGATCGCGATCGAGGCTGTCGCATAAACCATCGACGCGTAGCCGAACAGCCTCTTGCGCGCAAAGGCCGGCACGATCTGGCTGACGATGCCGAAGGCCGGCAAGATCATGATGTAGACCTCGGGATGACCGAAGAACCAGAAGATGTGCTGGTACATGATCGGGTCGCCGCCGCCTGCGGGATTGAAGAAGGCGGTGCCGAAGTGGCGATCAGTCAGCGTCATCGTGATGGCGCCGGCCAGCACGGGCATGACGGCGATCAGCAGATAGGCCGTGATCAGCCAGGTCCAGGCGAACATCGGCATCTTCATCAGCGTCATGCCCGGAGCGCGCATGTTCAGGATGGTGACGATGATGTTGATCGAACCCATGATGGAGGACGCGCCCAGGATGTGCATCGCGAAGATGCCGGCATCCATCGAGGGGCCCATCTGCAGCGTCAGCGGCGCATACAGCGTCCAGCCAGCAGCGGGTGCACCGCCGGGCATGAAGAAGGAACCAACAAGCATCAAGGCGGCAGGAATCATCAGCCAGAAGCTGAAGTTGTTCATGCGCGCGAAGGCCATGTCAGATGCGCCGATCTGCAGCGGGATCATCCAGTTCGCGAAGCCCACGAAGGCCGGCATGATGGCGCCGAACACCATGATCAGGCCGTGCATCGTGGTGAGCTGATTGAACAACTCAGGATTCACGAACTGCAGGCCGGGCTGGAACAACTCGGCACGGATGCCCAGAGCCAGCAGGCCGCCGATCATCAGCATCGTGAACGAGAACAGCAGGTACAGCGTACCGATGTCCTTGTGGTTTGTGGCATAGACCCAGCGCCGCCAGCCCGTCGGGGCGTGGTGGTCGTGGTCGTGCGCATGGCCATGAACGTCATGACCGTGTTGGTCGAGCACTGCACTCATCTTGGTTCCTCTTTAGACGTTCGAACGGCTTACTTGCGCGCGGCCACGATTTCCGAAGGCTGCACGATCTGGCCCGTCTTGTTGGTCCAGCTGTTCTTCGTGTAGGTGATCACCGCGGCAATCTCCGTGTCGCTCAGCTGCTTCCAGGCCGGCATGGCGCCATTGGCTGCGCCGTTGAGCATCACAGCAATCTGCTTGCCATGGTCGGCATCCAGGACCAACGGAGAAGCGTCAAGGCGCTTGATCGGGCCGGCGCCAGTGCCGTCAGCCTTGTGGCAGGCCGCGCAATTGGCGTTGTAGACCTTCTCGCCGCGAGCCACCAGGGCCGCCAGTTCCCAGATCTTGGTCGGATCGTCAGCCTTGGCAGCCATCTTCTTTTTCTCGCCAGCGACCCAGGCGGTGTAGGCCTCGGCACTCACCACCTTGACGTGGATGGGCATGTAGGCGTGTTCCTTGCCGCACAACTCGGCGCACTGGCCGTAGAAGTCGCCTTCCTTTTCAGCCTTGAACCAGGTGTCGCGCACGAAACCAGGGATCGCGTCCTGCTTGACGCCGAATGCAGGCACCATCCAGGCATGGATCACGTCGTTGGCCGTGGTGATGATGCGCACCTTCTTGCCGACGGGCACCACCAGCGGGTTGTCCACCTTGAGCAGGTAGTCGTCGACCGGAGCAGGCTTGCCGGAGTCGGACGCTTCACGGTGCGAAGGGTCAAGCGTTGCCAGGAAGCCGATGCCCTCGCCCTCGCCCTTCAGGTAGTCATAACCCCACTTCCACTGGTACCCGGTGGCCTTGATGGTCAGATCGGCATTGGTCGTGTCCTTCATGGCAACCACCACCTTGGTGGCCGGCAGGGCCATCAGGATGACGATGATGAAAGGGACGATGGTCCAGGCGATTTCAACCTTGACGCTCTCGTGGAACGTGGCCGGCACCGCACCCTTGGACTTGCGGTGCTTGATGATCGAATAGAACATCACGCCGAACACCGCCACAAAGATGGCCAGGCAGATGATGAGCATGAAGTTGTGCAGCCACATCTGGTCCGCCGCAATCTTCGTGACCGGGGGGTGCAGATTGATCTGGTTGACCGCCGGACCGCCTGGCAGGTCATTCACCGCCAGGGCCGCCTGGGTCGCCAGTGCGGCACCCAGGGTCATTGCCGTCCGGCCGATCCCGCGCCCCAGCTGATGCACTCGTGCGTTCATCATCATCATGGTCGTCACTTCAGTTTCAAATTCAACCCATGGGCCGCACGCCAGAGCTCATGGCTCTCCGGCGCAAAACCCCTCGCATGCATGGACACCTGGACACTGCTGCAGCCTGTGCAGCACATCCCGGCGACGCGGGCCCCTGGCTCCAACGATTTCTATTGCCCAACCGGCATTGATTGACATCGCGCAAGCTCGCAAACCCGCACTGGCTCTAAGCTTGCACCGCCTGAGCGTCCAATCCAGAGCACCGATTGACCGCGTAGTTTAGCTTAGGCTTATAGAGCTTTTGTCGTCTTTGTGCGTCGATACGCCCCCGCTGTTGCACTAGCGCGAGCCGCTTGGCTTGCGCATCAGGGCTCGCATCTCATCCAACGGAATCCGCGTTTCGGCAGAAAGCACAGCTCGTGGCGGCGCCTTGAAGGCGTGCCCGTAAACCAGCTCGAGCGACAGGCGTAGCAAGCCGTCCGGACCCCGCAGCGCCTCGAGTTCGCGCAAGAGGCCGGAACGCCACGCCTTTGTCCGGCACGCCGCGAATCGATCCGGTGAAAGATTGCCCCCCAAGGCACGCAAGTCCGCCAGCATACGGTCTGCGTCTCGCCAGGTCAGGCTGATGCGCTCCTGGTCCATCACCGGATCAGCAAAGCCCGCCTCCACCAGCATGTCGCCGATGTCATGCATATCGATCCATTCCGGGCCGGCGGAGTCCCAAGCCAAGGCGCCATAAAGCGTGCGCAGTTCGCGCAGACTGTCCGGTCCCAGGCAGGAGAACATCACGAACCCGTCAGGCGCCAAAGCGCGCTGCCACAAGCGCAGCAAGGCCTGCGGGTCCGGGCTCAGGTGCAGATACATATTCGCCCACAGCAACTCAGCGTCACCATCCTTCAGCTGCTGCGGCAGTAGCACCGGCGTCGGATCGCGCCCACGCAAGCTGTCGAACCAGCGCCGTGCCGACTTCAGCTGCGCCAAGCTGCGCTCACGCAGGGCTTCGACAGGCTCGACCAGACTCCACTCAGCCTCCGGGTAGGCGCGGCGCAGCTCCTCCGAACTCGCACCGAGGAAGGCCGACCACTGCAGCACCTTGCGCGGCTGAAGCTTGATCACGCTCAGCCGCTCGACCATGCGGCGTGAAATCTCGCTGTTCAACCAGGGTGGGTCGGCCTGGACGGCCAGGCGCCGAAGCTGGCGCTTCAGTGCCAGTGCGTCAATCTGCATGAAAGCAGGACGTTGCGCACCTATGGATTCGGAGTCAGACATGGGCCGGCAGTATATTGAGCCCATGGATGCGCGGCCGCTCGTCCCCACAATGCCCACTTGGCTGGAGCGCGTGCTGCGGCGCTGTCCCGGGCAATGCGCCATCTGCCGAAGATGGACGACGGCCGGCCTGTGCGCGCACTGCATGGCACGCTGGACCCACAGCGCGCCGCGCAGTCGGACTTGCGCCATCCAGCTACCAGCCGAGACCACCCATCCGTCTTCTGCGTAGCAGGGCGGACTCTGCCTGAGGAAGCCACCGCCGCTTGATCGCTGCGTCAGGGCAATGGACTACGCCTCTCCCTGGGACCTGCTGATCCAAGGCATCAAGCTCCACCAGACTCTGGACCTTGTCGGCCTTCTGCTGGAGCGCCTGGACTGCGCACTTGACGTGGAAGAAGTGAGCGCACCGGACTGGCTGCTGCCCGTGCGCTTGTCCACCCAGCGCCTGCAGGGCAGAGGCGTCAACCAGTGCTGGGAGCCGGCCCGGCGGCTGGCTGCGCGCCGGCAACTCCGATGCTCTGCAGCTATGCTTCTGCGCGTGCGCGACATGTCCCACCAGCTCGCACTGCCGGCAGAACAGCGCGCCGCCAATGTTCGTCAAGCCTTCTTGATCGAGCCGAGGCAGACGCATCATCTGCGTGGCAGGCATGTCGCCGTGCTCGATGACGTGATGACCACCGGCGCCACGATTCACGAGCTCGCGCTCACGCTGCGACGAGCCGGCGCGTTGAGTGTGCAGGCCTGGGCCCTTGCGCACACCCCCGATCCACGACACTGATGCCATGTTCAATATCGTTCTCGTCCATCCGGAGATTCCGCCCAACACCGGCAATGTGATCCGCCTGGCGGCCAACACCGGCTGCAGCCTGCACCTGATCGAACCCTTGGGCTTCTCGATGGAAGACCGGCTGCTGCAGCGCGCCGGCCTCGACTATCACGAGTACGCCCCATTGCAGCGCCATGCCGACTGGCAAAGCTTCGTCGACAAGGAGAGGCCGGACACGAGCCGGATGTTTGCCTTCACGACCCGCGGCAGCCGGCCCTTCGGCCAAGTGCAGTGGCAGGCTGGAGACTGGCTGGTCTTCGGCAGCGAGACAGCCGGACTGCCAGCGGCCTTGCGCGACAGTTTCCCGTTGGAGCAGCGCGTGCGTCTGCCGATGCGCCCCGATCAGCGCAGCCTCAACCTGAGCAATGCGGTAGCCGTGACCGTCTTCGAGGCCTGGCGCCAGAACGGCTACGCCGGCAGCGTCTGAGCGCCGGCACCGCGTTCAACTCACTCGGGCTGGACGCCAGCAGCCTTGATGAGATCGCCCCAGCGCCTGGTCTCGCTCTTCATCAGTGCAGCCAAGCCCTCGGGCGTGGTGGCGGCAGCGCTGAAGTACTGATTCAACATCTTGCTGCGCACCTCGTCGCTGCGGATGATGCGCACCAGCTCGGTGGAGAGCCGCTGCACGATCGCCGCCGGTGTGCCGGCCGGCGCCAGCATGGCCTGCCACGAAACGGCCTCGAAGCCCGCAAAGCCCTGCTCGGCCAAGGGCGCCAGTTCCGGCAAAGCGCCCACACGACCCAGGCTGGTGACACCCAGCGCCTTGAGCTTGCCGGCGCGCACCTGCCCCATCGCGATGGCTGGCACCATGAAGCCCGCCTGGACTTGCCCAGCCAGGATGGCGTTCACCACCTGCGGAAAGCCTTGATACGGCACATGGGTCAGATCGATGCCGGCACGGGACTTGAACGATTCCATCGCAAGATGGGCAGCACTGCCGTTGCCGACACTGCCGTAGTTCAGCTGACCCTTCTTCTCCCTGGCAATGCGCACGAAATCGGCCAGCGTACTGGCGCCCAGTTTCGGGTCTACCACCAGTACGTTAGGTGAGGTCGCCACCAGGCCGATGGGCTGCAGCTCCTTGACGGGGTCATACGGCAGCTTGCGCGTCAGCAAGGGTGCGGTCACCAGCGGCCCCTGGATGGTGAACAGCAGCGTATAGCCGTCCGGCTCGGCCTTGGCCACCGCCGCCGTGCCGATATTGCCGCCCGCACCCGGCCGGTTGTCGATCACGATCGCCTGGCCCAACGCCTGCGCCAGCGGCTCAGCAATGGCGCGCGCGATGATGTCGGGCGAACTGCCGCCCGGGAATGGAACGACCAGCTTGATCGGGCGCGCCGGCCAGGCCTGTGCCCAGGCGGGTGCGACGGCCACGCCCAGGCCAGCAGCCAGGCCTTGAAGAACTTGACGACGATCCATGCAAAAACTCCGTTGACTGCCTGAGCGGCAGGACATCAATGCTCGGAGCGCGCCTGGCGCCCCATCAGCAACTCGACCGCAGCCGCGGGGCTCAATCGCCCGTCGAGCACGGCTACCACAGCCTCGGTGATGGGCATGTCGACACCGCGATCGCGCGCGCGCGCCAGCACCGTGGGCGCACTGTAGACGCCCTCAGCCACATGCCCCAGATCCTGCAGGATCTGGGGCAGGGCCAGCCCCTCGGCCAGCAGCAGGCCGACCCGGCGATTGCGCGACAGATCGCCGGTGGCTGTCAGCACCAGATCGCCGACACCCGACAGGCCCATGAAGGTCTCGGTGCGCGCACCGAGTGCCAGACCCAGACGCAGCATCTCGGCCAGGCCGCGGGTGATCAGCGCCGCTCGGGCGTTCAGACCCGGCGCCTGGTTGGCATCACCACTCTTCTCGGCCCGCAGGCGCAAGCCATCTGCGATGCCGACTGCAATGGCCATTACGTTCTTGACCGCCCCGCCCACCTCGACTCCCACCGGATCGCTTGAGGTGTAGACGCGCAGGCGCTCCGCATGGAATGCATCAACGGCCAGTTGCGCGAGCGCCTGATCCTCGCTGGCGGCCACCAAAGCGGTCGGCTGCCCAGCCGCGACTTCCTGCGCAAAGCTGGGGCCAGACAGGATGCCCACCCGCAGCCGCGGCTGCACCGCACGCGCAATCTCATGGCCCAGCAGGCCCGTGCCTGCCTCGAAGCCCTTGCACAACCAGAGCACGCTTGCGCCATCGGGCAGACTGGCCAGCATCGGGCGCAGCGCAGCCATCGGCGTGGCCACCACGATCAAGCCGTCCATGCCATGTGCCACAGCCTCGGCGAGATCGGAAGTGATGGCCAGTTGCTGCGGTAACTCAGCTTCTGGCAGATAGCGCGTATTGCGGCGGGTCGCCCGCATCTCGGCACAAGCCGCGCCATCACGCGCCCACAGCAGCACCTCGTGGCGCCCGGCCGCCTGCACGGCCAGCGCACTACCCCAGGCGCCAGCACCCAGAACGCTGATCTTCATCTCTAGTCCATCCTGCTGCTGCAAGGCAGCGACCAAAAAGAAACGCGCCCTGCTGCAGACGATGCAGCCCGGGGCGCGTTGCTGTGCTCACTGGCGGGGCCAGTTCAGTGCCGTCAGTTGATGGCGCCTTGCTCGGCGCGCTGAGCTTGCTGGGCCTCGAACATGGCCTGGAAGTTGACTTCCGACAGCAGCACCGGAGGGAAGCCGGCGCGAGTGCAGACGTCCGACACCACGGCGCGCAGGTAGGGGTAGATCATCTGCGGGCAGACGATGCCAATGATGCCTTCCAGCTGCTCGGCCGGAATATTGCGGATCTCGAAAATGCCGGCTTGCTTGGCTTCGATCAGGAACAGGGTGCGCTCGGCCACCTTGGTGGTCACGGTGGCGGTCACGCTGACCTCGTACACGCCCTCGGCCACCGGCTCGGCGGCCAGTGCGAGGTTGATGTCGACCTGCGGCTGCGCCTGCTCCAGCAGGATCTGCGGCGAATTCGGCTGCTCCAGCGACAGATCCTTCAGATACATGCGCTGGATCTGGAACACGGGGCTGTTGTTCTCTTCGGACATGGTGTCTTTCGTTGGGTAAACGCCCGCCGGATGGGTCCGCGGCGGTAGGCGGCGGCATTATCACCCAGGCCCTGCAACGCTCCCTGCGTCTGCCGACCTGGGTTGACCCTAGGGCAACGCTGACCCAGTCCCTCGCCTACAGCGCAGGGACAGATTCAGCATCGCCTCAGGCCGCCAGCAGGGGCAGGAGACCGCCGCGCTGATCCAGCGCGACCAGGTCATCACAGCCACCCACATGGGTGTCGCCAATATAGATCTGGGGCACGGTGCGGCGACCGGTTTCAGCCATCATGGTCTGCCGGGCTTGCGGATCGAGGTCAATGCGGATCTCCTCGATCTGCTCGACGCCGCGCTGTTTCAGCAAGCTCTTGGCCCGCACGCAGAAGGGGCAGACCTGGGTGGTGTACATCTTGACGGGCTTCATTGCCGACTCTCCGCTGGCGACCTTGGATTGGACAAGTCGCGTCAGGCGCTCTTGTCGACGGGCAGGCTGGCTTCACGCCAAGCTTTCAGACCGCCGGCCAAAGGCACAGCCTTCTCATAGCCCATCTTGCGCAGCATGCCTGCAGCGCGCGTGGCACGTGCGCCGGACTGGCATAGCACCAACAGCGGCAAGGCCTTGTTGCTGGGCAGCTGCTTGTTGTCGGCAGACAAGGCAGCCATCGGAACGTTGCGGGCCCCGCTGATATGGCCGGCGGCGTACTCAGCCGGCTCGCACACATCAACGACCACCGCCTTTTCGCGATTGATCATCTGCACGGCCTGCGCCGGCGAGACGGCGGCACCGGCACTTGCCCCGGCAAGAGTCGGCCACAGCAAAAGAAAGCCGGAGCTCAAAGCCGCCAGCAGCAAGACCCAGTTGTTGAGAAGGAAGTCCAAGAGCAGATCCGTTCAGGCAAGGAATAAGGGCGCGATTATAGAAACCGCGCCCTCCCACCTGCAGGAACAGGGAAACTTCAGGCCAGCTTGAAGGTCGAAACCGCTGTCTGCAAGGCTTGGGCCTGCTGTTCCAGGCTGCTCGCGGCTGCCGCCGCTTCCTCGACCAGGGCCGCATTCTGCTGCGTCATCTGGTCCAGCTGCGTGATGGACTGGTTCACCTGGCCGATGCCCTGGCTCTGCTCGCTGGACGCCGCGGTGATCTCGCTGATGATGTCCGAGACCCGCTGCACGCTGGCCACGATTTCACTCATGGTTGCTCCGGCGTTCTGCACCAGTCGGCTGCCGGCCTCGACGCGGTCGACGCTGGTGCCGATCAATCCCTTGATCTCACGTGCGGCCTCGGCTGAACGCTGCGCCAGGCTGCGCACCTCGCCCGCCACCACCGCAAAGCCACGGCCCTGCTCGCCGGCCCGCGCGGCCTCAACCGCCGCATTCAGCGCCAGGATATTGGTCTGGAAAGCGATGCCGTCGATCACGCCGATGATGTCGGAGATCTTCTTCGAGCTGGTGTTGATCTCGTCCATCGTGGCCACCACCTGGCCCACCACCTCGCCGCCCTTCTGCGCCACCGCTGCGGCCGAACCCGCCAGCTGATTGGCCTGGGCCGCGGAGTCCGCACTCTGGCGCACGGTGTCCGTCAGCGTCTGCATATTGCTGGAGGTCTGCTCCAGCGACGTCGCCTGCTTCTCGGTACGTACGGACAGGTCATGGTTGCCTGCGGCAATCTCGCGCGAGGCCACACTGATCGAATCCGTGCCGGTGCGCACATTGGAGACGATGCTGGACAAGCCGCGTGCCATATCTCGCACCGCTGCCAGCAAGCTGGCTTCAGCACCAGGCGCCACCTCGATGGATTGCGACAGGTCGCCGTCTGCCATCTGGCGCATCACGTCGCGGGCGTACTCCGGCTCACCGCCGAGCTGTCGCCACACGCTGCCGATCACCAGGAAGGAACCGACACCCAAGGCCACCACCACCAGCAGGCCCGCGACCACGATGGCCAGCAGGCTTCGCGACACACCGTTCTTGGCCGCAGCAAGACCCGCGGCAAAGCCTTCGCTGGCATCCTCGCGCGACTTCTTGACTTCGGCTTCCAAGGTCTTCAAGGCTGCCTGCATCTTGGGGATCGCGCCGGCCTGATCGCCCTGCTTGATGCCCAGGAACAGTTCAGCTGTCTCGACCGACGCAGCGAAGTAGGCCTCGAAAGCACTCTTGAGCTTGGCCGCCACATCGCCCTTGCCCTCTAGGCCCGCAATCACCTCCAGGTGCTTGCGCATGGCTGTGGCGCGCTCCTTGGCCTCGTCCAGACGCTTCTTCTCGCCCTCAGCCACGGCGCTCTGGATGGTGGCACCCAGGGCCTCAAGCTGGTTGGCGAACTGCGTCGTTGCGTCCAGGTAGGGGTAGTCCTTGGCACCAACCGCCTCGATGGCCGACGATGTCCGTGCTGAGAAGCCCCACACCACGGCGATGCCGACAGCGAAGATCAACGCGGCAAAGACAGGCAAGAGCCAGATTCGGGTTTTGACATTCATAACTGCTCCTGACGCAACACGCCGCCCTCCAGGCGGCGTGCTGCATGTGCATCATGCACGGCTTGCGGTGATCAGTCGACGCTCAGCGCCACCTTGACGGTGCCATCGACGGCCGATCTCTCGATGTAGCCGATGGCGTCCGGGTTGCTGGCGACGAACTTCTTCACGTCTGCTGCGCTGGCCAACTCCTTCGGCGGCGTAGCCTTGCCCGAGAACACCAGACGCGACCAGCCTGCCTTCACCTGGGCGGCATTTTTGCCGGTCACCTTGGTGTAGAACTGCTCACGCACCGCCGAACTGTCCGGCAGGTCCGTCGGGGCTGCCGTACCGCCACCGGGCAGCGCGTTGCTCTTGCCCAGGAAGATGTCCGCCACCTGCGCGGCGGTCAGGCCGCCCGGGTTCTTGGGATTCACGATCACCGCAATCTGCGCTTGCGCCAGACCGGCCAGCGTGAGGCCGAGGGCTGCAACGGCAAGGCGGGCCTTGTGCTTCATCATCATCTTGTTGTGAGTCATGCTGCGCTCCTTGCTCAGAACACGGTGTCCACAGACAGGCTGTAGACGTTGACGTTCTTGCCGCCGAATCCGGGCTTTGGCGCGTTGAACAGGCCCACGCCTGTGGGCTTGACGCGATCGAACTGGGCCTTCACGGCCACGTTGCGCATCGCATCCCAACGCATGCCCAGGCCGACCGACTTCTGGGAAATGTTCTGATCAGCCACCACAGCGTCGACGGTCGCCTTCAACACCGCCAGCTGAGGTGTCAGAGCGGGGATGGTGTTGTTGACATTGCTGTCCTTGCGCTTCACTTCCGAAACCGTTGCGTAGGGTGTAAAGGCACCCAGGCGATAGCCCAGCGTGGCGTACCAGCCGTCGGTATCGGCGACATAGCTGTCGGTACGACGCATCGTGTACTCGAAGCTGCCGATCACGTCATTCATGTCGAAAGTCAGGCCGACACCGGTGAAGCTGGCATCCTTGCCGTCGGCGGACAGTTGCTGACCCACAGCCGGCACGCCGGGCACCGGCACCGACGCCAGGCCAGCCACCAATTGCTTGAGGGTCGCACTCTCGACCGTCACCTTGCCCTGGACATGGCCCAGGCGCAGCGTGAAGCCGTCGAACTCGGCGGTCGAATTGAAACCTGTCACGCTCTTGAACTTCAGGTCCGTGCGCTCGTAGGTGTCCTTGGCCGAACCCGCCAGCACTTGCAGGTTCAGCGTCGCGCCACCGAGACGGGTCTGATAGGACAGATCGCCGCCATCGAAATGGCTGAAGGGCACCTGACCGTACACATCGACCGGCGGACGCAGCCAGGTGTTGGCATAGCCGACGTCACGGAAGTCGGACACCGCGAAGAATGGGCCGCCCATTCGGCCGAGGCGCACGGCCAGCGCCGGCGTCAGCTGGGCCTTGGCAAAAGCCCATTCCAGCACCGGCTTGAAGCTGCCGTCACCGGTCTGCTTGGTCAGCACCTGGGCGGTGCCGGAGAACATCGGCGACAAGCGGCCGGTGACCTGCAGACCCAGCTTGCTGTCGACTTCGCCACTGAAGCTCTTGGTGGCACCGCGCACCTGGCCGGGGATCAGATAGTGGGCGTCATCGGTGTTGGTGCCGGCGATGCCGACGGTCGCAAAGCCGGAGAAGGTGAATGGGCTGCCGGCGTCGGCCTGCGCCGTCGCGGCAAAGGCTGCCAGCACGGCGGCCACGGGCGTCAAGCGCCAGAAAGTTGTGTTTCGCATCGGTTCACCATCAGGTAGTGGGGGGACTGCATGAGGGTGAATCGCAATGCAACGGCCAAGCGGCTCGAACAAGGCATCACCCCCGCTCCTGCTTTTCGGCAAGGGAGTGATGAAACTTTAGCGCCGTATCTGATAAAAGTGCTCCAACTAATTCACGGTCGCGCTAACTGGCTCGCTCCACGTTGCCATTTCCCAACCTTCATCATTTCGACAGATCGCCAGTCAAGGCCTTGGTGCAGCGGCCCAGAAATTTCGCCGAGCGATCACCATTCAGCGAGGTGACGGGTCAGCCCCGCAAGGCGGAAGCGCCCTTCAGGCCGCCGGTGTCATGCAGAAGGGCCAGGCTCCCCCGCTGGGCGCGGCACCCGCCAGCAAGGCCTCGGCGCGCGCCAGCACCGCCTCGGGGCCGAGCCACTCCGGGTATTGCCGCTGCACGTCCACCTGCGCACCCCAAGGCGCCCACAGCTCGGGCTTGGTCGGGCCTAGGACGCTCAGCACGCGGCCACCCACCGCTGCGGCCACATGGGCCGGGCCGGTGTCGTTGCTGACCACCAGCGCGGCGCGCTGCAGCAGCGCCGCATAGACGCCCAGCTTCACGCCAGGCAGGCTGAGCGCCTTGGGGTACTGGCGTGTCGCGGCCTCTTCCTCACCCGGCCCCGGGCAGACGACCAGGCGCAGGCCGCGCGCTGAGGCCAATTCAACAAAATCGGCAAAACGGGGCCAGGTCTTATCCAGCACCTCGAAAGTGCCGCCAGCGAATGGACAAATTAGCAAAAAGGGTTCATCGACCCTATGCTGGGCCAGCAACTGAGCGGCTGCCTCGCGCTGCGCTGCGCTGACCGTCATGCCGATCTCGGCCGGCGGTGGCTCGTCCACACCGAGGAACCGGCAGGCCAGCTCCCAGTAGTTCAGCAAGGCATGGCCCGGCGCTGGCATGGGGACGCTGCGGTGCAGCAGCCAGCCGCGCGCCTCATGCGCGTAGCCCACGCCCTTGAGCCCGGCCAGGCGCATCTCCAGCGCCGCCGAGAAGGACCAGGGCAAGGCAATCGCGTTGGCCTGGCGGTCGAAGTCGGGCTGGCGCGCGCGCGCCTCGCGACGCAGGGTCTTCAGCTGTGCCACGCGATCGCCCAGCTTCTTGGGTCGCACCTGAACCGACCAGCCCTCAGCTTCCAACAGCGCCGGCGCCCAGCCCTTGCCAATCAGCTGCAGGCGGTAGCCATGACGCTCCAGCAGGCGCAGCGCCGGGATGCCCAGCACCACGTCGCCGACGAAATTGCGCAGCCGCACGATGACGGTCTTGTCGGCTTGGCGGTCCTCTATCATCGCGATCCCTGGCTGGAGTGACATGCAAGAAAGCAGTGGCGCCGGATTCTGCCACCCATGCCGCCGGCCCCAGACAAACTCAAAGCCGACCACCCCATGACAGCCGCCCTCCCCCTGCCCCGTGCCCAGGACCTGACCACGCTGCACGACCAAGCCCTGGCCCGCGCCGACTGGCTGGCCGCGCTGCCCGAACTCGATGCCGTGGGCGGCGGCGAACTGCACCTGTGGATGACGCGCAACCACTTCTACAACAGCAAGCTCTGGGCCGAGGAAGACCTGGCGCGCCGCACCCAGGTCTCGGACAGCGAGATCGCCGCCAACAAGCGCGCCATCGATCGCTTCAACCAGGCCCGCAACGACGCCACCGAGCGCGTGGACGAGTTGCTATTGCTGCGCCTGGGCCTGGTGGATGCTGAATCGGCGCGCAGCGACACGCCGCGCTCGCTGGCCCCGGCCGGCGCACGACTCAACAGCGAAACCGCCGGCACCATCGCCGACCGCCTGTCCATCCTGGCGCTGAAGATCCATGCAATGCGCCAGCAGACCGAGCGTCAGGATGTGGACGAAGCCCACCGCACCAGCAGCCGCGCCAAGCTGGCCCAGCTGCTGGACCAACGCGGCGACCTGGCCTCCTGCCTGGACGCGCTTCTGGCTGATGCCGCCGCCGGCCGCGCCTACTTCAAGGTCTACCGCCAGTTCAAGATGTACAACGATGCGCGCTTCAACCCCGCGCTGGTGGCCGAGGCCGGCAAGCGCTGAGCGAGAGCTGAGCAAGCAAACGCTGAAAGTGAACGTCTGCAATGCTGAAGCTCGCTGCCAATCTGGACTGGCTCTACACCGAGCTGCCCTTTCTCGATCGCTTCGCCGCCGCCGCGCGTGACGGTTTTTCGGCCGTCGAGATCCTGTTCCCCTACGCACATGGGCTTGAAGCGATCCGCGCCCAGTTGCAGGCGCAGCGCCTGCAGCTCGTGCTGCTGAACGCACCGCCGGGCGACTGGGCGGCCGGCGAACGCGGCCTGGCCTGCCTGCCCGGACGCGAGGCCGATTTCCGCACCGCCATCGAACAGGCCACCGCCTGGGCCAGCGCACTGGCCTGCCCGCGCATCCACGTGATGGCCGGGCTGCTGCCGGCCGGTGCGGAGCGGGCCAACGTGCAGCCGCTCTACATCGCCAACCTGCGCTGGGCCGCCGAGCGCGCTGCCGCGGCCGGTCTGGCGCTAAGCATCGAACCCATCAATGGCCGCGACATGTCGGGTTACTTCCTTAACCGCCAGGATCATGCGCTGGAGATCATCGACACCGTGGGCGCGCCCAATCTGGGCCTGCAGATGGACTGGTACCACTGCCAGATCGTCGAAGGCGATCTGAGCCACAAGCTGCGGCGCGCCGTCGCGGCCGGCCGGCTGGCCCATGTGCAAGTGGCCGCAGTACCGGACCGTGGCGAACCGGATCAGGGCGAGCTGCGCGTGGAGCACTTGCTGGCCTTGCTCGACGAGCTGGGCTACCAAGGCCATATCGGCTGCGAGTACAAGCCGCGCGCCGGCACCGCGGCCGGCCTGGGCTGGGCCCGTCGCTATCTCAAGCCAGCACAGGCCTAAACCTGAATCAAGCCGCCAACAGCGGTAGGCACGCGATCAAGTCGCCAGCAGCGGCTTGAGCGCCTTTACCAGCAACGGCACCACGCTGACGGCGTTGCTCTCATGCGGCACCGCGTTGCTGCTCCAGACATGGCGTACGCCCGCGGCCTTCAGCGCCGGCAGCGCGTCGCCGTTGAACAGCGCATGTGTCACCGCCACGTCCACGCTGGCCGCGCCGCGCGCGAGCAGCTCCTGGGCCGAGCCGATCAGCGTGCGGCCGGTCGAGGCCATATCGTCAAGCAGCACCACCGCCCGCCCGTTCACATCCACCTCGGGCAGTGCCAGCACCACTTGATGATCGCCATGGCGCACCTTGCGGCCCACCGCATGGTCCAGGCTACCGGCACGCGCCGCCTCGCTGACCCATTGAGCCGATTCCTCATCCGGCCCGATCAGCACCGCACCCGGCACCTGGGCGGCGATCCACTCGCCCAGCACCGGGGCGGCCGAGAGGGCAAGACCTGTCCCCGGCGGCATCACCTCGTCCAAGCTGGCGATGCGGTGCAGATGCGGGTCGATGGTCAGCACCCGGTCGAAGTGCGCGGCCAGCAGGCGTGCGATATGGCGCTGGCTGACCGCCTCGCCCGGCGTGAACTCCATGTCCTGGCGCATATAGGCCAGGTAAGGGGCCACCAGCAGCAGCTGCCGCGCGCCGTACTCGCGCGCGGCGGGCGCCGTGATCAGCAGCTCAACCAGCTTCTCGTTGGGCTGCTGCAGGCCGCGCAGCAGCAGCACGCGCTCGGGCAGCGGCTTGGGCAACACCAGGCGCAACTCGCCGTCCGGGAAGCGGTGGCGAGAGATGAAGGCCAGCGGCAGGCCCAGGGCCTCGGCCAGTTCACGGGCCAACATGGCCTCGTCCTCAAAAGCCAGCAGAAGCATCGAATTCCTTTGATTCATCGTCACATCATGAACAGCACGCCGCTGGCGAACTCATGCGGCAGTTGCTCTGCACGGCCCAGGCGGTAGCCGCAGTCCTTCTCGGCATGGGTGCGCGCAAACTGCAGATCGGCCTCGTACTGCGCGTGAATGCGGTACAGCGGCTCACCTTTGACGACGCTATCGCCCAGGCGTTTCAGCAGGTCCAGGCCCGCTGCGGGCACCTGCGGCGCACCGGCGAGGCGCGCAATGCGGGCGATACGCAAATTGTCCAACGCCACCACCACGCCATCCTCCGACGCCAGGATCTCGGCCTGCAGTACGCCGGGCAGCGCCACATCGGCGCGGCGGCCTTGCGCGTCGATGATGGCGTTCATCTGCGCCAGCGCTCGGCCGGAGTCGAGGATGTCGCGGGCAATCTGGAAGCCCTCGCCGCCGCGTACATCGGGGTCGAACTCGATCATGCGGCCGGCCAAGCGCAGTGCCTTCTGACGGAGGTCCTGCGGCGCCGCCGGATCGCCCTGCAGCACCTGCATCACGTCGCGCGCCTCCAGCACCGGGCCGATGCCGTGGCCGATCGGCTGGCGGCCGTCGGACAGCACCACGTCCAGCTGCAGGCGCAGATGCTTGGCCACGTACTCGAACAGTTTCTTCAGGCGCTGCGCCTCGGCCATCGAACGCACCTTGGCGCTGGGGCCGACCGGGATGTCCAGCACCAGATGGGTGGAGCCGGCCGCGATCTTCTTCGACAGGATGGAGGCCACCATCTGGCCCGGCGAATCGATGGACAGCGGCCGCTCAACCGAGATCAGGATGTCGTCGGCCGGCGAGAGGTCGGCCGTGCCACCCCAGGCCAGGCAGGCGCGCGTGTCGCGCACGATCTGCACCATGCGCTCGAATGGCAGCTCCACCTGAGCCAGCACCTCCATCGTGTCGGCCGTGCCGGCCGGCGAGGTGATGGCACGCGAACTGGTCTTGGGGCAAAGCATGCCGTGCGCCGCCACGATGGGCACCACCAGCATCGAGGTGCGGTTGCCGGGGATGCCGCCGATGCAGTGCTTGTCCACCACCAGGCCATGGCCAACCTCGCGCTGCCAGTCCAGCCGCCGGCCCACATCGATCATGGCCTCGGTGAGGTGCACCACCTCCTCGCGGTCCAGCTCGTACTGGTTGGTGGCCACCACAAAGGCTGCCAGCTCGATCTTGGAATAGCGCGCGTCGGCAATGTCCCGAATGATGGAGGCCAGCTCGTCCTTGCCCAGGCGCTCGCCGCTGATTTTGCGGTGCAGCGCACCGATCGAGCGCGCCGGTTCGGCATGCGCGATGCTGGCGCTGTGGCCATCTTCCACACCGAGACGGCGGAAGGCATCCTCGCTAACGCCCAACTCACAGGCGCTGACGATGCGCTCGTCGCTGACGACGTTCAGCACCGCCAGGATGAGCTGGCCATTGGCATGCACCTCGACCTTGGAGAGGGCCTGAAAGCCCGCCGCCCGCACCACCGGGCAGTCGCGGTGCATATAGACCACGTTCTCGCGCCAAGTGTCGATGCCGACGCGGCGGATCTTCAGCGTGCTGCTCTGTGTCATCCAGCCACTTTAGCCGAGCTGATTGGCCTGGGGCCCGGCTAGGCCTCCAGCGCCTGCGCGATTTGCGTGCGCATATGCTCAGCCAGCGCGCGGCGGTCGGCATGCGCGGTCTGCTCGGCTGGCAGGATCTGGATGTCCATGCCCAGACCACGGGCCGAGGCGATGGCCCACAGACTTTGAGCCAGCGTCATGTCGCCGATGAAGCGGGCTGCCACGCTGAAGCGCTCGCCCGGCGCGTGCCAGCGCAGCACCAGCGGCTGAATCGGCGCCTCGGTGGCGATGGCGGCCTGCAGCAGATTGGCGTGAAAGGGCAACAACTCCGGCCCGGCGCCGGTCGTGCCCTCGGGAAACACGGCCACCGTATCGCCGGCCTTCAGCGCCTCGGCGCTCTGGTGCACCACGCGCAGCGCATCGCGCTTGCTGGCGCGCTCGATGAACAAGGTGCCTGCCCCTTCAACCAGGACGCCCACCAGTGGCCAATGCCGCACATCCGCCTTGGACACAAAGCGCGCTTCCGGCAGCACCGCGTGGATGGCCGCGATGTCCAGCCACGACACATGGTTGGCCACGATCAGCTTGGCGCCCTTGCGGCCGCTGCCGCGCAGCTGCAGCTGCACGCCCAGCAGGCGCAGGCATTTGCGCGACCACCAGCCGATGCGTGCATGCCGGCCGGCGGCATCGAGCCGGCCGAACTGCAGGCGAACCAGCAGCAGTCCGTGCAGCACATGCAGGGTCAGGCGCGTCAGGCGCCACAGGGCGATCAGGCTGCGCATCCGACTAGACGCGGGCCTCGAAGGCCAGCGTGCCGGCC
>NZ_JBILQK010000170.1:0-4827 GCF_044373315.1 Roseateles sp. | reverse complement strand
GCCATGGCGACCAGGCAGTCCAACATGGCGACGGATTCAAGCTTGGCCGGACTGTCTTCCAGCAGCGAGCGGATCACACTTCTCAATCCCTGGCCAAGCAAGTAGGCCGCCAGCTCTGGATGCGGTGAGGCGATTTCATGCGCATACATCTGCAGGAACGGCAGCCATGTCGCCTCGATGAACTCGCTAGCTGTTTTGTAGGGGCCCCGCCACATACCCAAATGCGGTGCTGAGTGGTAGCACAGATGAAAGGCTTGGTTCAACTTGAACAACGGCGCGGCCTGCGATTCGTGCAGCTTGCGCAGCGCGTAGAGCTCGCTGATGCCACGGCGGCGACCACTGAGGTACAGGTCCAGCAGCCAGGCGGGAGGATCGATCAGGGCGCCGATGAACGTCAGGTAGGCACTTTGGCCTGGCACCGCGACGCGGTCACGCGTCGGCGGGCCAGCGCAGTCCCCACCGGTCGATGACGGCGCGCACGCGGCGTCGCCATCGGGAACCAGCGTGTGCAAGTCGGCACGGCCCCAGCGCAACGCCTCCAGGGAGCACAGCATGTCGTCGCTGATCACGATGTCGACGGCGCGAAGCTCGAAGGGGTCCAGTTGGAAGGCTTGGCTAACGCAAAGGTCGGCCAGTTGTAGGAATCACTCCTGCGTCCGCCGGCGTCAGTGGTAGTCATCCTCGAGCTGGTGGCGCACGGCCAGGATGGTCACGGTCGCAGCGTCTTCGATCTCGAACAGCGCCACATACCCGCTGCTACCAAAGGGAACGAGCAGCTCGCGAAGGAACGGGTCGTCGTCGGCCTTGCGATAGATGAACGGCGAGCGCTTTAGGCTCTCCACGGCGCCAGATATCGCAGCCAGCGCCCGCTCTGCGAGATCGAGGTCCTCGACCGTCGTGGCGCGATCGAGCAGGTACTCGTACAGCCGCGCCAGGTCGCCCCGGGCTGACTGGCTGTACCGGACGGCAAAGCTCACGCACGAGCCTTCTTCTGCAGCTTCGTCCGGGCCTGACCCAGCTTCTTGGCCAGTTCGGCGTGCACCACGTCGGCGTCGACGTACACACCGGTGCGCTTGGCCTCCTCGCGGGAGGCCAGGCCACGCGCAATGAATTCGGAACGAACGCGGCGCCGCTGGACGTTCTCCCGCACCGATGCCTCGATGAAGCCCGACAGCGTCTCGCCCTCCTGGAGGACGCTCTCGGCGGCTTCGCGCAATTCGGGCTCGACGCGCAGCGATGGCAGGGTGGCTGTTTTCATGGCGAGGCGATGATGCGTTGCAGTTGCGATGCATTCTACTCGGGCCACTCGCCCACGGCCAGCGGCGGGCTGCAGCGTCGATGCCGTACATGCTGCGGTCGGCCCGGCGCGCACCCCTCGATGGTGTGCAGCCGGGCCACGCGAGCCGGCCGACACGCAGTGGAGGCCGGCGAGCGGCCGTGAGATTCTCCCCGCGCCTCCGCGTCGGCGGCGGTTGATGGGGAGACAAGCTGACGTGCCCCAATCACTCACCTTCCGGCCAACGCAGGCCCCACAGCTCGATCACGGCGCGCACGCTCGCGTCTCCGTCGGGGATCAGCGTGTACAGGTCACGCACACAAGACGTGATCACATTCACGGGACCTGTCGTCCCAGACCACCGCTGCGATGCGTATGGACTGCAATCCCGCGCCTCAAAGTCGCGGACTCCTCCAAGATTCGGTGCAAGGGCGTCGCGAGTATTTGCCGATCAGCCGGGCGGCTCCGGCAGGCGCTCATCTGCTCGCTGAGCGTCGCCTTCGCGCGATGGAAGTACCGCGCGACTGACGCCGCCGAGCAAAGGCGGTGTTTGACGGCCAAGCAGGCTACGAGGGCCCGACCTCGCACAGCCCATGTGCTTGAGTTCCCATGAAGCCCTAGTGCGCTTGCTGGCTGGATCTTCGCAATCACCCAGCTAGCAAGCAACTCCAGCGCACCGTCGATGCCATAGCCACCGCCGGCTGCGATCAGCCTCGCAGCAGCGGCGTCCACTGACTTGGCCACCATCGCTTGAGGACCGGCGCCGCCAATGGCCAGCTTCAGTCCCCGCGTCAGCTCCCAAGCGCGCCAGTCCTGCTCCGAAGGCCGCCTCGAAATCCATGTCCGTAGCGCCGAACGGGCCGCCGGGACCGTGTCGCCAAAATGAAGCAGCAATGGTCGCGCATCGAAGCCTTTCGATGGCGACAGTCCTAAGGCGGTACGCAATGCGCCGTGCGGATGATGGGTCGGCGTGACACACAGTTGCTGTGACACGGGTCGCCATGCGAGCATGCGCACTTCGCACCGCAAGGCCTCATCGGACTCAAGCAGAAGGGCTCGATATGGCCCGGCAAGCACCGGACTGCGAACCGGCTGCGATTCCCTCACCCAGCGCGACACGACGTTCCCGAATGCCCGGGCCACACCGCCCACCGAGTCGCCGGCCCGGATCCGTGCGATGACGTGGATCTCGCCAGGCAACTGCACATAGTCGATCAGGACTCGCCCCGAACGCTGATGCGCACCAATCAGTCGACTGCGGATCCGTTCTGCAAGCCATGGGTCCAAGTAGAAGCTGCGACCGACCGCGGCCTGCCAGCACAGACTCCACGTCCGTGCATCCATGTCGGTAGCGATGGAGCAGCCCATTGAGCAATGACGATTTCGACGCCACTTCCCTCACCTCGCATGCCGAAATAACGGATTGCCTGCCGGGTAGAAACCCGCAGCAGCAAATGGTCCCCCGGAATTGGCGCGGCCGAACGAGTCAGCAATCGTTGCCCCCAATCACATCCCAGCCAAGGGCCGAGTTGCCGCCATGAAAGCGCATTTCAAACCCAGCCGAACATCCGCGGGGACTCGGACCCATCCATCGACCACAGCGGCCGATCAGGCTACCTTGACTCCGCCCGAAGTCCAAAGGACCCAGGGCGAAGCGGTCTCAACATCAACCTGAAGGAGTCCATCATGGACAAGCAAAACGAGCCGGATCTGGAACTGCAACTTGTCGACCTCGGCGATGCCAAGGCGCTGACTCTGGGCGTTCCCGCCCTGGTCTTCGCCGAAGAAAACCCGCTGATCCAAGGGCGCATTGAAGGCTAAGCAAGGAGGTGGGCGCGCACTGCTTTCGGTGGTGCGCGCCCCAGGATTTGAAGCTCACGAAGAGCCCGGCCACGAAGCGCATTCAGCACCATCGGAGAGAGTGATGCAAGTTCCGATCCCTGGCCCGCATCTCAGGCTCGCAGCGCATGTACGCGCCTGCCAGGTTAAAGAGCAAGACGATGGTCAAAGCACTGGCCAAGTCATCCTGCTCGACCTGCGTCAGAACCGCTACCTGGGGATCGATGGAATGACGGCCCAGACGTTGGCCGAACACATCGAAGACTGGCCAGCGCGTGTGGAGCCTGCCGTCATCCACTCCGGTTCAAGCGCCGTCGCTGCGCTGACACGAAGCCTCATGGAGCGCGGCCTTGTGACCGAAACATCGTCAAACTCTCAGAGCAACGCCCTCATTCACGCCCAGTGCGAGGAAGCGACCTCGTCGCTGGAGCCGAGTACAGCGCTAAGGCAAGAGGCGCTCACAGCACGCAGGATCGGAAACTTCCTGGCCAGTGCAGCTCTCACGGCTTGGTGGCTGCGCAGGCGATCTCTCCACTGGATCGCCCTGACTGTGGCCGCTCGGCAAGAACAGCTCAGGGGACCCCTGTCCGATTCTCTCGATGCGATCAGTACCATAACCGTCGCCTACGAGTCGCTTCGTCCCTTCGCCTTCAGCACACGCGAGAGATGCCTGCACGACTCCCTGGCATTGGTCAGCTTCCTTGCGACAGAGGGACTGCGCTCGCATTGGGTGATCGGTGTCAGAACCAGTCCATTCGGTGCCCATTCATGGGTGCAAAGTGGTCACATGGTGCTGAACGACAGCCATGAGCACGTGCGGCAATTCCGCCCGATCCTCGTTGTCTAGACCGGACGCCTCCCGCCATGTTCCGGTACATAGCCATCGCATGGGATGAGACCCAGACGGTCACAGCCACCGCAGCGCGACGGCTGAGTCAAGATTGGCAGGGACGCGCAGGATGGGAAGCCGCACTGCTTCGACCCGGGCTGCAAGTCTTCACGACAGGGGCAACGCCAGGCGTCAACGAAGTGACCCGCTTGCAGGGCGCCGACGGCGTCGTACTGGGCAGACTGTTCCGACGTCATGCGCCTCATCCGCCGATCGCGTCTGGCATGACGCTCGACAGCGAAGAGGCGGCAAGCATCCTGCAGAGTGGCGGTCGCACTCTGGTAAACGATTTCTGGGGGCGCTATGTCGCCTTTCTCACTGCTGCTTCAGGTTCAAGCTGCGTGCTGCGCGATCCGAGCGGGGCACTGCCCTGCTTTCGACTGCGGCACAACGGCGTGTCAGTGATCTTCTCCTGGCTGGAAGACGCTCTTGTCATGCTGGCCGGTGCAGCGCCTCCCAGAGTGAACTGGGACGCCTTGACGGCGCAGCTGCTGCGCGGCGCGGTGACTGGGCGCGAGACAAGTCTGGACGGCGTCCTGCATGTACTCCCAGGCGAAGTGTTCGACCTCCACCTAGACGAGCCCACGCTGCTTTGGAATGCGGTTGATATTGCCCGGTTTCCGATTGAGAGCCATGCCAGCGACGCAGCGCAGCTGCTGAGAAGTTCCGTGCGGACCTGTGCCAGCGCCTGGGCTTCTTGCTATGAAACCCTGCTCTTGCGGCTGTCGGGTGGTGTGGACTCCTCAATCCTCTTGAGCTGCCTAGATCCTGGGAACACCCAGGCGACGGTGATCTGCTTGAACTACCACTCACCGGGCGCCGA
>NZ_JBILQK010000169.1:0-4837 GCF_044373315.1 Roseateles sp. | reverse complement strand
CTGGCGCCTTGGGGCAGGTCCTGACCAATCTGCTGATCAACGCGCTGGTGCATGGCTTTGAAGACCGTGAACAGGGCAGCGTTCGCGTCAGCTGCAGCCTCCTGGCCGATGGACAGGCTGAGCTGCGCGTTACCGATGATGGCAAAGGCATGGACGAGTCGGTGCGGCGCCGCATCTTCGACCCCTTCTTCACCACCCGCCTTGGCACGGGTGGATCAGGGCTCGGCATGCATATCGTCCACAACATCGTGTGCAATGTGCTCGGCGGGCAGATCGAGGTGATCAGCCGCCCTGGCGAGGGTACGCTGATGCTGATTCGCCTGCCCTTGGAGGCGCCGCAAAGCAGCGCGCCTGAACAGTCGATGCTGAGCTGAGGCGCGGCACACGCTGCACGAGGCTCTCGTGCAGAGCGCCGCCGCAGCCAGCGCTCAGCCGTCTTGCCTCACTGCGACGCTGCAGATGCCGCGGGCACGGCCGCTGAAGCCGGCGCTGCGGGTGCCGAGGCGGCTGCTGCGGACGCGGCAGGTTCGCTATGCGAGTCCACGCCATGCTTCTCGCCGCCCATGTCGATCTCGCCACCTGTGCTCAGGATGTACAGGGCGAGTGCGGCAAAGACCAGAAAGCCCAGAGCAATTTTCCACATTTCAAAGAGTCCTTGGTTGAGGGGGTTGGTGACAGTCTTGCAGACCGAACTGACGCCACGCTGGCATTTCTTCTGAGCGCCTGGAGTCAGCAGGATCCGCAGGGGCGTGCATAGGCACAAAATGAATGACGGCCCCGAGGGGCCGTCGTGTCTTGCTTTCGGTCCTGCCTCAGCCCAGCCGCTTGCGGGCGGCCGGGCCTTCAGCCGGCGTCGCACAGTGCGCAGGCACAAAAGAGTGACGACCCCGAGGGGCCGTCGTATCTTGCTTTCGGTCCTGCCTCAGCCCAGCCGCTTGCAGGCGGCCGGGCCTTCAGCCGGCGTCGCACAGTGCGCAGGCACAAAAGAGTGACGGCCCCGAGGGGCCGTCGTATCTTGCTTTCGGTCTTGCCTCAGCCCAGCCGCTTGCAGGCGGCCGGGCCTTCAGCCGGCGTCGCACAGTGCGCAGGCACTGTGCTCGGTCCGGCTTCAGTCATTCGCGTAGATGTCGCGGTCCTTGGTTTCGCGGACGAACAGCAAGCCGATCACGAGGGTGATGGAGGCAATGATGATCGGGTACCACAGGCCGTAGTAGATGTTGCCGTTCTGGGCCACCATCGCGAAGGCGATCGTGGGCATCAGACCGCCGAACCAGCCGTTGCCGATGTGGTACGGCAGGCTCATCGAGGTGTAGCGGATGCGGGTCGGGAACATTTCAACCAGCATCGCGGCAATCGGGCCGTAGACCATGGTCACGTAGATGACCAGGATCGACAGGATGCCGACGATCTTCCACCAGCTGGCGGACAGCGGCTTGATCGGATCAGCCTTGGCCGGATAGCCCGCAGCCTTCATCGAATCGGCAATGTCCTTCTTGAAAGCCGCAATCGCCTTGGCCGAAGCCTCGTCGAACTTGTGGCCGCCAGCCGTCAGCACGCCGGTCGGCGCATCGATGACCTTGTCGCCGATCTGCACCTTGGCGTTGGCGCCAGGCGTTGCCACGGTTTCATAGCTGGCCGATTGCTGGGCCAGCGAACGCTTGGCGATGTCGCAGCTCGAGGTGAAGCTCACATCACGTGCAATCGGGCTGCCCTGGAACGAGCACTGGGCCGGGTCGACCGACACCGTGATCTTGGCGTTCACCTGTGCAGCAGCCAGCTTGGGGTTGGCGGCTTCAGTCAGGGCCTTGAACAGCGGGAAGTAGGTCACGATGGCCAGCAGCAGGCCCGCCATGATGATGGGCTTGCGGCCGATCTTGTCGGACAAGGTGCCGAAGATCAGGAAGAACGGCGTGCCGATGATCAGCGAGACAGCCACCAGGATGTTGGCCGTCGGGCCATCGACCTTCAGCACGTTGGCCAGGAAGAACAGCGCATAGAACTGGCCCGAGTACCAGACCACGGCCTGACCGGCAACCAGGCCGAACAGCGCCAGGATCACGATCTTCAGGTTCTTCCATTGGCCGAAGGACTCGGACAGCGGCGCCTTGGAGGTCTTGCCTTCCGACTTCATCTTCTGGAAGGCCGGCGACTCATTCATCGACAGACGAATCCAAACGCTGATGGCCAGCAGCAGGATCGACACGAGGAAGGGAATGCGCCAGCCCCAGTCGGCGAAGGCTTCTTCACCGATCAGCGTGCGGGTGCCCAGAATGACCATCAGGGACAGGAACAGACCCAGCGTGGCTGTGGTCTGGATCCATGATGTGTAGGCACCGCGCTTGCCTTGCGGCGCATGCTCGGCCACATAGGTGGCGGCACCGCCGTACTCACCGCCCAGGGCCAAGCCTTGCAGCATGCGCAGCACGATCAGGATCACCGGCGCTGCCACGCCGATGGTGGCGTAGTTGGGCAGGATGCCGACGACGAAGGTCGACAGGCCCATCAGCAGGATGGTCACCAGAAAGGTGTACTTGCGGCCGATCATGTCGCCCAGGCGACCGAACACCAGCGCGCCGAAGGGACGCACGATGAAGCCCGCAGCGAAGGCCAGCAGCGCGAAGATGAACGCAGCTTGCGGATCAAGGCCCGAGAAGAATTGCTTGGCGATGATGGCCGCCAAGGAACCGTAAAGGTAGAAGTCGTACCACTCGAACACCGTACCGAGCGAGGACGCGAAGATGACCTTCCGTTCCTCCGCGGTCATCGGTGCGCTCTTCGCCACCGCAGTTGTTGTCGCCATGTGCTTGTCTCCGTCTGAACAGGCTTTGGATGCACCGACCGGTGAATCCTTCTGGACGTGACTATCAAGCGCGGCTCTGACCGGCCACTGACGCGAGACTTAGGTCAAACTGACAACTACGGAAGTAACCCTGGTGAAACTTTCCTCAATGCGAAAAAATCGACGCGGGCGCGGGTAATCACCAGCACTTCAGTGGCGGCGCACCACCAGCGGTCGCGGCGCCGCAGCTGATTCCCAGACCCCGCTGGCGAACCAGGGGTCGCCCTTCAGATAAGCGGCCAGCATCGGCAGCGCATCCAGCCCCCAGAACAGCTTGCCATCGACGGCCACGGTGGGCACGCCGAACACTCCCTGCTCCAGCGCCTGCTCGGTGGCCTCGCGCAATTGCTGCTTGACCTCCTCGCTGGCGGGGTCGCGCAGCGGGGCCAGTTCCTGCTGCAGCGCTTCGAGCCGCGCCGCATCGTTGGCATCCGCACCCGCGCTGCGCCACACATGATGGAACAGCTTCTCAACCACCAGGCGATTCGGCGTGCGGTCCACGGCCTGGCAAGCCAGGGCCAGACGCAGCAGCGGCAGGGGATTGAAAGGGTGCCTCGCAGGCAGATCCATAGGCACCTGCATTTGATGGGCCAGCCAGGCCACCTGGCGGTAGGTCCACTCGCGCTTGGGCGCAATCTCGGCCGGCCCCTTCTGCCCCACAGCATGCAGCAGGCCGGCAAACAGCACCGGCCGGTACTCGACTTCATAGCTGAGTCCGGCGAGCGCCTCGGGCAGGCGCTCGAAAGCCAACGCCGCATAAGGCGAGATGGGGTCGAAAAAGAACTGCAACAGCTTCATGGCTTCAGGCCTCTTTGACGGCGATGGTGGTGACGCCCAGCGCCACCAAGCGGGCGCGCCGCTCAGGCAGTCGCGCCAGAATGGCCAACCGCGTCGCGTCATCCGCGCGCGACCAGGCCGAGATCTCATCAATGCTGCGAGCGCAGCCTTCGCACCAACCCGTGGCGGGGTTCATTCGGCACACATTGGTGCAAGGTGATTTCACGTTCATGCCGTTCTGCTGGTTCATACCTGCACCACATCAATCACCGGCGCACCGGTCAGGGTCTGCAACTCTTCCGGGGTCATCTTGAACACGCCATTCGGATGCCCCGATGCTGCCCAGATCAGGTCGAAGCGAAACAGTTCGCGGTCGATGAAGAGCAGCGGCGGACCGGCACCGTCGGCCGGCGCAAAGCCCAGCGGCGAGACGCCGCCGATCGAGAAACCGGTGCGCGCCTTCACATAGTCGGCATCAGCGCGGCCCAGCGGCCCGGTGTGTTCCTTCAGCTTCTTCTCATCCACCCGCTTGTCACCCGAGGCAATCACCAGCACCGCTTGCTCATCGGTCTTGCGGCGGAACACCACCGACTTGGCGATCTGGCCCAGGCTGACGCCCAAGGCATCCGCCGCCTCCTGTGAGGTGCGGGCCGCCACATCAAGCCACAGCGGCGCCTGCGGATGCGACTTGGCGGCCAAGGCGGCCGCCACGCGCTGAAAGCCTTCGGGGCGCTCGGCCGCCCGCTCACCGCCAGCGGCCGGCGCGGGGTTCTGAACTGCGTCTTCACTCTGCATGGGCCTCATTCTCGCCCAGGCCCGCCCTTCCTTCAGCCGCCGACCACTCCCGCCGCCCGCAGCGCCTGCTGTTCGGCCTCGCCATAGCCCAGCGCGGCCAGCAGCTCCGCCGTCTGCGCCCCCAAGGCCGGCGGGCCCTGGCGCAGCGGCAGGCGCGCGCCATCCAGGCTCAGCGGCAGCAGCGGGATGCGGGTGTCGATCGCGCGGCCGGCACCGCTGGCGTCCGCCGGCACCGTGGCCGGCGCCAGGCCGCCGGTGGCGCACAGATGCGGGTCGTCAAAGAGCTGCTCGGGCCGGGTGATCGGTGCATAAGGCAGGCCATTGCGCTCGAAGCGCAGGCCCAGCTCGGCCGCACTGAAGGCCGCAAAGCGATCGCGCAGCAGCGGCAGCAGCCAGTCGCGTGACTGCACGCGGCTGTTGTTCGTG
>NZ_JBILQK010000168.1:0-4847 GCF_044373315.1 Roseateles sp. | reverse complement strand
GCAGAGACCAAGGTGACGTCCATCACGTCACGGTCCCTGAAACCTGTCAGTTCGGCCAGATGATCAACGACTTCCGACATTGTTCCCAACCTGCGTGGAGAGCGCCCAGCGCGCGTCCAACGTCATTCTTGAAGGGTCGAACTGCCAGACCCGCCGAGCTTATAGCGCCCCCATCGTCGATGCGGAAGCGGCCGAAGTGTACTTGCCAATCAGGCTGAGAAGCAGGTCTTCGTCATAGGGCTTGCCCAGGTAGTGATCGACGCCCAGTTCCTGCGCGTAGTCACGGTGCTTCTGCGCAATTCGCGAGGTGATCATGATCACCGGCAAGGGCGCCAGCCGTGCGTCGGCGCGCATATTGCGGACCAGATCGAAGCCGTCCATGCGTGGCATCTCGATGTCGGACAGCACCACGGCCGGCAGCTCTTCAGCACCCAGCTTTTCCATCGCATCCAGGCCGTCCTTGGCCAGTTCGACGCGATAGCCCTCGCGCTCCAGCAGGCGTTGCGTGACACGCCGCACCGTCAGCGAATCGTCCACCACCAGCACCAGCGGCGCCAATTTCTCCGGTGCATCCTCGGCACTGACAGACGCCGCACCGCCTTGCTCTGCATGCGCCTGCGCGGCCGCGCCGTACCAGTGCGCCAAGGCCACCGGGTTGTAGATCAGCGCCACATCGCCGGAGGCCAGCAGGCTGATGCCGGCCAGACCGGGCACCCCGCTGAGTTGCGGCCCGAGGTTCTTGACCACCACTTCCTGGTTGCCCAGCACTTCGTCCACATGCAGGGCCAGACGCTGCTGGGCGCTCTTGATCAGCACGACCGGCAGATTGCGTCCCAGCAGCACGCCGCGGCCACTGTGCCGCAACAGTCCACCCAGCCAGTAGAAGGGCACGGAAGCGTCACCCACCTGCAGCTGCCCGCTGGCATAGGCCCGCTCCACCTGCTCCAGCGGCATGCGCTGGACAGACTCCATCAGGCTGGCAGGCACGGCGACCGAGGCCTCGCCGTAGCGCAGCTGCACGATCTGTGTCAAAGCGGTGGTCAGCGGCACATGCAGCTCAAAACGCGCGCCCTGACCGGCGACCGACTCGATGCTGACGAAGCCGCCCAGCGTGTCGACCTCGGAGCGAACCACATCCATGCCCACGCCACGTCCAGCCAGCTCGGTCACCTGGCTGGCGGTCGAGAAACCGGGGGTGAAGACCAGCTCCATCAGCTCGCGCTCGGCCAAGGGCGCACCTTGGGCCACCAGGCCCAGCTTCTCGCCGCGCTCACGGATGGCCGACAGGTTCAAGCCGGCGCCGTCATCGGCGAAGGTGAGGACCACCTCGTTGCCTTCCTGCGCCAGCTGCAGCTTGATCGTGCCCTGCGGCGCCTTGCCGGCAGCAAGGCGAGCTTCGGGCGCCTCGATGCCATGGCTGACGCTGTTGCGCAGCAGGTGCTCGAACGCACCCGTCAGACGCTCCAGCACGCTGCGGTCCATGTCGATATGGCCGCCGACGATCTCCAGCTGCACCTGCTTGCCGGAATCACGCGCGGCCTGACGCACCACCCGGTGCAGTCGCTCGGCCAGGCTGTCGAACTCGACCATGCGGGTGCGCAACAGATCATCCTGCAACTCGCGCGTCAGGCGCGACTGTGCAGCCAGCTCGTCTTCACCCAGCTGCACATTGCGCTGCAATGAGCGCTGCACCGTGGCCACGTCACCGACCGACTCGGTCAGCATGCGCGTCAGCTCTTGGAAGCGGGTAAAGCGATCAAACTCGAGCGGATCGAAGTCGCGTCCGGCCTGCTTGGCCGCGTCCTGGCTTGCGCCCATCTGCGCTTCGGCCTGCAGTTCGAGCTCGCGCATCTGGGTGCGCAATCGCTCCAGGTTGTCGTCCAGGTCGATCAGCGCGCTCTTCATCTGCGAGAGCTCGGACTCCAGCCGTGCCCGACGGATGGACACCTCGCCCGCCTGTGAGGCCATGCGCTCGATCAGGGCGCCCCGCACACGCACCAGCGCCTGAGAGGCAGCGACGCTGCCACTGTCGTCCGTTGCAACAGCGGACTCGGCCACCTGCGTAAAGCGTGACCAGTCGATCTGCACGCCTTCGGGCACAGGCTGTGAAGGCTCAGCTGCAAGCGCCTCGACCTCAGGCTCGCCCAGCAGTGCCGCATCGAGCTCCGGCGCTGGCTCGACGAGCAGCTCGCCGACGTCTTCGAGCGAAGGCGCGGCAACAGCCTCGTCCAAGGCGGCGGGCATGGCCGCGGCCGCAGGCTCTTGCACCGCCTCGACCAGGGGCGCTTCCGTCAGCCGGCGGCGCAGCTCGTCAAAGCCATGCTCCAAGGCATCGGCTGAAGCCTGCAGCTGCTGAACGTCGCTGATGGCGGGACTGTCCTTGCGCAGCAGGTCCTCGACGGCCGACTCCAGCACATGGGCCTGCTCGCCCAGGCGCATCGCGCCACTCAGGCGTGCGCCACCCTTGAAGGTGTGCAGGGCGCGCATGGTCGCAGCTGCACGGCCGCGGTCCTGCGGCTGCACGGCCCAGTCGCGCAGGCTGGCGTGCAGCTGCTCGAGAAGATCGCTCGCTTCCTGTTCAAAGATCGGGAATAGCTCGGCGTCAATCTGGTCAGGCTGGCCCGTGATGAAGTCGGCATCGTCCGCGGCTTCTGCGGCGATCAGCTGCTCCAAGCCCAGCGGGCCGCTGTCGACGATCTCGGGCAGCGGCTGCGGCACATAGGCCTGCAGCCGATCGACCAGGCTGGCCTCCACCGGCTTGAGGAAGCCGGCCGCGAACTGGTGCAGCAGGCGCCGCAACTCATCCGCTGCGGCGACAAAGAGCTGCGCCTCGTCGCTGCTGTAGCCGCCTGCGCGCTGGGCGCGCTCCAGCGCATGCTCGAGTGCGCGCGCCAGTGCCGACAGATCCTCATAGCCGACAGTGGCGGCATTGCCGGCCAAGGCATGGGCCTGAACCTCGCAACTCGCCGGCACCGGGACACTCAGCTCCAGCGCCCATTCGGCCAGGCTGGTGCTCAGGCGACGCGACAACTCGTCGGCCTCGTTGAGGAAGATGTTAAACAGGGTGATGCTGATGCGCAGCGGCCCGATGACCTTGACGTCCTCTTCGGTTTCGTCAGGCAATGCCGCAGGCTCGGGGGCGGCCTGAGCCGTGCTGTCCGAGACCAGGGTCAAGGTGGGCACAGCGGCGATCGCGGGCTCCTCAGCCGAGCTCTCGGCCGCGCTTGACGGCTCGACAGGCGCTACTGCCGGCGGCGCCTCGACCAGTTCACCCAGGTCCAGATGAAGCTCGAAGCTGGGCAGCTCCGCATCGGTCAAGGGGGCGACCACCGGGAGCGTATCCGGCGTCGGGTCGAGCACGAGGTCCAGCGCTGGCGCCAGCTCCATCATTTCGGTCGGCAACTGTTCCGCACCCGGCGGAACATCGTCCAGCACCAGGTCCTGCGCCAGCACGGTTTCCAACTCGTACGGGGGCAGAGGCTCGGCGGCAGGCTCCAGGCTCAGCCCGGCGAAGTCCGGCAGCTCGGGCGCCGCCTCGATCAACTCAGGCGGTTCGCCTGACAGCAGTGCCGCGTCGCCAGCCGAGAGGGCCTCGTCGGCCGCGGGCGCCTGGGCAGGTGCCGGCCAGTCGAGGGGCAGCAGGCGGCCTTCCAACCGCAGTGCATCGGCGCTGTGACGCAGGCCATCGGGGTTGTGCGGGCTGCTCTCGCGAGCCAGGATGATGTGGCGCCAGTCAGCGAGATAGTCCAGGGCTTCGGCCGTGAAGGCCAGCAGCGCGGGATCGGCACCGGCCTGCTCGCCCAGGCGGGCGTTATAGAGCTGCTCGCAGGCCCAGGCGCCCTCGCCGAAGGCGTTCAGCCCGACCATGCGGGAACTGCCCTTGAGCGTGTGGAATGCACGCCGCACATCGGTCATCGACGCCGTGTCCTGCGGATCGCGCTCCAGCGCCACCAGACCGGCACGGGCCGCGGTCAGCACCTCCTCGGCTTCTTCCAGGAAGATGCCCAGCATCTCTTCGTCGATATCGGCCGGTACTGAAGGCGTGATCGGCGCGGCCACATACGAGGGCTCAGGCGCCGGCGCGCGCGCTTCGAGGAAGTCCTGCAGCGACTGCGTCGCCTGAGACAAGGCCTCTGGCTCGGCTGGCGCGCTCTCCAGCAGGCGCTGGGCCGACTGCGCGGCCTGCGCCAGCCCGGTCTCATCCGCCGCACGGGCCTCAAGAGACAGACGTTCCAGGTCGCGCGCCAGTTCGCCCGCATCGCGCTCGCCATCGGCCACCGCCTGCACCGCCGCCTGAACCTGATGCGTGAGGCTGGGTTCGTCCAGATCGCCCAGGCGGCTGCTCGGCGCCGGCACCTGGGTGGCGCCGCTGCGGCGACCCATCAGGGCGTCCAGCCGGCCGGTCTCATTGTCAAAACGGAACATGCGCTTGGCCAGCGCGGGCTGCACGCTGAGCATGTCGATCATGAAGCCCATCGCGCCCAGGTTGTTGGCCAGGCGCTCGAACAACTCGCGCGGCCCTTCTCGCTCGGGGTCGACCTCGGTGTTGGCCAGACGGTCGACCTCGTCGCGCATGCGCAGGCTGGCCAGCGCGGCCTGATCCAGGCCCAGCACGGACAGCACACCACGCATGGCCTGCAGCTGGCCCGGCACCGGGATCAGCAGCTCGCGCTTTTCGGGCTCGCGGAAATAGAGGTCGACCTGGCGCTCGATTTCGGACAGGCTGGCGCGCAACTCATGCACCACGCTGCCCAGGGTCTGGCGGTCGGAGACTCGGCGGTACAGCTCCTCCATCCAGTCGTCCAGCGGCTTGGGCGGCTCGCCGTGCGCCACGGATTCGACGCGAC
>NZ_JBILQK010000167.1:0-4860 GCF_044373315.1 Roseateles sp. | reverse complement strand
GGCGGTGACGCGCGCTGCGGCAGAACAACCCAGCCTGCTGGACAAGCGCGTCTCGCCGCACACGCTGCGGCACACCAGCGCCATGCATCTTCTGCAGTCGGGAGTACCGTTCAACGTGATCGCCTTGTGGCTCGGGCACGAGAGCACGGTGACCACCCATCGTTACGTGCAGGCAGACCTCGCCATGAAGGAAAAGGCGCTGGGCCGACTCGAGGAACCGAACACGAAGCTGCGCAGGTATCGTGCCCCGGACTCGCTCATGCGGTTCCTGCAGGACCTGTAGACCAAAAACTATGCGCAGACTTCGACTGCCACGATCCTCAGTCGACATAGGCGCTGACGCTGATGCCGCCCGACCAGATGGACATAGTTGCGAACTGCGCATAGGCAGCGCTATGGAGAGCTTTCCATAACGCTGCCAAACGGCCACTGAGGGCTGCGGCGGCTACGACCGCTCCGGGTCGATCGCCGGCATCCGCCAATGACTGCTGACCGGCATCCAATCTCGCGGCTAGGTCCCGTCTTGGCTGCCCAATGTCGAGCGGCCGCTCCCGCTGCTAAGCGGGCTCTCATGGGCTTGGCGGCCGCAGAAGGCGGTGACAACCAATGGGGGCCCCGCAACGCTACAGAGCGGTCATCTGCGCCCTAGCCCACTTGTGCGGCACCTACACACCACGGCCCGAGGCCGAAGCTCAAACTTTGGCAGCGTAGCCCCAGTCCACCGCGGCATGGTGGGCACGTGCAAATCCATCGGGGACCAAGTCGGCAATGTGACACTTGCCCCACCGGATCGCATCCAGGCAAGCGAGCACGTCATCAGAAAGCTCGACATCGAGCGCTCGAAGGTCATAGATGTCGAAGTGATGCAAGCCCACCGTGGCCGCCACGAACGCGGCGACTCGACTGATTTGCCCTGAATCGCGCCCCGTCTCAACCAGCGAGAGCAGCCGCTCATAGGCTGGCCCGGCCAAGGCGGTGGCGTCCTTCGCTCGACACGCCCATTCCGCCTGCTGCACAAGCATTGGTTCATGTGGTTGCAGCACGCGGGCAGCGGATGGCTTCTTGTTCATCAGCGCGTGATCTCCGGCTCCGTTCGCTCCACCGGCCTGAGGCTGTCTCTCTCGCTGCGGTCTTGCGGCCTGGCGTCCCCATGATCGCGTTGGCGCACCTGTTGCCTTAAGTAGGTGGCGTCCAGCACGAAGCGTCTGATGCGCTGCGCCAACTGGTGGTCCTCGACTTGATCCGAGGCGCTCAGCGCGACAGCGATCTGCGTCCAGGCCTGCACAGCGCCATTGCGGCTGCGCATGAAGGTGTCACCCGATTTCTGAGTCACCGGCTCGCCCTTCAACCTCCCCTGCTTGCGGGCTTCGATCTGCCAGAGCTGCTCGGGTCGCCGGCTTTGCAGGCGTGGGGCCTGGCGGCTGGCCTCGGCATCGATGCCCAGCCCACGCAGCCGCTCGGCGAAGGTCTCGCGCCAGCGCTGCAGATCGGCCTTGCGCGGGTTCAGCCGCTGCCCACTCATGGACTCAGCCCTCACACTCAGGTGAACGTGCGGATTGTGCTGATGGTCGTGAAGCACCATCACATAGCGGTGGCCCTTCAGTTCGATCCGCGCAAACTCGCGGGCCGCCTGCAAGACCGCTTGCGCATCTGTGCCGCGGGGCATTGACAGCATCAGGTTGAACGCCTCGCGCCGGTGGCTGTTCTCGCCGATCAGCGATCCCCCGAGGCGCCATTGCTTGGCGAGGTCTTGCAGCGCCTCCCTGCCCTCCTGCACCACGCCCCGGTCATCCTCGAAGGCCAGGCGCCCGGCCTTGCTGATGTACCGAAAGTGCGCCGCAATGGCGCCCATGCCCCGGCCGCCACCGGTGACCTTGACCATGACCTGCGGCGCACGCCGCGTCACCGTCGCCGCAATGCGCCGGCGGATTTCGGCGGCCCGGTGCCGCAACAGGGCACTCAGCCGAGGCGATGGCGCAGCCGGGACGATCCGATTGCCCGGGTAGAACAGGCGATCGCCCCACTGCACCAGCGCATGATCGACCGATGAAGGAGTGGCGGGGGCGGCCATGACACCGATGACCTCAAGCCGCTCCAGCACCAACGGAGGGGCGGCGCCGGCTCTTCGCCAGTTCCGCCAACAAGGCGGAGGCCTGTTCCAGGTGGCGGCTCACCGCTTCAGAAACCGGACGAATCTCGGCCACGCAGGCGGCCAGATCCTCGCGCCCTGCCCGGCTCAGGCCGCGCTCCAGTGCTCGAAGATCGCTGAGCAGGGCCGCCAGGGTGACGGTGGACGCCATCAGGGCTCGACGGTTCTCTTCCAGATCGGCGGGCACGGGCACCGGCGGCAAGCCCTCCAGCAGCCGGGCCACAAAGAGCCCTTGGGGCGCCTCGGCCGCGTACGCTTCGCGGGCCAGCCTGGTGGCTGATCTGGCGGGCATGCGCAATGTCACCTTGACGATGGATCCTTCGTGCTGCGACGCGATGGGAGCCTCGGGCGAGGCGTCGGCGACAGTTGTCCCGTCAACGACGGTATGCGATTTCAGCCACTCGGCAAGTGCAGCTCTCATCAACACAGCCAGCGGTATGTGCCGGGACTGCGCGAGCGCCTCCAATGCCGGCCCGTGGGCCCGCAGATCAATAGCCACACGTGATCGCCGGGTGCCCGAACGGGCTGCGGCGGCACGAAGCTCGCGAAACGAGGATGAGCGGTCCATGGTTTCAATATGTGCCTGAATCGGGTGCAGGTGCGAGCTGATTTTTCTGCGAGATTTCAGCAAACGGCATTCCCGGGAAACACAGGCGGCAGCGAGCATTCTTCCAACGCCGGCCAGGACAACTGCTCTCGCTCGACGGCCAGACGCATCCCGCACCACCACACGGGCGAAGAACACTTCGGGGTCCAGGCCGGTTGAGAGCGGATTAGCCCCGCGCAGTGTTAACCGGGCGATCCATCTCCCGCGCCATGGTCGGACGAAGGAAACCAAACCTGCGATCCGGTGAACGAACAACGCGTCTTGCCTGTCCGCCGCCCAGCCGCGCGAACTCCAGTTCGCCTCCAAGCGCCGCTGCCTATTTCCCGCTGGGGCGCGGCGCGCCAGCCACTAGCCTGAGCTTGTCCAGATAGTCGGCCCAGTTCTGCATCATCTTGCGGCGCTGCTCAAGAAACTGCGTGCGGTTATAAGCCCGGCCCAACGCGTCCGGCACCGCATGCGCGAGCTGCGCCTCAATGATGTCGGCCGAAATATCCAGACGTTCAACAATCATTGTTCGGGCCATCGCCCGGAAACCATGCGCCGACATGTCGTCGTTCCCATAGCCCAGACGACGCAAGGCGCTTCGCACGGTGTTGTCACTCATGCAGCGCTGACCAGAGGTGGCCGACGGGAACAGATACATACCCTTGCCGGTCAGGCGCTGAAGCTCGCTCAAGAGGGCAACGGCCTGCTTTGCCAGGGGTACAAAGTGCGGCGGGCCATTGGCCTTCCCGGCTTTCATGCGCTTCATCACCTCGGCCGGCATCTCGACGGTCGCGTTCTCCAGATCGACCCAACTCCACTGCATATGCCTCTGCTCGCCGGGTCGCAAGAGCAGGAGCGCCGATAAAACCAGCGCCAGCCTCGTTACCGGCTGGCCCTCGTAGGCATGCATGTCACGCAACAACTGACCCACCTTTTCAGGCTCAGTGATGGCGGCCAGATGGGTTGTCTGCACAGGACGCAGTGCATCAGTAAGGTCAGCCGCCGGATTGCGCTTGCAGGCCCCCGTGGCAATGCCATATCGGAATACCTGCCCGCAGGCCTGCTTGACGCGGTGCGTCGTCTCAATCGCTCCGCGGGCTTCGATTCGGCGCAAAGCCTGCAATAACTCGGGAGCTTCGATTTCCCCGATTGGGCGACGGCCGAACCAGGGAAAGGCATCCTGCTCCAGCCGGATCTGTGTGCGCAGCGCATGCCCCTCGCTGACCTTGGCCTGATGGACAGTCGCGAGCCACTCCCGCGCCACTGCCTCAAACGAGCCGGGCGGTGGCAAGCCGGCATCGGCCAGACGCTGCTCTTCCCGAGCTCGCTCAGCTTGCGCCTTGACTTCCTGACGAGCCTCGCTCGGATCTTGTCCCTGTGCGATGAGTTTGCGCGCCTCAGCCGCCTTGCGGCGCGCGTCCTTCAGCCCCGTCTCTGGGTAGACACCCAGGCTCAGGCTTTTCTCAACGCCAGCGATGCGGTACTTCAGCCGCCAGTACCTGGCGTTGTTGGGCCGAATCTCCATGTACAGCCCGCGCCCGTCGAACAGCTTGCGCGTCTTCTCAGTCGGCTTAGCGTTGCGCAGCGCAACATCGGTCAGTTTGTCGATAGCCATCTCGGGATCCTCCGAAGTGGAAGTCGCAAGCGCGCATCCTCCCGCGCCGACGGGCGCACGACTATGCGGGTTCGTGGGACCGGGATCAGCAGAGCGTGCCTGGCGTGCGCACAGCTTCTGGCTGGCTCAGCATTCACGCTGGTGCTGCTTCGCCGCTCCCACAGCCCCTGCAACCCGCCAACCAGCCAGCCCAGCGGTGAAAAGCTGCTCAGCTTGGTCTGCGTCCAGTCCAGGGGGTACCTACCGCGCCCGCATTTCTCTATGAGAATGCTCACTTCTGGGGGCAACTTTTTCTGTTGCTGAGGGCATTTTAGCTGTTACCCCCAAGAATTGCCCCCAACTTGCTAGAGCAGCGGTGGGATGTCGTGAGACCACCCGGGCAAGAAAAAAGGCCTAAGTGCTTGATTCACTTAGGCCTTTCGGTTGTCTCGGGGCCGTCTGGGACGTCCTGAGATCGTTGGATGGTGGAGCCGGCGGGAATTGAACCCGCGTCCGCAAGCCATC
>NZ_JBILQK010000166.1:0-4908 GCF_044373315.1 Roseateles sp. | reverse complement strand
CGAGCTGATCGCACAGCGGCGCGAGACAGCCAAGCCGTTCTCGGCCGAGTGTGTCGACGCGCTGCAGCGACTGCTGTGCAACTCCGAGAACACCATGTCCAGCGTGGTGGCCACATTCAATGCACCGCTGACGATCTTTGCCGATGCGGTAGTCGATGCGGCCACCAGTGCCGACGATTTCCGCCTTGAGGATGTGCGCAGGCGTCGGATGTCGGTCTATGTGCGTATCCCTGCCAGCCGACTGGTGCATGCGCGACCGCTGCTGAACCTTTTCTTCTCCCAGCTGATCAGCCTCAACACCCAGCATCTGCCTGAGCAGGATCCAACGCTGCGGCTTCAATGCCTGCTGGTCAATGACGAGTTCACGGCGATGGGCCGGGTGGGTGTCATCTCAACTTCCGCCGCCTTCCTTGCTGGCTACAACCTGCGCCTCTTGACCGTCGTGCAAGCCATGTCTCAGCTCGATGCCGTCTATGGCGACAGGGAGGCCCGGACATTCGCGACCAACCATGGCCTTCAAATCCTCTTCGCGCCACGCGAGCAACGCGATGCCGATGAATACAGCGCCATGCTAGGCCACTTCACCGAACGGGCCACCTCCCGCGGCCGCACTCAGTCCTTCAACGGTCAGGGGCACAACAGCAGCACGAGTCGCAACGAGAGCGAGCAGCGACGGGCCCTGCTGCTGCCGCAGGAGTTCAAGGAGCTGGGCCGCGAGCGCCTGGTCGTCATCCTTGAAAACTGCAAACCCATCCTCGCAGAGAAGCTCTGCTACTACCGCGACAAAGCCTTCATCTCACGCCTGCTACCCCCACCTGCTGTGCCTTGCATGGACATGGACTTGCATCTGGCCCGGAGTCAGCAGCGCTGGCGCTATGCAGCCGACGAGCTGGCGCCGGGTGAGACCTTGGAAGTTCAAGAGATGGCTCATGACGTGAGCCAGCTTCCCGAACTGACCGACAAGAGCACAGAGGAAGTCGCCGAGGCAGTCGTGCAGTTCTTCGCCACGAGCAACGCCGATGCCAGCCCGGGCGGGGCCATCGAGGACGCCACCGACGACGCAAGCGTCCTGATCTCTGAGGCTGATGCCACTCAGCCCGTCACCAAGGTCTAGATTCTGGAGTCGAGTGATGCAGAGCCCTCTCACACCCACCACCGCCTTGCTCGCCTGGCTTTTGCTGGCCTCCTGCAGCTCGCCCCCGGAGCCGCCAACCGTGGACGGAGCGCACAGGCGACCGGTCAACTCCCAGCCGTTCGTCGAGCTGCAGGTCTGCAAGCACGACCTGCACAACAGTCGTCTGCGGTCCGCAGAGGCTCAGCGATCTGCACAGTCCGCAGCTGCCGCACTCGCACGATCGGCGGCACTCCATCAGGTGATGGTCGCGATGCAGCCGCGCCCTGTTCAGCCGCCCCTGGCAAACAGCGTTTTCACGGTGTACTTCGATTTCGGAAGCACACGCGTCTCCATACCGCCCGACTTGGCACCCGTGCTGATCAGCGAAAGCAAGCGCGCGCCGATGGTGCTGCTACGAGGCCGCACTGACGGCACCAGCAACGCCCGTTCAGAAAGCCGTTTGGCGAACGAACGCGCCACTGCGGTGCGCGACTATCTTGTCGCCGCTGGCGTCGACCCGGCCCGCATCCGCACCACCTATCAGCCGATCGGCGACCACGCGGCAGACAACGACAGCCCCTCAGGTCGACGTTCGAACCGCCGCGTGGAGATAGAGCTGTATCGCCTGCTGCCTGTCGCCGCAAATGCCGCCACCCCAACCCAGCCCTGATCCGCTCCGTTCGACGCCAGCGAGGTTGCCATGGATGAAGCCCACACCCCCAGTCGCCAAGCAGCCTCCTCCAAGGGAGATGCCGTAGAACCCGTCAAGCGGGCCACGGTCGGCGTGCAGCGGTTCGGGACCGCAGAGATATCCGGCGAGCGCTACGCGTTGCACGGTCCCCTCCCCGAAGCGACCGACCGCGCCGACATCCTCCCAGCAAGGATCACCAAAACTAAGCAGATTGGCAGCAGCCGCGCCTTTGCCGCGGCCGAGGGTGGCAAGCACTCAACGATCCTGAAAGCAGCCGGCGAGTGGCAGCGCGGCGCGCAGTTGCCAGCCGCGCCCGAGCGGAAGCTGGAAGCAAAGACTGCGCGCAGCGACACCCCCGAGGTCGTCGCAGCAAGACCGACGGACGGCGCCATCGCAGGCCGCCTGCAGTGGCAGCGAAAGGCCAGCCCTTTCGATGGCAGGCGAGCGCGCAACGCGCGTGTAGCCACAATCGAATCCGGGCTGAATGATCGCTATTTCATCATCCATATGCCACCGCGCGTCGGTGGCGCATTGAGCACCGGTCAGACCGAGTACCGCTTGCGTGGCGACAGTTCGCGGGTGGCATTCACAGAATCGACCTCCCGTCTGGCGACCGACACCAACAGCCCCTCGGTCGCGCGCTCCATGATCGATGTGGCCGAGGCGCGCAACTGGACAACACTGCGCGTTTCGGGTCATGCGGACTTCAAACGCCAGGTGTGGCTCGAAGCCTCGCTTCGCGGCCACAAGACCATTGGCTACGAACCAAACCCCGGCGACCTGGAGCTGCTCAAGCGAGACCGGGAGGCGCACCTTGTGAGCCGCATCGAGCCGAGACCAGGCGCAGCCAGCTCGAACACGAGCACGGCACCAACCGAGAAAACGTCTGCGCGCAGCGGTGGCGGCCGCAAGGCGGTACTGGCTGCCATCGAGGCAGTGCTGGTCTACAAGCAGGTGCCTGAGCAGCAGCGCACCGCCGTGATGGCCGTAGCGGCCGAGAAATTGTCTCAGCGACTTCCCAATGGCCAGGCGCCAAAGATCAAGCTCTACGACAAGGCAGCGCCAGCTCCAAGGCCTGTTGCCTTGCAGCCGCTCCAGATGCCGCGCTCATGGGAGCGAGCAAAGCCCTCACCGACACGATGAAGCCAGACTGTGAACGCATCGCCGCATGACAACAAGGCAGACGCTGCGCTATACGAAATCGCAGGTCGACGATTCGAGAGCGGATCCCCTGGCTTTGTCGAGGCTCTCGCTCAAGCCCACGCCACGCGCCAGCGTCCGCGCTGCCTGTGCCAGCCTGACGGCGTTGAAATGTATGTCGCGCGCCGGGTCGGACTGAGTGCCAGCTACATCGTCAAGCGTCTGCCCGACACCGGCAGCCTTCACGCGCCGCACTGCCCTTCCTACGAGCCGCCGGCCGAGTACTCTGGACTCGGGCAGTTGCTGGGTCGCGCGATCAACGAAGACCCAGCGACTGGCGAGGTTCGACTGAAGCTGGACTTCTCGCTGAGCAAGCTGACAGGTCTGGCGCATGCGTCACAGAACAGCGCTACCAGCGACAGTGTCAGCAGCGAAGGCGCAAGGCTCACCTTGCGCGGCCTTCTGCACTATCTGTGGGAACAGGCGGACCTGACACGATGGCATCCGAGTTTCGCGGGCAAGCGGTCCTGGGCCGTGGTTCGCAGGCATCTGCTCCAGGCGGCCGAAAACAAGATCGTCGGCACTCACGCGCTCCAGTCCCGGCTCTACGTCCCCGAATCGTTTTCAGTAGATCAGCGAGAAGCCCTCAACACAAGGCGGCAGTCACAGTGGGCCAATGCGATGGCATTGCCGGGCCAGTCGAAGCCTTTGATGCTGCTGATCGCCGAACTGAAGGAGATCGTGCCCGCCCGGTACGGCTACAAGGCCGTCATCAAGCACATGCCGGACCAGACCCTTGCACTCGACGAGGCGATGTACCGTCGCCTCGTGCGCAGGTTCGAAAACGAACTCAAGCTCTGGGCTGCGTCGGACGCGCTGCATCTGGTGATGATCGCAACGTTCCATGTCAGTCCGGCGGGAACGCCGGACATCGAGGCACTGTCGCTGATGACGGTGACTGCCGAGTGGATTCCAGTGCAGGACGGCTACGAGCAGCAGCTCGTCATGACGCTCGTCGCAGAGCGCCGCAGCTTCGTGAAGGCCCTGCGCTACAACCTTCCCGCGAAAGCGCAAATCGCCTTCGCCATGCTGACTGATGTGTCGGCCGCACCGCTGCTCATGGCCATAGAGTCCCCGATGGGATGCGCCTCATCCATCACCGAAGCGGACTGGGTTTGGAGAGTCGAAATGCAAGCTGCGGTACCGGAACTGCCAAGGAAGTGATTCCAGCGACAAGACACTCCGTCGGTACCTGCCCTGAACGGCAGAGTGGGTGGATCCCCTGAAAACCGCTAGCTTTCAAATGCCAGGGCGGCTCAGTGCCCGGGCTGCCCTGGGCACAAGGCTTGCCGCATGTTCAGACAGCTGCACCTTGCGTGAAGGCTTCGACGGGAAGCTCTTCCGAACAGTTGTCATCGCAGACGCCCAAGTGTTTCGATCCCTGATCTATCAATCAGGTCCAAACCCTGGCCAGAAGCACTGGCCCATCAGCGGCCACGTTCAAGGTCGGCCGGCCCCACTCGCTGCACAGCTTGCGGTGCAACTGCCCGAGCTTTGATCCGCTGATCTGCCTGCATTTCCCTGACGAACTGGTTGATCGATCGCGCCAAGTCCTGATCGGCTGGGTCACTGGACATCGCCAGCCCGCGACTCAGACGGCTCCAGGCTTCAGCCGCGTCTGCCCTCTTCGCGACAGCCGCCGCCCCGGTCTTGACGGTTGGGCGAGTGTCGCGCAACTGGCCGTCTTTACGCGCCTTCCGGCGCCACAAGGGCTCATAGTTCTGGCTGCAGCCGCGTGTGGCTTGGCGCGTGGCCTCGGCTTCAATGCCGAGGCCTCGCAGTTTCGCGGCGAAAGTATCCCGCCATCGATACAGATCCGCCATGCGCGGGCAAAGACGTCTGCCCACTGTGGATTCGGCACGAACACTTAGATGCACATGGGGGTGGGCCTGATGGTCGTGCA
>NZ_JBILQK010000072.1:0-20067 GCF_044373315.1 Roseateles sp. | reverse complement strand
GGACCGTGCGCCCATCGTGGCCGCACTGAAGTCCTTGCAGACCGACACCGCCCTGCACTACCAGGCGCTCAATCCCGTCACCGGCCAGGCTCAGCAATTGCATGCGCCGCGCACCCTGGCCGAACTGGCAGAGCTGCGCGAGGCGCAGCCCGACGCCCGCCTGGTAGCCGGCGCCACCGATGTCGGCCTGTGGGTCAACAAGCAACACCGCGAGCTGGGCAACGTGATTCTGCTGGGCTCGGTGGCCGAGCTGCGCGAGACCCGTTCGCAGGCCTTCGAGGGCCGGCCTGGCCTGTGGATCGGTGCCGCGGCCTCGCTGGAAGACGCCTGGGGCGCGCTGAGCGAAGCCGTGCCGGCGCTGCGCGAGCTGTGGCTGCGCTTCGCCTCACCGCCAGTGCGCCACGCCGGCACGCTGGGCGGCAATATCGCCAACGGCTCGCCGATCGGCGATGGCGCGCCGGCCTTGATCGCGCTGGGTGCCGACATCGTGCTGCGCCGCGGTGCCACGCAGCGCCGCATGCCGCTGCAGGATTTCTATCTGGACTACATGAAAAACGCGCTGCAGCCCGGCGAGTTCGTCGAGGCCCTGCACCTGCCGCTGCCCGGCGCCGACGAGCGTATCGGCGCCTACAAGATCTCCAAGCGCCGCGACAGCGACATCTCCGCCGTGTGCGCAGTGATGAAGCTGCGCATCGCTGACGGCCGGGTGCAGGAGGCGCGCCTGGCCTTCGGCGGCATGGCTGCCATCGTCAAGCGCGCGCCCCAGGCCGAGGCCGCCTTGCTGGGCCAGGCCTGGAACGAGGCCAGCATGCAGGCCGCCGCCGCGGCCCTGCCCTCTGACTTCAGCCCCTTGAGCGATATGCGTGCCAGCGCCGCCTACCGCATGCAGGTGGCACAGAACCTCTTGCGCCGCTTCTGGCTGGAAAGCCGCGATGACGCGCCCCTGCCGGCCACGCAGACCTCGGTCTGGGCGGCAGCTGATTTCGACCGGAGGGCTGTCTGATGAGCCGCCGCGAAGCCCTGCCCGTGGTCGGCGCCAGCCACCGCCATGAGAGCGCCCATCTGCATGTCAGCGGCGAGGCCCGCTACACCGACGACATCCCCGAGGCCCAGGGCACGCTGCATGCGGCGCTGGGCCTGTCGCCGCTGGCGCATGGGCGGCTGCTAGGCATCGATGTCGAACTGATCCGGCGCCAGCCCGGCGTGCTGGCCGTCTTCACCGCTGCAGACATTCCCGGCGAGAACAACTGCGGCCCGCTGATCCACGACGATCCCATCTTGGCCGCGGATGAATTGCGTTATCTGGGTCAGCCGGTGTTTCTGGTGATCGCCAGCGAGCGCAGCCTGGCGCGCCGTGCTGCAGCACTGGCCAAGCAGGCCATCCAGGCCGAGCCCCTGCCCGCCCTGCTCACCGCCTGCCAGGCCCACGCGGCCGGCCAGTATGTAGTGCCACCGATGCACCTGAACCGCGGCGACGCCGCAGCGGCGCTGGCCGCAGCGCCGCACTGCTTCGAGGGCGAATGGTCGGTGGGCGGCCAGGAACAGTTCTATCTAGAAGGCCAGATCTCCTACGCGCTGCCGCAGGAAGACCGCAGCCTGCTGCTCCACTGCTCGACCCAGCATCCGTCCGAGATGCAGCAGCTGGTGGCGCATGCACTGGGCTGGGCCTCGCACCAGGTGCAGGTGCAATGCAGGCGCATGGGCGGCGGCTTCGGCGGCAAGGAATCGCAATCGGCCCAGTTCGCCTGCCTGAGCGCACTGGCCGCCAACCAGCTGGGCCGCCCGGTCAAGCTGCGCCTGGACCGCGACGACGATTTCATGATCACCGGCAGGCGCCATGGCTTTGACTACCGCTGGCGCGTCGGGCATGACGATGAAGGTCGCATCCTCGGCGCCGAAATCGACCTGATTGCCAACTGCGGCCACTCGGCCGATCTGTCGGCCCCCGTGATGACGCGCGCTCTGTGCCACTTCGACAATGCCTACTGGCTGCCCAACGTGGCCATGCATGGCTACTGCGCCAAGACCAACACGCAGAGCAACACCGCCTTCCGCGGCTTCGGCGGCCCGCAGGGCGCGCTGGCGATCGAGATGATCCTGGACTCGGTGGCGCGCCGCCTGGGACTGGACCCGCTGCTGGTGCGCCAGCGCAACTTCTACCACTCCGATCCGGCCCGCGGGCAAGACCTGACCCCCTACGGCCAGCCCGTCGAGGACAACATCCTGCAGCCCCTGACGGACCAACTGCTGGCCAGCAGCGGCTATTACACACGCCGCCGCGAAATCGCCGCGTGGAACGCCGCCAGCCCGGTGCTCAAGCGCGGCCTGGCGCTGACGCCGGTGAAGTTCGGCATCTCCTTCAACGTGGTGCACCTGAACCAGGCTGGCGCGCTGGTGCATGTCTACACCGACGGCAGCGTGCTGGTGAACCATGGCGGCACCGAGATGGGCCAGGGGCTCAACACCAAGGTGGCCCAGGTGGTGGCGCAGGAACTGGGCCTGAGCCTGGACCAGGTGCGCGCCACAGCCACCGACACGCAGAAGATCGCCAACACCTCGGCCACCGCCGCCTCCACCGGCAGCGATCTCAATGGCAAGGCCGCGCAGGATGCTGCCGCCCGCATCAAGGCGCGGCTGCTGCCGCTGGCGGCCGAGCTGCTGGGCGCCGCGCCCGAGTCATTGCAGTTTGCCGAGGGCCAGGTCAGCGCTGGTGCTGGCAGCGTCAGCATCAGCTTCAAGGAGTTGGTGGCCAAGGCCTATCTGCGTCGCATCCAGCTCTGGAGCGAAGGCTTCTATGCCACGCCCGGCCTGCACTGGGACCGGGCCAAGTTGCAGGGCAAGCCCTTCTTCTATTACGCCTACGGCGCCGCGGTGGCCGAGGTCATCGTGGACACGCTGAGCGGCGAGAGCCGCATCTTGCGCGCCGACGTACTGCATGACGCCGGGCAGTCGCTGAACCCGGCGCTGGACATCGGGCAGGTGGAAGGCGCCTTCGTGCAGGGCGCCGGCTGGCTGACCACCGAAGAGCTGGTCTGGCACCCGAGCAGCGGCAAGCTCAGCACGCACGCGCCAAGCACCTACAAGATCCCCACGGCGAATGACAGCCCGCTGGACATGCGCGTGGCCCTGTTCGACGCGCCCAACCGCGCCGACAGCATCCACCGCTCCAAGGCGGTGGGTGAGCCGCCGCTGTTGCTGGGCTTTGCTGCCCTGCTGGCGATCAAGGATGCGGTGGCGGCCTGCGGCCCCGAGCGGCACGATCCGCTGCTGCTGGCGCCGGCCACCGCCGAGGCGGTGCTGAAGGCGCTGGGCTGAAGTTGCTGGGCTGAGGGCAGCCCAGCCGCCCCAGCTTCAGCAACGCGCGGGCGCGGCGAAGGGCCCTGCCCTCTCAGTGCAGCAGGTTGTCGACATCGCCGCCCAGGTCGCCCGCCGCCTCGATCTTGGCGCGCAGGAAGTCCAGGTCCAAATGCAGATGCTCCAGCAACTCGGGCACGGCAATCTGCATGGCCTGCACCGGGTCGTCGTGGTGCTCGGCCGCATCGGCCAGCACCTCGGCCAGATGCAGCACCGCAGCCATCAGCGAGAAGGGCTTGATCTCCAGCGGCGTGTTGGCGTCCTTGAAAGCCTCCACCATTTTGTCGGGGAAATGCCAGCGCTGCGCCAGCGCCGCCGTCACATCGGCGTGGGTGCAGTCGAATCGATGCATTTCCAGCGAGAAGCGGCTGCCGGGTTCAGCGGCATGGGCCTCGACATCGGCCACCAGGGCCGGCTCGCTCATCGCCATCAGCAGCTGGCCGGTGCGCAGCATCAGGCCAGCCAGGTAGGCGGTGTCCGCATCCAGCTGAAGCACACGCCCCAGCACCCGCGCATAGCCGGCAGTGACGATGCTGTGGCGCCAGAAGAGCGCACGATCGAGACCGGCAACGGCCGGGAAAGCGCCGGAAATGCAGGCGGCCAGCGAGAGGTTGCGCAGCTTGTCCATGCCCAGCGTGTGGGCCGCGTCCTGCAGGGTCGACACCGTGTGGGAGGGGCTGTAGTGCGCCGAGTTGGCCAGGCGCAAAACCTTGGCCGACAGCGTCGAGTCCTTGCCCACCAGATCGGCGATCGCCGCCAGGCTGATGTTCTCGTCGTCAAAGCTCTTCAGCAGCCGGCTCGCCACCTCGGGCATGGTGGGCAGAGTGCTCTGGTTCTTGATGAAAAACTGTTCGGCCACGGTGCTCACGACGGTCTCCTTCGTTTGATGGGGTGGCTTGATTTCAGCCGCCCAGCATGTTTGGCTGCGTTTGCAGTCTAGGCACAGGCTGGGGTGAGAGGAACCCGTTGATGTCCCTTATTTCCCGGCCACATCGGTGTTTTGCAAGGTGCCATGCGGCGCCGGCGTGACAATCTCCACATGCGACCTGAACGCCCAGCGAAGCGCTTCCCGATCACCCCGGCCCGGTCGATGCTGATGACTGGCCTGCTGGCCGCGCTTTTGGCCGCGCTGCTGGCCGGCTGCGCGCACCGCCCTGCACCACCGATGCCGCCTGTGATCGAAGTGTCGACCTGGGGCGGCACGCCGCCGGTTGCGGCCGCTATGCAGCGCATCCAGCGCATCACACTGCATCATCAGGGCGAGCGCTGGGAAGCCGGCAAGGATGTGGAGGCCTATCTGCGGCGCCTGCAGCAGTGGTCTCGCCTGTCCAAGCGCTGGGCCGACATCCCGTATCACTATGTCATCGCGCCGGACGGCAGGATCTACGCGGCCCGGCCGCTGGCTCTGGCAGGCGACACCAACACCGACTACCAGCCGCAAGGCCATGCCCTTGTGATGGTGCTGGGCAACTTCGAGGAGGTGCAGCCGAATGAACGCCAGTTGCAGGCTGTAGTCGATCTGATGGCCGGGCTCGCCGGACAGCATGGCCTGGGCGCGGATGCCATCGCCTCACACCGGGATTTCAGCAGCCAGACTGTCTGCCCGGGCCGCCATTTGTATGCTTACATCGAGAACGGCTGGATCCAGCGCGAGGTCGCCAAGCGCCTGGCGGCGCCTTGAGCGGCGAGGTGGCCCTGCTTCACCAATCAGTCTGCCGCCAGCGTGGCCAGCGCGGCCAAGTCGAGCAGGCGCACCGAATAGCCCTGCACCTCGATCAGGCCCTTGAGCTTGAGCTGACGCATCATGCGCGAGAGCGTCTCGGGCGTGATCGCCAGCTGGGCGGCGATATCGCGCTTGCGCTCGCCGAGAGCCACCAGATCCGGCCCCTGGGCTGAGCGGCGGCTGAGCTGCAGCAGCCAGGCTGCCAGACGCTTCTCGGCATCTTTGTGCATCAAGTCATGGGTGACGCCGGTGAGGCTGTGCACGTTCAGAGCCATGCTGACCAGCAGCCGCTCGGCCATGGCCGGCTCGCGCGCCAGCATCCCGCGTACCGCCTCCACATCCAGTTCCAGCAGCTGCGCTGGCATCAGCACCCGGGCATCCTGCACATGGCAGCCACCGATCCAGGCACTGGCCAGATCCAGCCAGGCGGGGCCGCGCACCGTGCGCTCCAGGTGAAAGGGCTGGTCATGGCGCAACTGCCCCAGGCCGACGGCGCCGCTCAGCACAGCCACCAGCTTGCTGGCCTGCTGATCGCGGCTGAACACCATCGCGCCGGCCGGCAGGCTGCGCAGCCATGCGCTGCGGTTGAGCGCCTTGAGTTCAGCGTCGCCGAGCGCGGGACCGCGCATCAGCGCCTGCCACGACTCGGCACCCAGGGCTTGGACGTCGACAGCCTCCGCGATCACCGATCGCTGGGGCAGCAGGGCATGAGTGTTCAGGCTATCCACGATGTGCTTAGGACAAGGGCTGAGGCCATGCCAGCAATGTCCGCGAGAGCGCCGCTTTCGTCCTTGCGCTGCGTCAAAGCTTGTCGCCCAGCGGCACTGAGCGTTGCGCCGACAATCCCGACATGAAAGCGACACCCGTCACGGGCCGCCCCAGCCCTGAGCCGCTGCAAGCCGGCAGCGGCTATGCCGAGCCCTTCGAGCTGCTGTCGGCCTGCCATGAGCGCGTGCAGCGCAGCCTGGATATGCTCGAGCGCCTGAACGCCCATTGCGCATCTCACGGCGCCGATGCCCGCGCGGCCAGCGCCGCGGCGGATGTGCTGCGCTACTTCGATATCGCAGCCCCCCTTCACCACCAGGATGAGGAACTGCATGTCTTTCCGGCACTGGAGGCCGGCGGCGACGCGGCACTGGCCGATCTCTGCGTCAGGCTGCGAGCCGAACATCGCCAGATTGAGCAACGCTGGCAAACGCTGCGGCCGCTGCTGCAGGATCTGATCGACGGGCGGCTGGATCTCCGCCCGCTGGCAGACGCCAGCCAGACCTTCATCGATATCCATCGCCTGCATCTGCTGGACGAGAACGATCAGGTCTTCCCGGCTGCCGAGTCGACGCTGGGCCCGGCACAGCAGCACGACATGGGGCTGGAGATGGCCGGCCGCCGCGGGCTGGATCTCAGCGGATCAGCAGCGCCCGGAAGTCGTTGACGTTGGTGAAGGTCGGCCCGGGGCTGACCAGATCACCCAGCGGCTCGAAGAAGGAATAGGCGTCGTTGGCATCCAGCAGGGCCTCGGGCTTCAGGCCCAGTGCGGCCGCACGCGCCAGCGTGCTGGGCGTGACGATGGCACCCGCGTTGTCCTGCACGCCGTCGATGCCGTCGGTGTCAGCGGCCAGCACATGCACGCCCGGCTCGCCCTGCAGCGCGATCGCCGCGCCAAGCAGGAACTCGCTGGCCCGGCCGCCCCGTCCCGGCGCCTGGCCCGGCGCCTTGCTGCGCACGGTGACCGTGGCCTCGCCGCCGCTGAGGATCACGCAAGGCTTCGCAAAAGGCTGGCCGCGCCGCGCCACGGCGCGTGCCAGTGCCGCATGCACGCGGCCAACCTCGCGCGACTCGCCTTCGATCTCGTCGCTGAGGATGTGCGCCTCCAGCCCGAGTGCGCGCGCGGCAGCAGCAGCGGCTTCCAGGCTCTGCTGCGGCGTGGCCAGCATGCGCAGTTCATGGCCGGCAAAGCGCGGGTCGCCGGGCTTGGGCGTCTCGAAGGCGCCACTCTCCAGCCCCTGCCGGGCTGCAGCCGGCAGGCTGATGCCATAGCGCTTGCAGATCGCCAACGCATCGGCACAACTGCCGGCGTCCGGCACCGTGGGGCCGGAGGCAATCACCGCCGGCTCATCGCCCGGCACATCGCTGATCAGCAGGCTGAGCACGCGCGCCGGCGCACAGGCAGCGGCAAGACGCCCACCCTTGATCGCCGACAGATGCTTGCGTACGCAGTTCATCTCGCCGATGGCCGCGCCGCTCTCCAGCAGAGCGCGATTGACGGCCTGCTTGTCCGCCAGCGTCAGCCCGGGGGCCGGCAAGCTCAGCAGGGCCGAGCCGCCGCCGGAGATCAGGCAGATCACCAGATCGTCAGCGCTCAGCCCTTGGGTCAGCGCCAGCATGCGCTGCGCCGCCGCCAGGCCGGCCGCATCCGGTACGGGATGCGCCGCCTCCACCAGTTCCAGGCGCTTGGGGCGATAGTCCGGCGGCGTGTGGCCATAGCGGGTGATCACCAGGCCAGAGAGCGGCGCATCCGCCGGCCAGGCCGCCTCCAGCGCCTGCGCCATCGCGCCGCCGGCCTTGCCGGCTCCCAGCACCAGGGTGCGTCCGCGCGGCGGCGGCGGCAGTTGTGCAGCCAGCACCTGGCCCGGCAGCGCACGCGCCACCGCCACATCGTAGAGATGGCGCAGCAGCAGGCGTGGCTGGTTCAGCAGAACTTGCGCAGAGATTGGCGGAGTATTCATAGCGGCGATGATACGAAGGCCGCGCACCCCATCGGCCGCCCGCCGCGGCCCGACACCAGCATCAGGCGCTCTTGAACTTGTCGCAGAGCGCCTGCGTGGCGCTGCGGAAGACGCCCAGGTCGCTGCCGACCGCCACGAAGGTGGCACCCATCTCCATATAGCGCCGCGCATCCGCCTCCACCGGCGCCAGGATGCCGATCGCCTTGCCCGCGGCGCGCACTGCGGCAAAGACCTCGGCCATCGCGGCCTGCACCTCGGGGTGCTGCGAGTGGCCCAGGTGGCCGTAGCCTGCGGCCAGATCGGCCGGGCCAATGAAGACCGCATCGACCCCATCCACCGCGGCAATCTCCGCCACCGCCGCGACGCCGGCCCGGCTCTCGATCTGCACGATCACGCTGATCTGCTCGTTGATGCTCTGGAAGTAGCCCGGCAGCGTGCCATAGCGGTTGCTGCGCTGCGCCACCGACACGCCGCGCACCCCCTGCGGCGGGTAGCGTGTGGCGGCTACCGCGCGGCGTGCTTCCTCGGCGCTTTCGATGAAGGGCACCAGCAGGTTGTAGAAGCCCGCATCCAGCAACCGCTTGATCTCCACCGTGCTGTTGGTCGACGGGCGCACCACCGGCGCGCTGGCACTGTCCTTCAGCGCCATCAGCTGCGGCACGAAGCTCAGCACATCGTTGGGCGCATGCTCGCCATCCAGCAGCAGCCAGTCGAAACCAGCCACGCCCAGCACCTCGGTGCTGATCGGATTGGCCAGAGAGCACCAGCAGCCGATCAGGCGCTCGCCACGGAGCAGGCGCTGACGCAAGGTGTTGGGAAAGGGGCTGTAAGCTGTCGGTGTCATGAGCAGGGCGCAAGGCGGGTTCAGCTCGACGGAGCCGCTGTCCACGGATCGTACAAGGCTGCACCAGCAGCTCCATCGGTGGATTCGCCAAGCGCTGCTGTCAGCGCCGCGAGCGCCCCGCGCGTTGCATCCTGTCTCGCCCTGAATGAGGAGGAAAACCATGCCCCAGTCCCTGATGCGACAACGCCTGATCGTCGGAGCGGCGAGCCTCATCAGCATCGCCGGATGCCTGGGCGAAGCCCAGGCCCAGGTCTGGCGTTGCACCGCGCAAGACGGCAGCACCGTGTTCTCTGACCGGCCCTGCCCGGGCAAGGGCAACCAGATGGACGAGCGCAGCTTGCGTGGCAACGCAATCGAGGCCCCCCGGCTGCCGAGCACGACGGCGGTCACTGAGCGGCCGGCACCGGCTGAAACCCCTGTCACAGCGCCAGTCAACGACTGCCCAGGCGACCAGGAGTTGCGCCATATGGAAACCCGCGCCAGCTCGACCACCATGGGCGACAAGGAGGTGGCCTTCATGCGCGACGAGATCCGCCGCGCGCGCCAGTGCCGCAAGGGCCAGGGCCGCTACACCGCCGCCGATTGGGCCATCAGCCGCGAAGCCCAGGCGGCGCAGAGCAATCTCAGGGGGGCGGCCGAGGCGCGGCTGCGCGCCGAAGGCATGCACAGCGCTGCCGATCCCCAGGAGGGCGAGCGCATCGCCCAACAACGCCGGGCGGAAGAACGCCTGAGCCAGCGCCTCAAGCACGAACAAGACCGGGCCCATGGACCGCGCCCGCAGCCCTGCCCGCCCATGCCCGCAGGCCAGACCAGCAACTGCCGCTGAAGCGCCGCGTGCCGGGCCGCCCGAGCTTCAGGCCGCGCGCTTGCGCGCCTTGACCGGCGCCGGCGGCACAAAGGCCGCCTGCATGCGCGCCGTGCTCTCGAACTGGCGCGCCACATTGCCGCAGACCAGATCGCACAACTCGTAGATCGACGGATCGGCGATGCGGTAATAGGCCGCCGTGCCGCGGCTTTCGCGCGCCACCAGGCCGTGACGCGTCAGCAGCGTCAGGTGACGCGAGACATTGGCCGCAGTGAAACCGCACAACTCGGCGAGCTCGCCGACGTTCAGCTCACGCTCGCGCAGCAGATTGAGGATCTGCAGCCGGGTCGGCTCGGACAGGGCCTGAAAGTAGGCAGCGACGCGCTCAAGCGCTTCGGGAGGTAGGTGATTCATGCGCCTGCATGCGGGGACGGGATCGGTACTCATTATCGCTTTGCCCTCACAAGCTTTGTGCTGATTGATCAATCAGCCACTTGACTATTTAACTACATGCTCAAATAATAAAGCATCAAACATGAAACCGCCAGCCCGATTTCGCCCGATCTCGTGGCCGGCACCAGCGAAAGTCTCCAAGAGAGTCCTTATGCGCAAGAACACCCTTCTCAGCCTGAGCCTGGCCCTGGCCTGCGCCTTCGGCGGCGCCCAGGCCGCCGTACTCAGCACGGTCACCGTGCAGGCCGCGTCAAAGCAGCAAAGTGCCGGCTTCGACGCTGTGGTCGAAGCGGTACGCCAGACGGTGATCGCCGCCCAGGTGCCCGGCGCGGTGGTGCAGATCGACGTCAAGGTGGGCGATCAGGTCAAGGCCGGCCAGCTGCTGATGCGCCTGGACGCCCGCGCCGCCGAGCAGAATGCCGCCGCCAGCGACGCCCAGGTGGCTGCCGCCCGCGCCCAGCTGGACGCGGCTGGCAAGGAATACGAGCGCCAGAAGCAGCTGTTCAGCAAGCAGTACATCAGCCAGGCAGCGCTGGAGCGGGCTGAATCGCAGTTCAAGGCCACGCAGGCGCAGGTGGCGGCCCAGCTGGCCCAGGCCGGCGCAGCGCGCACGCAAAGCGGTTTCCATCTGGTGCGCGCGCCCTATGCCGGCGTGGTGGCCGAGGTGCCGGTGTCGCTGGGCGATATGGCCATGCCCGGCCGCCCCTTGCTGACCATCTATGACCCCAGCCAGCTGCGGGTCAGCGCGGCCGTGCCGCAGAGCGTCACCAGCATGCTGGGCGACAAGCCCGCGGTACGCATCGAGCTGCCCGGCCTGCCGGAAGCCCAGCGCTGGCCGCAAGCCAGCCGCGTGCAGCTGCTGCCCACGGTCGATGCCGCTACCCACACGGCGCAGATCCGCGCCGAATTGCCGGCCGGCTTCGCCGGCGCCGCACCCGGCTTGTTCGCACGGCTGTGGCTGCCCGCCGCTGCAGGCCGCGACGGCGCGGCAGGCCAGCGCCTGATGGTGCCGGCCAAGGCGGTGCTGCGCCGCGCCGAGCTGAGCGCGGTCTATGTGATCGACGCCAAGGGCCAGCCGCTGCTGCGCCAGGTACGCACCGGACGCGCGGAAGGCGACTCGGTCGAGATCCTGAGCGGCCTGTCCGCCGGCGAGAAGATCGCCCTCGACCCCCAAGCCGCCGCCCGCCAGCGCTGAGGACTGCAATGAGCCAAGACCCGATCAAGACCGACGCGCCGGCCATGGGCATCTCCGGCCGCATCGCCGCCTTCTTCCAGAGCGCGCAGATCACGCCGCTGCTGGCCCTGGTGGCGCTGCTGCTGGGCATCTTCGCGGTGATGGTGACGCCGCGCGAGGAAGAGCCGCAGATCAATGTGACCATGGCCAATGTGCTGATCCCCTTCCCGGGCGCCAGCGTCAAGGATGTGGAGGCGATGGTCACCACGCCGGCCGAACAGGTGCTGTCCCAGATCACCGGCGTCGAGCATGTGATGTCGGTCACCCGGCCCGGCATCGCGGTGATCACCGTGCAATACAAGGTCGGCGTTCCCCGCACCGAGGCCCTGGTGCGCCTGCACGACACCATCCGCACCAACAGCGACTGGCTGCCCAGGAACCTTGGCGTGCTGGAGCCCATCATCAAGCCCAAGGGCATTGACGATGTGCCCATCGTCAGCCTGACCCTGCACGGCCAGAGCGCCGAGACAGGCGCCTTCGAGCTGGAGCGTGTGGCGCACAGCATCGAGGCCGAGCTCAAGCGCGTGCCCGGCACCCGAGAGGTCTACAGCATCGGCGGCCCGGGCCGCGCGGTGATGGTCGAGCTCGACCCCAACCGCATGGCTGCCGTCGGCGTCACCGTGAGCGATCTGCGCCAGACCCTGGGCGCGGCCAACCTGGGCCTGCCGGTCGGCGAGCTGCTGGTCGGCAACAAGGCCGTCGAGATCGAGGCCGGCCCCTTCCTGCGCGATGCGGGCGAAGTGTCCGATCTGGTGGTGGGCGTGCGTGCTGGCAAGCCGATCTTTCTGCGTGACGTGGCCCAGGTGCGCGATGGCGCCCTGCCCGCCCAGCGCTATGTCTGGCATGGCATTTCAGCCCAGGAAGGTCAGACGGCGGGCGAGTTCCCGGCCGTCACCATCGCCATCACCAAGAAGCCTGGCGAAAACGCCATCGATGTGGCCAATGCGCTGACGCAACGCGTGGCGCAGCTGCGCAACAGCGTGATCCCAGCCGATGTCCAGGTGGTGGAGACGCGCAACTACGGCGCCACCGCCGACGACAAGGCCAAGAAGCTGATCCAGAAGCTGCTGTTCGCCACCGCCTCGGTGGTGGCCCTGGTCTTCATCGCGCTGGGCCGTCGCGAGGCCGCTATCGTCGGCACCGCGGTGATTCTGACGCTGACGGTGACGCTGTTCGCCTCCTGGGCCTGGGGCTTCACGCTGAACCGCGTCTCGCTGTTCGCACTGATCTTCTCGATCGGCATCCTGGTGGACGACGCCATCGTGGTGGTGGAGAACATCCACCGCCACCAGGCACTGCATCCGGGCAAGACGCTGGCGCAGCTGATTCCCGGCGCGGTGGACGAGGTCGGCGGCCCCACCATCCTGGCCACCTTCACCGTGATCGCGGCGCTGCTTCCGATGGCCTTCGTTTCGGGGCTGATGGGCCCGTACATGAGCCCGATCCCCATCAATGCCTCGATGGGCATGCTGCTGTCGCTGATCATCGCCTTCGTCGTGACACCCTGGCTGGCCCGCTTGTGGATGAAGGCCCTGCCTGCCGATCACGATGCCAAGCCGCATGGCCTGGCTGCCAAGCTAGCGCCGCTGGCCCAGCGCGTGTTCGGCCCGCTGCTGGATGACCAGCGCGGCGGCCGCAACCGCGGCCTGCTGGGCCTGGGCGTGATGGTGCTGATTGCCTTCTCGCTGGCCCTGCCGGCCACCGGCCTGGTACTGCTGAAGATGCTGCCCTTCGATAACAAGTCGGAGTTCCAGGTCATCGTCGACATGCCCGCCGGCACGCCGGTGGAGCGCACCGCCGCCGTGCTGCGTGAGCTGGGCGCGCATCTGTCCGTGGTGCCCGAGGTGAAGGACTACCAGGCCTATGCCGGCACCGCTGCGCCGATCAACTTCAACGGACTGGTGCGCCAGTACTACCTTCGCGCCGGCGGCGAAGTGGGCGACATCCAGGTCAATCTGGTGGACAAGGCACACCGCAAGGCGCAGAGCCATGCCATCGCCACCCGCGTGCGCCCGGCGCTGCAGGAGATCGGCCGGCGCCATGGCGCCAATGTGAAGGTGGTGGAAGTGCCGCCGGGCCCGCCAGTGCTCTCGCCCATCGTGGCCGAGATCTACGGCCCCGAGGCCGAGGGCCGGCGCCAGGTGGCGCTGGCAGTGCGCAAGGTGTTCGAGGCGCAGGAGGGCATCGTCGACACCGATGACTCCAGCATCGCCTCCGCGCCCAAGAAGCTGCTGATCGTCGACCGCAGCAAGGCCGCCATGCTGGGCGTGCCGCAGCAGGCGATCGTCACCACGCTGCGCGCCGGCCTGGCCGGCGAGGCCACCGCCTATCTGCACGACCAGAGCAAGTACCCGGCTGCCGCCACGCTGCAGCTGCCGCCCGAGCTCCATGGTGATCTGGACGCGCTGCTGGCGCTGACCGTGCGCAGCGCGCAAGGCAAGCTGGTGCCGATCCGCGAACTGGTCAGCATCAGCGATACCGAGCGCGAGCAGCCGGTGTTCCACAAGGACCTGCTGCCGGTGAACTACGTTGTGGCCGACATGGCAGGCAAGCTGGACAGCCCGCTTTACGGCATGTTCTCGATGCGCGGCGAGATTGCCAAGATCGCCACGCCCGGCGGCGGCACGCTGCAGGAAGCCTTCATCAAGCAGCCGACCGATGCGCTGCGCGACTACGCCATCAAGTGGGACGGCGAGTGGCAGGTCACCTACGAGACCTTCCGTGACATGGGTGCCGCCTACGCGGTCGGCTTGGTGCTGATCTACCTGCTGGTCGTGGCGCAGTTCGGCTCGTATCTGACGCCGTTGATCATCATGGCGCCGATCCCGCTGACCATCGTAGGCGTGATGCCGGGCCATGCGCTGCTGGGCGCGCAGTACACCGCCACCAGCATGATCGGCATGATCGCGCTGGCCGGCATCATCGTGCGCAACTCCATCCTGCTGGTGGACTTCATCAACCTGCAGGTCAGCGAGGGCATGGACTTCAAGGAGGCGATCGTCAACTCGGCCGTCACACGTGCCCAACCCATCCTGCTGACCGGCCTGGCCGCGATGCTGGGCGCCTTCTTCATCCTCGACGACCCGATCTTCAACGGCCTGGCGATCTCGCTGATCTTTGGCATCGCCGTGTCCACGCTGCTGACCCTGGTCGTCATCCCGGTTCTCTACTTCATGGCCTACCGCAAGCGTTACGCGCCTGCGGCTGAAGCCAGCCCCGTCCTCACTCAACAAGGAGCTTGATCATCATGACCACCTGGCAAATCGTGCGCGTCGTCGCCGGCGCTTTCATCCTGCTGTCGTTGGCCCTGGGCATCCCGGGCAGCCCCCTCTTCGTCTCGCAATGGTGGCTGGCATTCACCGCCTTCGTCGGCGTCAATCTGCTGCAGAGCGGCCTCACCAAGTGGTGCCTGATGGAAACCATCCTGCGCAAGCTGGGCATCCAGCCCGGCGCCTGAAACTCATCACCCGCACTCGCTTGACCCCCATGCTGCGCAAGACGCTTCTCGCCCTGGCCACGCTGGCGGCCCTGCCCTCGGCCCAGGCCTTCGATCTCGTCCAGGCCTGGCAGGCCGCACAGGCGCAGGACCGCGCGCTGGCCGTGGCCCGGGCGGCCCAGCTTGGCGCCGATCCCAAGCGCGAGCAAGCCCAGGCGCTGTGGCGGCCCAGCCTGATGTTGCAGGCCGGCGTCGGCCAGGCCACGCAGGAGAGCCAGACACGCGGCGCGCAATTCAGCGCGCCCGGCCTGGGCACCATCAGCGGGGCCGACTTCAACACCTCGGTCACCACCGGCACCAGCAGCCGCTGGGCCTTGCAGGCCAGCCAGCCGCTGTACAACCCCGAGCGCCGTGCGCAAGCGCAGCAGCTGGGGGTGGCGGCCGACCTGGCCGATCAGGCCTGGCGCGCCGCCCAGCAAGGCCTGATGCTGCAGACTGCGCAGCGCTACTTCGAGCTGGCGCTGGCAGCCGAGCGCGTGCGCGCGCTGGAGCAGCAGCTGGGCAGCGTCGAACGCGCAGCCACCGAGGCGCAAGACCGCTTCAAGCTCGGCGCCGCGCCGATCCTGGACAGCCATGAAGCCGAGGCCCGACTGGCCGGCTTGCGCGCCGAAGTGCTGATGGCTCAGACCGAGCTCATGCTCAAGCGCCGCGTGCTGGCCGACAGCACCGGCCTGCCCGAGGCCCAGTTGGCAGCGCGCCTGCCGGCCGCCGGCCTCACGCCGGTCGCGCTGCAACTCGAAGCCTGGCAAGGCGAAGCCGCCAGCCAGAGCCCCGAGCTGCAGATGCGGCGCCTGGGCGTGGAGATGGCGCGGCAGGAAGCGTCCAAACATGGGCTGCGTGCCGCACCGCGCCTGGACCTGGTGGCCCAGGCCGGCCGTGAGCATCTCAGCGGCAGCGGCGCCTTCTCGTCCGGCGCGGCCCAGACGGGCAGCCAGCGCATGATCGGCCTGCAGCTGAATGTGCCGCTCTACACCGGCGGCATGCGCAGCGCCCGTGAGCGCGAAGCCCTGCAGCAGCTGGAGCAGGCGCAGGCCGAGCTGGCGCTGGCGCAGCAGCAGCTTGAACAGGCGGTGCGCAGCAGCTGGCTGAATCTTCAGGTCGGCCAGCAGCGCCTGCTGGCGCTGGAAGCCGGGCTGAAGGCCAGCGGGCTGCGCGCCGAAGCCACCGAACTGGGCCGCAGCGTGGGCGACCGCACCCTGCTGGACCAGCTCAACGCCGACAATGAGCGCACTCAGGCGCGTCTTGGCCTGGCCCAGGCCCGTGTCGCCCTGGTGATGGAACAGCTGCGCCTGGCCACGCTGGCCGGCAAGCTGGACGAATCCCTGCTGACCCAGGCCTCGGCGCCCCGCTGAGCCGTCATCCGCAAACTGCCTCGAACTGCCCAACAACGCCCATGACTACCGCTGCCGCACCTCTGCTGATCGATGTCCGCTCTGAAGGTGAGTACGCCGCGGCGCATCTGGAAGGCTCGATTTGCCTCCCGCTAGCGGACATCGGCGCCCGCATCGAGCAGCTGGTGCCCGACAAGCAGCAGCCCCTGCTGCTGTTCTGCGCCTCCGGCGTGCGCTCTGACATGGCGATGCGCCTGCTGCAAAGCCTGGGCTACAGCCAGGTGGAGAACGGCGGCGGCGCCGGCCAGGTGGCGATGCGTCTGGGCTGCGCCGTCGTGCGCGGCTAAGCAGCAAAGGAGCGCAGGCCATGAACGGCATTGCCAAGAGCAGCGGCCGCAAGCCGGCGCTGAGTTTTCTGATGCCGGGCTGGTTCGCGCTGGTGATGGGCTTGTGCGGCCTGTCGCTGGCCTGGCACCGGGCCGTGCCGGCCATGGGCGCGCTGGCTGGGCAGATCGCGCTGGGTGTCGCCGCCCTGGCCTTGCTGGCCTTCGTGCTGCTGGCGCTGGCCTCGCTGCTGCGCCTGCAGCGCCACCCCGACGCCTGGGCCGAGGATCTGCGCCATCCGGTGCGCCATGCCTTCGTCGCGGCGATCCCGATTTCGTTGCTGTTGCTGGTTACTGTGGCGGTGGCCCTGCACGGGCCAAAGGTGCCCGGCCTGGCCGCGCTGTGGTGGTTGGCCTCGCTGGCCCAGCTGGGCGTCACGGTCTGGGTGCTGGCGCGCTGGTGGCGTCCGGTTAGCGCAGGCGGCCTGGGCTGGCCGGTGGTGACGCCGGCGCTGTTCATTCCCATCGTCGGCAATGTGCTGACGCCTCTGGCCGGCGTGCCGCTGGGCTTTACCGAGTACGCGACTGCGCAGTTCGGCATCGGCCTGCTGTTCTGGCCGCTGGTGCTGGCGCTGCTGCTGGTGCGCATCGCGGTGAGCGGCCTGTGGCCCGAGCGCCTGCTGCCGGCGTCCTTCATCCTGATCGCACCGCCGGCCGTGATCGGCCTGGCCGCGCTGCAGCTGGGCGCGCCCGCGCTGCTGGCCTGGCTGTGCTGGGGCATCGCGCTGTTCACGCTGCTGTGGGTGGCCACGCTGCTGCCGCGCATCGCCAAGCTGCCGTTTGCGGTGCCGCACTGGGCCTTGAGCTTTCCGCTGGCCGCCTTCGCCGCACTGACGCTGCGCCTGGCCGAGCTGCGCCAGCTCGGCAGCGGTCAGGGCGGCGGGCTGATGCAGATGCTGGCCGTGCTACTGCTGGCAACCACCACACTGGTGATCACCGGCTTGCTGATGGCCACGCTGCGCGGCCTGCGCGACGGCAGCCTGCTGGCGCCTGAGCCCTTGGCAGCGATCCAACCGGTGGCCGCACCACCGGCCTGAAGCCGCCGCTCTCCCGCCGCCCCTCTAGAATCCGCGCCCGGGCGCCGCACAGGCGCCCTTTTCATTCTTCATTCCCGGCGCGTTCATGAACCACGACAGCATCGTCATCAACGAAGAACTCAAGGCCTATATCGACCCGCTGACGCCTGAGGAGCATGACGCCCTGGAGCGCAGCATCCTGGCCGAGGGCTGCCGCGATGCGCTGGTGCTGTGGGGCGATGTGCTGGTGGACGGCCACAACCGCTTTGGCATCTGCAGCAAGCACGGCCTGCCCTTCCAGACGGTGCAGAACCCGCGCTTCAAGAGCATGGACGACGTGCATCTGTGGATGATCGACCAGCACCTGGGCCGGCGCAGCGTTTCTGACTTTCAGCGCGGCGTGCTGGCGCTGCGCAAAAAGGAAATCGTCGCGACCAAGCGCGCCCAGGCGATCCAGGAAGCACCACTGCCCGACACGGCAGCGGCCACCGACAGCGAAACCGGCGCGGCTGCCGCCAGCCACAGCGTTCCCGAAGCGCTGAACAGCCGCGAGGCCATCGCCCGCGCCGCGCGCCTGTCCAGCAGCCAGGTGGTGATGATCGAAAAGATCCAAAAGCAGGCCGCGCCCGAGGTGGTGGCCGCGGTCAAGGCCGGCGAGATCTCGATCAATGCCGCCGCCGCAGTGGCCAGCCTGCCTGTGGAAGAACAGGTGGCCGCCGCCAGTGCCGGCAAGGACGAGCTGAAGCAAGCCGCCAAGCGGGTGCGCGAGGCCAAGAAGCGCCCGCCCAAGGACGCCGTGGCCGACGCGGCCACCGAGGCCGTTGAAACGGCAGCCAGCGGCGACGAGCTGGGCCAGCTGCGTCAGCGCGTGGCTGAACTCACAGAAGAAAACGAGCAACTGCGCCAGCAGCTGCAGCGCCTCAGCGGCGCCTGACCCTCGGCCTCAGCGTCGGGCCTCGAACCAGCGCTTCAGCAGCGCACGCTCCTCGTCCGTGATGCCGGTGGCATTGTTCAGCGGCATCAGCTTCAGCAGCACGGTCTGCTGGTAGACCGCCTGGGCGTGCTGCTCGATCAGGGCCGGCGTGTGCAACTGCATGCCCTTTTGGGCGAACTGGGCGTTGTGGCACATCACGCAGCGCTGCTCCACCACCGCCTGCACCTGGGCCAACGTGGGCACCGGCGCCGCCGCAGGCGCAGCAGGCTTAGGCGCCGGCGCCAGCCAGACGATCAGGCCGACCAGCAGCACCGCCACCGCCACCAGCAGGGGCCAGGCGTTGACACCCTTGTGACGCTTGACGAACCAGGTGCGCACCAGCGCGCCGGCCAGCATCAGCAGCACCAGCACCAGCCAGCTCTGCGCATGGCTGTACAGAAAGCCGTAGTGGTTGCTGAGCATGGCCACCAGCACCGGCAGCGTGAAGTAGGTGTTGTGCACACTGCGCTGCTTGCCGCGCTGGCCATGCAGTGGGTCAGGCGTGCGGCCGGCGCGCATATCGGCGATCACCTGTTTCTGCCCGGGGATGATCCAGTAGAAGACATTGGCGCTCATCATCGTGGCGATGCTGGCGCCGACGATCAGCCAGGCGGCGCGGCCGGCGAACACCTGCGTCGCGGCCCAGCTCATCAGCACGATGAAGGCGGCGATCAGTGCCAGCACGCGGCCGTCGTTGCCGATGCTTCCATCCCGGGCATGGCCAAAGCGGCGGCAGATCTGGTCATAGACCAGCCAGGGCAGCGCCAGAAAGCCCAGCGCCGCCGCGATGGCCGCGGCCGTGGAGCCGCCCCAGTCGTAGACCCGCTTGTCAATCAGAAAGGTGTCGGCATTGAAGAGGTAGAGCACGACGAACAGCGCAAAGCCGCTCATCCAGGTCCAGTAGCTCTCCCAGTAGAACCAGTGCAGGTTCTGCGGCAGGTTGCGCGGCGCCACCATGTACTTCTGCGGGTTGTAGAAGCCGCCGCCGTGCACCGCCCACAGCTCGCCGTCCACACCCTTGGCCTTCAGATCCTCAGCCTCCGGCTTGTGCAGGTGGTTATCCAGCCAGACGAAGTAGAAGGACGCGCCAATCCAGGCGATGCCCACGATCACATGCAGCCAGCGCAGCAGCAGATTGGCCCAGTCGAGCAGATAGCTTTCCATCGGAATGCATTCGAAAGAGCCGGCTCACCACTGCGGGCGCTGTAAGCCGGAAAGCGTCGCGCTGATCCGGTCTAAAAGACCCGGGCGCCGCGGCGACGTAGGGGCAAAGTGTATACAGTTTTGCAGACAGATTCGCCACCAGCGCGCTGCGTCGATCAGTCGGCGGCTCCTGTATATTCGTGCTTGCGAATATTCAAATTCGAACACATCACCACCGCCCCAAGAGACAGGAGCACCGATGAGCACCACCGCCCGCCGCGCCACCCTGGCCAGCCTTCTGCTGGCCGCCGCAGCCGCGCTCAGCCCACCAAGCGCCAGCGCCCAGGCCGACAAGGCCACCGCCGAAGCGCTGGAGTCCTACTTCGAGTTCAGCGACTACGGCAGCGGCACCCTCACCACCGAGCAGATCCCTGCCGGCGACTGGGCCAAGTTGCTGGTGCTGGACGTGCGCGATGCCGGCCAGTTCGCCAAGGGCCATATTCCTGGCGCGGTCAACATCGAATGGCGCCGCGTCTTCGCCGAGCGTGCCAAGCTACCCAAGGACAAGACCATCCTCGCCTATTGC
>NZ_JBILQK010000165.1:0-4929 GCF_044373315.1 Roseateles sp. | reverse complement strand
CGTCAACTACACGGCCCTGCTGCAGAAGGTCTACAAGGACTTCGGCTTCACGGACATCATCTACAAGGTGGCGACGCGGCCTGATGCACGCATCGGCTCCGACGAGGTCTGGGACAAGGCCGAGTTCGCGCTGATGGAATCACTGCGCGCGTCGGGTGTGGAGTTCATCATCGCTCCGGGCGATGGCGCTTTCTATGGCCCCAAGATCGAGTACACGCTGAAGGATGCGCTGGGTCGCCAGTGGCAGTGCGGCACTATGCAGGTGGACTTCTCGATGCCGGGGCGTCTGGGCGCCGAGTTTGTCGACCAGGATGGCCAGCACAAGACGCCGGTGATGCTGCACCGGGCCATCGTTGGCAGCCTTGAGCGCTTCATCGGCATCCTGATCGAACAGCATGCCGGCGCGCTGCCCACCTGGCTGGCTCCGACCCAGGTGGTGGTAGCAAATATTACCGATGCGCAGGCCGACTACGTTGCGGAAATTGTGAAATCGCTGCAAAAACAAGGAGTTAGGGTGGCGAGCGATTTGCGGAACGAGAAAATCACGTATAAAATCCGCGAGCATTCTTTGCAGAAGGTTCCGTTCATCCTGGTCGTCGGCGACAAGGAGAAGGCAAACGGGGCCGTCGCGGTGCGCGCCCGAGGCAACCAAGACCTGGGTGTGATGTCCCTGGACAGCTTTGTTGAAAAGCTCTCGGCTGACATTGCTTCCAAGGCCTGAGTGGTTCGATCAGGGCGCGCTTTTGCTTGTGTTTGGGCCTCCCGCCTTGGGGTCCATTGAAAGGTATGCACCATCGCTACTTTTGCTGACCGTCGTGCGATTCCCGAGCGCAAGCATCGGCTGAACCGTGAAATTCTTGCTCCCGAAGTCCGTCTGAACGGGCCGGAAAACGAGCCTCTGGGCATCGTGAGCATCCAGGAAGCCCTGCGCATGGCGGGTGACCTGGACGTGGACTTGGTCGAAATTTCCGCCACTGCGACACCCCCTGTGTGTCGTCTGATGGACTACGGAAAGTTCAAGTACATCGAGCAAAAGCGCGCAGCCGAGGCGAAAGCCAAGCAGAAGGTCATCGAGATCAAGGAAGTCAAGTTCCGTCCGGGAACGGACGAGGGCGACTACCAGATCAAGATGCGCAATCTGCGTCGCTTCATCGCGGAAGACGGCGACAAGGGCAAGGTCACGTTGCGCTACCGCGGTCGTGAAATCACGCACCAGGACATCGGCATGCGCCTGCTTGAGCGGATTCGCGATGAGTTGTCGGACGTGGCCGTGGTCGAGAACATGCCCAAGCTGGAAGGCCGGCAGATGATCATGGTTCTTGCGCCGAAGAAGCGTTGAGCCTCCGGCCCGCGGAATCCGCGGGCCCGCCCCCCGAGGGGCGCAAATCCAAGTGGGCGTAGGCCCTTTTGGATTTGCAGACCGGCCGCTCTTGGGAGCGGCCTGGCGAGCGGCCGGAAGGCCGTGCGCCCTTGCGGAGTTCAGGCCCGTCGATCTGGTCGTCGGCGGGCTTATTAGTCTCCAGAGGCTAGCAAGTGTTGCGAGTCCCGCAACCGCCCCTGGGACATCTTAAAAGGAGCAATAACATGCCCAAAATGAAGACCAAGAGCAGCGCGAAGAAGCGTTTTCGCGTGCGTCCGGGTGGTACCGTCAAGCGCGGTCAGGCGTTCAAGCGCCACATCCTGACCAAGAAGACCACGAAGAACAAGCGTCACCTGCGTGGTACGACGACTGTGCACGAAACCAACATGGGTCACATCGCTCAGATGCTGCCCTTTGCTGGCCTGTAATTCCACCATTTAACTAAAGGAGATTTAATATGCCTCGCGTTAAACGTGGTGTTACCGCACGTGCTCGTCACAAGAAGGTCCTGGCTCTGGCCAAGGGCTTCCGTGGTCGTCGCAAGAATGTCTTCCGCATCGCCAAACAGGCGGTGATGAAGGCAGGCCAATACGCCTACCGTGACCGCCGTGCCAAGAAGCGCGTGTTCCGTGCGCTGTGGATTGCCCGTATCAACGCGGCAAGCCGTGGCCTGGGTCTGAGCTACAGCAAGTTCGTTGCAGGCCTGAAGAAGGCCCAGATCGACATCGACCGCAAGGTCCTGGCCGATCTCGCCGTCAACGATCCGGCTGGTTTTGCCAGCATCTTTGCCAAGGTGAAGGCCGCTCTCGCTTAATTGCTGCCAGCGCCCTCAGGGGCGCTGCGGCTGCCTCGGCTTCTGGCCGAGGCGCGCCTTTAAAGGCCGACACCCTGGTGCTCGGCCTTTTCTCATTCTTACGTACCGAATACTCTGAGTCGCCCCGCGATGAACGACCTCGATCAACTGCTAGAGACAGCGGCCGCCGAATTCGCCGCTGCTGCCACGCCCGCCGACCTGGAGAACGCCAAGGCCCGATTTATCGGCAAGAGTGGCCAGGTGACCGAGCTGATGAAGGGCCTGGCCAGCCTGACGGTCGAGGAAAAGAAGACCCGCGGCGCGCAGATCAACCAACTCAAGACCGGCATCGAGGCCGCGCTGAACGCGCGCCGCCAGGCCATGGCCGATGCCGAGCTCGAGAAGCAGCTGAAGGCCGAGGCGCTCGATGTCTCGTTGCCGGGTCGCCAGCGCGGAACCGGCGGCCTGCACCCGATCACCCGAGCGATGGAGCGCATCGAGGCCATCTTCGGCTCGATGGGTTTTGACGTCGCCGATGGCCCTGAGATCGAGAACGACTGGTTCAACTTCACGGCGCTGAACACGCCGGAAGATCATCCGGCCCGTTCCATGCACGACACCTTCTACATCGAAGGCGGTCATGTGCTGCGCACCCACACCAGCCCGATGCAGATCCGCTATGCGGTGCAGCACGTGAAGAAGCACAAGGCGCTGATCGATGCCGGCCAGCCCATGCCCGAGATCCGTGTCATCGCGCCGGGCCGCACTTACCGCGTGGACAGCGACGCCACCCATTCGCCGATGTTTCATCAGGTCGAAGGCCTGTGGGTGGGCGAGAACATTTCCTTCAAGGACCTGAAGTCTGTCTACGTGAATTTCATGCAGCAGTTCTTCGAGACGACGGACATGGAAATCCGTTTTCGCCCCAGCTATTTCCCCTTCACGGAGCCCAGTGCCGAGATCGACATGATGTTCGGTGCCGGTCCGCTCAAGGGCCGCTGGCTGGAGGTCTCGGGCTCGGGCCAGGTGCACCCTCAGGTGATCCGTAATATGGGCCTGGACCCAGAGCGTTACATCGGCTTCGCTTTCGGCTCGGGCATCGACCGCCTGGCCATGCTGCGTTACGGCGTTGGCGATCTCCGCCTGTTCTTTGATGGCGACCTGCGCTTCCTGAGTCAATTCAAGTGACCCGGCAAGTGGTCGCTGAAGCCCCGTCATCGAACGCCTGAAGAGTACAGAACATCATGCAATTCCCCGAGTCCTGGCTGCGCAGTTTCTGCAATCCTGCGTTGAGCACCCAAGAGCTGGCCGAACTCCTGACCATGTCGGGTCTGGAAGTCGAAGAGTTGCGCCCGGTGGCGCCACCTTTCGGCGGCATCGTCGTTGCCGAAATCCTGACGGCCGAGCAGCACCCCAATGCGGACAAGCTGCGCGTCTGCACAGTCAATGCAGGCGGGCCGGAGCCGCTGCAGATCGTTTGCGGCGCACCCAATGCGCGAGCCGGTATCAAGGTGCCGCTGGCCACTATCGGGGCCGAGCTGCCGCCTGGTGAAGATGGCGAGCCGTTCAAGATTGGCAAGGGCAAGCTGCGCGGCGTCGAGAGCTTCGGCATGCTCTGTTCGGCTCGCGAGCTCAAGCTCAGCGAGGACCATGGCGGGCTGCTCGAATTGGCCGCCGATGCGGTGATCGGTCAGGACATTCGCGAGCATCTGAAGCTCGACGACATGCTGTTCACCTTGAAGCTGACGCCCAACCTGGCGCATTGCCTGAGCGTCTATGGCATTGCCCGTGAGGTCTCGGCTCTGACGGGCACGCCACTGCAGGCTCCCAGCTTCCCGCCCGTTCCGGTTAAGCACCAGGACAAGCTGCCGGTGCGCGTGGAGGCGGCCGATCTGTGCGGTCGTTTCTCGGGTCGCATCGTGCGCGGGGTCGACACGAAAGCCAAGACGCCTGACTGGATGGTTGAGCGTCTGGCGCGTTGTGGCCAACGCTCGGTCTCGCCGCTGGTGGACATCTCCAACTACGTGATGTTCGAGCTGGGCCGGCCATCGCACATCTTCGATCTGGACAAGATCCACGACGAGCTTGTGGTGCGTTGGGGCCGCAAGGGCGAACAGCTCAAGCTGCTCAATGGCAACACGATCGAAGTGGATGAGCAGGTCGGCGTGATCACCGACAGCCGTCAGGTCGAGTCGCTGGCCGGCATCATGGGTGGCGACGCTACCGCGGTGTCCGATGACACCAAGAATGTCTACGTCGAGGCTGCCTTCTGGTGGCCCAAGGCCGTGGCCGGACGCTCGCGTCGCTACAACTTTTCGACCGACGCCGGTCATCGCTTTGAGCGGGGTGTCGATCCGGCGCAGACTGTTGAGCACATCGAGCGCATCACGCAGCTCATCCTGGACATCTGCGGTGGCCCGGACACGGTTTGCGGCCCGATGGACGACCATGTCGTGGCGATGCCGGAGCGCAAGCCGGTGGCGTTGCGCGTCGAGCGCGCCGCCAAGGTGATCGGCATGCCCGTCACGCAGGCTGATTGCGCCGGCGTGTTCAAGCGGCTGGGTCTGGAGTTCAGCGAAGCGCCGGGCGTGATCACCGTGACGCCACCAAGCTGGCGCTTCGACATCCAGATCGAGGAAGACCTTATCGAGGAAGTGATCCGCGTGCTGGGCTATCCCAAGCTGCCTGACACGCCGCCGCTGGCCCCTGTCGTTGGCAAAGTGCGCTCGGAGTCGCGCCGCGCGGTGCACGCGCTGCGCCATGCGCTGGCTGCGCG
>NZ_JBILQK010000164.1:0-4934 GCF_044373315.1 Roseateles sp. | reverse complement strand
TCCGAATGGCTCGCCACGCGGGCGGACTTGTCGAAGTCCGGCCAACGGACAAAGTCTTGCTGGATGGTGTCGGCGAGTTCGCCTCCTAAGCGGCAAATACAGGTTCGATTCCTGTCGGAGGGACCAAGGCAAGCTTTCAGAAGGTCTCGCAAGGCATCAAGCCTCTAAGCAAATCAACGGCTTAGGGGCTTTTTCTTTGTCAGGATGACTCAGGACGGGGCTTTACAGCGCAGAGCAGACCGGGGAACATACCGGGGAACAAGCCGGGGTAGCGGGGCAAATCGGGGTAGTTGTTCCCCGGTTCCTTGATCCCGGACACCGGGGAACGCCAGATGCTGACCGATGCCGACTGCAAGAACGCCAACTGCCCGCCCGAGATGAAGCGCCGCCGGCTGACTGATGCGGCCGGGCTGTACCTGGAGGTCTCGCCTGCTGGCGCAAAGCGCTGGTTCTGGAAGTTCTACCCGGACGGCAAGGAATCCCGGCTTGCGCTGGGTAGCTACCCCGAGGTGACGCTGAAGGCCGCAAGGCTGGCCCGCGATGAGGCCCGCAAGGTCCGTAGCACCGGCACCAATCCGGTCCAGGCCCGCAAGGCCGCACTGATCGCCAAGCGAATCTCGGCCGCGATCACCTTCGAGGCCGTGACGCGCGAATATCACCAGATCAAGGTCGAGGCCTGGAGCGAAAGCCACGCGGCCCAGTTCCTGCGCTGCTGCGAGAAAGACCTGTTCCCCTGGATCGGCACCCTGCCCCTGCGCGATGTGTCGGCCCCTGTGCTGCTGGATACGCTGCGCCGGGTGGAAGCGCGCGGAGCCACCCAACTTGTGCGCGACCTGCGCGAGTTCGCTGGGCAGGTGTTCAAGTACGGCATCCACACCGGCAAGTGCGACAACAATCCGGCGCGCGACCTGACCGGCGCTTTCAAGGCCCACACGGTGCGCCACGCTGCCGCCGTGTTGACGCCGGCCAAGGCGGGCGAACTGCTGCGAGCGATAGCCGCCTACCAGGGCCAGCCCACCACACGCGCGGCGCTGCTGCTGTCTGCGCTGCTGTTTCAGCGGCCGGGCAATATCCGGGCGCTTGAGTGGGCCTGGATCGACCTGGACGGCGCGATGCTGACCATTCCTGCCTCAGAGATGAAGCGGCAGAAGGCGGGCAAGCTCAACGGCAGGCCGCATTTCGTGCCGCTGGCGGCTCAGGCGCTGGAAGCGTTCAAGAGCATTCAGCCGCTGACCGGGCACGGCAAGTATGTGTTCCCCAGCCTGCGCACTGGTGACAAGCCGATGAGTGAAAACACGGTGAATGCTGCCCTGCGCGGCATGGGCTACAGCAGCGAGGAAATGAGCGCCCACGGCTTCCGCGCGATGGCCCGCACGATCATGGTGGAGCAGATCGCAGGCGTTGACCCAGAAGTGATCGAGGCGCAGATGGCCCACGCCAAGACCGGCGCGCTGGGCGGCGCCTATGACCGCGCCGAGTACATGAGCAAACGCAAGGCCTTGATGCAAACCTGGGCCGACTACCTGGACCAACTCAAGGCCGGGGCCAAGGTGATTGAGTTCAAGGTGGCATGAGCGCCAGCTAACGGCATACTTGGTTTGCTGCGCCTAGGCTGATCCCCGAAAACCCGTTTCCCTGTCGGGCTGGCGCGGCATCCATTCAGGGGTGCATGAGGGATGCATGACGGACTTGTCGCATTGGGATTACACCTGGACATTTTCCGGCCGCGAAGTTTGCGCACTGATACTCGGTCTCGAACCTAGCGATGCATGGAACGACGCTGGTGGCAACTCCTCAAGGCTGGTTCCTGTTCTCCGGCGACTGCAGGAGGACTACGAGCGCGCACGCATTTCCAACCTTAGGTGCATCATAGAGACGACACCAGAAAAGCGACACGCCTACTTGACTGACATGTGGTGCATCGAGAGCGAAGGCATGCGTATTCGCGGCCGAGTTTTTGACAGGCAGCCAGAGGACCCAGGGCGAACTTTTTTGACTTGGCTTCAGAGCGAAGAGGCGCGCTTCGAGACGCAGCTTTTCAACCGGCGCTTCATACTGCCGTGGCTTGAGCGCGGGCAGTTGAGCTCCTGCTACAGCTTTGCCGACCCAGGTGGGCGCCCGCTGCCCGATGTTGACCTCGATCCGGCAGACTTGCCCCTGGAGCTGCAAGCGGCAAACATTGCCTTCCGAGCAGTGTTCAACGGTTACGGCGATCCAGAGTCGACTTTCAAAAACCGACTCACGGCATACCTTGAGGCCAACTTCGTCGGGCTGGGGACCGAGGCTGTAAAGCGAATTGCCACTGTTTCAAACCCCGACAAGGAACCCGGGCGCAAGAAAGTCGCAAAAGAATAGTCAGCCCTTTAGTTCCTAGTGTTCATGGGGAGAAACTCAATGGCCGACCCATTCCGGCATAGCCTATAGGCGATCCAAAAGGGCTATTTCAAGTCGCGCAGCATAGGCATCGTGACCTCACTTTCACTCGTGAGGCCACATGCAACACACCGAACCAACCAGCGGCGACGTGACGCAAGCGTCAAACCGCAACCCGCAACCGCTCCACGCCGTGCAACTTGCTGATGCGCTGCTGCGCATCACCACTGTGAGGCACGCCACCGGCCTATCGACCGCCACGATCTACCGCAAGCTCGCGGCCGGTGAGTTCCCTGAACCGGTGCGACTCGGAAAGCGCTGTACCCGCTGGAAATCTGAATCTATCAGGGCATGGATCCAGGCCCAAGGGGCCGACCAATGAGCGCCCCAAAGACAGAAGCCCCGACCGTTGGCGCGGTGCAGGGCTTCGGTGATCAATCACAAACTGGCAGCGGCGATTCTGGCACCGATGGCGGCGCCTTGGTACTGACCGCTTTCAACGACGAAGCACGGCTGGACTCCCGGCTGCTGGCTGGGCGGCTGGGCGTGCAGCATCAGAGCCTGTTCGAGCTACTCAAGACCTACCGCGCCGACTTCGAGCAACTGGGAAAGGTCCGATTTGAAACCGGAGCTTCAAGCGGCAGCCGCACGGGGCAGAGCGTCAAGTTCGCGCGGCTCAATGAGGATCAGTGCTATCTGCTGCTGACCTACAGCCGCAATAGCCGGCGCGTGCGCCAACTCAAGCTGGCTCTGGTGAAAGCGTTTCGGGATGCCCGCAGCGCAGCCGACTTGCATCGGGTCGAGTATCTGCCGGGCTATCACCAGCTTCATGACGGCATTCAGGCGCTGGCGGCTGGCTCGCCGAATGAGCGCTTCGTTCACCAGAACGTGAACAAGCTGATCAACAAAGTGGCCGGGCTTGCGGCTGGAGAGCGGCGAACTGCCCCGGTGCCGCAGCAGGCCATGCTGATCATGGCTCAGACGCTGGCGGCGCAGGCCATGCGCGGTGCACAAGATCATCACGAAGGCTATCAGCGAGCCAAGAGCGCATTGCAGTGCCTGGCAGCACTGACCCAAGCGCCGGGCGCTGACGCAGGGCTTCTCCATCATGAGCAATGACCGCGCGAAACGCGGCAAGGGGGATTCAGGGCGCGATGCTGGCGGGTTTGTGGCTCTGCCTTGGTCGGTACTGGACAGCCCCGCCTACAAGGCGCTGAGCTACCCAGCACGGGCTTTGCTGCTGGAGATTGCGCGCCAGTTCGTGCGCGACAACAACGGGCGCTTGCTGGCGAGCCGGGCCTACCTGGCAAAGCGCGGCTGGACTTCGGCCAGCGTGATCGACCGGGCCAAGCGGGAGTTGATCGCGGCCGGGCTGATCTTCGAGACCGTGAAGGGGCATCGGCCCAACAAGGCGAGTTGGTACGCCGTGACCTGGCGCACGCTGGATCGGCACGCCGACTATGAGCCTGGCGCAGTGGCGGCCTTCGAGCGCGGCGCCTACCGCACGCTGGAGATTGCCCCGACGCGACCGACGCGGGAACAGTGCTTTGAACGCTGGCGTCATGCTGGCAGCGAAAACACTGCGCCTAGTCCTGCTGGCGGAACAGAGCCACCCGCTATTGCTCCTGCTGGCGGAACAGGGAAGGCGCCGCCTGTTCCTGCTGGCGGGCCTATCAAGGCCACTTTGAGGGCTTCGCCTGTTCCTTCTCCAGAACACCATCTAGAGAAGCCATCTGCTGTAGCGCCAGCGACCAGCGAGCAGGACCGAGGGGGCATTGATGAGGTCGAGACCGTGCGCGTCCGTGATCAGGACTTGGACCCTGCGCTTTATGACTCGGCAACCGGCGAGCACCTGCGGCCAAGGCCCAAGCCGGCGCTTCAGCAGCGGGCCGGTGCGCAGGCATGGGTGACAGCAGCCCTGCAAGGCCGAGCCCGGCGCGCGTAAAAAGAACAGCGGGAAACAGCGTGTTTGCCTATTGGTTTCGGAATCTGTGGAGGCGCGAGGATGGGACGAGGTGGATCACGATACGGTGCTGGCCGACCGGCGCAGAATGTGAAGGCCGAACACTGCCGGCAGATCGACGCGCGCCGCTGGCAGCGCGAAGGAATCTTCGGCGAGTTCAGCGCAGGGATATGGGAATGGCGTGACGGCGAGACTGGCGCGCGGCGGGCATCCATTGGCTACAGCGGCGGCGGCTCTGCTGTGGTGCTGAGCTACCGGGTCAACGACCAGCCCATGCGGCAGTGCGTGTCGGTCTTGAGAACGGCCTGCAACTACGGCGGCAGCCGCGCATGGTTCGCCTGCCCAAGATGCGGGCGGCGCGTGGCGGTGCTGTACCTGCGCGGCCATGCTGGCTTCGTCTGCCGGCACTGCGGGAACATCGCCTACAGCAGTCAGAGCGAGGATCAGATGGACCGGGCATGGCGACGGCAGCGCAAGGCCGAAGCCAGGCTAGGCGAGCACTGGCAGCGCCCGAAGGCCATGCACCGCAAGACACACAGCCGGATCTTGGCCGTGATCTTGGAGTGTGAAGAGCAGCGCGACGCGGCGCTCTTCGCTT
>NZ_JBILQK010000071.1:0-20192 GCF_044373315.1 Roseateles sp. | reverse complement strand
TCCCAGACTAACCGAACTTTGGCGTCCACGCAGCCTGCGAGCTCGCCTCCAGCCAGCTTCTTGTACACAGCTGCAACGGCGGCATGGGGTGCGCCAAGTGCCTGTGGCTTGGGGGCCAGTCGGCGCTCTTCGGGGTAGTTCTCCGGCATGCTGCCCTCGCGCAGGCACTGCGCGCGCCGTTGTTTGCCGCTCACGCCAACATATAGCGGCAGCTTTGCGGCGTTGTGGTTCGCAGTTCTTTGGATCGCAGTGGGTCGAAACCGGCGCCACGCGACCCCGATCCCGTAGATCTGCCGGACGAAACGGACTGCCAGACGTCCGACTTCCCCTGACCACAGTGGATCCCAGTCAACCGCAGCCGATCATGCGCTCGCAGTGACGAGCCTCTTCGCGCGCCCCTACACTTAGCGCGCCCTCCGCCCTCCGCCCTTGGCCGATGGCACAGCCACTCGACTTCCGACACGGTCGGGGCGCAGCGCAGCTCGAATGCCGTCGCCGTCCAGCTTCACTACTTCCACCAACAAGGAACGACCATGACCACCAGCCCGATGTATACCTTCGCCGTTCCCGTCTTCAAGCAAATGCTGCTGGCGCTCAAGGCCGTACTGGCGCAGGCGAGTGCGCACGCCACGGCCCACTCGATTGAGCCCGACGCCTTGCTGCAGGCGCGCCTATATCCAGACATGTTTGCCTTGGCCAAACAGGTGCAGATCGCGGCCGACTTTGCGCGTGGCGTGTCGGCACGCCTGGCGGGTGTCGAGGTCCCTGCCCAGGCGGGACAAGAGAAGAGCTTTGCTGATCTTGACTTGCTGCTGGACCAGACGGTGAGCTTTCTGGAAGGCCTGAACGCTGCGCAGTTCGAAGGCAGCGAAAGCAAAGAGATCATCTTGCGTCCCGGTACACCGAAAGAGAAGAAGCTGGTCGGCCAAACCTATCTGGCCAACTACGGCCTGCCGCAGTTCTTCTTTCATGTCACCACAGCCTATGACATCCTGCGCCACAACGGCATCGCGATCGGCAAGCGTGACTACATGGGCGTGTACTGATCTGGCGTTCGATGCCGCGAGCCTCGCGTGAGCTTGCCGTCCATCGAGAGCATTCAGTTGCCATAGCTGACTGACGAAGAGGCGCGCGAGGCGACGCCTGCCAACATGACTGGGTAGCGAGTTGTTGCCGTTTTTGGATCTCCAGCGAATGCCGCCGGTGGGAACTATGCGTTGTGCTCGAGCGCTTCCCCACGAAGTCGCCGTTGAACATGGCGATTGGCAGAGGGCAGCCAAACGACTTACATCCCGCCGGCGCTGCTTCCATTCCGAATGCGAATGGGCGTCGCCGGCTGGGTGTGTAGGGCGCTGTCTGCCAATCGACCAGCCCGTGCCGCCAGAAACCGCCGATCGCTTTCGTGGCTTGCCAGTGCGATGGCCTGGTCGTATGCCCGCTGGGCTGCGTCGGTCTGGCCCGCCATTGCTAGCACGGCGGCGCGGGCCGCATGAAAGGGCTGGAAGTCAGCCAGTGCCTCATGCAGCTCGTTTAGCGTGGCCACCGCTGCGGCCACCAGTCCGTTCTCTGCCATCGCGACCGCGTGGTTGATACGCACCACCGGCGTGGGCTCCAGAGGGAGCAGCGCCGTGTACAGATGAAGAATCTGAGGCCAGTCCGGCGCAGGCTCGGCCATCTGGCAAGCGCTGATCGCCGCTTTGATCTGGAACGGCCCGGCCCGTTTGCGCCGCAGTGCCGTCTCCAGCCTTTGCCGCCCCTCTGCTTCCACGTCGCGGTGCCAGAGTCGGCGATCCTGTTCGGCGGGTGGCACCGTCGCGCCGCAGGCGCTGACCCGCGCCGCACGGCGGGCATCTGTCAGCAGCATCAGTGCGAGCGCGCCTTCGATCTCGGGCTGTTCAGGACACAAAGCATCCAGCAAGCGCGCCAGAAACAGCGCTTCGCCGCAAAGGTCGCGGGTTTCGTCGGGTGCGGCGGTGTAGCCGGTGGTGAAGATCAGGTAGACGGTGGTCAGAACAGCCTGCAGCCGGTCGTCCCATTGCTCGGGTGGTGGCACGGTGTAGGCAATGCCTGAGCGGGCGATCTTGGTCTTGGCCCGGCTCAGCCGCTGGCCCATGGTGGCCTCGTGATCGAGAAACAAACGGGCGATCTCGCCGGTGGACAGGCCGCAAACGGTTCGCAGCGTCAGCGCCACCCGCGATTTGAGTTCCAGCGCGGGGTGGCAGCAAGTGAAGATCAGGCGCAGCCGCTCGTCAGGAATGGGCTCAGGCTCGTCTTGACCGAGCAATTCCTTGACCAGCTGCACAGCCGCTTCGCGCTCGCCGTCGCGGCCCTCGGCGCGCAGCTGGTCGAGCGCCTTGCGGAAGGCCACTCGGATCAGCCAGCCCTGGGGCGACTGGGGCAGGCCATCGCGCGCCCAGTGACTCAGCGCTGACAGGCTGGCCTCTTGCAGCGCGTCTTCCGCGCGCTGGAACGAGCCGAGCCGCAGCGTCAGCGCGGCCATCAGCCGCCCCCGGTCGTGGCGCAAGACGTTCTCCAGCGCCTGGACAAGCGCGATGGCCTGGGCGGGGGCGCTCATGCGCTTGCCACCGATCAGGCGTCGGCCGGGTCGTAGTTCAACAAGGGCCGCACCTCAACGGTGCCAAATGCTGCAACCGGCATTTGCGCCGCGTAGCGCAAGGCGGTGTCGAGGTCGGGCACGTCGAGCACGTAGTAGCCGCCCAAGTGTTCGCGGGTTTCGGCAAACGGGCCGTCCATGGTTTCGACCTTGCCGCCGCGCACTTTGATGGAGGTGGCGGTTTCGATACCTTGCAAGCCTTCACCGCCGCGCAAAACGCCATCGGTCTTGGCTTTCTCGCTGAAGGCGGCGAAGTCGGCCATCATGGCCTGGAACTCGGGCGTTCCGTAGACGGGCTCTGCCTCTGGTGTGCTGTAGAGCAAGAACATGTATTGCATGGTGAATTCTCCAAAAAGAGTTCTGGGAACGATGAAACGAAGGGTAGAGGACAGGCGGCGTCACCGGCCAAACCAGGCGACAAGCCGCCAGCCCCCTTCACGATGGGTAGCGCCCGCTGCGCTGGCACCCTTACCCAAGACGCCGCCGACTATCCGGATTTCGACATCGGCAAGCAAAAGAATTTTTCTGCTGACGCCAGCAAGACCGCCTTCATTCGCAAGACCTACGCCCATGTGCCGATGCCACGCGGCGGGCCGGAGGCCTCGTATGAGTTGGTGAACCAGATTCGGTAGGACACGCTGCAAGCCTGCGAGGCGGACCTGCCCAGCGCGGGCCAGCGCCATGTGCGCCGCCAGCTCTGGTATGACCAGCGCCATCCCTGGATGGCCCGGTGGAGCCTGGAGGAAGCCTCGGCGGCGCCCATCGCCGGGTTCACTGCGGCCTGCGCTGGCATCACGCTCTGGCTGGACCTGGCGGCGGCGCGGCGTCGCAGGCGCTCGGGTTGACCTGAGCTGATCGCGGGCTGCGACGACAATGCCACCCCATGGGTGAATTCGATCTCATCAAACGCTTTTTCACACGGGACCCGCAGCCGCCAGCGCAGCCAGGCGCCACCGTGGCCCTGGGGATCGGCGACGACTGCGCCGTGCTTAGCCCGACGCCAGGCGCGCAGTGGCTTGTCTCGACCGACATGCTGGTCGAGGGCCGGCATTTCCTCTCGACCGTGGCGCCGGATCGGCTGGGCCACAAGGCGCTGGCGGTGAACCTGTCGGACCTGGCGGCCTGCGGCGCCACGCCGCGGGCCTTCACGCTGGCGCTGGCGCTGCCGCGGGCGGATGAGGTGTTTCTTGAAGGCTTTGCGCGCGGACTGTTTGCGCTGGCTGATGCACACGGCATCGCACTGGTGGGCGGCGATACCACGGCCGGGCCGCTGAACATCTGTATCACCGTGATGGGCGAGGCGCCGGCCGGCACGGCGCTGCTGCGCAGTGGCGCGCAGGCGGGCGATGACTTATATGTGTCGGGCACGCTGGGCGATGCGCGGCTGGCGCTGGAGGCCTTTCGCGGCACGGTGCAGCTGAGCGGCGAAGACTTTGCGCTGGCGCGCCGTGCGATGGAGCAGCCGCAGCCGCGTGTGGCGCTGGGCCAGGCGCTGCGCGGTGTGGCCCGCAGCGCCATCGATGTGTCGGATGGCTTTGCGGGTGACCTGGGCCATGTGCTGAAGCGCTCAAACCTGGGCGCCACGGTGCAGGCTGATGCACTGCCGCGCGGCCCAGCTTTGCTGAAGCAGCCGCTGGCGCTGCAGCGCCTGTGCACGCTGGCCGGAGGTGATGATTACGAGCTGATCTTCAGCGCGCCAGCTTCGGCGCGCGCCGCCGTGCAGGCCGCTTCCACCGCCAGCGGCACGCGTGTCACGCGCGTGGGCCAGCTGGACGCCGAACTCGGGCTGCGCCTGATCGATGCGCAGGGCCAGGTCTTGCCTGAGCAGCCTGCGGGCTTTGACCATTTCAAGGCAAGCGCATGAGCGAAGAACCGATTCAACAAGTTGAAGCTGCCGCCCCCGCGCCACCGCCGCCGCCGTTGCCTTCCAGCGGCGGCCCGCGCCGCGCCACCGCGCGCTTCATGCTGGGCCATCCGGCGCACTGGATTGCGCTGGGCTTCGGCAGCGGCCTGTCCCCCAAGGCGCCGGGCACGGTGGGCACGCTGTGGGCCTGGGCAGCATTTCTGGTGTTCGATGTCTGGCTCAGCGAGGGCCAGTGGCTGGCGCTGATCGCCATCGGCACGCTGGTGGGCTGGTGGGCCTGCACGGTGACCGCCCGCAATATGGCAACGCCTGACCCCGGCGCCATCGTCTGGGACGAGGTGCTGGCCTTCTGGCTGGTGCTGGTGCTGGTGATGCCCACGGGCTTCTGGGGCCAGGCGGCGGCGTTTGCGCTGTTCCGCTTCTTCGATGCGGCCAAGCCGGGCCCGGTGGGCTGGGCCGACGGCCTGTTCAAAGGGAAGCGCGGCAAGCCGGTGGGCTATGCGCAGGGCTGGGGCATTCTGTTTGATGACTACGTGGCGGCCGGATGTACGCTTGTGGTGATCGCGCTGTGGCGCGCGATCATGGGCTGAAAAGAGACGACGACCACGACGAAGATCCCGCACTAGGAGATGAACACCATGCTGCAACCCGACGACAACGAGCTGATCCACCGGATCGCGCTGGCGCTGATCCAGCGCCGCGAGCGCATGGCCACGGCCGAGAGCTGCACCGGCGGCCTGATTGCGGCGGCCTGCACCAGCCTGTCGGGCTCCAGCGAGTGGTTCGAGCGTGGCGTGGTGAGCTATAGCAACCAGTCCAAGACCGAGCTGCTGGGCGTGCCTTCGGCCTTGATCGAGCTGTATGGCTCGGTCAGCGCCGAGGTGGCTTCACACATGGCTCGCGGCCTGCTGGCGCATGCGCCGGTGGACTGGACGCTGGCCGTCACCGGCATTGCCGGCCCGACCGGCGGCAGCGAGGGCAAGCCGGTGGGCACGGTGTGGCTGGCGCTGGCACGCGCCGGCCAGCCGCCCAAGGTCTGGAAGGAGCTGTTTGCCGGCGACCGCCATGCGGTGCGCATGGCCACGGTGCGCGCCGGCCTGATGGCCTTGTGCGAGGCCCTGGAAGAAAAAGACCTCTGACCGTGGCTTTGTTGTTGACGGGCCGCTGGGATGCGGCCGAGCGCGACGCCTGGCTGGCCCATTTGCAGCAGGCCCTTCCCGGCGAGCAGTGGCTGCTCGACGCGCCGCGCGATGTGGCCGAGGCCGCAGCAGTGGAGGTGGCCATCGTGGCCAACCCGGCCCATGGCGTGCTGCAGGGGCTGCCCAATCTGCGCCTGATCCAGTCGCTGTGGGCCGGCGTGGACAAGCTGCTGACTGACCCGACACTGCCCGCTGGCGTGCCCCTGGCGCGCATGGTGGACCCAGCAATGAATGAGGCCATGGTGCAGACCGCGCTGTGGGCGCTGCTGGGACTGCACCGCGGCTTCCTCGAGGTGCAGGCACAGCAGCAGCAGGCGCTGTGGCGCCAGCCCGAGCAGCTGCGCGCACACGAGTGGCAGGTGCTGGTACTGGGCCTGGGTGAGCTGGGCGGGCGCGTGGCGCGCACGCTCTCAAGCCTGGGCTATGCGGTGAGCGGCTGGAGCACGACGATGCGGCCGGCGCAGCAGGACGGTGTGACCTGCCTGCAGGGCGAGGCGGCTCTGGCTCAGGCGCTGGCGGCGGCCGACACGGTGATCAATCTGCTGCCGCTGACCGAGTCCACGCACGGCTTCTTCAACGCGGCGCGTTTTGCGCAGATGAAGCGCGGCGCCAGCCTGGTGAACCTGGCGCGCGGCGCGCATGTGCTTGAAGCCGATCTGCTGGCCGCGCTGGACGCGCGCCAGCTCAGCCATGCGGTGCTGGATGTGTTCACGGTGGAGCCTCTGCCTGCCGAGCATGCCTTCTGGCGCCATGCCCACATCACCGTGCTGCCGCACACCGCGGCGCAAACCGACCCCCGCAGCGCTGCCGCCGTGGTGGCCGCCAATCTGCAGGCCCTGCGCAGCAGCCAGCCGCTGGCTCACCGGGTGGAGCGCCAGCGCGGCTACTGAGCCACTACGCGCTCAGGCGCGTGCCGACCCCTGGCAGCAAGCGCTGCTTGCGCACCAGCAGCATGGCGGCGATGGCCAACAGCAGCAGCCATACGGTTGCCGGCTCCGGGACATCCTGCCCCAGCGCCTCGCCGTTGCGCAGCAGATCCAGCGCCGCCGATCCCAGCAGTGCATGGGCCGCGCGCGTCGGGTGGATCGCGTCCCAGAAGGTCCATCGATCCGCGTTGGCGCAGCTGATCTCGGTCAGTGCAAGGAAGCCCAGCGAGCGGCACTGCCCGGTGGTATTGGTGAATCCGAAATCTGCTGGTGAGTCGAGCACCTCGTTGAACACCGAGAACACGTCAAGAAAGTAGATCGACGCGCTGGTCTGGCCACTCAAGCCCGTCAGCATCGACAGCAGTTCCTGATTCCACAGGTTGCTGACCTGAGTGGCCGAGTTGGCACTGGCCTTGCCGCGGTTCTCGGGAATGCGTCCCAGGTCCGGCAGATTGGGAACCAGCAAGGTGGTTGCGCCCGCATTCAGCAAGCCGGTCAGCACGCCGCTGAGTCGATTGATCGCGCTTTGAACGGCGTTGAGCGGATTGGCGTTGCTGACCAGATCGCGGGCGTCATTGCCGCCACCCCACACGACGTAAAGGGCATTGGCATCGGCGCCAGCCGCGCCCTTGCCGCCGATGTAACTGGCGTACTGGTTCTGCACGCCGGCCGACGCGCCGGTGGCGTTGTCAACCCGAGCACCGCCGTGGGCATAGTTGTTGCCGCCGCCGCGCGAATGCGTGGGGGCCGTCAGGCCCAGTCCCGTGGCCAGGCTTTCATGCCAGACCGGCCCGTTGGAGAAGCGGCCGTTCGAGCCATAGCCGGCGATGTTGGAGACGATGGCGCCCGAGCCGACCACCGCCCTGGTGTTGCCGGTGTCTGAGAGGCTGTCCCCGAACACATACATGGTGCTGAAGGTGGGTGCCGCTTGGGCCAGCGGCAAGCACAGCAGCAGCGCGCATTTGACGAGGCCTGAGCGCAGCCATGAAGCTGGGCCGGGTTTGAGGGTCATGGTTGTCTCCGTTAGTTTTTAGGCCAACGGATTTGAAGTCAGAAGTAAAGGCAGGCCTAACCCTCAAGCAGGCGTCGCACTTTCCCGGCTTGACAGCGGGGCCGCAGCTGCCGCGGGTTCAGGGGGTGCCGCCGAAGCCGTCTGAGAAACCCGCTGGCACCAACAGATCGGCAGCTCCCTCCAGCGGCCGTACCGCCAGCAGGCGGCTGCGAATCATCACGCCGGCCCGCGTTTCCTCCAGGCTCAGCGGCAGCTGCCCGAGCGCTAGCAAGGGCAGCAGCGGGTTGGCCGGCAAGGCCAGCGGCAGCAGGGTTTGGCGGTTGAGCGCGTCGTAGGTCTTTGCCATCGCCCCCAGCAGGGCCATCACGGCCTCGCCGCCCGGCACCTGCGTTGGCGGCGCCGCGCAGACCCGTCCGGTGGGGGTCGACCCTGTCCGAATTTCATGCCAACGGCAGGCCTGGTCGGCGAACTCGCCTTTCTGCGCCGTGAGCTTGAAGTGGACGGCGGCTGGCGGCTTGCCCGGCGCGCCCAGCAGCTCCTGCAGGCGCTGTTCAGCCAGAGCACGCTCGGCCGCAGGCAGCGCGCTGGCTTCGGCTCTGGCCTGTGTCAGCGCTGCATTGACATCGTCGGCCAGACGCTTGATGCGGGCAGGGTCGAGCCGTCGATAACTGCGCTGCTCGTGATCCAGCAGAGTCAGGACGGCTGACCGGCGATCAAACAGCAGACTGGGGCGCTGCTGCGCGTCGAGCACCGCCACCTGGCTTGGCGTCACCCGCATGCCGATGCGTTCAGAACGTTCACCGATGCGCTGATCGAAATCCAGGCGCACCGGCGTTGCGCCGGCCGCGCTCACCTCAGTGCCCAAGAGCATGAGCGTCAGGCCGCACAGGGGTGGGTAGCGATACAGGGTCTTGATCATCAAGCGCGTGCTCCGGCAATGCGTGAACCAGTATGACGCGCATCCAGACTGCTCGGCGTGTCGGGTCGATTGCACGCATGCGCCGTGCTTGCGCGATCAGCGCACAGGCTTGCGGCTGTTGCATGTGGCGCACGCGGGAATAGTCGGCCCGCCTCCGCGATCCGACGCTGTTGCCATAACCTTTCCTGACCGATGCGCACCGGATGACTTGGGCGGTAGCCGAGGCGGGGTAGGCCGGTGGCGGGCTTTGCGGCCCGAACATCACTTGATGCGTGTCAAGTCAACCCATGGGGCGCCGCCCTACGCTCGCCCCATGCTCAACCGTCTGCGCAGTCTCGTCGGCAAGCTGGCCTTGATACAGACCGGCTTCCTGGTCGTCGCCTTGGCGTCGATCGCGTTCACCCTCTGGGTGTCGTGGCAGCTGGAGGGTGGCGCCGGCGCCATCAACGAGGCCGGGCGCATGCGCATGATGAGCTATCGCATGGTGCTGTCGCAGGCTGATGCCACGCCAGCCGCCTTGCAGCGTGATCTGCAGGAGTTCGACGCGATGGTGCATCGCTTGCGGGTCGGCGACGCGCAGCGGCCCTTGTTTGTTCCCGATACCGAGGAATGCACCGAGCGGTTGCTGGCCGTCGAAGAGCAATGGCCCGCCTTGCGTGCCGCGCTGCTGGCCCCGGGGCCTGGACTGCGGCCGCAGGTCGACAGCTTCGTAGCCACCATCGATCAGCTGGTTGGCGCCATCGAGCGCACCATCGCCGCGCGCACCGCCATCCTGGGCGGGCTGTGCTTCAGCCTGGTGGTGCTGGTGGTGGCGGCCTCGGTGGTGTTTGTCTCAGGCACCTATGTGTGGATCGTCCAGCCGCTGCAGCGCTTGCGTGACGGCCTGCGGCAGATGGCGGCCGGCCAGCTTGGCGTGCGCGTCGACGAGACCAGCTCGGTGGTCGAGTTCAGCAGCCTCGCCGAAGGCTTCAACCAGATGGCGGTGGCGCTGGATGAGGCGCACCAGGGCCTTGAAGGCAAGGTGAGGGACAAGACCGCCCATCTGGCCCAGCAGAACGAGCGGCTGGAGGCGCTGTATGACGTGGCGCTGATGGCGGGGCAGGCAGATGCCAGTCTCGAATCGATGTCGCAGTCCTTTGCTGCCAAGGTCGCGCGCATCGCGCGGGCCGACGCCAGCGCGGTGAGGCTGGCCGCGCAGGACGAGGAGCGCTGGCTGCTGATGGGCCAGAACCGCATGCCCCAGTCCATGATCGACGCCGAGCGCTGCCTGCGCAAGGGCGAGTGCGCCTGCGGCAGCGCCGCACCCGGCGCGCCCGGCGCCCGCGTCATTCCGATCCGCGGCTTGGAGGCGCCCAAGCTGAGCCACTGCGAGGCGGCGGGCTATCAGACGGTGATCTCGGTGCCGATGCGCGCGGGCGGCCGCGTGATCGGCGAGGTGGAGCTGTTCTTCTACAGCGAGCGCAGCCTGGTCGAAGCCGAGCGCCTGCTGCTGGATGCGCTGGTGGGCCAGTTCGCCATCCAGGTCGACAACGTGCGGCTGGCGGCGCGCGACCGCGAGATGGCGGTGTCGGAGGAGCGCAATCTGCTGGCGCAGGAGCTGCATGATTCGATAGCCCAGGTGCTGGCCTTCCTGAAGATCCAGGTTCAGCTGCTGCGCGGTGCGATGGCCCGCCAGCGGCCCGAGGAAGTGACGCGCAGCCTCGACGAGATCGATGCAGGCGTGAAGGAGTGCTACACCAATGTGCGTGAACTGCTGGTGCACTTCCGCACGCGGCCCGGCCATGAAGACATCGAGCATGCGCTGCGCAGCACGCTGGCCAAGTTCGAACGCCAGAGCGGCCTGAGCACCCATCTGCGTTTGCAGGGCGATGGCCTGCCCTTGCCGCCCGATCATCAGGTGCAGGTACTGCACATCATTCAGGAGGCCTTGTCCAATGTGCGCAAGCATGCGGAGGCCGACCATGTCAGCGTCACTGTCGAACAACTGCCGCGCTGGCGCTTCGAGATCCGCGACAACGGGCGCGGCATCGAGAGTTCCGCTGTCGGCAGTGGGCAGACTCATGTCGGCCTGCAGATCATGCAGGAGAGAGCCCAGCGCATTGGCGCGCAGCTGCAGGTCAGCCGAGCGCCTGAGGGTGGCACCCTCGTCAGCCTGACGCTGCCCCTGCTGAGCTCGCTGCAGGCCACCGACCCGACCCAGAAAGCTTCTTTGCACTCATGAACACGCTGATCACCATTCTGGTTGTCGATGACCACACGCTGTTCCGCCGCGGTCTGATTGCCTTGCTGGGGCAGGAGGCCGGCGTCGAGGTGGTCGGCGAGGCGGCCGATGGCAGCGATGCGCTGCGCATCGCCGAGGCGCTGAAGCCCGATCTAATCCTGCTGGACAACCACATGCCAGGCGTCACCGGCGTGGCGCTGCTGCCGGCGCTGCGCCAGGTGGCGCCGGCATCCCGGGTGCTGATGCTGACCGTCAGCGAGGACGAGGAGGACCTCAGCGCGGCGCTGCGCAATGGGGCCCAGGGCTATCTACTGAAGACCATCGACGGCGAGGATCTGGCCGCGGCGCTGAAGCGCACGATGCGCGGCGAGTCGGTGGTCAGCCCGGAGATGAGCCACAAGCTGCTGAACGCGCTGCGAAACGGGGGGGGTGCGACCAGCCCGGCCAAGCCGGAGCAGGACAAGGACGCACCGCAGCTTTCGCCCCGCGAGATCGACATCCTCAAGCAGCTGACGCGCGGCGCCAGCAACAAGGAGATCGCCCGCAGCCTGGGCATCGCCGAGACCACGGTGAAGATCCATGTGCAGCACATCCTGCGCAAGCTCAATCTGAGCTCGCGCGTGCAGGCCGCAGTCTGGGGCAGCGAGCAGGGTATGGGCGGCTGAAGTCCGCCTTGCGCCAGATCAATGAGGGGCTGCGCATAGTTCTTCCGAACGAGGCCCGGCCAGGCGGGGTAGTTCCTTTGCGCTGAGCTGCTGCGCCCGCAGAAGGATGTTCAGCGGGAGGGCCAGGCCCGACAGTGGCAGACATGGAAAAGAGGAGCTCCTCCATGTCTGCAGACAGTCCCGCTAACTCGCGCCGTGCGCTCTCTGTGCTGATCGTCAGCACCCTGGCCTTCACCGTGTGCTTCATGGTCTGGATGATGTTCGGCGTGATCGGCATCCCGATCAAGAAGCAGCTGGGCCTCAATGCCACCGAGTTCGGCCTGCTGACCGCCACGCCGGTGCTGACCGGCTCGCTGATCCGCGTGCCGCTGGGCATCTGGACCGACAATCACGGCGGCCGCATCGTGTTCTTCGCGCTGATGCTGGCCTGCGTCATTCCGATCTGGATGATGAGCTACGCCACCGCCTACTGGCACTTCCTGGTGATCGGCCTGTTTGTCGGCCTGGCCGGAGGCAGCTTCTCGGTGGGCACGCCCTATGTGGCGCGCTGGTTCCCCAAGCAGCGCCAGGGCTTCGCGATGGGCGTGTTCGGCGCCGGCAACTCGGGCGCGGCGGTCAACAAGTTCGTCGCCCCCGCGCTGGTGGTGGCTTTCGGCTGGAGCATGGTGCCGCATGTCTATGCCGCGGTGCTGCTGGGCACGGCCATCCTGTTCTGGTTCTTCAGCCACTCGGATGACAAGCACCTGGTGGTCAGCAATGCCAGCTTCATGAGCCAGCTGAAGGCGCTGAAGGACCCAAAGGTGCTGAAGTACTGCCAGTACTACAGCATCGTGTTCGGCGGCTACGTGGCGCTGAGTCTGTGGATGGTGCAGTACTACGTGGGCGAATATGGCCTAGACATCCGCGTGGCCGCGCTGCTGGCAGCCTGCTTCTCCTTGCCCGGCGGCGTTCTGCGCGCCATCGGCGGCTGGATGAGTGACAAGTACGGCGCGCACAGCGTCACCTGGTGGGTGATGTGGGTGAGCTGGATCTGCCTGTTCATCCTGTCCTACCCACAGACCGACTTCACCGTGATGACGGTCAACGGCGCGAAGACCTTCCACATCGGTCTGAACGTCTATGCCTTCACCGGCCTGATGTTCATCCTCGGCATTGCCTGGGCCTTCGGCAAGGCCAGCGTCTTCAAGTACATCAGCGACGACTACGGCCAGAACATCGGCGCCATCAGCGGCATCGTCGGCCTGGCTGGCGGATTGGGCGGCTTCATCCTGCCCATCATGTTCGGCGCCCTGATGGACCTCACTGGCGTGCGCTCCAGCGCCTTCATGCTGATGTACGGCGTGGTCTGGGTCTCGCTGATCTGGATGTACTGGACCGAAGTCCGCAAGACCGAAGTGATGGGCAGCAACGCCCCGGCGTCTCCGCTGAGCCGCTCGTTCAAGCACTGAAGCAATCCTCTCCCTAGGAGTCACGCATGACCAGCAATACTGCAGGCGGAGCGCCGCGCGCGCTCAGCTCGGCCGACATCGCCGACTGGCGTCCGGAAGACGACGCCTTCTGGAACAGCCGCGGCAAGTCGATTGCCAATCGCAATCTCTGGATCTCGATTCCCAACCTGCTCTGCGCCTTCGCGGTGTGGCTGATGTGGGGAATCATCACGGTGCAGATGATCAACCTGGGCTTCCCCTTCAAGCCCGCCGAGTTGTTCACGCTGACCGCCATCGCCGGACTGATGGGGGCCACTTTCCGCATCCCCGCGTCCTTCTTCATCCGCCTGGCGGGCGGGCGCAACACGGTGTTCCTCACCAGCGCCTTGCTTCTGATCCCGGCGGTCTGGACCGGCATCGCGCTGCAGGATAAGAGCACACCGCTATGGGTGTTCCAGGCCTGTGCCTTTCTCTCCGGCATCGGCGGCGGCAACTTCTCCGCCTCGATGAGCAATATCAACACCTTCTTCCCGAAGCGCCAGCAGGGCCTGGCGCTGGGCCTGAATGCGGGCCTGGGCAACTTCGGCGTCACCACCATGCAGATCCTGATCCCGCTGGTGATGACGGTGGGCATCTTCGGCGCCACCGGCGGCGAGCCCATGGTGCTGCTGAAGGACTCGGGCTGGATTCTCGGCAAGATCAAGGCCGGCACGCCGACCTTCATCCAGAACGCCGGCTTCATCTGGGCGGCCATCCTGTTGCCCCTGGTGGCGCTGGCCTGGTTCGGCATGAACAACTTGCTGACCATCTCACCCACCTACGGCGGCACGCTGGCGGCCTTCGGCAAGATCCTCTACCTCTGGGTGATCGCTGGCGCGGTCGGCCTGCTGGGCCTGTACCTCTATCTGCCGGCGCCGGTCGGCCTGGGCCTGCTGAACATGTGGGTGGCGCTGCCGCTGATCATCGTGCTGTGCGTGCTGGCGATGAAAGTGCTCGCCTTCGGCGAGATGAAGGGCAACATCGCCAAGCAGTTCGAAATCTTCAGGAACAAGCACACCTGGTCGATGACGGCGCTGTACATCGTCACCTTCGGCTCCTTCATCGGTTTCTCGATGGCGCTGCCGCTGTCGATCACGGTGATCTTCGGCTTCCAGCACATCCCGGATGCCGCGGGCGTGATGACGCACACGGTCAAGAACCCCAACGCGCCCTCGGCACTGACCTATGCCTGGATCGGACCCTTCGTCGGCGCGCTGATCCGCCCGGTGGGCGGCTGGATATCCGACAAGGTGGGCGGCTCCATCGTCACGCAGTGGATCTCGGCGGTGATGGTGGTGGCCTCGGCCGCCGTGGGCTACGTGATGCTGCTGGCCTACAGCTCGGCCACGCCCGAGCAGTACTTCATGCCCTTCATGCTGCTGTTCATCGTGCTGTTTGCCGCCAGCGGCATCGGCAACGGCTCCACCTTCCGCACGGTCGGTGTGATCTTCGACCGTCTGCAGGCTGGCCCCGTGCTGGGCTGGACTGCCGCGGTGGGCGCCTACGGCAGCTTCATCGCGCCGGTGGTGATCGGCGAGCAGATCAAGGCCGGCACACCCCAATACGCGATGTACGGATTCGCAGCCTTCTACGCCGTCTGTCTGGTGCTGAACTGGTGGTTCTACCTGCGCGCCAATGCCTACGTGAAGAATCCTTGAGGACCCAACCATGAGTCATTTTCTCGACCGCCTGAGCTACTTCGCTCAACCGAAGGAAGACTTCGCCGACGGCCACGGTCGCACGACTGGTGAAGACCGCACCTGGGAAGACGCCTACCGCGCCCGCTGGGCGCACGACAAGATCGTGCGCTCCACCCACGGCACCAACTGCACGGGCTCCTGCTCGTGGAAGATCTATGTGAAGGGCGGCATCGTCACCTGGGAAACCCAGCAGACCGACTACCCACGCACCCGGCCCGAGCTTCCCAACCACGAGCCGCGCGGCTGTGCCCGCGGGGCCAGCTACAGCTGGTATCTCTATAGTGCCAACCGCGTCAAATACCCTATGGTGCGTGGCTCCCTGCTCAAGCACTGGCGCGCCGCGCGCGCTGTGGCCAAGAGCCCTGTGGATGCCTGGGCCAATATCGTCGAGAACACGGAACAGCGCCGCGAATGGCAGCAGGACCGCGGCCTGGGCGGCTTCGTGCGCTCCAGCTGGGACGAGGTCAACGAGATCATCGCCAGCTCCAACATCTACACCGTCAAGAAGCACGGGCCGGACCGTGTGATCGGCTTCTCACCGATCCCGGCCATGTCGATGATCAGTTATGCCGCCGGCAGTCGCTACCTCAGCCTGATGGGCGGCGTCTGCATGAGCTTCTACGACTGGTACTGCGACCTACCTCCGGCCAGCCCGATGATCTGGGGCGAGCAGACCGACGTGCCAGAGAGTGCCGATTGGTACAACAGCAACTACATCATTGCCTGGGGCTCCAACGTGCCGCAGACGCGCACGCCGGACGCGCACTTCTTCACCGAGGTGCGCTACAAGGGCGCCAAGACGGTGGCGATCACGCCCGACTACGCCGAGATCTCCAAGCTGGCCGACATCTGGATGCACCCCAAGCAGGGCACCGATGCGGCGATCGCGATGGCCATGGGCCATGTGATCCTGAGGGAGTTCTACTTCGATAAGAGGTCCGCCTACTTCGACGACTACGCGCGCCGCTACACCGACCTGCCGCTGCTGGTGCAGTTGAAGGAAACGACCACGCCGGACGGCCGCAAGCTGATAGTGCCTGACCGCTACCTGCGGGCCAGCGACTTCGGCGGCAAGCTGGGCCAGGACAACAACCCCGAGTGGAAGACCGTGGCCTTCGATACCAATGGCAAGGTGGTGCTGCCGAATGGCTCGATCGGCTTCCGCTGGGGTGCCGGCGAGCGGCCCGACCTGGGCAAGTGGAACCTGGAGAGCAAGGAAGCCATCCATGATGGCGACGTGAAGCTCAAGCTCTCGGTGCTGGAAGACGGCGAGCAGGCGCATGAGGTGGCCGAGATAGGCTTCCCCTATTTTGGCGGCATCGACACCCCCAACTTCAAGAGCAACAAGCAGCAGGACGTGCTGGCCCGCAAGGTGCCGGTGGTGCGTCTGAAGCTGGGCAAGCATGAAGACGCCGGCGAGGTGCTGGTGGCGACAGTGTTCGACCTGCAGGTGGCGCAGTACGGCATCAACCGCAGCCTGGGCGATGACACGCCGAACAGCTACGACGACGACAAGGCCTACACCCCGGCCTGGGCCGAGAGCATCACCGGTGTGAAGCGCGAGCAGATCATCACAGTGGCGCGCCAGTTCGCCGACAACGCCGACAAGACGCATGGCAAGTCCATGGTCATCATCGGCGCGGCGATGAACCACTGGTATCACGCCGACATGAACTACCGCGGCATCATCAATATGCTGATGATGTGCGGCTGCATCGGCCAATCCGGCGGTGGCTGGGCGCATTACGTGGGCCAGGAGAAGCTGCGGCCGCAGACCGGCTGGACCGCGCTGGCCTTTGCGCTGGACTGGATCCGTCCGCCGCGCCAGCAGAACTCCACCAGCTTCTTCTACGCGCACACCGACCAGTGGCGCTATGAAAAGCTGGACGTGGCCGAGGTGCTTTCGCCGCTGGCCGACAAGGCCAAGTTCGGCGGCAGCCTGATCGACTACAACGTGCGCGCCGAGCGCATGGGCTGGCTGCCTTCGGCCCCGCAGCTGCAGACCAACCCGATGCAGGTGGTCAAGGACGCCCAGGCGGCCGGCATGGATGCCAAGGACTATGCGGTCAAGGGCCTCAAGGACGGTTCGCTGCGCATGAGCTGCGAAGACCCGGACCACCCGGCCAACTGGCCGCGCAATATGTTCGTCTGGCGCTCCAACATCCTAGGCTCCTCGGGCAAGGGCCATGAATACTTCCTCAAGCACTTGCTGGGCACCACCAACGGCGTGCAGGGTAAGGATCTCGGCCGCGACGACGCCAAGCCGCAAGAGGTGGAGTGGCACGACAAGGCGCCAGAAGGAAAGCTGGACCTGCTGGTGACGCTGGACTTCCGCATGAGCACCACCTGCCTGTACTCGGACATCGTGTTGCCCACCGCCACCTGGTATGAGAAGAACGACCTCAACACCAGCGACATGCACCCCTTCATCCACCCGCTGTCCACGGCGGTGGACCCGGCCTGGCAGGCGAAGAGCGACTGGGAGATCTACAAAGGCTTCGCCAAGAAGTTCAGCGAGCTGTGCGTCGGCCATCTGGGCGTGGAAAAAGAGATCGTGCTGACGCCGCTGATGCACGACAGTCCGGCCGAGCTGGCCCAGCCCTTCGGCGTGTCCGAATGGAAGAAGGGTGAGTGCGAGCTGATCCCCGGCAAGACCGCGCCGCAGATCGCGGTGGTCGAGCGCGACTACCCCAACCTCTACAAGCGCTTCACCGCCCTCGGCCCCCTGATGAACAAGGTGGGTAATGGCGGCAAGGGCATCGCCTGGAACACGCAGGACGAAGTGACGGCGCTGGGCGACTTGAACGGCCGCGTGCGCGATGAGGGCGTGACGCAAGGCATGCCCAAGATCGAGACCGATATTGACGCCACCGAGGTGGTGCTGATGCTGGCCCCTGAGACCAACGGCCATGTGGCGGTGAAGGCCTGGGAAGCGCTGTCCAAGCAGACCGGCCGCGAACATGCCCACCTGGCTCTGCACCGCGAGGACGAGAAGATTCGCTTCCGCGACATCCAGGCGCAGCCGCGCAAGATCATCAGCTCGCCTACCTGGTCAGGCCTGGAGAGCGAGAAGGTCTCCTACAACGCCGGCTACACCAATGTGCATGAACTGATCCCATGGCGCACGCTGACGGGCCGCCAGCAGTTCTACCAGGACCATCCCTGGATGCAGGCCTTCGGCGAGGGCTTCAGCAGCTACCGCCCGCCGGTGGACCTGAAGACCCTGGTGGAGGTGCAGGGCATCAAGAGCAACGGCAACAAGGAGATCGCGCTTAACTTCATCACGCCGCACCAGAAGTGGGGCATCCACAGCACCTACAGCGACAACCTGATGATGCTGACGCTCAACCGTGGCGGCTCGGTGATCTGGCTCAGCGAGGACGACGCCAAGAAGGCCGGCATCGTCGACAACGACTGGGTGGAGCTGTTCAACGCCAACGGCGCCATTGCGGCCCGCGCGGTGGTGAGCCAGCGCGTCAATCCGGGCATGGTGATGATGTACCACTCGCAGGAAAAGATCATCAACACCCCGGGGTCCGAGATCACCGGCACGCGCGGCGGCATCCACAACTCGGTGACCCGCATCGTCACCAAGCCTACTCACATGATCGGCGGCTACGCGCAGCTGAGCTACGGCTTCAACTACTACGGAACCATCGGCACCAACCGCGACGAGTTCGTGCTGGTGCGCAAGATGGCCAAGGTCGACTGGCTCGATGAAGAGGCTTCGGCCCAAGGAGCAACAGCATGAAGGTACGTGCGCAAATCGGCATGGTGCTGAACCTGGACAAGTGCATCGGCTGCCACACCTGTTCAGTCACCTGCAAGAACGTCTGGACCAATCGCCCGGGCATGGAATACGCCTGGTTCAACAACGTCGAGTCCAAGCCCGGTATCGGTTACCCCAAGGAATGGGAGAACCAGGACAAGTGGCATGGCGGCTGGATCCGCAAGGCCAATGGCGATATCGAGCCGCGCCAGGGCGGCAAGTGGAAGCTGCTGATGCGCATCTTCGCCAACCCCAACCTGCCGCAGATCGACGACTACTACGAGCCCTTCACCTTCGACTACGACCATCTGCAGTCGGCGCCCAAGTCCAAGGCCGCGCCCACAGCCCGTCCTCGCAGCCTGATCACCGGCCAGCGCATGGAGAAGATCGAGTGGGGCCCGAACTGGGAAGAGATCCTGGGCGGCGAGTTCGCCAAGCGCAGCAAGGACGCGAACTTCGAGAACATCCAGAAGGACATCTACGGCCAGTTCGAGAACACCTTCATGATGTATCTGCCCAGGCTGTGCGAGCACTGCCTGAATCCGGCCTGCGTCGCGTCCTGCCCTTCGGGCTCGATCTACAAGCGCGAGGAAGACGGCATCGTGCTGATCGACCAGGACAAGTGTCGCGGCTGGCGCATGTGCGTCTCGGGCTGCCCCTACAAGAAGATCTATTACAACTGGCAGAGCGGCAAGGCCGAGAAGTGCATCTTCTGCTATCCGCGCATCGAGGCCGGTCAGCCGACCGTCTGCTCGGAAACCTGCGTCGGCCGCATCCGCTATCTGGGCGTGCTGCTGTATGACGCCGACCGCATCCAGGAGGCCGCCAGCGTCAAGGACGACAAGGACCTTTACCAGGCCCAGCTCGATGTCTTCCTCGACCCGAACGACCCGCGCGTGATCGAGCAGGCCCGCAAGGATGGCATTCCCGAAGCCTGGCTGGAGGCTGCGAAGAAGAGCCCGGTCTACAAGATGGCGGTGGACTGGAAGGTCGCCCTGCCGCTGCACCCTGAGTACCGCACGTTGCCGATGGTCTGGTATGTGCCGCCGCTGTCGCCGATCAGCTCGGCCGCCAATGCCGGCCATATCGGTGTGAACGGCCAGATCCCGGACGTCAAGCAGCTGCGCATCCCCGTGCAGTACCTGGCGAACATGCTGACCGCCGGCGACGTGAAGCCGGTGGAGCGGGCGCTGGAACGCATGCTTGCGATGCGCGCCTACCAGCGCGGCAAGCATGTGGACGGCATCGAGGACAAGGCGGTGCTGGACCAGGTGGGGCTGTTGAAGAGCGAGGTCGAGGACATGTACCAGACCATGGCCATTGCCAACTACGAAGACCGCTTCGTGATCCCGACCACGCACCGCGAGTACGCCGAAAACGCCTACGACCTGCGCGGCGGCTGCGGCTTCAGCTTCGGCAACGGCTGCTCGGACGGGCAGACCGAGACCAGCCTGTTCGGCGGTGACAAGAAGCGCACCATCCCCATCAAGGCCACGCTGTGAGGGCGACAACCATGAACCACAAGAAGTCGCCCCCCTCCCTCAGCCTGAGCTGCCGGGTGCTCGCTCGCCTGCTCGACTACCCCAGCGACGCGATGCTGGATGCGCTGCCCGAGCTGCTGGACGCGCTGAAGAGCGAGCGGGCCTTGAGTCCGGCGCGCCAGGCCGAGATCGAAGCCTTGGTGGCCGTACTGCAGCGCGGCGAGCGCTATGCGGTGCAGGCCCGCTATGTCGAGAGCTTCGACCGCGGCCGCGCCACCAGCCTGCACATGTTCGAGCATGTGCATGGCGACTCGCGCGAGCGCGGACCGGCCTTGGTCGATCTGCAGCAGACCTAT
>NZ_JBILQK010000070.1:0-20324 GCF_044373315.1 Roseateles sp. | reverse complement strand
GGTTCCGTTCTGGGAAATTTCGCATCATGGAAGACGCAAAAAGACCCCACAAAAAACCCCACACGAACCCCACAATAAACCCCAAATCGGGGACGCGCTTTACTGCGACGCTCTGGGACGGATTGGGACAAAAAACATTGTGGATCAACAGGTTATCGAGTTCCTTTGGCGCGTTGTGAGACGCGCCGAGAAGTCACTCAATGTTTTGGACCTGCTCGCGCATCTGCTCGATGGCGACCTTCATCTCCACCGAGACATTGGTCAGTTCCAGCGCGGCTGACTTGGAACCTAGGGTGTTGGCCTCGCGGTGCAGTTCCTGGATCAGAAAGTCCAGACGCTTGCCCAGTTCGCCACCCTTCTTCAGCAGGCGGGCGATCTCTTCGAGGTGGGCGCGCAGCCGCGCCAGCTCCTCGGCGACGTCGATACGGATGGCGTATGCCGCGGCTTCATTTAGGGCGCGCTCGCGCAGAGCTTCTTCCGGCAGGCTCTGGGCCGCGCCAGTCGAGATCAGCGCCTCTTGCCAACGTTCCAGGAAGCGCTGTTGCTGGCGCTGCACCACCGCCGGCACCAGCGGCTCGGCCTGGCTGGCCAGTGCTTGCAGGTGCTGAATGCGCTCCATGAGGATGGCGACCAGCTTTTCGCCCTCACGCTCGCGCGCCTCCAGCAAGCCGGCGACGCAGCGCTTGGCGGCGTCCAGCGTGGCGTCGTCGAGCTTCTCGGTCGCGCCGCCGCCTTTGCACCACTGCATCACCTCGTGCACGCTCAAAGCCTGGGCCTGCGGCAGCCAGCCGCGCACGGTGCTCTCCAGCTGGGCCAGGCGATTGAGCTGCTCGGGCTGCGGCTGCGGCCAGGCACTGTCACCCTCGCGCTGGGTGTTGATGCGCAGCTCGATCTTGCCGCGCTTGACGCTGCCGCTTAGCAACTCGCGCAGCGCCGGTTCGAGCCCGCGCAGGTCTTCCGGCATGCGGAAACCGAGGTCGAGAAAACGACCGTTGACCGAGCGGATTTCCACCGTCACGCTGGCCTTCGAAGCAGGGCCGCCTTCGGCCTGGGGGAGGGCATGCGAGCTCGCGCTGGCATAACCCGTCATGCTGTAGACTGGCATCTCGCATCCGGTGTAGCTATCAAAACGCGATTATGTCAAAGCCCAAACCGGCGCCCTTGCCGGCAGGTACGGTTGTTGGGGGCTACCAGATCATCAAGAAGCTGGCCGCTGGCGGTTTCGGCGTCGTTTATCTGGCCGAGGATCCCGAGCACCACCTGGTGGCTCTGAAGGAATACCTGCCTTCGTCGCTGGCCGAGCGCTCGCCCGGCGAATTGACGCCGCGCGTCAAGCCCGAGAAACAGCCGCTGTACCGGCTCGGCCTGCGCAGCTTTTTCGAGGAAGGGCGCTCGCTGGCGCAGATCTCGCACCCCAGCGTGGTGTCGGTGCTGAACTTCCTGCGCGAGAACGAAACCGTCTACATGGTGATGAACTATCTGCAGGGCGACACCCTGCAGGACTTCATCGTCACGGCGCGCGATCTGAAGCGCGACAAGGTGTTCCGCGAGTCCACCATCCGCAGCCTGTTCGACGAGATCCTGCGCGGCTTGCGCATCGTGCACCAGCACAAGATGCTGCACCTGGACATCAAGCCGGCCAATATCTTCATCACCAACGACAACAAGGCGGTGCTGCTGGATTTCGGCGCGGCACGCGAGGTGCTGAGCAAGGAAGGCAACTTCATCCGCCCGATGTACACGCCGGGCTTTGCAGCGCCGGAGATGTACCGCCGCGACGGCTCGCTCGGTCCCTGGACCGACATCTACGCCATCGGCGCCTGCATCTACGCCTGCATGCAGGGCTACCCGCCCAATGACGCGCCCCAGCGCCTGGAGAAGGACCGTCTGGCGCTGAGCCTGTCGCGCCTGCGCAATGTCTACTCGGACAACCTGATCGAGGTGACCGAGTGGTGCATGTCGCTCGATCCGCTGTCGCGCCCGCAAAGCGTGTTTGCGCTGCAGAAGGAACTGGCCCGTGAGACGGAGCGGCGCTACACCAAATTGAGCTTCAGCGAACGCTTGAAGCTGCAACTGGAGAATCTCAAGTCCGGGGCCAAGGCGTGAAGTTCGGCGTCTACCAGATCAGCCGACGTGGAGGGCGGGAGAAGAACGAAGACCGCATGGGCTACTGCTACACGCGGGAGGCCGGCCTGTTTGCGGTGGCCGACGGGATGGGCGGACATCCCGAGGGCGAGGTGGCCTCGCAGATGGTCTTGCAGACCCTGGCGGCGATGTTCCAACGCGATGCGCGGCCGACGCTCGCTGATCCGGCTCAGTTCCTTCACGACGGTGTGCTGATTGCACACCAGCTGCTGCTGCGCTATGGCGCCGACAAGGGCCTGTCCGATACGCCGCGCACGACTGTGGTGGCTGCTGTGGTTCAGGCGGGTCAGGCTTGGTGGGTCCATTGCGGCGACTCGCGACTGTACCTTGTCCGCGGGGGGCAACTGCTGGCCCGAACCCGTGATCACTCGTACAGCGAATTGCAGGAGGCCTTGGGGCGTGTCGAAAGAGCCGGCGAACGGTTCAATCGAAATGTGTTGTTCACCTGCCTTGGCAGCCCCGGGCGGCCCATGGTGGACCAGAGCGGCCCCTTGTCCCTGGAGGCGGGTGACCGCTTGATGATGTGCTCCGACGGCCTGTGGGGCAATGTGGCGGATGACAGGCTGGTCAGCCTGCTGGCCGCCCGTGGCATCAGCGAAGCGGTGCCGGACATGGTGGAGCTCGCGCTGCGCCATGGCGGTGAGCGCTGCGACAATGTCACCGCCCTCGCCGTCGAGTGGGAGGGTGATGCCGAGCCGGAGCAAGCGGTGTCGATGCGTGATCTGGACGGCAGCAGTTTTGCCTCGACCATCCAGGCTGCGGCCGGCGAGCAGGACTTGCGCCTGGAGATGGACGAGGAAGAGATCGAACGCTCGGTGCGCGAGATCCAGGAAGCGATCCGTCAGAGCCGCGCGCTCCGCAAGAACAACGAGAGCAAGAGCTGAAAGGTCTGTCCCCATGAGTCAAGAAAACGCCGCGTTGCGCGCCGATGGCCGCAGTGCTGACCAGTTGCGCCCTGTCCGCCTGACCCGCAACTACACCTGCCATGCTGAAGGTTCGGTGCTGGTCGAGTTTGGCAACACCAAGGTGCTGTGTACGGCTTCGGTGGAAGAGCGTGTGCCGCCGCACAAGCGCGGCTCCGGCGAAGGCTGGGTGACGGCGGAATACGGCATGCTGCCGCGCGCCACCCACACCCGTGGCGACCGCGAAGCCGCCCGCGGCAAGCAAAGCGGCCGCACACAGGAAATCCAGCGCCTGATCGGCCGCTCGATGCGCTGCGTGTTCGATCTCAAGGCACTGGGCGAGCGCACCATCACCCTGGACTGCGATGTGCTGCAGGCCGATGGCGGCACGCGCACGGCCGCGATCACCGGCGCCTATGTGGCGGCGCACGACGCGGTCAGCTGGCTGATGGCCGAAGGCAAGATAGCCTTCTCGCCGATCCGCGAGGCTGTGGCCGCCATTTCGGTGGGCATCCATGCCGGCACGCCGCTGCTGGACTTGGCCTATACCGAAGACTCGGCCTGCGATACCGACATGAACGTTGTTATGACCGCCTCCGGCGGTTTTGTCGAGTTGCAGGGCACGGCCGAAGGCGAAGCGTTCTCGCGCGCCGAGATGAATGCGCTGCTCGATCTGGCCGACAAGGGCATCCGCGAGTTGCTGGCGGCTCAGAAACAGGTGCTGGGGCTCTGAACATGCAGCTGGTGCTGGCCTCAAACAACGCCAAGAAGCTGCTCGAACTGCAGGCGCTGTTCGCGCCGCTGGGCGTCGAGCTGTTGACGCAGGGCAGCCTGGGCATCCCCGAGGCCGAAGAGCCCTTTGCCAGCTTTGTCGAGAACGCCCTGGCCAAGGCACGGCATGCCGCCGCTGCCAGTGGCCTGCCGGCTCTGGCGGATGACTCCGGGCTGGCGGTCGAGGCGCTGGGCGGCGCGCCGGGTGTGTTGTCGGCGCGCTATGCCACGCTGTTCGGTCGGCCCAAGAGCGATGCCGAGAACAACGCCGTGCTTCTGGAAAAGCTCGCCAGTGCGTCCGATCGGCGCGCGCGCTTCGTCTGCGCACTGGTGGCCGTACGTTCGGCCGAGGATCCTGAGCCGCTCGTGGCGATGGGCCGCTGGCAAGGCGAAATCCTGGCTGAATTGAAGGGCGAGGGCGGCTTCGGCTACGACCCGCTGATGTTCATTCCCAAGTTGGGGCAGACCGTGGCCGAGCTGGCCAGCGCGGAGAAGAACCGGCTGAGCCATCGCGCCTTGGCGGCGGCTGATCTGGCGCGTCAGATGCGTGAGGTCTGGCATCTTGGCTGAGGCGAGGATCCGCTGGCTCAAGCCTGGCGCGCTTGAATTGGCAGCTCTGCCGCCGCTCTCCCTGTACGTGCATCTGCCCTGGTGTCTGCGCAAGTGCCCCTACTGCGATTTCAATTCGCATGAGTGGCGCGATGGCAAGGAGTTGCCTGCCGCCACGGCCCGCGAGTACCTGGCGGCGCTGCGCGCCGATCTTGAGTCTGCTTTGCCGCTGATCTGGGGGCGCCAGGTGGTGTCCATCTTCATCGGTGGCGGCACGCCGAGCCTGTTCGCGCCTGAGCAGATCGCCGAGCTTCTTTCGGACCTGCGCGCACGCCTGCCCTTGGCACCTGCTTGCGAAATCACCTTGGAAGCCAACCCAGGCACTTTCGAGCGCGACCGCTTCAAGGGCTTCCGTGACGCCGGGGTGACGCGGCTGTCGGTCGGCGTGCAGAGCTTTGACGATGCCAAACTCGCGCTATTGGGCCGCGTGCACAGCAGCGAGCAGGCCCAGGCCGCTCTGGAAGAGGCCTCGCGGTGCTTCGAGACCTTCAACATCGATCTGATGTATGCGCTGCCGGGCCAGACCTTGGCGGAGCTGGGGGCTGAGCTGGACACAGCGATGGGCTTCAATCCGCCGCATCTGTCCGTCTACCACTTGACGATTGAGCCGAACACGCGCTTCGCACTCAAGCCGCCCGAGCATCTGCCCGATGCGGATCTGGCCAGCGAGATGCTGGATCTCATCACCGCTCGAACCGCTGCGGCAGGTCTGGAACGCTATGAGGTGTCCGCCTACGGCAGGGCTGGACACCGCTGTGCCCACAATCTGAACTACTGGCAGTTTGGCGACTACCTGGGCATCGGCGCTGGTGCGCACAGCAAGCTGTCATTCGCGCATCGGGTGCTGCGTCAGGTCCGTTGGCGCGAGCCGGCGGCCTATATGAGCAAGGCAAGTCAAGGCCAGGCCGTGTCCAACGAGCACGAGGTCGGGGCGGATGAGTTGCCCTTCGAGTTCATGCTGAACGCATTGCGCCTGCGAGACGGCGTGCCCCTGCCGAGTTTCGCGGAGCGCACGGGCTTGTCACTGGGTGCCATCGCCGCCGCCATGCAGTCGGGACGTGACAAGGGCTTGCTGGTGCCTGACCCGGCGCGCATCCAAGCCACGCCTAGAGGTTTTGATTTCCTGAGTGACCTGCAGGCGCTTTTCCTGCAGGCCTGAGCCGGATCAGACCCGGTTGAGCGAACCGCCGGCAGTCTTGCGCAGACGGTCAATCAGATGCGACGCGATCTCGGACAGGGGCAGCACCTCGTCGGCGGCGCCAGCGGCGATGGCTTCGCGCGGCATGCCGAACACCACGCAGCTGGCTTCGTCCTGCACATAGTTGTACGAGCCGGCGTCCTTCATCACCTTCATCGCACGCGCGCCGTCGGCGCCCATGCCAGTGAGCATGATGCCCAGCGCGTTGGGTCCGACCACGCGGGCTGCTGAGTTGAAGAGCACCTCGACCGAGGGCTTGTGGCGGTTCACTGGCTCGCCATCTTGCACTCGAGCGATGTAGTTGGCACCCGAGCGCTCGACGCTCAGATGGAAACCACCCGGTGCAATATAGCCGTGGCCAGGCAGGATCCGCTCGCCGTCCTGCGCTTCCTTCACACGAATCTTGCACAAGCCGTCCAGGCGTGCCGCATAGCTCTTGGTAAAGCCGGGCGGCATGTGCTGGGTGATGACCACCGCGGGACAGTCCGCTGGCAGATTGATCAGCACGTCCTTGGTCGCTTCGGTGCCACCGGTGGAGGCACCGATGAAGATGATCTTCTCGGTCGACAGGCGTCCGACGCTTGCCATGGTGACTGGCTTGGCAGCCACGGGCGCGCCCGCAGCGGCTGAGGGTGCCGGTGCAGCAGCGCGTCGGATGTGGGCCTTGGCCGCGATGCGGATCTTGTCGGTAATGTCCTGGGCCAGCAGACGGATACCGTCGGCCACGCCGATCTTGGGCTTGGCCACGAAATCAATGGCGCCCAGTTCAAGCGCTTTCAGCGTCACATCAGCGCCGCGCTCGGTCAGCGTGGAAACCATCACCACCGGCATGGGGCGGAGTCGCATCAGGCGTGACAGGAAGTCCAGCCCGTCCATCTTGGGCATCTCGACGTCCAGCGTGATCACGTCCGGGTTCAGGTTGCGAATCATCTCGCGCGCCATCAGCGGATCGCTGGCGGCGCCGATGCATTCCATATCGGGTTGTCGGTTGATGATCTCGGTCAGGATGGACCGCACCAGCGCCGAATCGTCGACCACCACCACCTTTGTTTTTGCCATTGCTTGCTACTCCTCTATCAGGCGTGGGGATCAGAACAGGTCGACGGAGCCGCCGGACGAGACCACTGGCTGTGCCTTCTGTGCCGCTGCACGGTCCTGCTGGACCAGCGCGTCCGTGTTGGTCGGCGCCAGGCGTTTGACCATGGCCTTGCCGCTGTGCGGCAGAAAGCAGACCTTGCGCGGATAGATGTCCATCACATCCTTTGATACGACCGGAATGCGCTCGGTTTTCAGATAGTCGAGCACGAAGTTGGTGTTGCGCTCGCCCACATTGATGGTGTTCATGCCCGCGATCACCGCGCCGCCGCCGAAGATCTTGGCTTCCATGCGGCTTTTGGAGGCGCCGCGCTTCATCAGCTCGTTGATCAGCAGTTCCATCGCGAACGAACCGTAGCGGCCTGAGTCACCGGCGCCTTCAGGCAGCATGAAATGGTTCATGCCGCCCACCTGAGCCTGGCGGTCCCAGAGGCATGCGGCGATGCATGAGCCGAGTGTTGTCATCACGAGGATGTCCTCGTTGTCGACGAAGTACTCGCCCGGAAGAATCTTGACGGCTGCGTTCTTGAAATGCGCGTCGTAGAAGAAGAACGAGGCCTCGCCCGGCTTGCGCGGCTGGGCCTTGAGTTGCGCGACGCGCGTAGCGCCAGCGCCGCTGGAAATCAGCGAGCCGGCGCCGGAGCCGGAGGAGGTCGTGGGCGTGCTCATTGTTTTCTGTCGACCTTTGCGAAGGTGGCGAGGACGGCGAGATCAGACGCGTTCATAGATGGTCTTGCCACGCAGGCGGAACAGATCGCGGGACTCGGTGAAGTTCTCTGAGTGGCCGACGAACAGAAGGCCATGGGGCTTCATCACGCGATGAATGCGCTCCAGTACCTTGCGCTGCGTCGGCGCATCGAAATAGATCATCACGTTGCGGCAGAACACGATCTGAAAAGGGTCGCCCAATGACCACTGCTGGTCCATCAGGTTGAGCGACCGGAAGTCGATCCAGCGCTGCAACTCGGGCTTCACACGGATGCGTCCGTCGTTGGCGCCGGTGCCGCGCATGAAAAACTGCTTGAGGCGCTGTGGGGACAACCCTCGGGAGTCGGCGTTGTAGACACCGCGCCGCGCTGTGTTGAGCACGTTCGTGTCGATATCGCTGGCGACAATCTGCAGCTGTGCCGAGCTGCCCAAGGCTTCGGCGCAGGTGATGGCGATCGAGTAGGGCTCTTCGCCCGTCGACGCGGCACAGCACCAGATGCGCAGCGGCTTGCCCGCCAGTGGCTTCAGGTCGTCAGCGAGCGCATGGAAGTGATGCTCTTCGCGGAAGAAGGAGGTCAGGTTGGTCGTGAGGCAGTTGACGAACTCCTGCCACTCGGCATCCGCCTGGGCACCTGTTGCGCCTTCCAGCCATTGGAGGTAGCTGGCAAAGCTGCGGTGCCCCGTGTCGCGCAAACGTCGCGACAGGCGGCTGTAGACCATGGCGTGCTTGCCGTCATGCAGGCTGATGCCGGCATGCTTGTAGATCAGTTGCCGAACTCGGTCGAAATCGGCACGGCTGAAGCTGAACTCGTGGTCGATGGCTTCGCCGGCCGAAGGGGTGAGTGCAGCTGACATAGGGGCGTGGCTCTCAACGAACTACTGGGTACGACTGCAGCACAGGCGTGCAGGCACGAAACTCATTTTTGCATCAGATATCAGTTTCCATGCGCAAGTCGCACCAAGATTGTGTGAACAGCGCGGTGATTTGATGTTTTATTCGCGCCCCTCTCAGGGGAATCCCGCTGCTAGACTGCCTCGGCACTCTGATGACGCCTTGAACAACAGTTTCCACCCCCCCCAACTGATCGATGCCCGCGCGCTGCGGCTTGACCAGGCTCTGCAACTGCTGCAGCAGGCAGGTGCCTTGCTGCCTGAAGGCCAGCCCTACGGTGAGGATTGGTTGCAGGGCGTGATCGATGCGTTGTGCGATTTGTCGAGCAAGGATGCGTTGACGGGCCTTGTCAACCGCCGCAGTTTTGAGATGGCGTTGGCCCGCGAAATTGACCGCGTGGCGCGCTCGGGGGAACCGGCCTTGTTGTTGATGCTGGATATTGACCACTTCAAGGCGGTGAACGACACACATGGGCATGCTGCAGGCGACGTCGTGATTCAGTCGGTTGCGAAGGCCATAGACCAGACGGTTCGCCCCATGGATACGGCCGCGCGCGTCGGTGGGGAAGAGTTCGCCATCATCTTGCCGAACTGCCCGAGCAGCTTTGGTCGCACCGTCGCGGAGCGCGTGCGTGAACGGGTTGAGGGCATGGATATCACCCTGCCATCGGGGCAGAAACTCAAGATCACGATCAGCCTGGGAGGGGCTTTTGCGCCGCAATGGGTACGGTCATCGATGCTGCTGTGGATGGAGCGTGCGGACCGCCAGCTCTATCGCGCCAAGGCTGAAGGTCGCAATCGCGCCTGCCTGGAGCCGCACACCGACTCCCAGGTCAGCGCAGAGGAAAAAGGCATGTTGTTTGCAGTCTCGCAACAGGACACCGAATGAGTATGACCCCGTCGCCTGCTGCAAGTTCCTCCCCCAAGCGTAGCGGCGCCCGCACGCTGGCCGTCACCAGCGGCAAGGGAGGCGTTGGCAAGACCTTCGTCACCGCCAATCTGGCCGCCGCTTTGGCCGCCCAGGGCCAGCGTGTGCTGGTTCTGGATGCCGATCTCGGCTTGGCCAATCTGGATGTGGTGCTGAACCTGCACCCCAAGCTGACCTTGCATGATGTGTTCACCGAGAAGGCGACGCTGGAGCAGGCCATCCTGCCGGCACCTGGCGGCTTTCACGTGCTGCTGGCAGGCTCCGGAATGGTGGAATATTCGCGCCTGACACCGGAGGTGCGCGACAAGCTTCTGCACATCGTTGAGATCGTCAAGCCACGTTTCGACTGGGTGCTGCTGGATACCGGCGCAGGCATCTCCGATGTGGTGCTGTTTGCGGTCTCATTGGCGACCGACGTGATGGTCGTGGCGACACCGGAGCCGACCTCGCTGACAGACGCCTATGCCACCATCAAGGTGCTGGCCACGCAGCAGGATCGCCGCCATGTGGGCCTGCTGGTCAATCAGGCCAGCCGTGCCGGAGAAGGCAAACTGATTTGCGGCCAGTTGCAGCAGGTGCTGCAGCGCTTCGTAGGCGCCACACCGGGCCAGAGCTTCAAGCTGGATCTGCTGGGTGAGGTTCGCAACGACGCGACCGTTCGCCAAGCGGTGCTCAAGCGTCAGTTGCTGCTGGAGCAGTACCCGGGCTGCGAGGCGGCGCAAGGCGTCAAAGCTCTTGCCGTGCGGTTGTTGTCGGGCGGGAGCCTGGCTTGAGCGAGCAGCCCCGGACAGCCTTCGATTGGGTCGGTGGCGAGGGCGCGGTGCGCGCCCTGGTGGATCGGTTCTATGACCTGATGGAGTTGGAGCCTGTCTACGCAAAGCTGCGCGCCGTGCATCCGGGCGATATGAGCGGTTCACGCGACAAGCTGTTCTGGTTCTTGTGCGGCTGGCTCGGCGGGCCGGACTACTATCAACAGCGTTTCGGGCACCCGAGACTGCGAGCCCGCCATCTGCCCTTTGCCATCGGCATTGCCGAACGCGACCAGTGGATGGGATGCATGCGTCAGGCCATGCAGGAGTGCGAACTCGACCCCGTGCTGCGTGAGCGCCTCGATGCCTCTTTCATGAATACCGCAGACTGGATGCGCAACACGCCGCTCTGAGCTGTTTGCTGCTCACAGCAAGACCATCAGTGCGCCGTTGCCGCCATCGCTGGCGCGGGCCTGAACGAAGGCCAGCACCTCGTTCTTCTGCACCAGCCAGCGCCGCACCCTGGCTTTCAGCACCGGTTCCCGGCCTGGCGACCCATTGCCTTTGCCGTGAACCACTCGCACGCAGCGCAGGCCGCGCCGTGCGCTGTCGTGGATGAACTGGCCCAGGGCCTCGCGCGCCTGGTCCCTGCGCAAGCCGTGCAGATCGATCTGGCCCTGCAAGGCCCAATGGCCGCGACGGAGCTTGCGCACGACCTCGGGACTGACCTCAGGACGCCGAAACGAGAGTGTTTCGTCCGTTTCCAGCAGCGAATCCACGTCGAAGTCATCGGACAGGGCCTGGGCCAGTGCCTGCTGCTCGTCCAGCACCCGCTGACGCGGTTCCGGTTCAGGCAAGGCGCGGGTCAGCAGCACGCGGCGTGAGTCCTTCAATCGCGTGACCGGGCCGACGCTGATCTCGAATACGCGCTTCTCCTGCTCGGCCAGGCGGGCCTCTGCGGCCGCTCGGGCGGCACGCTCGTCGGCCAGTCGGCGCTGCAGTTCCAGCTCACGCTGCAGCGTTTTCAGCTCTTGCAAGCTGTGCAACACCGTTGGGGCCTTGCTCACATCAGCCCCCTCTCTGCCATTGAAGTGACCTCGCCGGCGCCCACGACTAAATGGTCCAGCACCCGCATGTCCACCAAGGCCAGGGCCGATTTCAAGGCCTGCGTGAGCAACTCGTCGGCTCGCGAGGGCTCAGCCACACCGGACGGGTGGTTGTGTGCCAGGATCACCGCGGCGGCACCCAGGTCAAGCCCGCGCTTGACGACCTCGCGAGGGTAGACGCTGGTTTGCGTCAGCGTGCCGCGGAACATCTCTTCCATGGTGATCAGCCGGTGCTGGGCATCCAGAAACAGCACCGCAAACACCTCGTGCGTCAGGCCGCCGAGCTTCAGGCGCAGGAATTGCCGCACCGCGTCCGGCGCGTCAAACACCGGTGCCTCGGCCAGTTGTTGCAACAGCGAGCGCCGCGCGATCTCCAGCACCGCGGCGATCTCGGCGCGCTTGGCCGGGCCGATGCCGTTGATGCGCCCCAGGTCGGCCATGCTGGCCTTCAGCAAGCCTGCCCATCCGCCGAAGTCATCCAGCAGCGCCTGCGCCAGTTGCAGCACGGGACGCTCGCGCGTGCCGGTGCGCAGCAGAAGGGCCAGCAACTCGGCGTCGACCAGGGCCTGAGGCCCGCGCGCCAGCAGCTTCTCGCGCGGACGCGCCTGGGTTGGCAATTGGTCGAGAGGCATGGCGGTCGGGGATCAGGGGAAATCCGGGTTCCGCAACGCGGGGCCCTAGAATCCCGGCAGTCTATCGAACAAAGAAAAGTCGTGAATCTCATCCAAGCTGGTTCGTTCCTGACCCTGCATTACCGGCTCAGCGCCCCCGATGGCGGCGATCTGGTCAATACCTTTGACGACAAGCCGGCGACCTTGTCGCTGGGCACGGGTGAGCTGGCGCCGGCCATCGAGGCGCGGCTGATCGGCCTCGGTGAGGGCGTTCACACGCGCTTTGAGCTGGCGCCGGGCGAGGCTTTTGGCGAGCGCAATCCCGAGCTGCTGCAGCGTGTGAAGCTGTCCTTGATGCACCAGCTCGGCGATCCGGATGAACAGTACAACGTGGGCGATGTGGTGCAGTTCCCGACCCCCGACGGCCAGGGCAGCTATGCGGGCCTGGTACGGGAGGTGAGCGCAGAGTGGCTGCTGTTCGACTTCAATCATCCGCTGGCCGGCCAGCCGGTGAGCTTCGAGGTCCAAGTGATCGGGGTCCTGTGATGACAAATGTGGTCTTGCCCCAGGAAATCGTGCTGGCCGAACCACGCGGCTTCTGTGCCGGCGTGGATCGCGCGATCGAGATCGTCGAGCGTGCGCTGCTGAAATTCGGCGCGCCGATCTATGTGCGCCACGAGATCGTGCACAACACCTATGTGGTGAACGATCTGAAGGCGCGTGGCGCGATCTTCATTGAGGATCTGGCCGATGTGCCCGCTGGCGCGACGCTGGTTTTCAGCGCGCACGGAGTCAGCCAGGCCGTGCGCCAGGAGGCGGCTGAGCGCGGTTTCCAGGTCTTCGACGCGACCTGCCCACTGGTCACCAAGGTGCATGTGGAGGTGGCCAAGCTGCACAAGGAAGGCTACGAATTCATCATGATCGGCCACAAGGGACACCCGGAGGTCGAAGGCACAATGGGCCAGCTGTCCGCCGGTATCTACCTGGTGGAGGAGGCTGCGGACGTGGCGCACGTGCAGGTCAAGGATCCTGGCCGGCTGGCCGTAGTGACGCAGACCACACTCAGCGTGGACGACGCGGCTGAGATCCTGGCTGCAGTCAAGCGCCACTTTCCGCTGGTGCGCGAGCCCAAGCAGCAGGACATCTGCTATGCGACGCAGAACCGCCAGGACGCCGTCAAGGTGATGGCACCGCAGGTGGATGTGGTGATCGTGGTCGGCAGTCCCACCAGTTCCAACAGCAACCGTCTGCGTGAATTGGCCGAGCGGCTGGGCACGCCTGCCTATATGGTCGATGCCGCCGAGGACCTGCTGCCCGAATGGCTGGAAGGGCGCAGCCGCGTCGGCCTGACGGCAGGCGCTTCGGCGCCGGATGTGCTGGTGCAGGCAGTGATCACCCGCTTGCGTGCCATGGGCGCCACGGCGGTGCGCAGTCTGGCAGGCGTCGAGGAGCATGTGCGGTTTCCGCTGCCGCTGGGGCTGGGCGACAAGTCCATGGCCGAAGTGAGTTCGTCTCGATCTTGAATCTCAGGGCGCGACTCGCGTGAAAGCGGCGCCTGAAAGAGGCGCCGCTTTGCTTTCATAGAATCGAGACCGAAAAGGACACTGAATCAAATGCTTGATATCACTCTGCTGCGCAAGGACCTGGACGCTGTTGTTGCGCGCCTGGCGACCCGCAAGAATCCGCAACCATATCTGGACATCGACCGCTACAAGGCGCTGGAAGCCGAGCGCAAGGGCGTGCAGACCCGCACCGAAGAACTGCAAGCCAAGCGCAACAGCCTCTCCAAGCAAATCGGCATGGCCAAGGGCAAGGGCGAGGATGCCAGCGCGCTGATGGTGGAGGTAGGCAGCATCGCTGAAGAGCTCAAGGCCGGTGCCGAGCGCCTGGATGCGATCCAGGCCGAGCTCAACACCATGCTGATGAGCGTGCCTAACCTGCCCGACGAGAGCGTGCCGCAGGGGGCTGACGAGACGGGCAACGTCGAGGTGCGTCGCTGGGGCACGCCGCGCAGCTTTGATTTCACGGTGAAGGACCATGTAGATCTGGGCGCGCCACTCGGGCTGGACTTCGAGACGGGTGCGAAGCTGAGCGGCTCGCGCTTTTGCTTCCTGCGTGGCCCGGTCGCCAAGTTGCACCGCGCGCTGGCGCAGTTCATGCTGGACACGCAGAGCGACGAGCATGGCTATACCGAGTGCTACACGCCCTACATCGTCAATCGCGAGGTGCTGGAAGGCACCGGCCAGCTGCCCAAGTTCAAGGAGGACATGTTCTGGGTGCTGCGCGGTGGTGACGAGGAAGCAGCGGAGCAGTACCTGATCTCGACTTCGGAAATCTCGCTGACCAACACGGTGCGCGAACAGGTGCTGGAAGCCGCGGAGTTGCCGATCAAGCTGACGGCGCACAGCCCCTGCTTCCGCTCGGAGGCTGGCAGTGCCGGCCGCGACACGCGCGGCATGATTCGCCAGCACCAGTTCGACAAGGTGGAGATGGTGCGCATCGAGCAACCCGAGCACAGCATGGCTGCGCTTGAGGAGATGACCCTTCACGCCGAGGCCATTCTGCAGAAGCTGGGCCTGCCTTATCGCACGGTGCTGCTGTGCGCGGGCGATATGGGCTTTGGTGCGACCAAGACCTATGACCTTGAAGTCTGGGTGCCGGCTCAGAACACCTATCGCGAGATCAGCTCCTGCTCGAACATGGGCGCCTTCCAGGCACGCCGGATGCAAGCGCGCTTCAAGAACGCGCAGGGCAAGAACGAGTTCGTGCACACGCTCAACGGTTCTGGTCTGGCCGTCGGCCGCGCTTTGGTTGCCGTGCTGGAGAACTACCAGAACGCGGACGGCAGCGTGACTGTGCCGGATGTGCTGCGCCGCTATCTGGGCGGTGTTGAAGTTTTGCGCGCCTGATCGTCTGCGGAGCTGAAAAACTCCGCTATACTTGCGGGCTTACTCGCACTGAACCACGCGAGCACCTAATCAGGAGAGGTGGCAGAGTGGTCGAATGTACCTGACTCGAAATCAGGCGTACGGTATCCCCGTACCGAGGGTTCGAATCCCTCCCTCTCCGCCAATAAAAAGCCCAAGCAATTGATTTGCTTGGGCTTTTTTCATTACGACGGGGCGGTCCCAACATCCGACCCAACATCCTGCGATGTGCTTGGCGGTGGCGAGTCGTCGTCGCAGCCGAACTACTGTCTGTCGGCAAGAGTCTGTAGAACTCACCCAGCGAGAGCGGCAGCCGTTCGGCAGCAACAGCAGCACGGATGGCGTCGCGCCGACAACGTGGCAAGAGGCGGCCCGATGTCCGCCGTAGCATCCCGTGACTGGCGGCTTTCGACCCTTTGCGGTCATGCAAGGACTCTGAGCGAAGCGGTCACTGGGTGTAAGTGGATGCCGGGTTTCGTGGTTTGCTTATGCTTGCCCGTTCCCCCAATTACCCCCATTCTTTCAGGCCACTGACATGGACAACATAACGCTCTTCATCGCAGGCAAACCCAACTGCCCATGTGGTAACCATGCCGGATCGGTGATGTTTAGCGCAAACCAACCTGCCTGTGACCAGCGTCAAGCCCAGCCTTGCTCTGTGCAATGCTTTGACTGTGGGACTTTGTGGGACTGAGTTGGGCATTTTTCATTCATTGAGGCCAGTTACCTTGTGGTAACCCTCCTGACAGAAGAATGGTGGCGCGGCGGAGGGTTCACCCCGTCGCACTCCCTCCACTCTCACTCCTCAATGGGTTATTCGCAATGATCATTCCAATCAAGTCGCTCATTCCTTTCGCGTTGGCAGGCGTTTCGCTGACGTGTTCGCTATCGGTTGCTGCTCAAGAAAAAGCGGGTTTGTACGTCACCGCATATGGTGGAAGCAGCACGCTGGCTTCGACCAATTTCACAGAATCAAGAACTGCCATGGCTACCCTCAACGGCAAGGGTGACTTTGGCGGCGGCACCGGCTTGGGCGGTGCTATCGGACAGCGCTACGGTAACGGCTGGGCCGCAGAACTGGCTTGGGACTATCGCAGCCACAAACTTAACAGCATCGGCGGGGTACCCGTTACGGGTGATTTCGCATCAACGACGGTGTTCCTCAATGGCTATTACCGATTCCAAAAAATGGGCGTGGTGCGCCCCTTTGTCGGCGCAGGACTGGGTTACGTCACTGAGCTGGATATCGACCTCAGCCGTGGAGGTTCAGAGCAGGAGTACTCGCACCGCGGCGGGTTGGCCACCCAAGTCATCGTAGGTGGTGAGGTGGATCTGTCCGACCGTTGGAGCGCGAGCGCCGACCTGCGCTGGAGCAACATGGGCAGCCGGTCTTTCAAGTCGGCCAATGCGGGCAGCGCCTTGGGTGGGAAACCCAAGTACCAACCCGCATCGTTCAACTTGGGCGTGACGTATCGATTCTGATTTGCACGCTTTGCAGTATGCCCAGAGTCCTGATTGTTGAAGACCACCCACGCATGGCCCAGGCCGTGGCGGCCGCTTTACAGGCGCAAGGAATGGCCTGTGACACGGTCGCCACACTTGGGCATGCTGCCGTGTTCCTGGAAACTGCGCGTTACGACGTGCTGATTCTGGACCGCGGCTTGCCCGATGGCGATGGGCTGTCGCTGCTGGCGCAGTTGCGGGCCCTTCGACAGTCCATACCGTGCATGATCCTGACTGCGCGGGATGCGCTGGGCGACCGCGTGAGCGGCCTCGAAACCGGTGCCGACGATTACCTTGCCAAACCTTTTGAAATGGCCGAAATGGTGGCCCGTGTCAAGGCCCTGATGCGACGCAACCAGCCGTGGTTGCCTGATGAATCCTCTTTTGCGGATTTGAAAGTGTCAGCTCAGGCCAGCACGCTTTTTGTAGGCGCAGCCTCCATCACGTTGTCTCCCAGCGAGTTGCAGATCATCCTGACTTTGATGCGGCATGAAGGCAAGGTTGTTCGCCGAGCGGCTTTGGAGTCTGCCGCTTGGGGTGCATTCTCCGAGATCACCCCCAAAGCGCTGGACGTTGCCATCCATCGTTTGCGTGGCAAGTTGGGTGTGCTGCAATCCGGTGTATCGATCATCAACACAAAAGGCGTGGGTTATGCACTGGCGGTTCTTCCGAACACCTAGCCTTGCGCTTCGCCTGACGCTGGTGTTTTCTTTGGCTATCGCCATACTGGCTGGCTTGTATCTGTCTGTGCAGGCAGTTCTTGCCCAGCGTTTTGGCAACTTCATCACGCATCAAAGCCTGATGGGCCAGACCCACGATATCGCAGAAGCCATCCTGGTCGACGATAAAGGTCAGGTCACCGTGCGGTTGGAAGGACAAGATGCCGAGAGTTTTGACGCCTTTTTCGCAAACCTCAAATACCGTGTAATGACCACTGATGGTCGTGTGATCGCCTCTTCAGATGGCGACTTGAGCAGCCTGTTGCCCGGCATACCAGCGGACCAGCAGGATGGTCACTACCTGCGCACAGAGGTCAATCGCACCCCCTTTCACGTTGCCGCTGTGCGCCATCGCATCCAGGAGCGAGACTACTGGGTTCAAGTGGGGCGCAGTGACCGCTTTGCCAAGCTGGCACAGGAGGCCATCGTGCCGGCCGTCACCGAGGCCGTGGGCATCATGGCCGCGTTGGCTGCAGCTGTCTTGGCCGTGCTGAGCTATTGGGGCGTGAGAAGTGTGCTGCAGCCGATCCGTCTTGCCAGTCAGGCTGCACGCAACGTCGGGCAGGCCAACTTGTCCGCCCGCATACCGGTGGAGCCTTTACCCACGGAGATCAGACCCCTGGTCATTGCTTTCAACGAGGCATTGGCGCGTTTGGAGGTGGCTTTCGATGCACAGCAGCAGTTTTTTGCCAACGCTGCCCATGAGCTCAAGACTCCCATAGCGGTGCTGCGCGGTCAGTTGGAGGGACAGGCAGAGCGCGTGGCTCCAGAGACATTGAACGACATCGACGCCCTTGGCCGCACCGTCAATCAACTGCTGCATGTGGCAGAAGTGTCGGGTGGTCGCCCTCTGAAGCTGCAGCCCGTCTTGCTGGAAGACGTTGCGCGACAAGTGAGCAGGTTCTTGTTGTGGCGCGCACAAAGGGCTGAAGTCAGCTTGCAGATCATGCTGGGATCGCCTGACATCAGGGTCATGGCGGACACAGGTGAACTGTTTGTCATGCTGAAAAACCTGATCGAAAACGCCGTCGATCATTCACCGACTGGAGGGACGGTGCGCATCGGTCTGACCCAACGGGGTATCTGCGTAGAGGATCAAGGCAAAGGCGTCCCTGAACACCAGCGCAGCCATGTATTCGAAAGGTTCTGGCGGGCTCCGGACAACACGAAACCAGGTTCTGGTCTGGGCCTGGCCATTTGCATGGAAGTGGCGCATGCGCATGGATGGCGCTTGACGTGCAAGCCATCGGCGCTCGGTGGTGCTCTTTTTCAGCTGGATTTTTGAGGCGCCCGAGTTGTTAAACAGAGAACGTATTCAGCGCTGTCTTGCCTCCTTCATGGACTGGCTGTGGGACACGCAACAGGGGATTTTGTGCTGCGCGGTGCGGACTGCTTTCGGCAGCCTCTGAGTTTCAACATTGAACGACTGCTTGTCCGCTTGAACGATGGCCGCACCTGGCCGACGGCTGGCCTTCATGCTGAGCGGCGAATGTCGCGTTTAACCCGCCAGCTAGACAGGTGTGTCGAAGTCGCCGAACTGGATGCACAAGCTCGCCGAAACAAGCACTGACAGAGCCCAACGCCTTCATGCCATCTTGGGCTGTAGCTCGTAAAAGTCGGCAAGGGACAACGGCAACTCCCGGGTGGCAACTTCAGCGTGAACAGCGGACAACAGCCGCCCCATGAACTTTGAGGCGTCCTCCCCGAGCGTCGGCGTTACCACGCTGGAGCCGACACTCAGCGGAATCGGCCCGCCAGCTCGGGTCATCAGAACAGAAGCGCGCTCGATCAAGCCGCTCACCGTCAAGGCCAGCAGCTCGTCTTGATCGCTCCGGCGCCTACGCAGGGCAGCCTCGATGGCTTCTAGCCGTTTTAGCCTACTGCTCATTGACCATGCCCTCCAATGCGGTTAGTCGCTGTTCGATGATGGCCGCCTCCAGTACCTTGCCCAGACTGGTCAGGATGAATGCAGCCTTGGTTGCTTCACCCCAGGGCATTTCGCCACGGTCTGCCCTCCTGTAGACGCGACCGAGCTCCCGGGCCACGCCCTCCAGGCTGTTCAAGTTGGCACGGCTCCGACGCGCCCCCAGGGGGTGTGGTTCATCAAAGCCAGCAACGGCGCGGGTTTGCGGGCCGTGGTGCTGGCTTTTGAGTGCGTCTATCTCGCTCATTGGTCGGCCGCATTGAAGCCCGCATCGGCCAGGATGACGCGTAGACGCTCCCGGGCGGCCTGAAGCTGGGTCGCCACCAACACCCGCAGCGGCTCGGTGCGATCCAAGCCAACCGGCACGAGGTCGAGGGACGGCGGCAGCACGCCGCAGAAGCGGTGCGGCTGGCCGTTGGCGGCTTGGGCCAACTCGGACAGGGTCGCCAACTCGGCCAAGGCTTCGCCGAGCTGGCTGGCAGCGGCGCGGCACTTCGCCACAACAGGCCCGGCCATGTCATCAGCGAAAGCCACCACGGCGGCGCGCTCGCGGCCGAACAGCGAGCGGCGCCGTTCTTCGACAGCGACCATATCGGCTTCCAGCTTGGCGATGGCAACCTGGAGCGCCTGAATCTCGCCCGTCAGGGTCTGAGCCTCAACAGCACCAGCGGAAGCACTGGCGAGGCTCTTGCGCGCCTTGGCGATGGCTTCTGCATCGTCGGCCGCTAGTGCATCGGCGAGCAGATCGGCCGAGGCTGTCTGCTGGGTCTTGATGGCCGTGAGCTGGTCGGACAGTTCGTGCTGACGAGCAGCGAGCAGATCACGGCGCTGACGCAAGCTGGCGGCGCGCTGGGCAAGAGCTGCCTCGTCGGCGCGCAGAGTCTTGATGGCTTCGAGCATTACGCGCCCTCCTTGTTGCTGGACAGCAGTTCTTTGGCGCGGCCAAGGTCGGCGCTGCGGATGCAGAGCACGCCGTTCACGATGCCGGTCTGCATGCCGCAGGCGCGCAGCCGCTCCAGGTCGCCGCCCTGGGCGTTGAAGCCGGGCACGCTCACCAGCGGCGACCAGCGGCGGGCCTGGGCTTCCGACAGGCGGGGATCAGGCAGCTTGGCGTCCTCGCGGGTCGGGTCTTGGCCCTGGTGGGCCGGCCGGAGCATCGGGCCAGCTTTAGGCGCGGCTGCGTGCTGCTGGCTTTGGTACGGATGAGACTGGCTGGGGTCTTGTTTGCGAATCATGAGAGGTTCCTACTTGGTCTGAATCAGTGATGCGGCTATGCGGTCGCGGGCCTGTTGGTATGCGGCGGGCTTAGGACCGTCGCGGCAGCGAATAGCCAACAGCACGCCCATGCGCACCTGCCGGGCCGGCTTCGCTGCGGGAGATGGTGTATTTCTCAGATACACGCCTTCCCAAGGGGAACCTGTCAGAAATTTTGTGTGTGAGGCATAGCATGTCGACAAGGAGCATGAATGCCACGCAAGACGAAGACGACCGCCACGGCGGACAAGGCGGCGCAGCCGCAATTCTCAGCCGAGTTGCTT
>NZ_JBILQK010000163.1:0-5003 GCF_044373315.1 Roseateles sp. | reverse complement strand
TGCGCCAGGATCAGCTGCAGGCGCTCCTTGGCCACACTGGCGGAGCTCTTCTTTTCACCGAGAAAGAACGAGAGGAATCCCATGGTTGCTCATCCCCTCACTTGCCGCCGAACAGGCGCTTGAAGAAGCCGGGCTTGACCGCTTCGATGAAGCGCATCGGCTTGTCTTCGCCGAGGAAGCGCGACACCACGTCGGCGTAGGCGTCGGCCACGTCCGAACCCTTCATGTGGATGGCCGGCGTGCCTTGATTTGAGGCCTGCAGCACGATCTCGCTCTCGGGGATCACGCCGATCAGCGGCGTGCGCAGGATCTCGTGGATGTCTTCCAGCGACAGCATCTGCCCGCCTTCGACACGGTTGGGGTTGTAGCGCGTGATCAGGAGGTGCTCCTTGATCGGCTCCTTGCCCTCGATGGCGCGCTTGGTCTTGCTGTTGAGCATGCCCAGGATGCGGTCAGAGTCGCGCACCGAGGAGACCTCGGGGTTGGTCACGACCAGGGCCTCGTCGGCATAGTGCATGGCCATCAGCGCGCCGGTCTCGATGCCGGCCGGCGAATCGCAGATGATGAAGTCGAACTCCATTGCCTTGAGCTCGTCGAGGATGCGTTCCACGCCTTCCTGCTTCAAGGCGTCCTTGTCGCGCGTCTGCGAGGCAGCCAGGATGAAGAGCTTGTCCAGCTGCTTGTCCTTGATCAGCGCCTGGGCCAGCTTGACCTCGTCATTGATCACGTTGATCAGGTCATAGACCACGCGGCGCTCGACGCCCATGATCAGGTCCAGATTGCGCAGGCCGACGTCAAAGTCGATCACGCAAGTCTTGTAGCCGCGCAAGGCCAGGCCTGTTGCGAAGCTGGCGCTGGTGGTGGTCTTGCCGACACCGCCCTTGCCCGAGGTCACCACGACGATCTTGGTCATCGATCCATTCCTTCAAGAGTTTTGCTTGTGGGTCCGGTGCCTGGGCACCGGGCTCGTGTTCGAAATCTTTTTCGTCAAACGGCTGCTCAGTACTGCAGAGGCTCCATCACCAGCTTTTCGCCCTCCAGCCGCACCTGGGCCGGCTTGCCCAACACGGTGTCGGGCAGTGGGTTCTCGGTGGTGCGGTAGATGCCGGCGATCGCGATCAGCTCGGCCTCCATGCTGGCGGCGAAAATGCGCGCCTCGGTATTGCCGCGCGCGCCGGCGATGGCCTTGCCACGCAGCGGCGCGTAGACATGGATGCTGCCATCGGCGATCACCTCGGCGCCGTGGTTCACCAGCGCCAGCACCACCAAATCGGCGCCTTTGGCATAAACCTGCTGTCCCGAACGCAAGGGCTTGTCGATGATCACCGTCTTGGCCGCTTCCGCCGGCACGGCCACCTGGCGCTCGACCACGACTTCGCGGATCACCTCGACCTCGCGCACCGCCGCCGGCGCCTCTCGCGTCTGCGGCCCTTCCGGCGCCTCGGCCAAGCCGAGTGCCAGCGCCTGCGCCAGCAAGGCCGGTCCGGCCCCAGTCACGGCGACGGGCTGCATGCGGTGCTTGCGCAGCAGCGTCAACAAGGCGGGCAGATCGACCGTGCCTTCGCTGAGCAGGCCCAGCTGCGGTGAGTCGTCCGGGGCCTGGGCCGGCTGCGGCAGCTGCGAGAAATCGATCAGCAGCGGGTCCTGGTTGAACACCTCCGGCGTGTCGCCCAGCCGTTCGCGCAACTCAAGCGCCAGCTGCTCCAGATCCGCCGTCCTCAGGACCAGGGCCAGCAGACTGAGGGAAGCGCTCTTGAGCTCGAAGACCTCCGCCGGTCGGGACTGAGCTTTGCCGGACTGTTTCCCCTCGATTGCTTGGGCCATTGTTGTCTGTCGGTTCTAGAAGCGCTGAATTTTAGCGGCCCCGCAGGCCCGCTCCTCCCTGGGCGAAACGCGGAGTTGCACAAAATCCGGGCAGGCCAGCGCTTTCCCTCGCCGATCAAGCACTTGCGCGCGCTGTCGCCGGCCGACCCACAAGTTTGTCCACAGATGCAGTGGACAGATGCGGGACTGAAATCCGGGACAACAATGAACACAAAGCAAATTTTTCAACTTTGCAGCTTGACTTATCCCCATTTCCTTGCCAGCGGGGCGCAAGCCACCAAGAAACCCGCCCAATGCTGCAGCGCATCTTCTGGTTTCCCCGAAATTCACCTAAGTCATTGATTCATATGAAGGCCTCGAGAGTGCTCAAAAATTCGGCAAGCCAAGCGCAAGGCCCGAAGATCAAGGGTTTAGCACCCGCCAAAGCAGGTTTTCAACAAAGTTATCCACAGCAGAAGTGGATACCTGCAAGAGCGCATAAGAATCAAGACCTTAGCGCTGATGTCTGATGTGGATTTGAGCTTCAGCCGCTAACTGGCCAGCAAAGCGCCACAGGCCAGCCGTCAGCCGGCCGTGGGGGCGCTGCGGTTACATTGGGCATATCGGCTTGCGTGTCGCGGGCCAGCGAAGGAGCAGGCTTTGGCAACACCGAACTATTCGTACGAGAAACGTCAACGCGAACTCGCCAAGAAGCGCAAGAACGAAGAAAAGCGTCAGCGCAAGCTGAACCCGAAGGACGGCGCTGAAGGCCTGCCTGACGACAACGCGCCCGCGGCGGCAGCCGAAGGCGCACCCACCGAGCCCGGCAGCGACAAGCCTGCCCCTGCCGCCGGCTGAGCCACCGCAGCCAAGCTCGGCCCATTTCCGCGCGCGCCTAGAATCACGCTCCCGCGCGGCGCCGCACGCGCTGCCTGCCAGCACAGACTTCCCCTGCCATGACCCGCAAGCTCTTCGTCACAACCGCCCTGCCCTATGCCAACGCCAATTTCCACATTGGCCACATCATGGAGTACACGCAGGCTGACGTCTGGGTGCGCTTCCAGCGCATGCGCGGCCATGAGGTGAACTTTGTCGGCGCGGACGATGCGCATGGCGCGCCGATCATGATTGCCGCCGAGAAGGCCGGCAAGACGCCGCAACAGTTCGTGGCCGACATCGCCGCGGGCCGCAAGACCTACCTCGACGGTTTTCACATCAGCTTCGACAACTGGCACTCGACAGACGGCCCGGAGAACCACGAGCTCTCCAAAGAAATCTACAAGGCACTGCGCGCCAACGAGCTGATTTCGGTGAAAACCATCGAGCAGTTCTTCGACCCCGAGAAGTCGATGTTCCTGCCGGACCGCTTCATCAAGGGCGAATGTCCGAAGTGCGGGGCCAAGGACCAGTACGGCGACAGCTGCGAGGTCTGCGGCGCGGTCTACACGCCGACCGAGCTGAAGAACCCCTTCTCGGTGCTGACCGGCGCGACGCCGGTGATGAAGAGCTCGGAGCATTACTTCTTCCGCCTGAGCGATCCGCGCTGCGTCGAGTTCCTGGAGCAATGGACGCAGACCGCCGGCCGCCTGCAGACCGAGGTGATCAACAAGATCAAGGAATGGTTCACCAAGGACGAGGAAGGCAATGGCGGCCTCGGTGACTGGGACATCAGTCGCGATGCGCCCTACTTTGGCATCGAGATCCCGGATGCGCCGGGCAAGTACTTCTATGTCTGGCTGGACGCGCCGATCGGCTATCTGGCCTCGCTGAAGAACTACTTTGGCAAGACCGGGCGCGATTACGAAGCCTTCATGGCCGACGAGTCGGTGGAGCAGATCCACTTCATCGGCAAGGACATCACCTACTTCCACACGCTGTTCTGGCCGGCGATGCTGCATTTCAGCGGCCGCAAGACGCCCAACCATGTGTTCGTGCACGGCTTCCTGACCGTCAACGGCGGCGAGAAGATGAGCAAGAGCCGCGGCACCGGCCTGGACCCGCTGAAGTACCTGAATCTGGGCATGAACGCGGAGTGGCTGCGTTACTACATCGCGGCCAAGCTCAACAGCAAGGTTGAAGACCTCGACTTCAACCCCGAGGACTTCGTCGCCCGCGTCAATTCCGACCTGGTCGGCAAGTACATCAATATCGCCTCGCGCGCCGCCGGCTTCCTGGCCAAGCGCTTCGACAACCGGCTGTCGGCTGATCTGGGCGTCGAAGGCCGAGCGCTGCTGGACGGTCTGCGCGCCCATGCGCCGGCCATCGCTGATCTCTATGAAGAACGCGAGTTCGGCAAGGCGCTGCGCGAGATCATGCTGCTGGCCGACCGCGTCAACGAGTACGTGGACCAGAACAAGCCCTGGGAACTGGCTAAGCTCGAAGGCAAGGACGCGGTGCTGCACGATGTCTGCAGCGTCTGCATCGAGGCCTTCCGCCTGTTGACCCTCTACCTCAAGCCGGTGCTGCCGGCTCTGGCCGCCAAGGTGGAGCAGTTCCTGAAGATCGAGCCGCTGCAGTTCGGCGATGCCGCACGCGCCTTGGGCGCCCACCAGATCGGCGCCTACGAGCATCTGATGCAGCGCGTCGACCCCAAGCTGCTGGAAGCCCTGTTCGAGCCACCCGCTGCGCCCAAGGTCATTCCAGGCGGCGAAGATCTGGCGCCCGAGATCAAGATCGACGACTTCAGCAAGGTCGACCTGCGCATCGCCAAGATCGTCAAGGCCGAGCATGTCGAGGGCAGCGACAAGCTGCTGCGCCTGACGCTGGATGTCGGCGAAGGCCGCATGCGCAATGTCTTCAGTGGCATCAAGAGTGCCTACAAGCCGGAAGACCTGGAAGGCAAGCTGACGGTGATGGTGGCCAATCTGGCGCCGCGCAAGATGAAGTTCGGCATCAGCGAAGGCATGGTGCTGGCCGCCAGCCACGCCGACGAGAAGGCAAACCCCGGCATCTTCGTGCTCGAGCCCTTCCCCGGCGCCCAACCCGGCATGCGGGTGCGCTGAGATCGAGTGCGGAAAGCGCGGTTTGCGCTGGGGCCTGCTGGCCCCAGACCTGTAAACTCCACCCCTTCTCCTGTCTAGCGGCCCTGCCATGCCTTTGTTCTGGAAACCCTACAAGTCCGAAGTCACCCAGTTCATCGATGAACTGAAGGCCAAGAAGCCGACTCTCGAAGCCGAGCAGCGCGCTGGCCGCGCCTTGCT
>NZ_JBILQK010000162.1:0-5024 GCF_044373315.1 Roseateles sp. | reverse complement strand
TCCAGATTGGAGGAGACGATGCAGATGTAGCGCAGCCGCTCCAGCAGCGGCACATCCTCGCGCTGTGCCTGGGCCAGCACACGGCGGTTGAACTCGAGAATGGCCTGCTCCCGGTTGAGCAGCGGAACCGGCGATGCGAGCGAGCTCGGCACAGCGGCATCAGGCAGAGCTCCTGCCGGGGGCGGATTTTTAGTCATCGGAGCATTCTATGAAGCAGCCATGAACGAATAGTGACACGCTCTGGGCACTCCAAGCCTCGCCCTTTCGGGGGCCACCGATAATTGCCCCATGCACCTGATGATTCCCCATGCCAGCGCGCTGGACGACGATTGCGAACAAACCCTGCAGACCCTGGCCCTGCCGCATCTGGCCACCCTGCTCGGCACGCTGCAGGCGCACGCCCCTCTGGGCGGCGACGAGCTTGCGCCGCTGACACCGCAAGAGCTGGCCCAGGCCCAGGCCTGGGGCTGGACGGAAGGCAGCACGGCCTTTGCCGCCGCCCAGGCCGAAGATGATGGACTGGACACCGACGGTCTGGCGTGGGCGTTGCTGACGCCACTGCACCTGAACGTCACCAGCGACCAGGTGACTGCGCTGCACCCGGCGCTGCTGGAGCTGGGGGAGCAGGAGTCGCGCGCCTTTCTGGACGCACTCAGGCCGCTGTTCCCGGCCGAGGAAGGCTGGCGCTTTGCCTGGGGCGCGGCCACGCGCTGGTATGTCGCCCATCCGGATCTGGCCGGCCAGACCAGCGCCAGCCTGGACCGCGTCATCAACCGCAATGTCGACCCGTGGATGCCGGAAGCCCGCCTGCTGAGGCGCCTGCAGAACGAGCTGCAGATGCTGCTGCACCGCCTGCCGCCGAATGAGCCACGCGAGGCGCGCGGAGCGCTGGCGCTGAACTCGGTCTGGATCTCCGGCTGCGGCTTGGCCCGGCCTCGCCGGCACGATCCGGCGCTGCGCCTGGACAAACGCCTGCGCGAGCCGCTGCTCACACAGGACTGGGCCAGCTGGCGCGAAGCCTGGCTGGCGCTGGACGCCGGCCCACTGCGTGAGTTGCTGAGCGCCCACCAGGCCGGTACGCCCGTGGCGTTGACCCTGTGCGGCGAGCGCAGTGCGCAGCGCTGGGAAAGTCGCCCGCGCAAAGGCCTTGCCGGCCTGTGGCAGCGCTTGGCCGCGCCACGTGCCGACGTTGCTGCTGCCTTGTCCGCGCTATGAGCGCCGCCAAGCCGCAAGTCGTCACGCGGGATGCGCCACCGCGCGCCGTCTGGGCGCTGGAGCAGGCCGGCCTGTCGCCGCTGCTGGCCCGCCTGTTCGCCGCCCGCGGCGTGCGCAGCGCCGAAGAACTCGACGATGGCCTTGCCCGCCTGCTGGCGCCCGAGGGGCTCAAGGGCATCGCTGCTGCGGCCACGCTGCTGGCTGACACGCTGCAGCGCGGCGCACGCATCTGCATCGTGGCCGACTACGACTGCGACGGCGCCACGGCCTGCGCGGTGATGCTGCGCGGCTTGGCGCTACTGGGCGCAAGACCTGGCAGCGTGGACTATGTGGTGCCCGATCGCGCGGTGCATGGCTATGGCCTGACACCCGCGATCGTGGACCTGGCGCTGTCCCAGCAGCCGGCGCTGCTGGTGACGGTCGACAACGGCATTGCGAGCTTGGCCGGCGTGGCGCATGCCAAGGCCCTGGGTCTGCAGGTGCTGGTGACCGACCACCACCTGCCCGCGCTGGTGGATGAACGCATCGAGCTGCCCGCAGCCGATGCCCTGGTCAACCCCAGCCAGCCCGGCTGCGAATTCGCCAGCAAGAACCTGGCCGGCGTCGGCGTGGCCTTTTACGTGCTGCTGGCGCTGCGCGGCGAGCTGCGCCAGCGCGGCGTGTTCGAGGCGGCCACACAGCCCCGGCTCGATGTGCTCCTGGATCTGGTCGCGCTCGGCACCGTGGCCGATGTCGTCAAGCTCGACGCAAACAACCGCCGCCTGGTGGCGCAGGGCCTGCGCCGCATGCGTGCCGGTCGCATGCAGCCCGGCGTGGCCGCGCTGTTCAGCGCCGCCGGCCGCGATGCAAGCCGCGCCACCGGCTTCGACCTGGGCTTTGCGCTGGGGCCGCGCGTCAATGCCGCCGGGCGTCTGTCCGACATGACGCTAGGTATCGAATGCCTGACGACCGACGACAGCACGCGTGCGCTGGAACTGGCGCGCCAGCTCGACGCGATCAACCGCGAGCGCCGCGAAATCGAGGCCGGCATGCGCGAGCAGGCCGAGCTCAAGCTGGACGAGCTGCTGAGTAACCCGGCCCTGGGCGGCGACCCGCCACCGGCGCTGGCGCTGTTCGAGCCCGAGTTCCACGAAGGCGTGGTTGGCATCGTCGCATCGCGGATCAAGGACAGGCTGCACCGGCCGACCTTTGTGTTCGCGCGCGGCGCGGACGGGCAACTGAAGGGCTCGGGGCGCTCCATCACCGGCTTCCATCTGCGCGATGCGCTCGATCTGGTGTCCAAGCGCCACCCCGATCTGCTGAAGAAGTTCGGCGGCCATGCGATGGCAGCCGGTTGCACCCTGGAGGACGACGGCTTCGAGCGCTTCAACACCGCGCTGCAGCAGGTCGCCCGCGAATGGCTGGACGAGACCACGCTGACCCGAACGCTGCGCACCGACGGCCCGCTGCCGCCCGAGGCCTTCACCCCGGCTGCCGTGGCCGAGCTGGAGGCCCAGGTCTGGGGCCAGGCCTTCGAGGCACCGCTGTTCTGCGACGAGGTGCAGGTACTGTCACAGCGCATCGTCGGCGAGCGTCATCTGAAGCTGCGCCTGAAGGCGCCGGGCGGCCTGCAGCGCGATGCGATCTGGTTCGGCCATATCGATCCGCTGCCCGACATCGCACGCCTGGCCTACCGCCTGAGCCTCGACGAGTACCAGGGCCAGCAGCGCGTGCAGATGGTGGTGGAAGCCCTGGCCGACCCGGGCTGACCCCCTGCACACAGGAGCGCTCGCTGCACCGCCGGCAAGGGTCACGAGCCCGTCGTGCGGGTGTCAAGAGGCCGCTGCGGACCAACATCACGTCAACAAGACGCCTTCCCTGCTTGTGACATCCGTCACGACAGCTGGCCGCGCTTCTGGCGTCTGCGCATGTGCGCCGCCCATGTCACTGATCTGACATGGGGGACCCGAACAATGACCTCAAGCCTTCACCGGGCGCCGTCCTCGCCGTTCGTCCTTGCTCAGTCCACGACATGCTTCCAGATCAGCCCACCAGCACCTGTGCCACGCGGCTGTTTGAGCAGCTCGACAGCCTGATCGCCCACCGCCAGGTCGATATCCACTACCAGCCACTGGTCGACGTCGATCGCGGCCAGCTGCTGGGTTTCGAGGCTTTGACGCGCGGACCCGCCGATTCCCCCCTGCATTCGCCGCTGGTCTTGTTCGAAACCGCGGCGCTGGCCGGGCGCTTGATCGAACTCGAGCGCCTGGTGGTGCGGCGAGCCCTGCGCCGCTTTCGCGAACTGGGCCTGCCCGGGCAACTGTTCCTGAACCTCACGGCCGATACCCTGCTTGCCGCCGAGGGCCGCATCGAACAGGTCGCGGCCGAGTTCAGCGAACTCGGCATGTGCGCCAGCCGCGTCGTCATCGAGATCACCGAGACCCGCCCCATCCTGGAGCCCGAGCGTCTGAGCCACACGCTGGAGGCCCTGCGCGGCCATGGCTTCGGCATCGCCCTGGACGATCTGGGCGAAGGCTTCGCCAGTCTCAAGCGCTGGCTGGACATCCGGCCGGACTACGTCAAGATCGACCGCCACTTCATCGATGGCATCGCGAAGGAACCGCTGAAGCAGCAGTTCGTACGCTCCATCCTCGAGATGGCCACCAGCAGCGGCTGCAAGGTGATCGCCGAGGGGCTGGAGCATGCTGCCGACCTGGCCGTGCTGCGCCGCCTGGGTGTATCGATCTGCCAGGGCTATCTGATCGCCAGGCCCAGCGCGACGCCGCGTGCTGAGTTGCGCGCGGAGATGCTGTCCCTGCTGGGCGGCGAGCGCCCGCATCGGCGCCTGGACATGCCCTTCGTTCCGCCGCAGAGCATCACCAGCGCCGCACAGCTGGCGCGACGCGGGCCGACAGTGACGGCCGCCGTCAAGTGCAGCACCGTGGTGGAGATGTTCGCGTCGGACGAATTGCTGTTCTCGATGCCGGTGCTCGATGAAGCGCAGCGCCCGGTGGGCATCCTGCGCTCGCTGCAGGTGCTCAAGCGCAGCGGCGAGCGCTTCTTCCGCGAGATTCAGGCCAAGCGCAGCTGCATCGAGCTGATGGACCGCCAACCGCTGACATTCGACGTGGCCACCAGCCTGCGCGAGATGAGCGAGGCGATCTCCAACCTCGACGACCGGCTGATGGTGGACGGCTTCATCGTTACCCGCGACGGCCGCTACTTCGGCTCCGGCCGTACCTCGGACCTGCTGAAGGCGGTCTCTGACTTGCAGGTCTGCTCCGCCCGCTATGCCAATCCGCTGACGCTGTTGCCCGGCAACGTGCCCATCGACAACCACCTGGAAGACCTGGTGCAGGCGGGGCGCCGCTTCGTCGTCGTGGCCTGGGACATCGACAACTTCAAGCCCTTCAACGATGTCTACGGCTACCACCGAGGCGACGAGCTGATCAAGCTCACCGCGCAGATCCTGCTGCAGTCGACGGATGCCGAGCGGGACTTCGTCGGTCACATCGGCGGTGACGACTTTCTGATGGTGCTGGAGTCCACCGATTGGCCGCAGCGGCTGCAAGCCATCTGCCAGACCTTCGATGAAGGCATCCGCAGCTTCTTCAGCCCTGAGCATCTGCAGGGCGGCGGCTATGTGACGCTGAACCGGCAGAACCAGCCCCTGTTCACGCCGCTGCCGACGATCAGCGCGGGTGTCATCCAGGTGCATCCCGGCCAGTTCGGCGGCGCGCACCAGATCTCCGCCGCACTGGCCGAGCCCAAACGCATCGCCAAGGGCGGCACCGGAGCCAGCCGCTTTTTTGTCGAGCGCCGCAATGCGC
>NZ_JBILQK010000013.1:0-65777 GCF_044373315.1 Roseateles sp. | reverse complement strand
CCTGGTTCGACAAACTGGGCTTGCCCAGGCTCTCATAACCTCAAGCGCTCGAACCGCCTGGTGCGGACCCGCATGCCCGGTGGTGTGGGAGGGGTGGAGTCGATAATGGCTCACCCCTATCCCGATTCCCTCGCGCGCGAAGTCTCTTTCGCGAACCTGAGGCGCAAGACGAAATCGCAAGTTTGGGTCTGTCCATCGCGCAGGCTTGCCGCTTCCATCGCGTGGCTGTCCCGCCCGCGTGCGCCAGCGCTGTTTTCTCATGGTTGCGGGTTTACCCTGAATCTCCTCTATTCCGTTTGGTCGAATATTCGGGCATAGTGATATTTGGCTGGGGTAGGTCTTGCTGCGCCGTATCGGCATCGATGTCGATGGCAGGGATGAGCGCGCATCGGTGCTCCTTGACCCGAGCAGGTGTTGGCTCAGCGACCAATGGAAGGAGACGCCGTGAGTTCAGTTTCAAAACTTTCAGGCCGCCTGATCAAGGCGCCGGAATCGTTCCTCGACCAGGCTGGTATTCGGCGAGTTCTGGTGGAAGCTAAGGCGGGGCGGCGCGGCTTCATCCGAAACGCCTTTGCTGCAGCCACCGCAGCGGCCGCCGCGCCCGCGGTGCTGGCAACCTCAAATCCGCTGCAGACGGGTGATGGTGATCCCAATATCCTGGAACTCCCCGAGCACACCAAGGGCCTTGGCATGCCGGTGGTGACGGATGGCTACGGCAAGCCCTCAAAGTTCGAGGTCAATGTGCAACGTCGTCAGAGTCCCGGCTTGACGCAGACGACGCAGGCCTCGGTGTCCTTTGCGCCCCTGCAGTCACTGTTCGGCATCGTGACGCCGAGCGGACTGCACTTCGAGCGGCATCACCAAGGCTGGTGGGACATCGACCCGTCGAAGCATCGTTTGATGATCAACGGCTCTGACCCGTCGATGCTGAAGAAGGCGCTGGTCCTGACGATGGATGAACTGATGCGCTTGCCCTCAGTTTCGCGCTTCCATTTCATTGAGTGCGGCGCGAACACGGGCATGGAGTGGGGCAATGTGGCCGTCCCGACGGTGCAGTACAGCCACGGCATGATCAGTTGCTGCGAGTTCACTGGCGTTCCGCTGCGCATCGTGCTCGACATGGCTGGCGTGGACTACAAGCGAGCGCGCTTCGTGCTGGCAGAGGGGGCCGATGGCTCGTCGATGACGCGAACCATCCCGATGGAGATGATCGAGAGCGGCGAGGTGCTGTTGGCCTACGGTCAGAACGGCGAAATGCTCCGTCCGGAGAACGGCTACCCCTTGCGCCTGGTCGTGCCAGGTGTGCAGGGCGTTTCTTGGGTCAAGTACCTGCGCCGCATTGAAGTCGGCGACAAGCCCTATGGCGCCAAGGATGAGGCGGTGCACTACATTGACCTGATGCCTGGCGGCCTGCATCGCCAGTACACCAGCATCCAGGAGTGCAAGAGTGTGGTGACCACGCCTTCGGGCGGTCAAGTGCTGCTCGACAAGGGCTTCTACAACGTCAGCGGATTGGCTTGGTCAGGACGCGGTGCGATCAAGCGTGTGGACGTTTCGGTCGATGGCGGCCGTAATTGGCGTACCGCGCGTCTTGAAGGGCGCCCGCTGAGCAAGTGCCTGACGCGTTTCAACATCGATTGGGTCTGGGACGGCAAGCCGGCCCTGATCCAGAGTCGGGCGATGGATGACACGGGCTATGTGCAGCCGACCTATGCGCAGCTGCGTAAGGTGCGTGGCACGCGCTCGATCTATCACAACAACGCGATCCAGTCCTGGCTCGTGCAGGAAGATGGTGAGGTGAAGAATGTTCAGCTTTCTTGAACCTTCGGGGATACGTGCCTTGCTTGCGCTGGTGCTGAGCTGCTCCGCAGGTGTTGCATTGGCGCAGGTCAAGGACTTTCCAGGTATCGGTCGCGCAGCAACGCCCAAGGAAATCGCGGCGTGGGACATCGACGTGCGTCCCGACTTCAAGGGCCTGCCCAAGGGTGCTGGCTCAGTGGCGTTGGGCCAGGAAGTGTGGGAAAGCAAGTGCGCCCACTGCCATGGCATCTTCGGCGAAAGTGGCGAGGTGTTTTCGCCGCTTGTCGGCGGCACGACAGCGGGCGACATCAAGACCGGTCGAGTGGCGCGTTTGACCGACGCCAGCTTCCCGGGACGCACCACCTTGATGAAGGTGCCGACGGTGTCGACGCTGTTCGACTACATCAATCGCGCCATGCCGTGGAATGCGCCGAAGTCCCTGAGCGTGGACGAGGTCTATGGCGTGACTGCGTTCCTACTCAACCTCGGCGGCATCTTGCCCGACAACTACGTGATGTCGGACAAGAATATTGCCGAGGTCCAGCAGCGCATGCCCAACCGCAATGGCATGTCGCTGGACCACACCATGTGGCCTGGCAAGGGGCTGACCACGGCCAAGGCGGCAGATACGCGCAACACTGCGTGCATGACGAACTGCGAGACAGGCGCAAAGATCAGTTCCTTCTTGCCGGACTATGCGCGCAATGCCCACGGAAATCTGGCCGAGCAATCGCGTGGCGTCGGTGCCCAGCACGGCATCGACACGACCAAGCCGGTGGGTGAACCGGTCAAACGCGACGCAGCGATTGCCAAGCCTGCCGACCCGGCCAAACTGTCAGCAACCGTATTGCTGAACAAGTACAGTTGTACCGCATGTCACGCCGCCGAGGCAAAGCTGGTCGGCCCGTCCTTCAAGGAAATTTCCAAGAAGTATGCTGAACGCGCGGATGCCGTTGCCTACCTGACGGGCAAGATCCGGGCGGGCAGTGTGGGTGTCTGGGGCCCGATCCCGATGCCGGCTCAGTCGCTGGGCGAAGCGGATGCCGCGCTACTCGCGCAATGGTTCAAGAGTGGAGCATCGCGCTAAGCCTGCGGCGCGTGGCCTTCGGATACGGGATGACACCCATGGTGCGCCTGCATCCTTTTATTAGCATGGAGTGAACAAGGAGACTTCCCATGATCGCAAATCGTCGACAGGTCCTGAAGCAGAGCGCCACTGTGGCCTCCCTGATGGTGGCATCCGGTGTGCTTGGCCCACTAGCTCACGCCGCGGGGGCTGCTGCTGGGAAGGGTGCCTTTGACGCCAAGACCATGGCCGATCTGGTCAGGTCGCTGGGCTATGGCGCGCCGACTGAAAGCAAGGACGTTGGCATCACTGCGCCGGACATCGCAGAGAACGGTGCCGTAGTGCCGCTGGGTGCCACCACAACGCTGGCTGGCGTCAAGCAGGTGCTGCTGCTGGTTGAGAAGAACCCCTCTGTGCTGGCTGCACTGTTCAACGTGACGCCCGAGGTTGATGCGAGCTTCTCGACGCGCGTCAAGATGGGTCAATCGTCCAACGTTTTCGCAGTCGCGGTGACCAACGACAACAAGGTTCTGTTCGCGCAGAAGGAAGTCAAGGTCACGCTCGGTGGTTGCGGCGGCTGATTCGGCTGCAACGCAAACTCAGTCAAGCATTCAATCGAGCTGGGCCTCAAGAGGTTCGCTCACAAGGAGAAAGAAATGGCAGATCCGATGCGCATTCGCGCTCAAGCCGCTGGCGACAAGGCAACCGTTCGCGTGCTGATGGCGCATGAGATGGAAACTGGCCAACGCCGGGACTCGGCAGGCAAGACCATCCCGGCCTGGTACATCACCGAGGTCAGTGCCGCGCTCAATGGCAAGGTTGTTATGACGGCGGAGTGGGGGCCTTCGGTGTCCAAGAATCCGTTCCTTCAGTTCGCCATCAAAGGCGCCAAGGCTGGTGACAAGGTTTCGGTGACATGGACCGACAACAAGGGCGAGAAGCGCACCGACGAGGCTGCTGTTTCCTGACTCTGTGGGCATTGAGATCCGGCCCGCATGCGCGGGCCGTTCTCTCCTTGTGCTGTGACGCGCGCGCCTTACCCTCTAGAACCAAGATAAGCAAAACAGGAGACAGAGCATGAAGCTTCCGAAGGTCCTTCTTGCCATCAGTTGCGCGCTGACGCTGCCGATGGCGCAGGCTCAGAAGAGTGCGGCTGATGGCATCGCGGAATACCGTGCCTTGCTGGCCGATGGCAATCCCGCTGAACTGTTCGAGGCCAAGGGCGAGGGTATCTGGAAGACCAAACGCGGGCCGAAGAATGCGTCGCTTGAGGCCTGCGATCTGGGTAAAGGGCCAGGTGTCGTCAAAGGGGCTTTCGTCGAATTGCCGCGCTGGTTCAAGGACACGCAGCGCGTGCAGGACATGGAGTCTCGCTTGCTGACCTGCATGGAAACCCTGCAGGGGCTGGATCCGGTGGCGATCGCCAAGACGCCTTTTGGCCGCGGTGAACAGGCCAATATGGAAGCGCTGGCGGCCTGGATCTCGGCAGAGTCGCGTGGCATGAAGATGAGTCTGCCGCAGGGCCATGCCGATGAGCGCCGCATGTATGAGCTCGGCAAGCGCGCCTTCTTCTATCGCGGCGGCCCGATGGATTTCTCCTGTGCCTCCTGCCATGGGGAGGAGGGCAAGCGAATCCGGCTGCAAGACTTGCCGATCCTGACCAAGAATCCGGGAGACGGCGTTGGCTTCGCGGCCTGGCCGGCGTACCGGGTGTCCAGCGGTGAGATGTGGAGCATGCAGCGCCGCTTGACCGACTGCTTCCGCCAGCAGCGCTTCCCTTATCCAGGGTTTGCTTCGGATGTGACGATTGCTCTGGGCGTCTACATGGGCGTCAACGCCAAGGGCGCCGAATCTGTGGCCCCGGCTATCAAGCGCTGAAGGAGACATGATGCGAATGACCACAATTGCAGCAGCCAGTGCGGCTGCCGTCACCCTGGTGCTGGCCGGATGTAGCGTTGTGCCTAGCTCAGCCGAGCTCGATGCGCAGGCCGCAGCGATGATGAAGGCCTCGTTCCGCGACGAGGGCATCGCCACCATGAAGCGGCTGGACCAGGACCTGGGCCAGCAAGCCTGCTCGTCCGACAAGCAACCTAACGAAGCAGTCGCCAAAAAGATCGAAGAAGAGTCGATGGCGACGATTCGCTGGCCGGCCGGAGGCCAGTACATCGGCGATTGGCGCGAGGGCGAGAAACTGGCGCAGAGCGGTCGCGGCATGACCTGGACCGACCGCTCCGCTGCACCCACGGCCAACGGTGGCAACTGCTACAACTGCCATCAGATCAGCAAGGAAGAGATCTCCTTCGGCACCATCGGACCGAGCCTCTACAACTACGGCAAGATCCGCGGCGTGAAGGATGTCGCCGACCCCGCAACGGCGGCAATCGTTCAGTACACCTGGGGCAAGCTGTGGAATTCCAAGGCTTACAGCGCCTGCTCCAATATGCCGCGCTTCGGCCATGCCGGACTGCTTGATGAGACACAGCTGCGTCACATCATGGCGCTGCTGCTTGACCCGAAGTCACCGGTCAACCAGTAACCCATCGCAGTCAGCCCGCTTCGGCGGGCTTTGTTTGAAGTTAAACATAAGCGAACACTTATCATGAATCTGAGCAAGCGTGATTTCCTGCAGGTCATGGCTGCCGCCTCGGTGGCGGGCATGGGGCTGGGGCGTTATGCCGAGGCCGATGCCGCCACAGCTGAGCAGGGGCTGTACGACTTGCCCCGCTTTGGTCAGGTTTCCTTTCTGCACATGACAGACTGCCATGCGCAACTGAAGCCGATCTACTTCCGCGAGCCCAATGTGAACCTGGGTATCGCTGGCATGCAGGGCAACACACCGCATGTGGTGGGAGAGAAGCTGCTCAAGAGCATCGGCGTGCGTGCCGGCACGGCACAGGCCCATGCCTATACCTACATCGACTTCGAACGTGCCGCGCGCCGCTACGGCAAGGTGGGTGGTTTTGCGCATCTCTCTACGCTCGTCAAGCGCATGAAGGCCAGCCGGCCGGGTGCCTTGTTGCTGGATGGTGGCGACACCTGGCAGGGCTCTGCCACCTCGTTGTGGACCAATGCGCAGGACATGGTTGATGCCTGCAAGCTGCTCGGGGTGGACGTGATGACCGGCCACTGGGAGTTCACCTATGGCATGGAGCGGGTCAAGGAAATCCTGGAGAAGGATTTCAAGGGCAAGCTCGATTTCGTGGCGCAGAACGTCAAGACCAACGACTTCGGCGACCAGGTCTTCAGCCCCTATGTCATTCGCGAAATCAACGGCGTGAAGTGCGCCATCATCGGCCAGGCCTTCCCTTACACGCCGATCGCCAATCCGCGCTATATGGTGGCGGACTGGGCCTTCGGCATCCAGGACGAGAATATGCAGGCCATGGTCGACGAGGCGCGCGGCAAGGGCGCCAAGGTCGTTGTGGTGATTTCCCATAACGGCATGGATGTAGACCTCAAGATGGCCTCGCGCGTGCGCGGCATCGACGCCATCATGGGCGGTCACACGCATGACGGCGTGCCGGTGCCCGTGCTCGTCCAGAACGCCGGTGGCAAGACCATCGTCACGAACGCGGGCAGCAATGGCAAGTTCCTGGGCGTGTTGGACTTTGAGCTGAAGGACGGCCGGGTCAGCGACTTCCGCTACAAGCTGATGCCCATCTTCTCGAACATGCTGAAGGCCGATCCGGAGATGGACGCCCTGATCAACAAGATTCGGGCGCCTTACGAATCCAAGCTGTCGGAGAAGCTGGCCATCACCGACGGACTGCTGTACCGGCGCGGCAACTTCAACGGCAGTTGGGACCAGTTGCTGGTGGACGCATTGATGGATGTGCAGGGCGCCGACATCGCCTTCTCGCCGGGCTTTCGCTGGGGCACCAGCCTGCTGCCCGGCGATGTGATCACGCGTGAGTTGATGATGGACCAGGTCGCCACCACTTATTCCTATGCCACCGTCACTCAGATGAGCGGCGCCATGATCAAGACCGTTCTGGAAGATGTCTGCGACAACCTGTTCAACCCGGACCCCTACTACCAGCAAGGCGGTGACATGGTGCGCGTCGGTGGCCTGACCTATGCGTGTGAACCCGGCGCGGGCATGGGCAGGCGCATCCAGGACATGCGCCTGAACGGCAAGCCGATCGAGGCTGGCAAGAATTACCGTGTGGCCGGCTGGGCGCCGGTGGCTGAAGAGGCAGCCAGCATGCCCGGCACCCGCATGGTGTGGGATGTGGTCGAGCAGTGGCTCAAGTCCAAGGGGCGAATCACGCCGCGCAAGATCAACACGCCGCGTCTGATCGGTGTCAGCGGCAATCCAGGCATCGCGCTCTGAAACAGTTTCAGCACCTGCATTTGAGGCAATTGAGCCGGCATTGCTGAACGCGATGGAAGCATCGGCATGCGGCCCGGTCCAAAGCATGAACAGGCACTGTAGGGCCTGTTCATGCGATGGCTCTTTTCTTCAGGGCTTCAGGTAGACAAAGCCTTCGCGCGCCTGAAGCCGGGTCACTTCAGCAACGCCCGACGGCACAACCTTGGCCTCCATCGCCACGCGGTCCGCAGAGATCTTGCGCGAGACAAGCGTGTTGTTGCAAACACGGAACTCGACGCCGCGCCCCGACAACTCACCGATGGTCCCCGCGAACGTCTGGCCTTGAGCGTTCTCGGCGCCGTCCAGCAGGAAGTCAATGCCCGGGCCATGGGTCACGACAACGATCCTGGTCTTTGGTTCGGCGTTCAGATGGTTGCGGATATTGCCGATGGCTCTCGACGCCTGCTGCACGCCTTCGCTGAGGTGGTAAACCACCTTGAATCCGGCATCGTCAGCGTGTGCAGCGCCCGTAGCGGCGAGCCCCATAGCGACGCCCAGCAGGCTGCGCAAGTGAAATCTTCTGGTGTTTGACATACATCGCTCCTCAGCCGGATATCCGGGGTGTAAATTAGCCATTGCGCATACTAGGAATTAATGCCATGTCCTGGCGAATGGCACACGGGCTGACGCCGACAAAATCATGATGCCGATTGACTCCCTCATCGACGCTCTCGGGCAGTCCAAGGCCTTGGCTTTGGGCGGGCTGTCGATCGGCTTCTTTTTCGGCTTCTTTGCCCAGCGCTCTCGATTCTGCCTGCGCTCGGCCACCATCGAGTTTTCGCGTCGAGCGCCTGGTGGCAAGTTAACGGTCTGGCTGTTCGCCTTTGCGATCGCTCTGCTGTCGACCCAAGGGTTGATTGCGCTGGGATGGCTGGATGTCAGCAGCGCGCGGCAGCTGGCGGCGCGTGGCAGCTTGTCGGGCGCCGCCATAGGTGGCGCGCTGTTCGGCATCGGCATGATCCTGGCACGCGGGTGCTCCAGCCGCCTGCTGGTGCTTGCCGCCCAAGGCAATCTGCGCTCGGTACTGTCCGGGCTGGTGTTCGCGGTGACGGCGCAGGCCGCTTGGTCGGGCGTGCTCGCGCCCTGGCGGGAACAGATCTCCGGTTGGTGGACGGTGGAGGGCGGTACGGCCCGAGACCTGATCGCGATCAGCGGCCTGGGGCGCACGGGCGCCCTGCTGTTCGGAGCCTTGTGGCTGATCGCCGCGGTCCGCTGGGCCCGCCATCAACGCGTGCCGGCCTGGGGCTGGGCCGGTGCCAGCATGGTGGGCTTCAGCATCGCGGCCGCCTGGTGGTACACCGGCTCGGTCGCGGCCGCCGGGCTCGAAGCCGCGGCGGCGCCAGTGCAGAGTCTCAGTTTCACCGGCCCATCGGCCGAAGTGCTGGTGCGTGTGCTATTCGCACCGGACAAGGCGCCGACCTTCGATCTGGGTCTGGTTCCTGGCGTCTTCCTGGGCTCCTTCGTGGCTGCGGCGCTGTTCCGTGAACTCAAGCTCGAAGGCTTTGCTGGCGGGGCCAGCATGCGCCGCTATCTGATCGGCGCCGTGCTGATGGGCTTTGGCGGCATGCTGGCCGGTGGCTGTGCGGTCGGTGCGGGCCTGTCCGGCGCGGCAGTCTTCACCATCACTTCCTGGGTCACGCTGTCGGCCATGTGGGCCGCTGCGGCGCTGACCGACTGGCTGGTGGACCAGCGCGGCGAGCAGTTCGGTCGGGAAGCGGCACCGGCCGATCAAGCGATGCCCAGCCGCAGCTTTTCAAACCAGGGTCTGCGTCTATGAGCCGAGCGGACAGCGTTGAAGCGGCGCAGCAGCGAGTGGCCAGCGCGACGACAGACGCCGCCGCGCGCCAAGCGAGATAGCGATGACATTCCTCCTCCAACACGCGTTGCGCCGCAAGCGCAGCTTCGTCACCGCGCTGGCGGTGGCTGCGCTGGCTGCCATGCAGACGCCTGCAGCACTGGCTCAGAAAGTCCAGGCCGTGCAGGTGGCGCCGCAGACCTGGATGGTGCAAGGCGAGTCCGCGCTGGGCTCGTCCGCGAACCGCAACTTCATCTCCAACGCCGCCTTTGTCGTCACCGATGACGGCGTCGTGGTCGTGGATGCACTCGGCTCACCGGCGCTGGCGCTGGAGTTGATGGCAGAAATCCGGCGCATCACTCCCAAGCCGATCAAGCACCTGATCATCACGCACTACCACGCCGACCACATCTACGGTCTGCAGGAGTTCAAGGCCGCTGGCGTGCAGTTGATCGGCCAGAAGGACGGCCAGCTGTATCTGCACTCCGAGACCGCCGAGTTGCGCCTGAAGGCCAGCCGCGAGGAGATGCTCCCTTGGATCGACGAGAAAACCCACTTGGTGCCGGCCGACCGCTGGGTGAGCGGGATCACGACCCTGCGTCTGGGCGGGCTGGACTTCGTGCTGCAAGCCGCCGGGCCTGCGCATACGCCGGAGGATCTGGTGGTCTATGTGCCGCAGCTCAAGCTGCTGGTGGCGGGCGACCTGGTGTTCCGTGGTCGCGTGCCCTTTGTCGGACAGGCGGACAGTGGCAGCTGGATCGCGGCGCTGGATCGCCTGCTGGCCTTCGACACGGCAGTGGTCGTACCCGGCCATGGCCCGGTGTCGATGACGGCCCGCGATGACCTGCAGCTGACGCGCGACTATCTAGCCTATCTGCGCCAGACCATGGGCGATGCCGCACGCGATCTTGAGCCGTTCGAGGAGGCCTACGCCAAGACCGACTGGTCGCGCTTTGCCAAGCTGCCGTTGTTTGGCGTGGCCAACCGCATCAATGCCTACAACACCTATTTGCTGATGGAGCAATCAGCCAAATGACGCTGCGTCGAAGAGATCTGCTGCCGGCGATGGCGCTGGCACCTTGGGCGCTTGGCGTGCAGGCCGCGCCGCCCGCACGTGGCGAGGCGGTGAATTGGCCGCAGCAGCTCAGCCTGCTGGATGGTCGCGCCTGGACGACCGAGCAGTGGCGTGATTGCGCGGCTGTGATCGTGTTCTGGTCCTTGCACTGCGGCTTTTGCGAGCGCCACAACGTGCATGTCGAAAAACTGCACCGGGCGGCGGCTGGCAAGCGCCTCAGCGTGCTGACCGTCGTGGCCGAGTTTGACGCTGACGCCGTGCGGCGGCGCATGGCACAGCGCGGCTGGACATTCCCCGTGACCTTGGGCCGCGAGCCGCTGGCTGCTGCGCTGGGCGCGCGGCGCAGCGTGCCGCTGACCGTCACGGTCGATCGAAAGGGGCGCCTCAGCGAGGTGATCCCGGGCGAGATGTTTGAGGCGGATGTGCTCGGCTTCATGCAACTCGCCGAGCGCGGCTGAAGGACGTTTTTGCGCCCCAAAGTGGTGCTTGTTTTATTGATTCGGCAAATTGATCAAAACTATCATTGGTTGCATCAATTCTTGCGCCGTTGACCTTGGATAGAGCATGCTGAACAACTTCCGGATCTCGCAACGTTTCGTCACCATCATGGCCATGTTCTGGCTGAGCTTTGGTGTGCTGGCGAGCTTGGCCCTCTGGGGCTTGTTCGTTGGTGCCGACAGGCTTGACTATGTCGCAAAGCAGCGTCTTTCGACCGTAGCTCAATTGCATGCGGTACTCAAGAACAACCAGGCCAACCGCACCGAAGTACTACTGGCCTTCCAGCACGCCCCGACGAGTCCGTTGGCAGCGATTCACGAGCATCCCGTCAGCCTGCACCTGGATTTGATCGTGAAGCGCCGCGCCGAGAACGATGAAGCTTGGCCGAGGCTGGGTGCTGGCTTCATCAGTCCAGAAGAAAAAGCCCTGTTTGAGGATGCCGATGCTAAACGTAAGGCTTGGACGGCCCGGGTCGATGCGACCCTGGCGGCGATGAAGGCCGGCGATTTTTCGGACACCGTCATGGCCTCTTTTTTGCAGGCTGGGCGCCGAGAAGGCATGGCCTTGTTTGATGCGCTGTAGGGGCTGAGCAAGTTTCAGCAGGAGCGCGCAGTGGCTGCTGCCGAGCAGGCCAAGCAGCGCGCTCAGGCTTTGCTCGCTGTCTTCGTGGCGCTGGCCTTGTTGGTTGGCCTGCCTGCGACCTGGATGTTCTTCGGGCTGCTGGCACGCATCCGCTCTGGCTTTGCCAAGGCTGACGCGCTGTCCACCTCGATTGCCGCCGGGGACCTGAGCCAGGCGGTGCAGGCCGATGGCCGCGACGAGATCGGTCATCTGTTGGGCCAGATGGGACTGATGCGCGAGCGGCTGCTGAGCCTGATCCGCGAGGTGCGCAGCGCCGCCGATGGCGTGCAAACAGCAGCCGACGAAGTGGCCTCGGGCAATATGGACCTCTCCGGCCGCACCGAGCAGACCGCCAGCCAGCTGCAGCAGACGGCCAGCACGACGGACGAACTCAGCACCACGGTGCGGCAGAACGCCGATAACGCGGGTCAGGCCAATCAGCTGGCGCAGGGCGCCAGCGAGGTGGCCGGGCGCGGCGGTGCGGTGGTCGGCGAAGTGGTGGCGACGATGCGCGGCATCAATGACAGCAGCCGCAAGATTGCCGACATCATTGGCGTCATCGATGGCATTGCCTTCCAGACCAACATCCTTGCGCTGAATGCAGCCGTCGAGGCTGCGCGGGCCGGCGAGCAGGGCCGCGGCTTCGCCGTGGTGGCCTCCGAGGTGCGCAGTCTCGCGCAGCGCAGCGCAGCTGCGGCGCGCGAAATCAAGACGCTGATCTCGACCAGCGTCGAGCATGTCGAGCAGGGTACGGTGCTGGTGGATCGCGCCGGCAGCACCATGCAGGAGGTGGTGGATGCGATTCGCCGCGTCAGCGACATCGTGGCCGAGATCAGCGTCGCCAGCCGCGAGCAGAGCGAAGGTGTCAGCCTGGTCGGCAATGCGATCACGCAAATGGACCAGAGCACGCAGCAGAACGCCGCGCTGGTCGAGCAGAGCGCCGCCGCCGCAGCCAGCCTGCGCGAGCAGGCTAATCAGCTGGTGGCTGCGGTGTCAGGCTTCAAACTGCCCTGAGCGGCGCTATTCTGCCGCGGCGACAGCCTCACTCTCGCTCCAGCTACAGATAGGTGCGGCTGGTATTGCCAGGCATCAGCTCTGCCGCATTGAGCAGTCGCATGAAGAGCCTAGCGTCGAAGCTCCGCACTGCCGGGCTGACGTCCTGGCCCTCATCGACGGCCTGCTTCATGTGCTCGCGCAGCGCGAACAGATAGGCCTGGGTGCCGGCCTTGGCGGTAGCGACGTCGGTGGGCGCGCCATGGCCGGGCACAAGCACCCTTGGCTTTAGCGCTTCGATTATGGCGGAGGTCTGCAGCCAGTGCTTGGTGTTGCCGACCGGCAGCACGCGCGACATGCGCTGCGTGTAGACCACGTCGCCGCTGAAGAGCACGCACTGCTGTTGCGGCCAGACCCTCCTGTCGCCGGGGGTGAGCGCGCTGCCGCGGTGCTTGAGCTCAATGCGCAGGCCCCCGAGCTCCAGGCTCTCGTTCTCGCCACTAATCCAGCGCGTTGGCAGCGTGCCGTCGGCCTTGGCAGCGAGCACCACGCGCAGCCCTTGCAGATACTCGCTGCCGCGGCTTTGCATATCAGCCTGCCCATTGGCATGAGCTACCAGCTCGGCGCCCTGGGCCTTGAACAAGCCGTTGTCGAGCCAACGATGATCCTGCCCGCCGGTGTTGACGACCGACTTGATACGCGTAGCGCCAACCTTGGCCGCCGCCGTGGCGAAGGCCTGCGCCGACTGCCAGGTCGCGCCGCTGTCGATGAGCAGCGTGCCCTCGGGCGTGAGCACCAGGCCGAGATTGGCATTCAGCCCCTCGTTCTCGCACGTTCGTGCGCCTATCTCGCCGACGAAGGTGCGGACGCCAGCGGCCACAGGCTTGAACTCTACATCGACAGCGAGAGCCGGTGCAGCGAGTGTCAGGCTTAGGACGAGAGCGCTGGCGGTCGTCTTGAATATCGTGAACTCCGTTGAGGTGGGGGTCAGGCAGGCGGCGACGCGTCCGATCGAGGGACTGGCGGATTGATGGTCTCGTGCGCCAGCAGGTGCTGGTCATACTGCTGCATGAGGCGCCTCGGCATGCTCCGGCACGAAGTGCCGAAAATCTTCCGCGGCTGGTGACAACAGCTTGCTCTGCATGCGCACCAGGTTCCAGATGCGCATCGCCGGCGTGTGCTTGACGGCCAACAGCTTCAGCGCCCCGGCGCACAGTTCCTGGCCCAGCTTGTGCAAGGACAGGAGAGCCACGCCCATGCCGGCGTTGGCGGCGTGCTTGATGATCTCTCGTTGCTGGGCATCTCCATCGCGATGCACGGCGACAGATTGTGGTCGCGGAAGAGGGGGCCATCACATTGCGGTTGCCGGAGCCGGCCTCGCGGGCGATGAAGCGCTGATTCACCAGCGCCTCAAGCGGCACATGGTCACGCGCGCCCAAGGGGTGCTCAGGCGCTGCGACAAAAAACTGCGGATGTGCTGCAATGGGCTCGGCCGAGGTTGCCGCTCCTTGGGCAGGTGACCCATCGCCGCCAGATCCACCTCGCGATCTGCCGCAGCGCCACCAGCTGCACCAGGCTTTGGCAGACCGAGTGTTTGACCTCGATGCCCGGATGTTCGTCGTGAGAGTACGGGGGCAACTGCGGTACGAAGCATTTGGCGGCGCAGCGCTGTCGTTGAGCGATCTGTGGGAGCTTACGTACTAGCCCTGAGATGTGACTTTGCGACTTCGAATATCATCGACTACGCATAAACGGATTGACCCAATCCAAGCAAGCTGGAGACAAATCTTGAAGCAGATCCTTTCGATGTCGATGGCCGCCGTGTTCGGCCTGTTCGCCGCGCTGCCGGCCCATGCGAATCTGGCGCTCGCGCAGAAGAACGCCTGCATGGCCTGCCATGCGGTTGACAAGAAGCTGGTCGGCCCGGCCTACCAGGAGATTGCCAAGAAGTACGCGGGTCAGGCAGATGCCCCGGCTAAGCTGGCCGACAGTATCCGCAAGGGCGGTTCCGGAAAGTGGGGCCCGGTGCCGATGCCGGCTCAGCCAGCGCTGAGCGAAGCCGACGCCAAGACCCTGGCCGCCTGGGTGCTGGCCGGCGCCAAGTAAAACGCCAGAGCGCCGCGATCCAGCTGCTCTAACATCAACTCCTGGGGACGATGCTCGGCCCTTGGGAGTTGATTACTATGCGCAGCCTGATCATCGTTCTTGCGGCATCCTTGGCCTGCTCATGGAGCCAGGCGCAAGCGGGTGCTGAGATCTTTCGCGATGCTGACCTTGCCTTGGGTCAGCGCCTGATCAAGGAGCACCGCTGTGCCGAGTGCCATGTCCGCAAGGTTGGTGGCGACGGCTCTGCGCTCTACAAACCCATGGGCCGTGTCAACACGGCGGGCTTGCTCAGGGGCATGGTCGAACAGTGCAACACCGAGTTGAGCCTCGGCCTGTTTCCTGAAGAGGTGACAGCGGTGGCTGCTGTCCTCAACCGGGATCACTACCGTTTCAAGTGAACTGGCGCAGATCTTGTATATCGTTAATTGCGAATACAATCGTGAACCGCTCACTTGGCTACCGTGACCATGGAAGACCGTAGCACCGAAGACCGGGTTTTCGACTCGGTTGCTGAACTGTTTTCGCTGCTGTCCACGCCGATCCGCCTGAAGATCATCAGCGCGGTGTGCCAGCGCGAAAAGAACGTGTCCGAACTTCTGGGTGAGATTGACACGACGCAGCCCAATATGTCGCAGCATCTGGCAACCCTGTATCGAAGCGGTGTGCTGCACAAGCGCCGTGAAGGCACGCAGATCTACTACCGTCTGCAGAGTGAGCGCGTCGCCGCGCTGTGCCGGGCGGTCTGTACCCAGGTGGCCATCGAGATGGACCCCGAGAGCAAGGTCGAAGCCAAGGAAAGGCTGATGCCAGTTTCGTTGCGCTGAGTCAGTGCTGGCGATACACCTGCAGCGCTTCAGCGGTGGCCCCTACACCAGGCCTTGCTTGCTCGCCAGAACCGCCGCTTCGGCGCGGCTCGACACATTGAGCTTTTTGTAGATCGACTTGATGTGATCGTTGACGGTGAACCACTTGATGCCCATCAGGTTTGCGATCTCCTTGATCGTGAAACCCTTGCTCAGATAGGTCAGCACCTCGTTCTCACGCGGGGTCAGGCGCTCCCACTCGGGCGGCGGGTCGAGTGCCACGCTGCGGCCGGTACTGGGTGCGGCACTCGACGACAGCGGGCCGAAGCCTGAGTTGAGTGCGGCATTGAGGCTCATCGGCCCACTGTCGCCTGTGGCCCCAGGGCGGAAGTGCGAGAGCAGTCGTCGTGCGATGGCCGGCGACAGCGGCGGTTGGCCGCGGACGATGCGTTGCAATTCTTCGACCAGGACTTCGAAGCGGTCTTCCTTGAGCAGGTAGCCATCGGCTCCGCATTGCAGTGCCGGGAAAAGGTGGTCGTCATCCGAGTACAGGGTGGTCACGACCTTGACCGAAGGCGTGCCGCCAAGCTCGGCCAGAAACTCCATGCCGTTGCCGTCTGGCAACTCAAGATCGACTAGCACCAGCTTGAAGCCACCTTCTGCGCTGGTCTGGGCCAATCGCGCCACGTGCCTGCGTGCGCCTTCGAGATCTCCGGCTTCCACAATCTCCATCTCGTCACTGAAGCTCTCACGCACGACGCGGCAGAGAAAACTCCGCGCGACGGGGTTGTCTTCGATGATCAGGACTTTGACTGCCATATTGAGCGGCTCCACATGGCCGGCATCCTAGCGCACAAGTCCATGCGCCCATGCCCCGCATAAGCAGGGCAGCGACAGCAAGTGTTGTGCTGCGGCGGCACTCAGCAGCTCAATACCACCTTGCCGACCACCTGGCGGCTGCTCATGCGCTCAAAGGCTTTGGGCAGTTCGGCCAGTGGAAGCACGCAATCCAGCACCGGCTTGATGCGGCCCTGTGCGTACCAGGCTGCCAACTCACCGAGCATGGCAGCGTTATGTTGCGGCTCACGCTTGGCGAACTCGCCCCAGAACACGCCGACCAGCGACGCACCCTTCAGCAAGGCCAGGTTCAGCGGCAGCGCTGGGATGGTGCCCTGGGCGAAGCCGATGACGAGATAACGCCCGCGCCATGCGATCGAACGGAACACCGGTTCGGCCAGGTCGCCGCCCACCGGGTCGACGACCACATCCGGGCCACGCCCCTCGGTGAGGGCTTTCAACTCTTCGCGCAACTGACCCTTGCTGTAGTTGATGACTGCGTCAGCACCGAGTTCTAGGCAGCGCTTGGCTTTGTCGTCCGACGACACAGCGGCGATTACCTTGGCGCCCGCGGCCTTGGCCACTTGAATCGAGGCGGTGCCGACGCCGCCGGCAGCACCGAGCACCAGCACGGTCTCGCCGGGCTGCAGAGCAGCGCGATCGATCAACGCATGGTGGCTGGTGGCATAGGTGCAGATGAAGGCCGCCGCGTCTTCGAAGGCGAAGTCAGCCGGCAGCGGCATGGCCAGCACTGCGGGGATGCAGGCATGAGTGGAGAAGCCGCCAGTGCCGGCGAATGCCGCGACCCGGTCGCCCGGTTTGAAGCCCTTGACGCCGTCACCGACGGACTCCACCACGCCGGCGAATTCGGTGCCCGGCACGAACGGCGTCGGCGGCTTCATCTGGTACTTGCCCTGGACGATCAACAAGTCGGGGAAGTTGAGGCTGGCCGCCTTGATCGCCACGCAGATCTGGCCCGGAGCGGGCGCGGGGGTAGGCATGTCCTTGAAGATCAGGGCTTCGACGCCGATCGGGTTTTCACACAGCCAGGCTTGCATGGTCATCGCTCCAGTGTTTTCGAATGTGCCGAATGATCATAGGCAAGCGAGGGTTCTTGTGAGGTCACCGAGGTGACGCGCTGCCTACAATGGCACCATGCGAATCCTGATTGCAAACGACGACGGCTATCTGGCCCCCGGGCTTCATGCGCTGGTGAAGGCCTGCCAAGGCCTGGGCCAGATCGATGTGATCGCGCCCGAGCAAAACGCCAGCGGCACCTCCAATGCGCTGACACTGAGCCGGCCGCTCTCGGTCTTCACTGCGGCCAACGGCTTTCGCTACATCAACGGCACGCCGTCGGACTGCGTCCATGTGGCGCTGACCGGCTTGCTGGACTACCGGCCCGATCTGGTGCTGTCCGGCATCAACAACGGCGCCAATATGGGCGACGACACGCTGTACTCCGGTACTGTCGCGGCGGCCACCGAAGGATTTCTCTTTGGCATCCCGTCGATTGCTTTCTCGCAGGTCGAGAAGGGTTGGGGTGAGCTGGACGCCGCCGCTGCGGCTGCGCGTGCCATCGTCGAGCAAGTTATACAGGGCGGGCTGGACAAGGCCTTTCTGCTTAATGTAAACATGCCTAACCGCGCCGATGTGCGCAGCCTGCCGCGCCGAATCACGCGGCTGGGGCGCCGCCATGCCAGCGAGCCGGTGATCCGCCAGACCAATCCGCGCGGCGAGCCCATCTACTGGATCGGCCCGGCCGGCGATGCACGTGAGGCCGGCGACGGCACCGACTTCCACGCCACGGCCAGTGGCATGGTGTCGATCACGCCTTTGCAAGTCGATCTGACCGACCACGCCGGACTGTCTGGCTGGCATGGCCGCCTGGGCGCAGCCGAATGAACTCCCAAGCGCCCAAGCGGCGGTTCCCGCTGGCGCTGGACAAGGTGGGCGCACGTGCTCCGGCCCCGGCTTCAGCGCGTGATCTACTGATGCCGCAACGCCATCTGCGCGAAGCTGCGGCCGATGCTGCACGCCAGGTTGCCCCCAGTGGCCTGGGGCTCGACTCGGCCGGCGTGCGACTGCGCATGGTGCAGCGCCTGCAACGCGAAGGCCTGCGGGATGAGCGCGTGCTGCAAGCGATGGCGGATGTACCGCGACATGAATTCGTGGACACCGCGCTGGCGATTCAGGCCTACGAGGACACAAGCCTGCCGATCGGACATGGGCAGACCATCTCCAAGCCCTCGGTCGTCGGTCGCATGATCGAGTTGCTGATGGCCGCTGTCGCCGCAAGGGACGGGAATCTCGGGCGGGTGCTGGAAATCGGTACCGGTTGCGGCTACCAGGCTGCGGTGCTGGCCCGTCTGGCCCGGCATGTCACCAGCATTGAGCGGCTCAAGCCCTTGCATGACAAGGCGCGCCATCACTTGACGGCGCAGCGGCTGAACCATGTGCGCCTGATCTACGGTGATGGCCGGCTGGGGCACAAGCCTGGCGGCCCCTACGAATGCATCATTGCTGCCGCAGGCGGCGAAGACCTTCCCCGGGCCTGGCTGGAACAGTTGGCACCGGGCGGGCGTCTGGTGGCGCCCATGCTTGATCCTTCCGGCCGCGGCCAGGTTCTGGTTGTGGTCGATCATGTGGTGGAGGCGGGTGCCAGCCGTATCGTCCGCACGCTGCATGAGCCCGTCCTGTTCGTGCCCCTAAAATCTGGCGTCATGTAAGGACTGCGGCGCTTCGCCGCAGCCTCTCTTCCTCCAGGCTCAGAACGCATGCAAGCGAACCTCACGAAAACCCCGGCATCCCTGTTGTTGATGATTGCGCTGAGCGCCGTGCTCGCGGGTTGCGCTTCGCCCAAGCACCGTGCGCCGGTTGAGGATCGCCCTGTAGGTGCTCAGGCCCGGACGACGCCAGCCGTGGCGCCGGCGGCCGCTGCGCCGGTCGTCGAGGCCAAGCCTGCGCCCGGCGCCGAGAACGAGGGCAAGCCCGGCTACTACACGGTCAAGCCCGGCGACACGCTGATCCGGATCGCGCTCGAGAATGGACAGAATTGGCGCGATATCTCGCGCTGGAACTCCGTCGAGAACCCGAACCGCATCGAAGTGGGTCAGGTCTTGCGCGTGTTGCCCCCGAGTGTCGATGCCGGTGCGGTGAGTACCAAAGCGGTGGCGTCCCCCAGAGTTGAGAGTCGTCCGTTGGACAGCCGACCCACTCCTGCTGCAGCGTCGGCCGCGACTCCGGCGCCGGCTCCGGCTCCGACGCCAGTGTCCGCCGCGCCTGCGGCCGCAGCAGCAGCAGGCGCTGACGATGACCTGACTTGGGGCTGGCCGGCTGCCGGTAGCGTGACCAGCGGTTTTGACGAGCAGAAAAACAAGGGGCTGGCCTTCGGTGGGCGCGCCGGTGATCCGGTGCTTGCCGCCGCCGATGGTCGCGTGGTTTATGCCGGTTCAGGCTTGCGCGGATACGGCAATCTCGTCATCATCAAGCACAACGCCACTTACTTGACGGCCTATGCGCATAACCAGTCGCTGCTCGTCAAGGAAGACCAAGCGGTGCGCAAAGGCCAGAAGATTGCTGAAATGGGTTCCAGCGACGCAGACCAAGTCAAGCTGCACTTTGAAGTGCGCAAGCAGGGCAAGCCGATTGACCCTGCCAAGCTGCTGCCGTCGCGTTGAGTTCACTCATGAGCGAGGTGTTTGACGATGAAACGCGCAGCACCTCAGTCTCGATCAGCGCCTTCCATCCCACCAGCTCTTCTGGCGTCCAGCGACGCTGGTGAATCGACCGAGGATCACGCGCCTGTCGCTGATTCGGGCATTGACGATGGCGAGGCCGAGCTTGTGCGGCGCGGCCTGACGCCAGCAGCTGACTTCGATCCCGGCAACGCCCTGCAGGCCTATCTGCGCGACATCCGCCGTACGCCGCTCTTGACGGCCGAGCAGGAGTATCAGACCGCGGTACGCGCCCGCGCGGGGGATTTCAAGGCGCGCCAGGCCATGATCGAGCACAACCTGCGTCTCGTGGTCAGCATCGCGAAGAACTATCTCGGTCGCGGCTTGCCATTAAGTGATCTCATCGAAGAGGGCAACCTGGGTCTGATGCACGCGATCGGAAAGTTCGAGCCCGAGCGCGGCTTTCGCTTCTCGACGTATGCGAGCTGGTGGATTCGACAAGGCGTTGAGCGTGCCTTGATGCATCAGGCGCGCCTGGTGCGATTGCCCGTGCATGTGGTGCGCGAGCTGAATCATGTGCTCAAGGCTCGCCGTGCGCTGGAAGCGCTGCGTGCTCAGAATGGCGCTGAATCCAGCGTCAAGGCGGAGGACATTGCGACCCTGCTCGGGCAGCCGTTGGCGCATGTGGCCGAGCTGCTGGCCTACGCCGAACTGCCCAGTTCGCTGGATGCGCCGGTCGATCGCAATGCCGAGGCGGGTGAGTCCATGGTCGACATGGTGGCCGATGAGCATGCCGTCGATCCGATGGGCATGCGCCTTAGTCATGAGATCGAAGCCCTGCTTGAGCATGGGCTGGCCAGTTTGAACGAGCGCGAGCGCGAAGTGCTGGCCGGGCGCTATGGGCTGAGTGACCGTGAGCCCGAGACCTTGGACGTGCTGGCCATCCGACTTGGACTTACGCGCGAGCGTATTCGCCAGATTCAGATCGAGGCGCTGAACAAGCTTAAGCGCAACATGATGCGCCGGGGCGTCAGCCGCGACTCCATTTTCTGACGCAGCGCTGCAGGTGCACGCGCGCCGGCGGCATGCCATGCCGGGCAGGCTGTTGCGGGCAGGGATAATCGGGCCATGACTCAAGTATCCGAATGGCTCAAGGTCGAGTCGCTGGATCTCGAGGCCCAGGGCGTCGCGCACAACACCGAAGGCAAGGTCGTCTTCATCGAGGGTGCGCTGCCGGGCGAAGAGGTGCAGGTGACGGTCGGCCGCAAGAAGAACAACTGGGAACAGGGCACGATGGTGGCGATGCGGCGCGAGAGCTCGCAGCGCGTTACGCCTGGCTGTCCCAATTTCGGCCTGCACGCAGGCGCCTGTGGTGGCTGCAAGATGCAGCACCTGCACCCGGCGGCCCAGGTTGCCGTCAAGCAGCGTGTGGTTGAAGACAATCTTTGGCATCTTGGCAAGGTCAAGCCCGAGACTTTGTTGCGCCCCATCGAGGGGCCGGCCTGGGGTTATCGCTATCGGGCGCGCTTCTCGGTTCGCTACGTGGCCAAGAAGGGCCAGGTCCTGATCGGCTTCCACGAGCGCAAGAGCCGCTACGTGGCTGACATGCTGGTCTGCAAGGTCGTGCCGCCGCAGGTCAGCGACATGCTGCTGCCGCTGCGCGAACTGATTGCCAGCATGGAAGAACGTGACCGCTTGCCGCAAATCGAGTTGGCCATGGGCGATCAGGTGATTGCGCTGGTGCTGCGCCATCTCAATCCGCTGGGCGAGGGCGACCGCGCCAAGCTGCGGGCGTTTGCGGCCGCTCATCCTGGCGTTCAGTGGTGGCTGCAGCCCAAGGGGCCGGATACCGTTCAACTGCTTGATGAGGGCGGTCCGGAGCTGGCTTATGCCTTGCCTGAGTTCGGCGTGGTGATGCCATTCAAGCCTACGGATTTCACGCAGGTCAATCCACACATCAACGGCGTTCTCGTGGGGCGGGCGCTGCGTCTCCTGCAGGTGCAGCGCGACGAGCGCGTGATCGATTGGTTCTGCGGACTGGGTAATTTCACATTGCCGTTGGCGACACAGGCGCGCGAAGTGCTGGGTATCGAAGGCAGCGAAGCCCTGGTGCAGCGCTCACGCGAGAACGCCAAGCGCAATGGGCTGGACCAGAACACCGCTTTCGTGGCGCGCAATCTGTTCGAGATGACGCCGGCCTTGTTGGCCGCCGATGGCAATGCCGACAAGTGGCTGGTCGACCCGCCGCGCGAGGGTGCGTTCGCGCTGGCCAAGGCGATTGCCGACATCGTTCAGGACCCGAGCCTTGCGCCCGGCTGGTTGCCGCCCAAACGCATCGTCTATGTTTCGTGCAACCCAGCGACCTTGGCGCGAGATGCGGGCCTGCTGGTGAATCTGGCGGGCTATCGCTGCACCGCGGCGAGCGCGGTGAACATGTTTCCGCACACGGCCCATGTGGAATCGATCGCGGTGTTCGAACGCTGATCCACGCGCCGCGCCACAAGAAAGAAGGGGCCCTTGCGGGCCCCTTGGTTCTTCCGATGTGCTCGGTGGTCAGTCGCGTTCGCCGCCGAAGATGCCCAGCAGCGAGAGGAGGCTCTGGAACACGTTGTAAACGTCCAGGTAGATTGCCAGTGTGGCGGAGATGTAGTTGGTCTCGCCGCCATCGATGACACGCTTGATGTCGTACAGCATGAAGGCCGAGAACACCGCCATCGCCAGCACCATCAAAGTCAGCATCAGCGCGGACGACTGCAGGAAGATGTTCACCAGGCCAGCCACCAGCAAGATGATGGCGCCGACGAACAGGAACTTGCCCATGCCGGACAGGTCGCGCTTGATCACCGTGGCCAGCGTTGCCATCGCGAAAAAGATGGCTGCTGTGCCGCCGAAGGCCGTCATGATCAGACTGCTGCCGTTCCTGAAGCCCAGGATTTGCGCCAGCAGGCGCGACAGCATCAAGCCCATGAAGAAGGTGAAGCCGAGCAGGGCATAGACGCCCATGCTGGAGTTCTTGGTCTTCTCGACTAGGAACATCAGGCCAAAAGCGCCGGCGAAGAACAGGATGGTGCTCATGCCGAAGCCCATCTTCGCCATGATGCCGGTCGAGACGCCGACCCAGGCTCCCAGCACGGTGGGCACCATGGACAGGGCCAGCAGCCAGTAGGTGTTGCGCAACACGCGCTGGCGGTCGGCCGCCAAGCCGGTGCCATAGGCGCTACCGTATTGTGTTTGCAGGCTTTCGTTCATAGATCCTCCATTCAAGTTGCGTCAGACGCTTGGCCGTTGCGGCGTGCATGCCGTTGCCAAGCGAATTCTAGAGCTCATCGCGCGCGCTTGCTCCCGAGCGCGCTAGGCAATTCCCCTAGCAGGGTGTTTTGTCCTGAGCGGCTGAATGCGGCTCAGGTCAACCGATAAAGTGAGGCCTTTTCCAACAGGATCAAGCCCATGAAGCAAAAGCCCTACCTGAGCTCGGAAGAGGTGAAGAAGATTGCAGCCGCCGCGGAGGCTGAGGCGAGTGCGAACCAGTGGGCGGTCAGCATCGCCATCGTCGATGACGGCGGCCATTTGCTGTGGCTGCAGCGCCTAGACGGCGCCCCGGCCATCTCGGCACAGATTGCGCCGGCCAAGGCCAATACGGCTGCACTGGGTCGCCGCGAATCCAAGGTCTATGAAGACGTGATCAATCAGGGGCGGGTCTCGTTTCTGAGCGCGCCGGGCCTGAGCGGCTTGCTCGAAGGTGGTGTGCCTGTGATGGTGGATGGGCACTGCATCGGTGCGGTCGGAGTCAGCGGGGTGAAGTCGACCGAAGATGCGCAGATCGCGCGCGCAGGCATTGCCGCATTGGGGTGAGTGACGCCGTACTGGCCCACGCGAGCTTGGCCGCGTGAGTCGGTGGCGTGGCTGCTGGACTGATGGGGCGCACAGTCTTGTGAGCGAGCATGTCTCGCGTCCAAGAGCCCGCCGAAGTGCCTTGGTGATTACCCTGCTGGGTTATACTCCACAGGTTTACCCGCAACCCACCGCCCCCCCCAGCGAAACCTCTTCCGTTTCCTTCACCGGACTCAGGCTCGACCTGGCCGCGCCAAACGCGCGCGCCAGGTTCCCAAGGAGCAGAGCTGGGCGCGCGCACAATAACGGAGTTACCCGTGCTGCCCGATCTGCTCTCATCCCCCCAAGCGATCCTCGCCCTGGCAGACGGCACGGTCTTCAAAGCCACCTCGATCGGCGCAGCCGGTCATACCGTTGGTGAAGTGGTCTTCAACACTTCGCTGACCGGTTACCAGGAAATTCTCACCGACCCGAGCTACTGCCGGCAGATCGTGACTCTCACGTATCCGCATATCGGCAACTACGGCGTCAATGATGAGGATGTCGAGGCTTCGAAGATCCATGCCGCTGGCCTGATCATCAAGGACCTGCCGATCCTTGATTCCAATTTCCGCAAGACCCGCAGCCTCAGCCAATATCTGAAGGATGAAGGCACGGTCGCGATCTCCGATCTTGATACGCGTCGGCTGACGCGCGTGCTGCGCACCACTGGTGCACAGAACGGCTGCATCCTGGCGCTGGCCGCTGGCGAAAAGATCACTGACGCCCACATTGCCGACGCAGTCGCCAAGGCCAAGGCGGCGCCCAGCATGGCCGGCCAGGATCTGGCCAAGGTGGTGAGCCGTACGCAGAGCGAGATGTGGACCCAGACCGAATGGACGCTGGGCGCGGGCTACGGCGAACTGAAGTCGCCGAAGTTCCATGTGGTCGCCTACGACTTCGGCGTCAAGCACAACATCCTGCGCATGCTGGCCTCGCGCGGCTGCAAGATCACCGTGGTGCCGGCGCAGACGCCTGCAGCCGAGGTGTTCAAGCTGCAGCCCGACGGCGTCTTCCTGTCCAACGGCCCTGGTGACCCGGAGCCCTGTGATTACGCCATCAAGGCCGCAGCTGAGCTGATCGAGGCCGGTATCCCGACCTTCGGCATCTGTCTGGGTCACCAGATCATGGCGCTGGCCTCGGGTGCGAAGACCTTCAAGATGAAGTTCGGCCACCACGGCGCCAACCATCCGGTCAAGGACCTGGACAACGGCCGCGTCTCCATCACTAGCCAGAACCACGGCTTCGCGGTCGATGCCGACTCGCTGCCCGCGAACCTGCGCCCCACGCACATCAGCCTGTTCGACGGCACGCTGCAGGGCCTGGCTCGCACCGACAAGCCGGCCTTCTGCTTCCAGGGCCACCCGGAAGCCAGTCCCGGCCCGCACGATATTTCCTATCTGTTCGACCGCTTCATCGGTCTCATGTCCAAGGCCTGATGGAGACACGCAATGCCGAAACGTTCTGATATCAAAAGCATCCTGATCATCGGCGCTGGCCCGATCATCATCGGCCAGGCGTGCGAGTTCGACTACTCCGGCGCCCAGGCCTGCAAGGCACTGCGCGAAGAGGGTTACAAGGTCATCCTGGTCAACAGCAATCCGGCGACCATCATGACGGACCCGGATACCGCGGACGTCACCTACATCGAGCCCATCACCTGGCAAGTGGTCGAGAAGATCATCGCCAAGGAACGCCCCGATGCAGTGCTGCCCACCATGGGCGGCCAGACCGCGCTGAACTGCGCGCTGGACCTGCACAAGCATGGCGTGCTGGCCAAGTACAAGGTCGAGATGATCGGTGCCAACGAGCATGCGATCGAGAAGGCCGAAGACCGCCTGAAGTTCAAGGACGCGATGACCAAGATCGGTCTGGGCTCGGCGCGGTCGGGCATCGCGCACACGCTGGAAGAGGCCTGGGGCGTGCAAAAGCGCATCCACGCTGACATCGGCGGCGCCGGCTTCCCGATGGTGATCCGCCCCAGTTTCACACTGGGTGGCACTGGCGGCGGCATTGCCTACAACCCTGAAGAGTTCGAAGAGATCTGCAAGAGGGGTCTGGACCTGTCGCCGACCAATGAGCTGCTGATCGAAGAGTCGCTGATCGGCTGGAAAGAGTACGAAATGGAAGTCGTGCGCGACCGCGCCGATAACTGCATCATCGTCTGCTCGATCGAGAACCTGGATCCGATGGGTATCCACACCGGCGACTCCATCACCGTGGCCCCGGCGCAGACCCTGAGCGACAAGGAATACCAGCTGCTGCGCAACGCCTCGATCGCGATCCTGCGCGAGATCGGCGTGGACACAGGCGGCTCGAATGTGCAGTTCTCGATCAACCCGCGCGATGGCCGCATGGTGGTGATCGAGATGAACCCGCGCGTCTCGCGTTCCTCGGCACTGGCCTCCAAGGCCACCGGCTTCCCGATCGCCAAGATCGCCGCCAAGCTGGCCGTGGGCTACACGTTGGATGAGCTGAAGAACGACATCACCGGCGGCGTGACGCCGGCGTCCTTCGAGCCCTCGATCGACTATGTGGTCACCAAGATCCCGCGCTTCGCCTTCGAGAAGTTCCCGATGGCTGATTCGCGTCTGACTACGCAGATGAAGTCGGTGGGCGAGGTGATGGCCATGGGCCGCACCTTCCAGGAATCGTTCCAGAAGGCGCTGCGCGGCCTGGAGACCGGCATCGACGGACTCACCGAGCGCTCGACCGACCGCGAGGAAATCATCCAGGAAATCGGCGAGCCCGGCCCGGAGCGCATCCTGTTCCTGGCCGACGCCTTCCGCATCGGCATGAGCCTGCAGGAAGTGTTCGACGAAACGGCGGTGGACCCCTGGTTCCTGGCGCAGATCGAGCAGATCATCAAGATCGAGCAGAGCCTGAAGGGCCGCGCGCTGGCTGGCCTGTCGACCGACGAGCTGCGTCTGCTGAAGAAAAAGGGCTTCTCGGATAAGCGCTTGGCCAAGCTGCTTGGCACCAACCAGCACGAGGTGCGCCGCGCCCGCCACGCCCAGGGCGTGCGCCCGGTCTACAAGCGCGTGGACACCTGCGCGGCCGAGTTCGCGACGCAAACCGCGTACATGTACTCGACCTACGACGAGGAATGCGAGGCCGAGCCCACCGACAAGAAGAAGATCATGGTGCTGGGCGGTGGCCCGAACCGGATCGGCCAAGGCATCGAGTTCGACTACTGCTGCGTGCATGCGGCACTGGCAATGCGCGAAGACGGCTACGAGACCATCATGGTCAACTGCAACCCCGAGACCGTCTCGACCGACTACGACACCAGCGACCGCCTCTACTTCGAGCCGGTGACGCTGGAAGACGTGCTGGAGATCGTCGACAAGGAAAAGCCGGTCGGCGTGATCGTGCAGTACGGCGGCCAGACACCGCTGAAGCTGGCGCTCGACCTGGAAGCCAATGGCGTGCCCATCATCGGCACCTCGCCGGACAGCATCGACATTGCCGAGGATCGCGAGCGCTTCCAGAAGCTGCTGCACGAGCTGGGCCTGCGTCAGCCGCCCAACCGCACCGCGCGCACCGAAGAGGCTGCTGTCCAGTTGGCCAATGAGATCGGCTATCCGCTGGTCGTGCGCCCGAGCTATGTGCTGGGCGGTCGTGCGATGGAGATCGTGCACGGCGACAAGGACCTGGAGCGCTACATGCGCGAAGCGGTGCGCGTCTCCGACAAGTCGCCGGTGCTGCTGGACCGCTTCCTGGAGGACGCGGTCGAGGTGGACGTGGACTGCATCTCCGACGGCACCGACGTGATGATCGGCGGCATCATGGAGCACATCGAGGCGGCCGGCATCCACTCCGGCGACTCGGCCTGCTCGCTGCCCCCGTACACGCTGGCCGTCGATCTGCAGGACGAGCTGCGCCGCCAGACGGCGGCGATGGCGCGCGCTCTGAAGGTCGTGGGCTTGATGAACGTGCAGTTCGCAATCCAGGGCGATGTGGTTCAGGGACTGTCCGCCTGCACGGTCTACGTGCTGGAAGTCAATCCGCGTGCGTCGCGCACCGTTCCTTACGTCAGCAAGGCCACGGGCCAGCAGCTGGCCAAGGTCGCCGCGCGTTGCATGGCAGGCGTCAAGCTCAAGGATCAGCGCGACCGGAATGGCCGCGTGCCGCACGAAGTTGTGCCGCCGTATTACAGCGTCAAGGAAGCGGTGTTCCCCTTCAACAAGTTCCCGGGCGTAGATCCCATTCTGTCGCCTGAGATGCGCTCGACCGGCGAGGTGATGGGTGCCGGCCGCACTTTCGGCGAGGCGATGCTGAAGAGCCAGCTCGGCGCTGGTTCGCGCCTGCCGCGCCAGGGCAATGTGCTGATCACGGTAAAGAATGCCGACAAGGCCCGCGCTGTTGCCGTGGCCAAGGATCTGCATGCGCTGGGCTTTGGGGTTGTGGCCACCAAGGGCACGGCGGCTGCTATCTCCGAGGCTGGCGTGCCGGTGCGCGTGGTCAACAAGGTCAAGGACGGCCGGCCCCACATCGTCGACATGATCAAGGGTGGCGAGATCCAGCTGGTATTCACCACCGTGGATGAAACCCGTACCGCGATAGCTGACAGCCGCTACATCCGGCAAGCGGCCTTGGCCGCCCGCGTCACCTATTACACGACGATGGCAGGCTGTGAGGCGGCCGTTGAAGGCATGAAGCACCAGGAGGGCTTGCTGGTGCAATCCCTGCAGGAGTTGCACGCCGAACTCGTCTAAACTGCGCTCCGCTCGATTCCGCCGCAGCGGCCCGGGGTCATTCCCGGGCGGCAGCGGCGGAATCATTTTGTGTGGCACTTCGCGTCATCACCGCCCGCGAAGACTGCGGTGGCTGGTGTCCTGCGCCGCGCTTCCAAGTGCGCGATCAAAGTTCCGAAAGATTCTCAAGGTTTACTCATGGCCACGATTCCATTGACCGTACGCGGCGCCGAAAAGCTCAAGGCTGAATTGCATCAACTGAAGTCGGTTGAGCGCCATGCCGTGATCCAGGCCATCGCCGAAGCCCGTGCTCAGGGTGACTTGTCCGAGAACGCCGAGTACGAGGCTGCCAAGGACAAACAGGGCTTCATCGAAGGTCGCATCCTCGAGATTGAAGGCAAGCTGGCGGCGGCGCAGGTCATCGATCCGGCTTCCGTCGACGCCGGCGGCAAGGTGGTGTTCGGCACCACGGTTGATCTTGAAGAAGAAGCCAGCGGTGCTGAGGTGACGTACCAGATCGTCGGTGACGACGAAGCCGACCTGAAGTTGGGTCTGATCTCGATCAGCTCGCCGATCGCGCGTGCCCTGATCGGCAAGGAAGCCGGCGATGTGGCTGAGGTCCAGGCGCCAGGCGGCATCAAGCGCTACGAGATCGTCGAAGTCCGCTACGTCTGACGAGAGATGGGCGTGCTGTCGCGTGCTCGTGCTTTGTTGGCTGCCTTGTGGGCTGGCGAGTTGCTCTGCATTGCTGCGATCGCGGCGCCGAGCGCCTTCGCGGTGCTGGATCGTCCGCAGGCGGCTGTCCTGGTAGGACGCCTTTTCGAGATTGACGCGCAAGTCGGCTTGGCTTGTGGCCTGCTGCTCGTGATGATGGAGCGGCGCCTGCAGCGTGATGCTGCTGAGGGCGCCCGGGTGTTCAGTGCTGAGCTCTTGCTCCCGCTGATGGCTCTACTCTGTGTGGTGGCCGGCTATTACGGGCTGCAGCCCTTGATGGCCGCTGCCCGTGCTGGACAGGGGGACATCGGCTTCGGGGCGCTGCATGGAGCATCCATGCTGTTCTTTGTCATCAAGCTGCTGGCCGTGCTGGCATTGGCATGGCGCGCCTCGTCCCGAGGCGCTGCCAGCTGACCGCAGGCGTCAGTCAGCCGCCTTCTTCTTGACGCTGGTGATGCGGCGTTTGGCTCGCTTGATCTCGCCACCCTGGGCTACGCGTTGATTGCCAAGGACCTGCACCTTCTTGATCTGCGGGCGGTGGTTGCCACTCTTGGAGAACTTGACGATCTTGACCACCTTGGGGCCAGGTTTGGCGTCTTCGCGTTCAGCTTTGACCTTCTCAGGCATCGGGCGCCACAACACCAGAAGCTTGCCGATGTGCTGAATCGGTGCCGCACTGAGCTTGTCGGCGAGTTCGGCAAAGATGGACTCGCGGTTGGTGCGGTCGTCAGACATCACCCGGACCTTGATCAGGCCATGGGCGTTGAGGGCGGCGTCAGTTTCCTTGACGACCGCGGATGAGAGACCGTCAGCTCCGATCATGACCACAGGGTCAAGATGATGGGCGTCGGCGCGTTTTTCCTTGCGCTGGGCAGGAGTCAATTGAATCGCAGGCATAGCCGTATTATCCGTTCAACATGAAGATTCAGACAAAGAGCAAGAAAGTCAACAAGGCGTGGATGCATGACCACGTCACCGACCCCTATGTGAAGCTGGCCCAGAAAGAAGGTTTTCGGGCCCGCGCCGCCTACAAGCTGAAGGAAATTGATGAGGAGCTTAAGCTCATCAAGCCCGGACAGGTTGTGGTTGATCTGGGGGCCGCGCCCGGCGCTTGGAGCCAGTACTTGCGCCGCCGCTTTGCCCCCAAGGAAGCCGGCACGGGTGGTGCAGCGGTGGGTGAGCTCAATGGCACCATCATTGCGCTGGACCTGCTGGAGCTCGAGCCCATTGAAGGCGTGCAGTTCATCCAGGGTGACTTCCGCGAGGACGCGGTGCTCAAACAGTTGGAAGAAGCGCTGGCTGGGCGCGTGGTCGATGTGGTCGTTTCGGATATGGCGCCGAACCTGTCAGGCATCGCATCAACGGATGCAGCGCGTATCGAGCATCTGATCGAGCTGGCCATAGACTTTTCGCGCCAGCACCTTCGGCCCGAGGGCGCCTTGGTGGCCAAGGTCTTCCACGGCAGCGGCTACAGCGAACTGGTTGAGTTGTTCCGCCAGAGCTTCAAGAAGGTCAAGGCGATCAAGCCCAAGGCATCGCGTGATCGCTCGTCCGAGACCTTCCTGGTCGGCATCGGACTGAAGTAAAGCAAGAGCGCGGCAATACCTATCGTCGCGCATGAAATTCCCAATCAAGCCTGAGGGCTTGACTGCAATAGAATCAACCCCATATGCCGTGCATCTCCCGCAGCGAATTGCGGGTGTGTGAATGAATTAAGGAGTCGCGGTGAACAATCAGTGGTTCTCTAAGGTAGCTGTTTGGATGGTGATAGCGCTGGTGCTGTTCACCGTCTTCAAGCAGTTTGATCGCGGCTCGGTCCAGGGCAATCAGATCGGCTATTCCGACTTCCTGGAAGAGGTGCGTGCTAACCGGATCAAGCAGGTTACGCTGCAAGAAGGCAACGGTGGCACCGAGATCATCGCGGTCACGAATGACGACCGGCGCCTGCGCAGCACGGCCACGTACTTGGACCGAGGCTTGGTTGGCGACCTGATTGCCAATGGCGTCAAGTTCGATGTCAAGCCGCGTGAAGAACCCTCTCTGCTGATGAGCATTCTCGTCAGCTGGGGGCCAATGCTGCTGCTGATCGGTGTCTGGGTCTATTTCATGCGGCAGATGCAGGGCGGCGGCAAGGGCGGTGCGTTCAGCTTCGGCAAGAGCAAGGCTCGCATGCTGGACGAGGCCAACAATGCCACCACATTCGCGGACGTCGCTGGTTGCGATGAAGCCAAGGAAGAGGTCAAGGAGCTGGTGGACTTCCTGAAGGATCCGCAGAAGTTCCAGAAGCTGGGTGGCCGCATCCCGCGTGGCGTTCTGTTGGTAGGCCCTCCTGGTACAGGCAAGACTTTGCTCGCCAAGGCCATTGCCGGTGAAGCCAAGGTTCCGTTCTTCTCGATTTCGGGTTCCGACTTCGTCGAGATGTTCGTCGGTGTCGGTGCAGCTCGTGTGCGCGACATGTTCGAGCAAGCGAAGAAAAGCGCGCCTTGCATCATCTTCGTCGACGAAATCGATGCCGTTGGACGCCACCGTGGTGCCGGCTTGGGCGGCGGCAACGATGAGCGTGAGCAAACGCTGAATCAGATGCTGGTCGAGATGGACGGTTTCGAGACGAATCTCGGCGTCATCGTGATGGCCGCGACGAACCGTCCCGACATTCTGGATCCGGCCCTGCTGCGCCCCGGTCGTTTTGACCGTCAGGTCTACGTGACCCTGCCGGATGTGCGCGGCCGCGAGCAGATCCTGAACGTGCACATGCGCAAGGTGCCGGTTGGCCAGGACATCCGCGCCGACATCCTCGCTCGCGGCACGCCCGGCTTCTCTGGTGCTGACCTTGCCAATCTGGTCAATGAGGCTGCGCTGTTCGCAGCGCGGCGCAATGGTCGCGTGGTCGAGATGATCGACTTCGAGAAGGCCAAGGACAAGATCATGATGGGCCCCGAGCGCAAGTCCATGGTCATGCCCGAGGAAGAGCGCAAGAACACGGCCTATCACGAGGCAGGTCATGCATTGGTGGCGCGTCTGATGCCGAAGACCGATCCGGTTCACAAGGTTACGGTTATCCCACGCGGCCGAGCCTTGGGCGTGACAATGCAGCTGCCCGAAGGCGACCGCTACAGCATGGACAAGGAGCGCATGCTCTCGACCATCTCGGTGCTGTTTGGCGGCCGGATTGCTGAAGAAGTTTTCATGAATCAGATGACCACGGGTGCGTCGAATGACTTCGAACGCGCGACCGCCATCGCCCGCGACATGGTCACGCGCTACGGCATGACGGACGAACTGGGTCCGATGGTCTATGCCGAGAATGAAGGCGAGGTCTTCCTCGGCCGTTCTGTGACCAAGACCACCAGCATGTCGGAAGAGACGATGCGCAAGGTCGATGAGGTGATCCGTCGCATCATCGATGAACAGTACGTGATCGCGCGCAAGCACATCGAAGACAACCAGGACAAGATGCATGCGATGGCCAAGGCGCTGCTGGAATGGGAGACCATCGACAGCGACCAGATCAACGACATCATGGAAGGTCGTCCGCCGCGACCACCGAAGGATTGGACGCCTTCCACGGGCGGCCGGTCGGATGGAAGCCCGCCGGCAGTCGGGACGGGTGAGGCACACGCCGCAGCCTGACCGCGGCACTTGCCACTAGACAGAACGGGGCTCATTGCCCCGTTTTGCTTTGGCTCCACGATTCACTCGCGGCACTCAATCGATGCACTGGCAAACGACGCGTTTTTTACTCGACTTGACGGCGCGCCCCTTGGTGATGGGCATTGTCAATGTGACGCCTGATTCCTTCTCGGATGGCGGTCTGCATGGCGAGCGGCGAGCGGCCATCGCGCACTGCGAACTGTTGTCGCGCGAAGGGGCCGACATCCTCGACATCGGTGGCGAGTCCAGCCGCCCGGGTGCGCCGCTGCTGACGGCGGATGAGGAGTGGCACCGGATTGCGGATGTGCTGGCGGCCGCCCTTCAGATGGGCGTGCCGGTCTCTGTCGACAGCTCCAAGCCGGAGGTGATGCGCCGTGCGCTCGACATGGGGGTGGACATCGTCAACGATATCCAGTCCCTGCGGCGCCCCGGAGCCATTGACCTGCTTGCCCGTCATGGACAGGCGGGTGTGTGCCTGATGCATATGCGCGGCGAGCCGGCGACGATGCAGGGATTGGTTGAGTACCGGGACATCGCCAGTGAAGTCGGTGATTTCCTTGCTGAGCGAGCGGGCGCTCTTCGCGCCGCCGGTGTAGCCCCAGAGCGGATCGTGCTGGATCCTGGTTACGGTTTTGCCAAGACGCCTGAACAGAATTTTGAGTTGCTCCGGCGCCAGGCCGTCCTTCTGACGCTTGGGTATCCCTTGCTGGTTGGTTGGTCTCGAAAATCCTCGCTGGGTGCGTTGACCGGCCGCCCGGTCGGCGAGCGACTTCCGGCAAGCCTCGCAGCCGCGCTGGCCGCCGTATCGCAGGGCGCCCGCATCGTGCGTGTGCACGATGTCGCGCCGACTGTCGACGCGTTGAAGGTGTGGTCTGCCGCGGGTGGTGTCGGGGCGGCTATCGTCGACAATGCGACAAACGAATCAGGAGGATGCTCAAGATGAGCCGCATGTACTTTGGAACCGATGGCATCCGTGGCACCGTGGGGCAAGCGCCCATCACGCCGGACTTCATGCTCAGGCTTGGGCATGCGGTAGGCCGGGTGCTGCGCAAAGAAATGACGCGCCCCAGCGTTCTGATTGGCAAGGACACGCGAATCTCGGGCTACATGCTGGAGTCGTCGCTTGAGGCTGGCTTTGCCTCGGCTGGCGTCGATGTGTGGCTGACAGGTCCGCTGCCGACGCCGGGTGTGGCCTACCTGACTCGAGCGCTGCGTCAGCAACTCGGTGTGGTGATTAGTGCGTCGCATAACCCGTTTGCTGACAACGGCATCAAGTTTTTCTCTGCGCGGGGCGAGAAATTGCCTGATGCGTGGGAACTGGCGGTCGAGCAGGCTCTGCAGGAAGCGCCAGCCTGGGTCGATTCTGCGAACCTGGGGCGCGCTCGTCGTCTTCAGGATGCCCGCGGCCGATACATCGAATTCTGCAAGAACAGTTTTGGCTCGGACCTGACACTGCGCGGCCTGAAGATCGTGGTCGATGCGGCGAATGGCGCGGCCTACCATGTGGCGCCCGACGTGTTTCACGAACTCGGTGCCGAGGTCATTCCAGTGGCCTGCAGTCCCGATGGCTTCAATATCAACGAAGGCTGTGGCGCAACGGCGCCTGCAGCTTTGGTCAAGGCGGTCAAGGAGCATGGCGCGCATTACGGGGTTGCGCTGGATGGCGATGCTGATCGGCTGCAGTTGGTCGACGCGCAAGGCCGTCTCTACAACGGGGACGAGCTGCTCTATGTGATGGTAGCGGACCGGCTGGCGCAAGGCCAGGCTGTGGCAGGAGCCGTTGGCACCTTGATGACCAATATGGCGGTGGAGCTCGCTCTGCGCGCGCGCGATGTGGACTTCGTCCGTGCCAAGGTTGGAGATCGATACGTGCTGGAGGAGTTGGCTGCGCGAGGCTGGCAACTGGGCGGGGAGGGCTCTGGCCACCTGCTGGCGTTGGACAAGCACACGACAGGTGATGGCATTGTCAGCGCCTTGCTGGTGCTTCAAGCTGTTGTGCGCACCGGGCGCAGCTTGGCTGAATTGATGGATGGGGTTGATCTCTTCCCGCAGACGCTGATCAACGTCAGACTCCAGCCAGGCCAGGATTGGAAGAGTAATGCACGCTTGGCTCAGGCGCAGGCCGATGTGACGGCCGACCTGGGCAAGAGCGGCCGTGTCCTGATCCGAGCCTCAGGGACCGAGCCCTTGCTGCGCGTGATGGTTGAGGCCAGCGATGCCGCCGTGGCGAAGCTCTGTGCGCAACGACTGGTTGAGGCGGTCCAAGCCTGAAACATGCCTTCATGGCTTGGATTCCCGCCGAATTCAGGTGTTTGTGACAGTTCCGGGAACAGTTTGTGACGGTTTTGTAAGCGTCTGAGACCAGACAAGCCTGCTTGCGCGCCTCGGCGTCCCCGGATTTGTGTCATTCGCTTGTCACACAAGAGTCATAGCATCCCTATCATTGTCAACCACGGACTCGGATAGGGACCTTATGAACTTCTCTCAACTCAGCAAGGGTTTGGTTCTGGCGGCCGGTTTCGGCTTCACAGCTGTTTCTCTTGCGCAAGATGTCACCGGAGCAGGTGCTTCTTTCCCGGCACCGGTTTACGCCAAATGGGCTGACGCTTACAACAAGGCGACCGGTGCTCGCATCAACTACCAATCCGTCGGATCGGGCGCAGGCATTCGGCAAATCAAGGCCAAGACGGTCGACTTCGGCGCAACTGATGCGCCGCTGAAGGACGACGAACTGGCCAAGGACGGCATGATCCAGTTCCCCACCGTGATCGGTGGTGTGGTGCCGGTGGTCAACATTGCGGGTATCAAGCCTGGCCAGCTGAAGCTGACGGGCGCAGTGCTGGGTGACATCTACCTGGGCAAGGTTGCCAAGTGGAATGACGGCGCGATCGTGGCGCTGAATCCTGGCGTGCCGTTGCCTGACGCACAGATTGCTGTGGTTCGTCGCGCCGATGGTTCCGGCACCTCGTTCCTCTTCACGAACTACCTCTCCAAGCTGAACGCTGAGTGGAAGGAAAAGGTCGGCGAAGGTACGGCCGTCAATTGGCCTACCGGCGCAGGCGGCAAGGGCAATGAAGGCGTGTCGGCCTTCGTGACGCGTCTGCCCAATTCGATTGGCTATGTCGAGTACGCCTACGCCAAGCAGAACAAGATGTCCCATGTGCAACTGCGCAACAAGGATGGCGTCTATGTTCAGCCTGACGATCTGACCTTCAAGGCAGCAGCTGCCGGTGCTGATTGGAACAAGAGCTTCTTCCAGGTGCTGACCGAGCAACCTGGCAAGGACAGCTGGCCGATCACTGGTGCAACCTTCATCTTGATGCACAAGGTGCAGGACAAGCCGGCCAACGCCAGCAATTCGATGAAGTTCTTTGACTGGGCCTACGCCAACGGCGACAAGATGGCTGCCGAGCTGGATTACGTGGCGCTGCCGGACAGCGTCAAGAACTTGGTCCGCAAGGTTTGGACCGAGCAGGTCAAGGACGCTTCGGGCAAGGCTATCAGCTTCAAGTAAACGAGCACTGATGATCTGACAGCCCGGCAGCCTTGTTTTGAGGCCCCGGGCTGTTGTCGAATCAGGCGCACTCTCTTCCTTTTTGTCCATCATGCGGAGGTCCAGTGGCCGCAATACTCCCAGCCAGCTCCAGTCCCACGCTCAGCGACGCTGAGTCGACCCGCCCCGAGGGCAGCCCGCCTAAGCGCAGACGCCTCGTGCCTTGGGCTGACACGGCCTTCTCACTCCTGGCACACGGCGCGGCTTGGCTGACGCTGTTGCTGCTGGTCGGCATCATTCTGTCGCTGCTGGTCGGCGCAGCACCGGCAATTCAGCATTTCGGTCTCGGTTTTCTGATATCAACCGAGTGGGACCCCGTTCAGGAGAAGTTCGGCGGCCTCGTGATGATCTATGGCACGCTGATGACCTCGTTCATCGCGCTGCTGATTGCTGTGCCAGTCAGCTTCGGCATCGCCATCTTCCTGACCGAACTGTCCCCGAGCTGGCTGCGCCGTCCCTTGGGTACTGCGATCGAGCTGCTTGCCGCAGTGCCGTCGATCGTCTACGGCATGTGGGGCTTGCTGGTGTTCGGCCCTCTGCTGGCGACCTATGTGCAGCAGCCGCTGCAGGGCATGTTCAACGGCGTTCCTTTTTTGGGCGCCTTGGTCTCCGGCCCTCCGGTCGGCATTGGCATTCTTTCGGCCGGCATCATCCTGGCCATCATGATCATCCCCTTCATTGCGTCGGTGATGCGTGATGTGTTTGAGGTCACTCCGCCGATGCTGAAGGAATCGGCCTTCGCTCTGGGCTCGACAACCTGGGAGGTCGTCTGGCGCGTGGTGCTGCCGTACACCAAGACCGGTGTTGTGGGCGCCATCATGCTGGGGCTGGGTCGTGCGCTGGGTGAAACCATGGCGGTCACGTTTGTGATCGGCAATATGAACCAACTTGACTCGCTGTCGTTGTTCGAGGCCGCCAACAGCATCACCTCGGCACTGGCCAACGAGTTCGCTGAAGCCAGCGAAGGCTTGCATCAGGCTTCGTTGATCTATCTGGGCCTGGTCTTGTTCTTCATCACTTTCGTGGTCTTGAGCTTCTCGAAGATCCTGCTGTCGCAACTCAAGAAGAATGAAGGGGCACGGTCATGAGCAGTACCGGTCGTTCAACGGCACTCGATGCTGGCCGCATGGCTATGCATCGCAAGCGCAAGGTGGTCAACCAGGTCGCCCTGACACTGTCGCTTGCAGCAATGGCCTTCGGGCTGTTCTGGCTGACCTGGATTCTGTTCGAGACGATCCGTCTGGGGGTGGGTGGGCTCGCGATTTCCACGTTTACTGAAATGACCCCACCACCGATGGCGGAAACCGGGGGGTTGGCGAATGCCATCTTCGGCTCCTTGGTGATGGTCGGTCTGGCCACCTTGATCGGTACGCCGGTGGGCGTGCTGGCTGGTATCTATCTGGCGGAGTATGGCCAGAAGACCTGGCTTGGCAGCGTGGTGCGTTTCATCAACGACATCCTTCTGTCAGCGCCATCCATCGTGATCGGCCTGTTCATCTACGCGGTTTTCGTTGCCCGCGTGAAGGGATTTTCCGGATTTGCTGGCGTCCTTGCGCTTGCGCTGATCGTCATTCCGGTGGTGATTCGCACCACGGAAAACATGCTGACACTGATTCCCAATGCACTTCGGGAGGCTGCCTATGCCCTGGGCACGCCCAAGTGGAAGGTGATCAGCTCGGTCACCCTGAAGGCAGCGCGAGCCGGCGTCATGACGGGCATTTTGCTCGCGCTGGCCCGCGTCTCCGGCGAGACGGCACCATTGCTGTTCACGGCTTTGTCGAACCAGTTCTGGACCGCAGATCTGAGTGAGCCGATGGCCAGCCTGCCGGTCACGATCTTCAAGTTTGCGATGAGCCCCTACGAGAACTGGCAGAAGCTGGCTTGGGCGGGCGTATTCATCATCACCATCGGCGTGCTGCTGCTAAACATCCTGGCGCGCGTGCTCTTCAAGAACAAGCATTAAGCAATCGGGGTCAAAACATCATGGACGCCAAAGTCGACACTCCTGTGACCGAGAAGACCAAGCTCTCGATCCGCAACCTGAACTTCTACTACGGCAATTTCCTGGCGTTGAAGAACATCAACCTGGACATTCCCGAGAAGAAGGTTACGGCCTTCATCGGCCCTTCCGGCTGCGGCAAGTCCACGCTGCTGCGTACGCTCAACCGTATGTTTGAGCTGTACCCGGAGCAGCGTGCTGAAGGCCAGATCTTGCTGGACGGTGAAGACATTCTGAGCAGCCGCGAGGACGTCTCGCTGATCCGTGCAAAGGTTGGCATGGTGTTCCAGAAGCCGACACCGTTCCCGATGTCGATCTACGACAACATCGCTTTCGGTGTTCGCCTGTTCGAGAAGCTGCCGCGCGTGGAAATGGATGAACGCGTCGAGTGGGCCTTGAAGAAGGCGGCGCTTTGGACCGAGGTCAAGGACAAGCTCAACCAGAGCGGTTCAGGCTTGTCTGGTGGTCAGCAGCAGCGTCTGTGTATTGCGCGTGGCATTGCGATCAAGCCGGAAGTCTTGCTGCTTGACGAGCCCTGCTCAGCGCTGGACCCGATCTCTACCGGCAAGATTGAAGAGCTGATCGATGAGCTCAAGAGCGACTACACCGTGGCCATCGTGACGCACAACATGCAGCAGGCCGCACGTAGCTCGGATTACACGGCCTATATGTACTTGGGCGACCTGATCGAGTTCGGCCCGACAGCCGAGCTGTTCATGCAGCCCAAGCGCAAGGACACCGAGGACTACATCACCGGCCGCTTCGGTTGACGGAATCGTAGACGACCGGATTCGCGCGACATACTAGGCGAAGCGCCCGGCGCCACAGGTGGCGCAGCCTGATCAGGAGAATGGAATGAGCGACAAACATCTTTCGAGCCAGTTCGATACCGAGCTGAATGTGATCTCCACCCGTGTGCTGGAAATGGGCGGCTTGGTTGAAGTTCAGGTGGCCCAGGCTGTCAAGGCCTTGCTGGGCTTCAGTGGGGAGCAGGCCAGTGAAGTGCTGCGCAACGAAGAGCGCGTCAATGCGATGGAAATCGAGATTGATCGCGAGTTGCACAGCATCATTGCCCGCCGGCAACCCACAGCGCGCGATCTGCGTCTGCTGATTGCCATTTCCAAGGCCATTGCCAATCTGGAGCGTGTCGGCGATGAGGCGGCGCGGGTTGCGCGTACCGTGCAGCGTCTGATGAACGAAGGCGTGTCGAGCCGCCTGCGTCTACCGATGGCTGATCTTGCGTTTGAAACCGATCTCGCCGTAGCCCAGCTGCGCAAGGCGCTCGATGCGTTCGCGCGCTTGGACGTCGAAAGCGCTCTGGCCGTGCTCAAGCAAGACGATCAGATCGACAAGGAATTCGACGGTCTGATGCGCAAGCTGATCACCTACATGATGGAAGATCCGCGGACCATTTCTTCAGCTATTGATCTGGTGTTCGTTGCCAAGGCCATCGAGCGCGTGGGCGACCATGCCAAGAACCTGGCGGAAGTGATCATCTACGTCGTCAAGGGCCAGGACGTGCGTCACAACACGCCCGAGGCAGTTGAGACGATGGTTCGCTGAGGCGGGGGAGCATCAACATGAGTCGAGTTCTGGTGGTTGAGGATGAGTCGGCGATTGCTGAGCTGATCTCCATCAACCTGCGTCACGCTGGATTCGAGGTGACTATCGCTGGCAGTGCCGACCAGGCTCAGTACGAGGTCGATCGCGTGCTGCCCGATCTGGTCGTGCTGGACTGGATGTTGCCCGGTCAATCCGGGCTGGCTTTGGCTCGTTTGTGGCGCGGTCAGTCGCGTACCAAGGAACTGCCGATCATCATGCTTACCGCACGCGCCGAAGAAACAGACAAGATTTCTGGGCTTGACGCTGGCGCGGATGACTACCTGACCAAACCGTTCTCGACTAATGAGTTGCTGGCGCGCATCCGCGCAGTGCTGCGCCGCAAAGCACCGGAAGCACTGGACTCGGTGGTTGAGGTCGGCGGACTCAGTCTTGACCCGAGCACTCGGCGAGTCAGCCGCGAAGGCGTTGAGATCAAGCTCGGACCGACCGAATTCCGCTTGCTCCACTTCTTCATGACGCACCCGGAGCGGGTTCACAGCCGCTCGCAACTGCTTGATCGCGTCTGGGGTGATCATGTGTTCATCGAGGAGCGCACGGTGGACGTTCATGTCAAGCGCCTGCGTGAGGCATTGGACAAGGTTCAATGTGCACGGCTGATCGAAACCGTTCGCGGTGCTGGCTATCGCATGGCTCAGCAGGCCAGCGTCATGTCGGCTTGAAGACAGGATCGGCGCTCAGGTGAGTTGGATCGGTTTTCGTATCTTTCTGGCACTTGTGGCCATCGGCCTCGGTGCGCTGATCAGCCTTCTGCTTCAGGACTGGCTGAAGATGCCGGTGGTGGCCAACCTGATCGGCGTGGCCAGCGCATCGCTGGGTCTGCTGGTGCTGGATGGCGTGCGCGGTCACCGCCTCTTGAGCTGGCTTCGCGGCAATCAAGAATCATCTGCTCCGCGAGATACCGGCTTGTGGGGCGAGCTGGGTTACCGTGTCGAGCGTGCATTGCGCCTGCGTGAGCAAGCGCTGGCACGCGAGCGCCTTCAGTTGCAGCAGTTCCTGTCCGCGATTGAAGCTTCGCCGAACGGCGTGCTCATGCTTGACACACAGGACCAGATCCAGTGGTGCAACCGCGTGGCCGCCGACCACTTCTCACTCGATCCACAGCGCGACCTGCTGCAGCGTGTGACAAATCTGGTGCGCTCGCCTACCTTTGTCGACTACCTGCATCAAGGCCTTTATACCGAGCCCCTGATGTTGCCGAACCCGCGGGGGCCTGGTTCGCTGAGCGTCATTGTGCGTTGCTACGCCGACGGCTTGCGCCTGGTGCTCTCCCAGGATGTGACCGAGCGCGAACGTGCTGAGGCCATGCGGCGTGACTTCGTTGCCAATGTCTCGCATGAGATTCGCACCCCGTTGACAGTCTTGACCGGCTTCATCGAGACCATGGGCTCGTTGCCCCTGACCGAGGCCGAGCGAAAGCGCGTCATCGTGCTGATGGAGCAGCAGACGCAGCGCATGCTGACTCTGGTCAGTGATTTGTTGACGCTCGCTCAGCTGGAGGGCAGTCCCCGCCCAGGCGGAGATCGGTGGATCACCGTTGATGGGCTGCTGGCTCGAGTTTCTGCGGATGCGGTCGCGCTGTCAGCGGGACGGCATCGGATCAGTTGTGAAGCAAAGAGTCAACTTGAGATTGCAGGCAACGAATCGGAGTTGCTGAGCGCAATCGGCAATCTGGCTACTAATGCGGTTCGCTACACGCCAGACGGTGGTGCGATCGATATCGGCTGGCGTCTTCAGGCCGACGGATGTTTGCAGCTCTGGGTGCATGACACTGGCCCAGGTATTGCGAAGGAACACCTGCCGCGGCTGGCGGAGCGCTTCTACCGCGTCGACGGCAGTCGCTCTCGTGAGACCGGTGGTACAGGGCTGGGCCTGTCCATCGTCAAGCATGTGATGCAGCGTCATGGCGGCTCACTGCAGATCGAAAGCGAACTCGGCAGGGGCAGCGACTTCGCCTTGCTCTTGCCGGCGGTACGCGTGCGCGCCATAGCGATTGCTGAAACCGAAACGTCTGCTGCTGCCTCACGCTGAGTGTGGCGAAGCAGTCAATGGCGGCTCAGCAGGACGTAATGCTGTTGCCGATCCGTCGGACGGCGCACTGACGCCACGACACGCCAGCCTTCCGGCACGGCAGGTGCAACGCCTTGATCGGTCAACTGGATAGCGTAAGTGCAAGAGGTCTGCTGTAGCGTCCGCTGTGCGTCGACGCGCCACCCCCCCTGGAACTCCAGCGTAGCCAACAGCGGCAAAGCTTGGGTCGGCGCTGCGAGGCAGTCGATCTGCTGTGGCAGATGAGCTTGCAGTCGATCAACGAGCGGCCGGTTGCTGCGAGCGTAGTCCAGCAAGGGCAACCAAAGGCTCATGATCAGCAGCCAGAGAAGGGCAACACCGCCAGCCGGCAGCACAAGGCTCTTCCACAGCGCGTGCTGGTGCTTCGCCGTCCGCCAACGCACCAGTGCGAGCCACGCAAGACTGGCCACCAGGGCCAGACCAAAGGCCAGCGGATGGAAGCTCGGTTCATAGCCTTGCGCCAGCTTGCGTACGTTGGCCAGAGGCTGGGATGGCCAGCCGACTTGCATCGACGCGTAGTAGACCCAGACGAACAGCGCCAGACTCGAGAAGAAGAACACCGCGAACCAATCCATCGCAGCCGCTACGCTGCGCTTGAGCGTTGGCAACGCGAAGCTGGCCAGCACTGCCAAGGCTGGCAGGCTCAGCAGCAGGGCCCGATCAGAGCCATTCATCAAGGCACTGGTCAGCAAGGGCACGGACAGGCACAGCAGGGGCACACTGACGTGCCGATGCTGCCAGTGCAGGCGCCAGCGCCAGAGAGTCCAGAGCGCCAGGGGCCAAGCGGGCCAGCTGAACCAGGCGAGAAGGCCGAGGAAGCGCAGCGGGTCGTCAAAGTGTGACGCAACGTTGACGCGCCATTCCCACACATGCAGCCCCCAGGCAGCCGCGAGGCTCAGGGCGCCAGCGGCCAGCAGCCAAGGAACGAGACCTCTCACTGCAACGTAGCTGGAGCGCGTGCACAGCACGATGCCGCCCGCGACGAATGCGAGTGCCACCGCGGGCGCGCCACTGGCCGCAAGCATTGGCAATGCGAGCAGAACGGCCACTCGGGCTTTGGCAGGGCGGAAGGGCGCTGCAGCGAGGCCATAGACGAAGACTGCACAGGCCAGCAATTGCATCAGCTCCGGCGTGGTCTCATGCCCCAGTTGCAGCAGGCCAAGGCTGGCGATCAAGGCGAGCAGGGCGCCGTCGGCGATAGCCCGAGCGTAGTCAACACCCTGGGCTTCGCCACCGAAGGCGAAGGCAACCGGTTGCGCAGCGTCAGTTCGAGCGAGGTGAAAGCTGCTGTACCAGACCAGGATCAGCACGCCCGTTAGCGCCAACGCAAAGGGCATCCGCGCTGCGAGCGCCGGATCAAGAAATGGTAAGGCCTTGATGGCGAGTGCACCGATCCAGTACGACAGCAGGCCGCCCTCTGCAGGAATGCCAGCGATCGCTGGCTGCAGCCACGTGGCATGCCCTTGCGCGATGCTGGCCATGAAGCCAAAGGCCGTGAGATCGGCGTTGCGCCAGGGATCTCGGCCGAACAAGCCGGGAAGCACATAGGCTGCACAGAAAATCAGCAGCGCCAAGCGCGGCAGTCGCTGCGCGTTGCGCTCGGTCACGATGGCAGGATTGGGCAGGTTCACGCGCTGTCGGCCGTTCAGATAGGGGCGATCATGCCGCAACAATCGCGGCCATGAAAAAAAGGCAGCCGAAGCTGCCTTTCTGTGCGTTGCGCAGGTCTTACTTCTTGAGGCCGACGCGAGCGAACTTGTTGCGGAACTTTTCGACACGACCGCCCAGGTTGTCGATGCTCTTCTGGGTGCCGGTGTAGAAGGGGTGCGATTCGCTGGTGGTTTCCAGCTTCACCAGCGGCATAGCCTTGCCGTCGATGGTGATGGTTTCCTTGGTCTGGACGGTCGAGCGCGTCACGAACTGGAAGCCGTTGGACTGGTCCACGAACACAACGTCGCGGTAGTTGGGGTGAATGCCTTCTTTCATGGGAAACCTCTCGCCGATTCGCGCTGACGTGCCGGGAGCCACTGCCACACCATGTGGCGCACTTTCCGACAGCGGAAAAACGCTGATTGTAGCTGAAATGTGAGCGCCGCCACAGGGGCGGCGCCGTTGGCACCTCCGCAGGAGGCGCCGGGAAGTCCTGCCAGGATCAACCGCCGCGACGCATCATGTCGAAGAAGTCGAGGTTGTTCTTGGTGGACTTCATCTTGTCGAGCACGAACTCCATCGCCTCGATCTCGTCCATGTTGTAGAGCAGCTTGCGCAGGATCCAGCTCTTTTGCAGGATCTCGGGCTTGAGCAGCAGCTCTTCGCGGCGGGTGCCGGACTTGTTGATCAGGATCGACGGGTAGACGCGCTTCTCGGCCATGCGGCGATCCAGGTGGATTTCGCAGTTGCCGGTGCCCTTGAACTCCTCGTAGATCACCTCGTCCATGCGGCTGCCGGTGTCGATCAGCGCGGTGCCGATGATGGTCAGCGAGCCGCCTTCTTCGATATTGCGGGCTGCACCGAAGAAGCGCTTGGGGCGCTGCAAGGCGTTGGCGTCGACGCCGCCAGTCAGCACCTTGCCTGAGGAGGGCAGCACGTTGTTGTAGGCGCGGGCCAGGCGGGTGATCGAATCCAGCAGGATGATCACGTCCTTCTTCAGCTCGACCAGGCGCTTGGCGCGCTCGATCACCATCTCGGCCACTTGCACGTGGCGTGCTGCTGGTTCGTCAAAGGTCGAGCTGATCACCTCGCCGCGCACCGTGCGGACCATCTCGGTCACTTCCTCAGGGCGCTCATCGACCAGCAGCACGATCAGGTGCGACTCAGGATGATTGGCAACCAGCGCGTGAGCGATGCTCTTCATCATCTCGGTCTTGCCGGTCTTGGGCTGCGCGACGATCAAGGCGCGCTGGCCTTTGCCGATCGGGGCGATCAGGTCGATGATGCGACCGGTGATGTTCTCTTCGCCCTTGAAGTTGTCGCGCTCGAGCTTGAACGGCTCCCTGGGGAACAGGGGCGTCAAGTTCTCGAACATGATCTTGTGCTTGCTCTCCTCGGGCGTCAGGCCGTTGACCCGGTCGACCTTGACCAGCGCGAAGTAGCGCTCGCCGTCCTTGGGAACGCGCACTTCGCCTTCCACCATGTCGCCGGTGTGCAGATTGAAGCGGCGGATCTGGCTGGGGCTGAGGTAGATGTCGTCGGTCGACGCCATGTAGCTGGCTTCGATCGAGCGCAGGAAGCCGAAGCCATCGGGCAGCACTTCCAGCACGCCGTCGCCGAAGACCTGTTCGCCGGCCTTGGCGCGCTTCTTCATGATCGCGAACATCAGCTCCTGCTTGCGCAGACGAGCGACGTTGTCGATCTCCAGCTCTTCGCCCATCTGGATCAGGGCCGAGACGTGAAGCGCTTTCAGTTCGGAAAGATGCATGGGTGAGTACCCTGAGAATGGTCCCAGGCCCTGCCAAGGGCCACGGACAGAAACTTCGGCGGCAAGCACTACGTCCAAGCACATGCAGCTGTCAGCTGCGGCGCGAACGAAACAATCAAAAAAACGCGGGAGCTTGGGCGCCGAGTCCACGCGCCGTCACCTCGTCGGAGGCCGGGCGTGTTGGCAATCTTGCTGGTGCGGGTCGCGGGTTAGGCTGTGCTTATCAGGCGGCCCGCATCAGCAGATGTTGGAGATTATAGGTTAGCGTCCAGGAAGGCCGTCAACTGGGCCTTGGACAGGGCGCCCACCTTGGTGGCAGAGAGCTGGCCGCCCTTGAACAGCATCAGCGTCGGGATGCCGCGGATACCAAACTTGGCAGGCACTTCACGGTTCTCGTCAACGTTCATCTTGGCGATCTGAACGCGGCCCTGGTAGTCCTTGGAGACGTCATCCAGGATGGGTGCAATCATCTTGCAAGGGCCGCACCACTCAGCCCAGTAATCCACCAACACGGGCTTGTCGGCTTGGATCACGTCGGCTTCAAAAGACGCGTCGGAAATGTGTTTGATCAGTTCGCTGCTCATGGATTGGATCCTAGGAGGGGCCGGCATACAGGCGCGGCATCAAGGCACAATGATTCTGACACAAAGCTTGCCGGCCCGATGACGCCGGCGTGACTCCCCCTTTGGCCCTGCCTGAATCCTCTGTGCCCTTGAACGAATCCCCATTGTTTCCGCTGGATCAGCAGCATATGGCGGCCGGTTTCTGGCCGCAGTTCTCCAAGCGTGTGCTGCAGTGGCTGGATTCGCAAGGGCTGTCCACACGTGATGCAGTGCTGTTGCTTCCGTTTGCGCAGCATCTGGCCCCGGCCCGGCGGGCGTGGATGCAGTTGGGGCGTTGGCAGCCTCGCATCGAAACCACACACAGTCTTGCCGCCGCGCTAGGCCCCAAGCTGCTGCCGCAGCCGCTCCAGATCAGCTTTGATGCGGCCATCGACGCGCTCAGCGCGCGCAGCCTGTTGCAAGGGCAGAGCTGGGCCCAGGCGCTCAGGCGACGCGATAGCCGAGCCTTTGATCTGGCTGTGCTGCGCCTTGTGGAGGCTGCGCATGCCTGGGCCCGCGCAGCGTCGCAACGCGCACCGGGCGTGCGTGAGGCGTTCTGGTCGCAAGCCCGTGAGGCCCTGACTCAGTCCGGCCCAGGCGCGCTGGAACGTGCGCTCGCGATGGTCGCGCTGGAGTGGGCAGCGTCGGATGGTCGGGCGCCGGCCACGGATGCGTTGTTTGAACTGCAACCCAGCGCCTGGGTGCTGCTGCAGTGTGGTGGTCCGGAGCCGCTGGCCAACGCGGTGCTGGATTGCGCTGAACTGCATGGATTGCCGGTGCTGCGCCTCAGCGCTGACCTGTCACTGGAAGAGGCCTTCGCGACATCGCCGCCGCCAGGGCTGATCGAGCAGGCGGTCTGCGATGACTTCGAGTCGCTGGCGCAGTGCAGCGCTGCGGCCGTGCTGCAGCACCTTCAGCTGGGGCGGCAGCCCGTTGCGCTGATTGCGCAGGATCGGGTGCTGATCCGTCGCGTTCGAACCCTGCTTGAGCGCCAATCGGTTGCGATCGGCGATGAGACAGGCTGGATGCTGGCGACTTTGCCGCAAGCCACGCAGCTGACGGCCCTACTGCGTGCGGCGCGTCCGCAGGCTTCGCTGGACGACTGGCTGGGTTGCATGAAGAGCGAGTTGGCGGCTGATTTGAGCGAGCGTTATGGCGCGGCGGCCTTGTCGGCGCTTGAGCTGCAATGCCGCAAGCGGGGCTGGAGCAGTCCGGCGGCCTTGCAACTGGCGCAGCTTTCGCCGGGAAGTGCCCGGCTCTGGTCGGCGGTGAATGCGGCGCTCGAGCCACTCAGTGACGGCGCGTCAGTTCGGCCGCTGGCCGATTGGTTGAGCGCCCTGGCCGAGACGCTGCAGCGCCTGGGGGCGACCGCGTGGCTTGAATCTGACCCGGCCGGAGCTCAGCTGCTGGATGCGCTGTGGCTGCGCCGTTCGCCTTGGCCCGGCAGTGCACATGAAGCCGTGTTGCAGCAGGCGCGCCTGGCTTACGGCGAGTTTGTCGCCTGGGTGGAGGCCACTCTGGAAGCGGCGCAGTTCGTGCCCGCAGCCACCGGGTCGGTCGCCGTGCTGATCACGCCGCTGGCGCGCGCCATGCTCCGGCCTTTCGCGGCGGTGGTCCTGCCGGGCGCTGATGCTGTGACGCTCGGGCCTGTGCCAGCCGGGCCGGCCTTGTTGAATGACGGCTTGGCCGCCCAGTTGGGTATGCCCACCCTGGCTGCCAAGCGCGAGGGCCAGGTGCTGACCTTTGCCCAGCTCCTGCGTGTGCCGGCACTGACGCTGTTGCGCTGTCACAGCCGTGGTCAAGGGCCTTTGGCACCCAGCCCCTTGCTGGAGCGGCTGGAACAGGCGCTGCAGGTCGCCGGCCTGCCGCCGGCACGGCAATGGCAGGATGCCCGCGGGCATGAGCCGGTGCAGACGCATGTGGTCCAGCGCGCGCAAGCGGTGACGTCGGGCCTGTTGCCGGCACGGCTCAGCGCCAGCGCGCTCGAATCGCTGCGTCAGTGCCCGTATCAGTTCTTTGCCCGTGTGATGCTGGGCCTGCGCGAGCAGGACGAACTGGAGGCGCCGCTCGACAAGCGTGATTACGGCACCTGGCTGCATGCCGTGCTGCATCAGTTCCACGAGCTGCGGGCCAAGGATACGGGTGCTGAAAGCGACATTGAGTGCCTGCAGGCCGCAGCGCAGCAGCAGATGCAGGAGCTGGGCTTGTCTGAGGCTGAGTTCCTGCCGTACCTGGCGAGTTTCGAGCGTTTCATCCCAAGCTATCTGAAGTGGTTGTCCGCGCATGAGGCGGGAGGGGCAAATTACCAGGCGGGCGAGCTGGCGCGCGAGATCAAGCCCTTCGCGCCGCTGGGCCAGCCTTTGCAGGAACTGCTTCTGGGCGGGCGCATTGATCGGGTTGACACGGCCGGGGGCGCCCAGCTGCTGATCGACTACAAGACCGGCAGCGTCGCCGGGCTGAAGGACAAGGTGGCCACTCCGAGCGAGGATACGCAGTTGGCGGTCTATGCGCTGCTGATGGGGGCTGAGGCCGAGGGCGGCGAGCAACAGGCGCTCTATCTGGCACTGGACGAGAGCAAGGGCGTGGATGCCGTCATCCATCCCGACGTTGGGGACAGTGCGGCGCTGCTCGTTGACGGTCTGGCCGACGATCTGCTGGCGATGCATGCCGGGCAGCCGCTGCCGGCGCTGGGCGAGGGCGCGGCCTGCGACTATTGCGAAATGCGTGGGCTGTGCCGGCGCGATGACTGGACAGGAAGCCTGCTGTGATCATGACCGAGACTGGTGTGGCCGCCTATACCGCCGATGGCCAGACCGTGGCGCGCGAGCGCTTCTATGCCGTCGCCTGCGATCCCCAGCGCAGTGTGGTGGTCGAGGCCTGTGCGGGCGCAGGCAAGACCTGGATGCTGGTGTCGCGCATCCTTCGCGCGCTGCTTGAAGGCGCTGAACCGCAGGAAATCGTGGCGATCACATTCACCCGCAAGGCCGCTGGCGAGATGCGTGAGCGGCTGGGGCAATGGCTGGAGGAATTCTCCCAGGCCAGCTATGAGGCGCGTGTCGACGCGCTGCTGCAGCGCGGCATGTCTGCCGCGCAGGCGCAGTCACTGGCGCCGACGCTGGCGGTGCTGCGCCAGCGCCTGCTGCAGGTCGGGCGGGGCGTGGAGATCAGGACCTTCCATGCCTGGTTCTCCCAGCTGCTGCGTGCCGCACCATTTGAGTTGCTTGAGACACAGGGCTTGTCGCCCGAACTTCAGTTGTTGGAGGACGACACCGAACTGGCGCCGGAACTCTGGCCGCGCTTCCACGCGGCCGTGCTGGCCGAACCAGAGCTGCTCGCGGCCTATCGCGAACTGACTTCAAGCTACGGGAGGCGGCGATTGCAGAGCTGGCTGGAGGCGGCGTTCGACAAGCGAGTCGAGCTGCGCCTGGCGCAGCAGACGGGCCATTTGCTGGACAGCGTCCCCGACGCGGTTAGCGTGTCGCCGCGTTTCGCAGGGCTCGCGCATCCCGTGGAGGCTTTCGATGCGCTGCGGCCGGCGCTGTGGGCGCTGGCCGGCGCCCTGGGCGTGGCCAAAGGCGTCACGCCGCGCAAGGCCGCCACAGCCATCGAGGCAGCACTGGGGAACGTCGATGCCGAGGCGGCCTTTCGGGGCGTCTTTGTGGCGCTCTTCACCGCGACCGGGACGCCTCGCAAGAACCTGGGCGAGGGCGCTGATCTCGAAGAAGCGCTGGTCGAGCTGGAGCTGCTGTCGCGCGCACTGGCTCAGCATCAGGCCTGCCGCTCTCATCGCCTGATGTGCCGGCTGGCCGTGTGCCTGATCGAGCAATACGAGCAGCTCAAGCGCAGCCGTGGCCTGGTCGACATGAACGACCTGGAGCGCGGTGCCCTGGCCCTGCTGGGCGATCCGGGCTTGTCGGGCTGGGTGCAGCAGCGGCTAGACGCGCAGGTGCGCCATCTGCTCATCGATGAATTCCAGGACACCAGTCCGCTGCAATGGCATGCGCTTTATGCCTGGCTGGCGAGCTACGGTGGCGCGGGTGGCGGTGGGCAGCGAGCGCCCTCGGTCTTCATCGTGGGCGACCCCAAGCAGAGCATCTATCGCTTTCGACGTGCTGAGCCGCGTGTCTTCGCCGCAGCCAGTGATTTCGTCCGCGAAGGCCTGGGTGGCACCTTGCTGGCCTGCGATCACACGCGCCGCAATGCGCCGCCGGTGCTGGCCGCCGTGAATGCAGCCTTTGACAGCGCGAGTCGAGCGGGCGAATACAGCGGCTTTCGCCCCCACACCACCGAGGCGAGTGCCGCGTCCGCAGGCGACCCGCTGGCCGGCGTGTTCTGGCTGGAGGATGCCGGTGTCGAGCCCAATGCGACTGCTGAGGACGCTGACGACGCGGCACAGGCCTGGCGGCCGAGCCTGACACAGGCGCGGCACGAGCCTGAGCTGCAACGCCGTGCCGCGGAGGCGGCGCGGATCGCCGCCTGCATTGCCGCCCTGGTTCGTGAGGGTCAGGCCTTGCCGGGCGAGATCTTCGTGCTGGCACGCAAGCGAGACGGACTGCGCGTACTGGCGCAGACGCTTAAGAGCCTGGGCATTGCGCATGCGGCGCCCGAGGATACCCCTTTGCTTGACTCACCGGACGTGCGTGACTTGCTGGCGTTGCTCGATGTGCTGGCCTCGCCGGGCCACAACTTGTCGCTGGCCCATGCCTTGCGGACCCCGCTGTTTGGCGCGGGCGAGGACGATCTGCTGCTGCTGGCTGAACACGCAGCGTCAGTGCAGTGGCTGGGGCGGCTGCAGGCCGAGAGCAGCCAGAGCTGGTGGGCTGCCTTGATGCTGGTGGACGCTGCGCAGCTGAGCCCGGCCTTGCAACGTGCGCGCGGCCTGCTGGCGCGCTGGCAAGACCTGGCGCGCCTGCGCAGTCCGCATGACCTGCTGGATGCGATCGTCTTCGAAGGAGAGTTGCTGCAGCGCCTGGCGGCGGCCGTGCCGCCCAGCGAGCGGCGCTCGCGCCTGCACGCGGTCGAGGCCTTGCTGGCCCTCTCGCTCGACCTGGATGGTGGCCGCCATGCCGGTGTCTACAGCTTTGTGCGCGCGCTGAAGACCCGGGCACTGAAGCTGGCATGGCCGAGCCAGGGCGAGGCCGTGCAGTTGCTGACCGTGCACGGAGCCAAGGGGCTCGAGGCCCGGGTGGTGTTCCTGATGGATTGCGAGGCCGGGCCGGCTCGCGCCGAAAGCAACAGCCTGGCTGTGGCCTGGGCCGTGCAGGACGCCACACCAGGCACGGTGGCATTTCTGGCCTCCGAGAGCCAGCCGCCGCCTTCTTTGCAAGCCTTGCTCGACGAAGAGCGCGAGCAGCGCCAAAGGGAAGAGCTCAATGCGCTTTACGTGGCGATGACGCGTGCCCGCTCGCGCCTGGTGTTCAGCCGAACGCCGGCGCGCAGCAAGTCGACGGTGCCCAGTTGGTGGGCGCGCTTACAGCCTTTGGGGCAGCCGTTGGCGGTGCCGCCGGCCGGGGCGGCGTTGGTGGCCGACGAACCCTTTGCTTTGTACAGCCTGCCACTCGCGCCTCGGGCGGAAGTCTCGGCTGCAGAGATCGGCAGCGCGCCCGAGCCCGTCGATGACAGTGCGGCGCTGGGAGAGGCTCTGCATCGCGTACTGGAATGGGCCAGCGGGCCGCGGGGGCAGGACTTGCCTCAGTTGCTGGCATCGGCAAAGCAGATGTACGGGCTCGATGCGGCCCGAGCCGACCGGCTCGAGCGGAGCGCAGCCGCCATCTTGGGCAGTGCCGAGTGCGCTGCGTTTTTTGATCCTCAGTGCTTCGTCTGGGCTGGCAATGAGGTGGCGATCAGCCTGGCCGGGCAGGACATGCGCATCGACCGGCTGGTCTGCATGCCAGGATCCGCCGATGCCGATGTGCCGGTCTGGTGGGTGCTGGACTACAAGCTCAATGCAGCGCCGCATCGTCAGGACGAGTACCTTAAGCAGATGGGCCGCTACCGTCAGGCGGTGCTCGAGCTGCAGCCAGGAGAGCCTGTGCGAACGGCTTTCATCACAGGGCAAGGCCGCTTGATCGATTGCACCGAACAGGTTCAAAGCAACTTCTTCTGAGACTTTCCCGGAATGCCCTGAAGCTCGGGTTACAATGCGCAGCTTAGTCGGGGCGTAGCGCAGCCTGGTAGCGCATCTGCTTTGGGAGCAGAGGGTCGCGAGTTCGAATCCCGCCGCCCCGACCATCCAATCTGCTGAGCCGCCTGGGTCAAAAGCCCTGGCGGCTTTGTCTTTCTTGGCATCCGTTTTGGCGCGCCGGCGCCATTGAGGCGCGTGGCAAAATGGCGCCCCTGCAAGCCGACCGTAGCTCAACCGGATAGAGCACCCGCCTTCTAAGCGGGCGGTTGGGGGTTCGATTCCCTCCGGTCGGGCCATTCTTCGGCCTCGTGCGGCTTGCTTGAGGTCTAGCGGTGTTTGTACTGCTCTTTGCCGAACAGCACTTCGCGTGCCTTGTCGTCTATGAGCGGGCGCCGCAACGGGGCCAAGACTTCGACGCCGCGCTGCACGGCCGGTCGGGCAGCGATCTCGTCAAACCAGCCTCTCAGATGCGGATAGTCATGCATCTCGACACCCTGGTTTTTCCATGAGCGCAGCCAAGGGAAAACGGCCATGTCCGCGATCGAGTACTCGGGTCCGCCGATGTACTTGCTGACCGCCAGTCGCTTGTTGACGACGCCGTACAGTCGTTTGGCTTCTTGGGTGTAGCGCTCGATTGCGTAGGGAATCTTCTCGGGCGCGTAAATGCGGAAGTGGTGAGCCTGGCCCAGCATCGGCCCCACGCCTCCGACCTGGAACATCAGCCACTGCAGCACCTCGTACTTGGCCGCGGCGCCGCTGGGCAGAAATTTGCCTGTCTTGCCCGCCAGATAGAGCAGAATTGCACCCGACTCGAACAGCGAGATCGGCTGGCCCTCAGGGCCATCTGGGTCGACGATCGCTGGAATCTTGTTGTTGGGACTGATGGCCAGGAAATCGGGCTCGAATTGCGCACCGCTTCCGATGTCCACGGGGATCACCCGATAGGGCAGGCCACATTCTTCCAACATGATGTGAATCTTGTGGCCGTTTGGTGTGGGCCATGAATATGCTTCAATCATTGAATGCCTCTCCATACAAGCCCTCGCCACAAAGGCGACGCAGCAGCAACGTTCGCTGGCATTCTCTTCGCTCATGGTAATTAAGCAAGTTAAACGCTGGTTCGTGGTGCGTGCCAATGCGGCGCGCTGGCGTCCTCTGTCGGACTGGGCCGAAACACGCAATGCAGTGTTCCGCCAGGCGCGTGATGGGCGCGGTTTTCAGATCGAGCAGCCCAAGGCCTTGCCGGGCGCGCTGCGCATCGAGTGGGGGCCATCGCAGCGGGCTTACATCGACGGCACCGAATTGCGCATGCGTGTCGAACTCGGCTTGCACAGCGATCTTCAAATGATGGTGATCGCGCGCCAGCTGATGGAGCGCCTTGAGAAGGCGGTCTTTGAGGCTTACACCGACACCCTGAAGACCCGGGTGGACACCGACACGCCAGAAGAAATGCGCTGGCTGGTGATGTTTCCCAAGCTGAAGAACTTCAACTCGAAGCCGGTGCGAGAGCGCTTTGGCGCTCTCGGTGTGAACCGTGATCTGATCGGCGCTTGGCTTGATGGGCCGATGTCGGATACGCTGGCACTGGCCAGTCAGGATCTGTTGCCCGAGGAGCGTGCCTTTGTGCTGATGAGCATGCGGGGCAATGTCTATCTGCGTGTTGCGATGGCAGAGCCCAGCCTTGAAGACGTCCAGGCCCTGGTCAAGTTGCTTGAAACGGCGTGCCGCGAGGCACTGCGTGTCAACGGCCGGCTGAGCGATGGCGGACCCTGGCCGACCACCACCTCGGTGGCCTGGCAGAGCTCAACTCCCGAAGAGCAGGGGCCGGGGCGCTAAGTTGCTCGGGCCTCAGGCCCGCTGCGCGAATTGCCAGGCCAAGTCCGCCAGCGGGCGCGCACCCGCATCAGCCTCACGGGCTTGCGCACTCGAAGCCGTACCTGTTTCCACCCGCTTTGCGATACCTTGCAGGATGGCGGCGATGCGGAACAGGTTGTAGGCCAGATAGAAGTTCCAGTCACGCATCACGGCGGCCACGTCCTTGCGGCCCGTTCGCTCGCAATACAGCGTTACATAGCTCAGTTCGTCCGGGATTCCGAGTGCGGCCAGGTCCTTGCCTGCAATGCCGCGAGCCACGCCTGAACTGACGATGTGCCAGGACATGCAGTGGTAGCTGAAGTCGGCCAGGGGGTGGCCAAGCGTTGACAGTTCCCAGTCCAGCACGGCCAGCACGCGGGGCTCGCTGGGATGGAAGACCAGGTTGTCGAGCCGGTAGTCGCCGTGCACGATGGATGCTTCCCTCTCATCGCGGGCGGACTCGGGGATGTTCTGCGGCAGCCACTCAATCAGGCGCTCCATCGCGTCGATGGGCTGGGTGACGGAGGCTAGGTATTGCTTGCTCCAGCGACCAATCTGCCGCTCGAAGTAGTTGCCCGGCTTGCCATAGTTGGCCAAGCCCAGCGAATTGAAGTCGACGCTGTGCAATGCCGCGATGACGCGGTTCATCTCTTGGTAGATCGCGCTGCGCTCGCCCTGGCTCATGCCGGGCAAGGACTGGTCCCACAGCACGCGACCGTCGATGTACTCCATGATGTAGAAGGCACGGCCGATGACCGACTCGTCCTCGCACAAGGCCAGCATTCTGGGCACCGGAACTGCGGAGCCTTCCAGTGCTTGCATGACTGTGAACTCTCGCTCAATGGCATGGGCCGACGGCAGCAGCTTCGCCACCGGACCAGGCTTGCTCCGCATCACATAACTGCGCTGCGGCGTCACCAGCTTGTACGTGGGGTTGGACTGGCCGCCCTTGAACTGCTCGATGCTCAGCGGCCCGGCGAAACCGGGTATGGCCTGTTCGAGCCATTGGCTAAGCGAAGTGCTGTCCAGCGCCTGGCTGGGCGCGCGGGTGCCGGTGAAAGCGTCGTCCATGGGTCTCCTTGATTTGAGTTCTTCAGAGGGCCCGGGCGCCGCCACCGGCGGTCCGGGCTATCGGCTGGCGATGGCCAGCAGTTTGTCCTTGCTGAGCACGACCAGGCGCGTGGGTTCGACCCGCACGGCACCCTCGCGCTCGAAGCCCTTGAGCTCCTGATTTACGCGCTGGCGGGAGGCGCCCAGCAATTGCGCCAGGTCTTCCTGAGCGAGCTGCAGGCCGATGCGCACTTCCTCGCCTTGCGGAATGCCATAGGCGCGTGCCAACAGCAGGATCTGCTTGGCCAGGCGCGCCGCCAGCGGTCGCGTGTTCAGGTCTTCGACGGCGTCGAACATCAGGCGCAGACGCCGGCAGTTCAGGCGCAACAAGGCTTCGTAGAGTTCGGAGTGCTGTTGCAGCAAGGCCTTGAAATCGGGCTTGCGTACTGACAGCAGGGTAGTTTCGCCATGCGCTGACGCGTCGTGCGTCCGCGGCATGCCATCGAACAGGGCGATGTCGCCAAACCAGGTGCCGGGCTCCACATAGGTGAGGGTCACCTGCTTTCCGGCCAGTGACACCGTGCTCACGCGCACCGCACCCTTGGCGACGCCAATCCAATCCTCGGCAGGCTCGCCGCGGCAGGACAGCAGTGCGCCATCGCCAATGCGGCGCACGGTTGCACGGGAAAGAATGTCGCTGCGCAGCGGCGCAGACAGTTTGGAGAACCACGAGCCCGAGTCGATGTTGCTACGTTCGGGGAGTGTAAGAACCGAGCTATTCATGCTGAGTCGCTGATGTGACAGCAAAGGATTGCCGCGAGAATGCATTGTCCACGAGACGCGGTGCGGGCAATCGCGTGCACTGATCATGTCCTTCCACCTCGATGCCAGCCGAGCTGCACAGCGCTGCCTTGCACGATGGACCCAACGTTGCGCAAGCGCTTGGATGCGGGTCACCGCCGGCTGTATCCAGCTGTTACCTCATGCTAGAGTCGCCGGCAAACAACAGTGGCCCCCGGCATGTCCAGAGCGTCCTTCGCGCCCCGAAAGTTCCTGAACACACGCGCCGTCCCTGGCGCTGCGCTTCGAGCCCTGGCGCTGGGCGTGGCCGTGATCGGCATGCATCCGGCAGCCACTGCGATTGGCGTTGGGCGCCCGCAGACCTTGTCTGCGCTCGGCCAGCCCCTGCATCTGGTTTTTCCGGTCAGCTTGGGTGTTGGTGAAAGTCTGAGCCCGGATTGCGTCACGGCTGAGGTTCTGGCGGGCGATGTGCGAGTGCCAGCCACAGGCGTGGTGGTGCAGCTCGAGGGGGAGAGCGAGCTCAAGGTGCGCGCAGTGCGCCTTCGCTCGGTGCCGCAGATCGACGAGCCTTTGGTGACGGTGAGTTTGTCGCTGGGGTGCCCGGCACGGCTGGTGCGTCAATACACCGCCTTCATCGACCCGCCTGGGGCGACCCCGAGCCTCACGACGCAGGCGCAGCCTGCGGTCGTGGTTCGCAGCTATTCGCCGCAGATGCAGGCTGCGTTGAATACGGCCGAAGCGCGCCCGTCTGCTCTGCTCGCGCCTGCGCCCTTGTCGCCTGGTGAGGTGCCGAACCTGGTTCCTGCCGAACCCGCGGCCTCCTCGGTAGCGCCTGTCGTCACAAGGAAGGGCGCTGAGCTCAAGCCGGCGTCTGCCGCGGTTGACGCTGGGACGCCCAGTTCCACAAGCCGCACAGACAGCGCTTCCGCTGAGGCCAAACCAGCGCCCAAGGGCAAGCCGGCGCAGCGCCTTGCGGCTGCCCAGCAAGGTGAGCAGCCGGCGAAGAAGGTCCCTTCCACCCGACCCGCGGCGCGCTTGCAGCTTGAACCCGCGGAAGCGATGCAGTCTGCGGCGCCTGCGGCTATGCCGGCAGCGAGTGAGACTGCCTCATCGGCGGCCGGGGTGCAGGCGGGGCCTGATGCCGCCGCCGAGCGCATGGCGAAGCTTGAGCAGGGCATGCTGGCCATGCAGGCGGAACAGCGCCTGTCGCAACAGCAGCTGCAGGCCTTGCGCGCAGAGCTTGAGCGCGCGCAGTCTGAGCGCTATCTCAATCCGCTGACCGTGCTGTTGGCAGCCCTCACTCTGGGCCTCAGCGCTGTGAGCTTTCAACTGTGGCGCAGCCGCAAGCAGGAGCGGCAGCTGCGCGAATCGGCCTGGTGGGCTGATGTGAAATCTGAGACTGTTTCTGAAGATCAGGTCGCGCCGCCGCGGGCAGTTGCGACGCGGGCTACGCAGGCTACGGCTGCAGACTTGGCTGTAGCCCCAACCAGCATCAGTGCAGACAGCAGCGTTGACGCAGCACCGGCGACGCCGTCTGGGGCTGTGCTGGCCATGTTGCCCCCGACGCCGCCAGAACCTGAGGATGAGCCGGTTACCTTTCAGCTGGTCGAGCCAGTAGCCCCCATAGCTTCAGCGGCGACGTCGACACTTAAAGCTGACACCGAACCGGTGCGTGTCAACGTCGAGGACTTGATTGACCTTGAACAGCAGGTAGATTTTTTCCTGGTGCTCGGTCAGGACGATGCCGCGATCGAGTTGTTGAGAGCGCGGCTTGATGGTGCGGCTGCCGAGGTGGCGCTGCCCTATCTGAAGTTGCTGCATCTCTTCCAGCGTGCGCGCCGGGAAGACGATTTCATGGCCTTGTCGCAGCGCTACCGGGACCGGTTCGATCTGCCAGCGCCGGAGTGGTCTGCGGACATGATGGCGGGCGAGGGGCTGGAGGACCATGCCGCGGTCTTGCTGATGTTGCAGCGACGCTGGCCAGACAGTGCGGCAAGCATGGCTTTGCTTCAGTCACTGCTTGTGGGTCACGCCGAGGATGGTTCCCTGCCGGGACCCTTGCCTCAGGAGTCTCTGGATCTGCTGACGCAGGCCGATCTGCTGATGCTTTATGGCGTTGCGCGGGACAAGTCAGAGCATGAGGTGCGAGGCGAGGGCATCGACCTGTTCCTCCCACTTGAGGTGCCGGGCAAGCTGGGTTCGACCGAACTGATGGCAACGATGATCTGGCAGGCACCGGCAGGTGCCTTGACGGCACCCAATGCGCTGGAAGTCGATATTTCCCTCGACGAGCCCGACGAAGTACCGACCAGGCCGAGCTCCTTTGACACTCGGGCCTAGGAGTCTGCGCGGCAGAAGGCGTTGAAGGCGAAAACTGTCTCAGGCGAGGAGAGTTTTCGCACGACGTTCTTGGGCAAGAAGCCGGTGAGGATGGACCGCTGCGGTCAGTTTGCAGCGGACGCTTCCTCTGCGCCACCGCCTCCTAGAGGCTGGCGAGTTTCCCTAGCGCTGCGGTGAGTGTGCTGTCTTGCTTGGCGAAGCAGAATCGGATCACCCGCGCCTGGCTGCCGGCCGCATAGAAGGCGGACAGAGGAATGGCTGCTACACCGACTTCGCTTGTAAGCCACTGACAGAACGTCGCGTCGTTCATCTCGGTGAGTTCTGGAGCCAGCCCTGAGTAGTCCACGCATTGAAAGTAGCTGCCTTGCGAGGGCAGTAGCGTGAAGCGAGAACTCTGCAGGCCGGCCTGGAAAAGATCGCGCTTGCGCTGGTAGAAGGCCGGCAGTTCTAGGTACGGTGCGGGATCGGCCATGTAAGCCGCCAGGCCATGTTGCATCGGTGTGTTCACAGTGAACACATTGAACTGATGCACTTTGCGAAACTCGGCACTCAATGGAGCCGGGGCCGCCACATAGCCTACCTTCCAGCCTGTCACGTGATAGGTTTTACCGAAGCTGGAGATGATGAAGCTGCGCGACGCCAGATCAGGGAAGCGCGCGACGCTCTGATGAAGCTGGCCATCGAACACCATGTGCTCATAGACCTCGTCGCTGATCAGCAGAACCTCGGTGCCCTTGAGCAGATCAACCAGGCGCAGCATCTCTTGCTCCGACCAGACCGTGGCGCTCGGGTTGTGAGGGCTGTTGATGATCAGCGCTCGGGTGCGAGGGCTGATCGCGGCGGCGATCAGCTCAAAGTCCGGCCTGTAGGTACCAGGCGTCAGAGGCACGCGAACGACGCAGCCTCCGGCCAGTTCGATATTGGGCGCGTAGCTGTCGTAGCAGGGCTCCAGCACGATCACCTCGTCGCCTGGATGAACGATGGACAGCAGGGCAGTGAAGATCGCCTGTGTGGCGCCGGCAGTGATGGTGATCTCGCTGCCGGCGTCGTAGCGGGCGCCATACAGCTTGAACAGCTTGGCGGCCACGGCCTCACGCAGCGCTGGCACACCGGGCATCGGTGGGTACTGATTGTGAGCGCCGCGCATCGCTAGATGCACGGCGTCGACCAGACGCGGGGCAGCGTCGAAGTCCGGAAACCCCTGACCCAGATTGACAGCGCCGTGCTGCTGAGCCAGCGCCGACATGGTGGAGAAGATGGTGGTGCCTACTTGGGGCAGCCGGCTCTGCAGCCTGGGGGTCTCTTGCATGACGGGTTCAGAGTTCGTAATCGCTGGCTTCGCCACTGAGCGCCCGCTCCAACAGAGGGCGATTCAGGCGGCTGGAAAGCAACTCGGCAAAGGTGTAGACATAGTTGCGCAGATAGGTGCCGCGCTTGAACGCGATTCGGGCGACGTTCTGGCCGAAGAGGTGGCCCAGCGGTCGCCAGACCAGGTCGGCTCCTGGCGTCTCTTCCTGCACCGCCATCTCGGCCACGATGCCCACACCCATGCCCAGCTTCACATAGGTCTTGATGACGTCGGAGTCGATGGCTTCAAGCACCACGTCAGGCGTCAGTCGGCGCATTGCGAAGGCGCGGTCGATACGGGTGCGGCCGGTGAAGCTGGGGTGGTAGGAGATCAGCGGAAACGCCGCCAACTGCTCCAGACTGACTCGCTCAACCTGGGCCAAGGGGTGTTCTGCGGGCACCACCATGACGTGCTGCCACTCATAGCAGGGGAGACTGATCAGCCCTTCGTGATCGGCCAGGGACTCTGTGGCCAGGCCGACATCGGCGCTCTCGTCCAGCAGCATGCTGGCGACCTGCTCGGGGTTGCCTTGATGCAGGCTCACGTTCACCTGGGGGAATTGCCGACGCAGCTTGGCCACCGGGCTGGGCAGCACATAGCGGGCCTGCGTGTGTGTGGTGGCGATGGACAAGGTGCCGCTGTCCTGGCGCGAGAACTCTGCGCCGATGCGCTTCAGGTTGCCGACCTCGCGCATGATGATCTCGATCGCCTTGAGTACCTGGTGGCCAGGCTCGGTGATGTGGCGAAGGCGCTTGCCATGCCGCGAGAAGATGTCGACGCCCAGCTCTTCCTCAAACTCCAGAATGGCCTTGGAAACGCCTGGCTGAGAGGTGTGCAGGGCCTTGGCGGTTTCCGTCAGGTTCAGGTTGCGCCGGGCAGCTTCCTGGACGAAGCGAAACTGATGCAGGTTCATGGGGCCTTGGCTCCCGCGGCCTCCGCCATGGCCAGGCTGGCGGCTGCCATGGCGTTGATGACGCCATCCTGCTCTCCGATGGCGGGGTGCAGCAGCCACTCGATGCCATCGCCGTGCCGCTCGCGCAGGCGTTCGATCAAGGGTGGAATGTCGCGTCGTACATGACCGCTGGCGCCGAGAAACAGCGGCACGATATGGATGCGGCGGCAGCCCTGCGCAACGAGGCTGTCGGCTGCGGTTTCGATGCCGGGCTCCATCAGTTCGAGAAAGGCCAGCGCCATCGGCATCGCGGGTCTGCTGAGCGCCAAGCGCGCTGCAAGCTCCTTGAAGGGGCTGGCCCAGGCGGGGTCACGGGCGCCATGGGCGAATAAGAGCATTCCGTCCATCGGAGTGGGTCCTGTTTCAGCGGTAACGCACAAGCCAGCCAAAGGCAGCCAGTGACAGAGCGAGATAGATCAAGCTGGGGGTGGCGGCGACGGCCCACGGTGTCCAGCCCTTGAGCAGCCCTAGGTGGCCGGCCAAGTTGTTCATCAGCACAAAGCTGATGCCCAGCATGATGCCGCCAAACACCTTCAGGCTGATGCCGCCGGCTCGGCCGTGGAGGTAGGCAAAGGGCAGGGCCAGCGCGACCATGACGAAGCATGCAAAGGGGTAGAGGGCCTTGCGCCAGAACTGGATGTCGTGCTGTTGGGCGGACTGCTCATGGGCCGAAAGATGCGCGGTGTAGCGATAGAGCTCGACGGTGGACATGGTCTTTGCCGGCCTCAGTGCGGCGCTGATCACACCCGCAGTCAGTCCGCTGCTCCAATCCAGCAAGGGCAGATGTTGCTCGTTGATCCGCGCCGCGAGCCACTCGGTGCGCTGCACATCGCGCAACTTCCACAGACCATCCGCATCAACGCTTGCGCCGGCGGCTTGGGTGCGTGAGTGCAAGGCGCCCTGTTGGTCGAACTCGAAGATGCGCACACCTTCCAACTCGCCACTGGCCTTTACGCGAGCGATGTGAACCGAGAAATTGCGCTCGCCGGAAGGACTCAGCTGTTTGTCCTTGAGCCAGGCTCCCTGCCCGGCGGTCAAGCCGCCGGAGTAGGCCGCCCGCTGTGCTTCGGCACTGCGTTCGAAGTAGGGCGCCACATAATCGCCGACGACGAAGGTGAGCGCGGCGAAGCCGAGTGCCAGTGAGCTGAGCAAGGCTAAAGCGCGTCCTGGGCCCAAACCACCCGTGCGCAGGATCGTGAACTCGCTGGACTGTGCCAGCCTGGCCAGCGAGAAGATGCTGCCGATCAGGACGGCGATCGGAAACAGCTCATAAAAATGACCGGGCAGTTCCAGCAGCGCCAGCCAGGCTGCTGCAGCTGCACCGCCGCCGCGACGGCCCAGGCTGTCAAGCTCGTCGACGAAGTCGATGAAATAGAACAGGGACAGGAATGCGAGGGCCACGAAGCTGACTGCACCCGTCAGGTCGCGATACAGCAGTCGCCGCACGGTCTTCATGCGCGCTGCTCCTTGCGACTGGCAGCGCGCAGGCTCGACAAGCTCAAGCGATTGCCTTGATCGCGCATCCAAATCAGGCCCAGCGCCATCAGAAACGCACCGCCATGCACCGAGAGCATGGCTTGGAGAAGGCTGGTGCGGCCATTGCTGACCCAGGCCTGCGTGAGGTTGATCAGGTTGAAGTAGACGACAAAGCCAAGCAGCGCGAACAGCAGATTCCAGTTGTTGGCCCGACGCGGATTGGTGGCCGACATGCCGATGCCCAACAGCACCATGTTGATGGCAGCCACCGCGAGCCCGAAACGCCAAGCCAGCTGACCCTGGTGTTGCGGCTGCTTGCTGGTGAGCAGCTCGAGTGTGTCCATCGCGCGCGGCGGCAGGGCGTCGACCGAACGGACCGACTGCTCGTCAACCTGCAGTTGATATCGCTCGAAGCGTGCCATGGTTTTCGTGCCGTTGCCCGCACTGGCCTCGTTGCGTTGTCCGTCTTCAAGCACCAGGTAGCGGTCGCCATCGATCCACTCGATCTGGCCCTGGCTAGCGGTGGTGACGGACTCGCTCTTGCCGTTCTGGCTGAGGATGAAGACATTCCGGCCTGTACGACTGTCCTCGCTGTCTCGATCGATGAAGAAAACCCGGCTTCCGTCGCGAGAACTCTGGAACTGTCCTGGAGCGACGCGCGACAGGTCGGAGCGCTTCTCATAGCGTTCCTTGAGCTGCGCACTGCTCCGATTGCCCCAGGGCTGGACGAGCAGGACCAACGCAACGATGACGGTCAGCACCGGCCACGCGAAGCGCAGTACTGGTTGGACGAAGCGAGACAGACCGATACCGCTGGCAAACCAGATCTGCATCTCGGACTCGCGGTACATGCGGCTGAGGCTGGCCACAACGGCCACGAACAGCGACAGCGCGAGCATGGTCGGCAGTTGCGCCAGGGTCAGATAGCCCATCAGCAGAACCACATCCTGGGGCGCGATATTGCCTCCCGCAGCCTGGCCGAGGGTGCGGATCAGCATCATCGTCACGACGATGGTGAGGATGACCACCAGGGTCACGCCGAAGCTGCGCGCCAGCTCAGCCCGTACAGAGGAATCGAATAACATTCGGCCACTTTATCTATTTCTCACATTATGGACTTCCGTACTCAGACTGCTTCCCTGGATGCCTTGGCGGGTGTGAATGCCGATGCCCTGGTGCTGGTACTGGCCGGTGACAGTGTCCCCCCAGGTTTGGATCCCGTGCTGGCTGCTGCCGTCAAGGACGCGATCAAGCTCGGCGACTTCGAGCTCAAGGCTGGCAAGACACTGACATTGCAGCGCGTGGCCGGCGTCAAGGCCCCGCGTGTGGTGCTGGCCGCTGCTGGCGCTGCCACGGTGAAGTCAGGCCGCAATGCAGTGCAGACCGCGCTGACGCAGTTGAAGTCGCGTGGCGCGGCGCATGCGGCCCTGGTCTTTGTAGGCTTCGAGGCCTTGGGCGAGCAGTTGGTCGAGCACACGGTTCTCGCTGCTGTGGATTCGATCTACGTCTACCGCCACACCAAGCCTAGCGCGGCGCCTGCGCCTCAGCTCGCTAAGCTGACCCTGCTGGCCGGCAAAGACGAGGGCAAGGCCGTCAAGGCCGGTTTGGTGCGTGGCCAGGCGATCGCTGCAGGCATTGAACTGGCGCGCGAGGCTGCCAATCGCCCTGGCAATTACGCGACGCCGACGTACCTGGCCGAACAGGTCAAACAGCTTGGCCGGGACTACGGTCTCAAGGTGGAGGTGCTGGACAAGAAGGCCGTCGAGAAACTCGGAATGGGCTCCTTCCTCGCCGTGGCCCAGGGTTCGGACGAGCCGCTGCGCTTCATCGTGGCGCGCTATGAGGGCGCAGCCAAGACGCAGGCGCCGGTGGTGTTGGTGGGCAAGGGCATCACCTTCGACTCGGGCGGCATCTCGTTGAAGCCCGGTGCCGAGATGGACGAAATGAAGTTCGACATGGGCGGTGCGGCCAGCGTCCTGGGCACACTGCGTGCCGTGGCGGAGCTGAAGCCCAAGCTGAATCTGGTCTGCATCATCGCTGCCTGCGAGAACATGCCCAGCGGCCGGGCTCTGAAGCCGGGAGACGTGGTGACCTCGATGTCGGGTCAAACCATTGAAATCTTGAACACCGACGCTGAGGGTCGCCTGATCCTGTGCGATGCGCTGACCTACGCCGAGCGCTTCAAGCCGGCAGCGGTGGTCGATGTGGCCACGCTGACGGGTGCCTGTGTGATCGCGCTGGGTGGCGTTCGCAGCGGCATGTACGCCAGCGACGATGAACTTGCCGCAGCGCTCAGCAGCGCTGGCGAGGCTGCCTTGGATCTCTGCTGGCGCATGCCGCTGGATGAAGAGTACGACGAGGGGCTGAAGAGCAACTTTGCCGACGTGGCGAACGTCGGATCGCGTGCGGGTGGATCGATCACTGCAGCGAAGTTCCTGCAGCGCTTTGCTGGCAAGTACCGCTGGGGTCACCTGGATATCGCCGGCACGGCCTGGAAGGGTGGCGCTGCCAAGGGTGGGACCGGACGCCCCGTGGGGCTGCTGACGCACTTTGTGTTGTCGCAGGCGCGTTGATGCGACTGCGGGGTGCGCCAGCCGCGTGCCCTTCTGAGGGTGCGGTATGTCTGAGGTGAGCTTCTACACCGGGGTTGCTGAACGTCTGGGTTATGTGTGCCGGCTGCTGCGAAAGGCGCAACAGTCTGGCGCGCGCGTCACCGTCGTCGGTCCAGCTGCGGCGCTGGAACGACTCGATGCAGCACTTTGGACGTTTGACGCCACCGAGTTCGTGCCCCATCTGCGCCTGCGTGGCGAGGTCGACGGTTCGACCGTCGACCGCAGCCCGATTCTTCTGACCGAGTCGCTGGGCCAGTCGGCTAGCGATGGCGTGCTGTTGAACCTGGGTGCCGAACTGGTACCGGGTTTCGAGCGATTTGCGCGGGTGCTCGAAGTCGTTTCGCAGGATGCCCAGCAAGTGCAGGCGGGACGTGAGCGTTTCCGTCAATACAAATCGTTGGGGCATCCCGTGATCCATCACGAGGTGACAGCATGAACCGTCCACCTTCAGAGCGCGTCGTGCCCACGTTGACTGAGGTGCTCGACGAGCATCGCTGGCAAGCGGGTAATGCTCCATTGGCTGCCGAGCCTCTTGAGCCGCTCCTTGCTGCTGCGGATAACGATCTGCATTCCTTGGTTGAGCCGGTCATTGATCTCAGTGATCTCGCCGTTCTCGGGCCTGATTCGCAGGACGAAACGCTGTTGGCTGCCGACTTCGAGAGGCCCGAGGCGTCGCCTCCTGATGTGCCTGTTCACCAGTCATTTGACCCGACGCTGGAGCCTGTCTTGAGACTGGCGCTTTCCAAAGCATTGAGCGAGGCGATTCCGGATCTGGTCGACCTTCTGGTTCCGATCATGCGGCGGCAGCTGGCTTCAGATTTGGGGCATCGGAGCGATGCGTACGAGACGCCAGGCGGGTCACCGCGCTGAAGGGCGTTGTTGCTTGCTTGAGCCCTTGGTCTTGAGCGTTTGTCGCCTCCAGATTTTGCGCTGCTGACGCTTTGTGTTCCATGCTTACCCCATGGAGAAGCCGGGTGTTTTGGGGTATTGTCTTCGCGTTTGATGAGTCAACAGCAAACGCTTTTCCTTCTTCCCCTTTGGAGGTCTTACATGCAAGTGAAACTGAACGTGATCGTTGCTGCTGCTGCCGCAGTTTTGAGTGGCGCGGCGATGTCGCAGGAACTGGTGGTGAAGATTGGCCACGTTGGGCCGACGAGCGGTGCGATTGCGCACTTGGGCAAGGACAACGAGCTGGGCGCGCGCCTGGCGATTGAAGATCTGAACGCCAAGGGCGTGACGATCGGCGGCAGGAAGGCCAGGTTCGAGCTGCTGGCTGAAGACGATGCGGGTGACCCGAAGCAAGGCACGGCAGCGGCGCAGAAGCTGGTGGACTCCAAGGTCAACGGCGTGGTGGGTCACCTGAACTCGGGCACCTCGATCCCG
>NZ_JBILQK010000161.1:0-5034 GCF_044373315.1 Roseateles sp. | reverse complement strand
ATCTTCAAACGCCCACGCTTATCGGCTGTGAATTCTTAAAGAACATCGCAACTGCTTTCGCGTCGCGTCGCTAATCAGTGATCAGCGAAGAGGTGAGATTATGACTCGCTTTTGATTCGCTTGTCAAGCTCGTCTGAAATATTTTTCAAATCCGCTTTTCTCCACCACCCTGCACCCAACCCTGCCAGCACCGCTTTCGCGACACCTGCTGTGTTCAGCGCAGCCTTAGATTATGGCACAGGTTTTGGAGACTGTGCAACATCGGCGGTCGTTTCGTTAGAGAACACATGCTGCGGGCCGCCGCAACCTTGTCGCCGCATGAGGGTTGTGGGGCCTCGCAGCGCTCAGCCGCTACCGCGCCGGTGTGGCATCGTTACTGCATTGCCGTCTGTCCGGCGAAGGCTCTATTGAAGAGTGGTCCCTCGGTGCCTCTGGCCCGCAAACGCGAGCTCGGCAACCGCTGCCGGATCTTCGCTCCCGAGTATCTGTTCCACTGCTGCAGACAAACGTGCTGCATCTGCGCGGAGAACTCGCTGCTTCACCGTCGGGATCTGCGACGGGTGCATTGAGAAGCTTCGCAGCCCCATGGCCAGCAGGAGGTCAGTGAAGGCGGGGTCCCCGGCCATTTCACCGCACACGCTGACAGAGCGGCCCGCTTGGCGAGCCTGCGCAATCGTCGAAGCGATCAACTGAAGCACAGCCGGATGCCAAGGGTCGTACAAATGCGCTACAGCTTCATCGGCGCGGTCAATGGCCAATGTGTATTGAATCAAGTCGTTCGTGCCGATCGACACGAAGTCCACATGAGGCAAAAGCAGGGGCAACATCACAACTGCGGCCGGTATTTCGATCATCACGCCCAAATGGACATGGGTATATGCATGACCGGAATCCGTCAGCTGTTGCTTGACGCGCGCGATTGCTTCTTGAATCTGGCGAATCTCGGAGAGATGCGCAACCATCGGGATCAACAGTCTGATCTTCCCAAACGCACTGGCCCGATAGATGGCTCGCAGCTGCTGGCGGAACATGCTGGGCTCGGCAAGACTCCAGCGAATGGCTCGCAGCCCCATCGCCGGGTTGAGCACATGCTCGTGCCGCAACTCACTGGGGCTCATACGATCCAAAGGCTTGTCGGCACCAACATCGACGGTGCGAATGGTGACCGGCATGCCTTGCATGGCTTCCACCGCGGCACGGTACGCCTCGAACTGCTCATCCTCGCCTGGCAACTCCCCACCGCGATTCATGAAGAGGAACTCGCTGCGAAACAACCCAACTCCCGTTGCCCCCGCTTCGACAGCCGCCGGCGCGTCGCCAGGCAGTTCGATATTGGCGTGGAGTTCGATTCGCTCACCATCAAGCGTCACTGCCGGCGTGTGGCGCAGACGAGCCAGGCGCGCACGTTCCAGTTCGCTCTGCCGCTGGCGAAAGCGGTACTCCTCGAGCACGATCGGCGACGGATTCACGATAACCGCACCGACATCTCCGTCGATGATGACCCAATCGTCTTGCCGAATCAGGCGGGATGCTTCGCGGGTTCCGACAACCGCCGGAATGTCCATGCTGCGGGCGACGATCGCCGTGTGCGAGGTCTTTCCGCCGATGTCGGTGATGAATCCGTGGAACACACTGCGCTTGAACTGCATCATGTCCGCGGGGGCGATATCGGCCGCCACGAGCAGCAGCGGGTCTTCGCCAGCAAAGTCACGCTGAGCGACACTGGCTGCATTGCCCTGGCCCTTCCCCTGCTCCCGGGCCAAAGCTCCCAGCACCCGCTCGACAACCTGCTCCAGGTCTGCTTTGCGCTCGCGCAGGTATTCGTCCTCCATCTCGTCAAACTGACGCGCCAGCACCTCAAGCTGTGCCGATAGGGCCCATTCAGCGTTGTAGTGCCGCTCGACGATCCATTGCTTGGTAGCGCCGGTCAGTGCCTCATCGTGGAGCAGCATCAGATGAACATCAAGGAGCGCCGCCAACTCTTGAGGCGCATCGCCGGGAAGATCAACCTTGAGCGTCTCGAGCTCACGGACGACTTCATCGCGCGCACGCAAGCAGCGCTCGATTTCGCTGGCCACACTGGCGTCGTCAATGAAGTAATGCGCCACGTCGATTCGACTCGACGCCACCAGCACAGCACGCCCTATGGCCACGCCGCGCGAAACCGGAATGCCGAAGACCTGGAAGCTCATGCACTGACTGTAGCAGCGCTGCAGCTTCATCATCCCGTCACGCGCCCGTCACGGCAGCGTCACCGCAGCGTCCGAGCATGACAGGCGTCATCCACAGACGAGGTTGCCATGAGGGACATTCCGCTGCCCACACTGCCGTTCTCTGAGCTGCGCACCGAGACTGCGCTCCGGAGGTCACTTCCAGCGCCGCAACTGGACAACACCCCTCAAGCTCTCTCGCGGCCTCAGCTGGATGTGGCATGGGCTCGCACGCAGGACGAGGTCCGCGAAGCCCAACGCCTGAGATTCGCGGTTTTCGCCGGAGAAATGGGCGCGCAGCTGACGCCACCGCCTGGGACTCCTGCCGGACACGACGCCGACCGGTTCGACGACTACTGCGAGCACCTGATCGTGAGAACTCACGAAACGGCTGACCACGCAGGCCTCGTGATCGGCACCTATCGCGTGCTGACGCCTGCTGCAGCCGACCGCGCCGGCGGCCTTTACAGCGAGACCGAGTTCGACCTCTCACCGCTCAGCGGCCTTCGATCACGGATGGTGGAGCTGGGCCGGTCCTGCGTGCATCCCGATCACCGCTCCGGCGGCGCGATCATGGCTTTGTGGGGGGCCTTGGCCGAGTTCATGTTGCGCAACAAGCTCGACACCATGATCGGTTGTGCCAGCGTCAGCATGCGGGACGGCGGGCATTACGCAGCCAGCTTGTGGAAGCGCCTGGAACAAACCCAGATGGCTGCGGCGGAATGGCGAGTCAGCCCCCACCTCGCATTGCCTGTTGACGACTTGCGCCACGATCTAGAAGTGGAGCCTCCGCCTCTGATCAAGGGTTATCTGCGCTGCGGCGCGCGCGTGCTGGGTGCCCCGGCCTGGGACCCGGACTTCAACACGGCCGACCTGCCGCTGATGATGCGCATCGCTGACCTGCCATCACGCTATCGTCGCCACTTCCTGGAATGAGCGCGGGCATCAGCCGCAGCACTCACTCACCCTCGCCGAACTTGTCGTTCACAAGTGCGGTGAGGGCTTGCTGCGCCTGTGCCTCATCCGCACCATCGGTCTCCAACTCGACCTGAGAGCCCATCCCTGCGGCCAGCATCATCACACCCATGATGCTCTTGGCATTGACGCGACGGCCGTTACGGCTCAAAAACACTTCGCACTGGAAGCCGCCCGCCAGCTTGGTCAGTTTGGCGGAGGCACGGGCATGCAGGCCCAGTTTGTTGCTGATCAGGAGAGTGGACTTGAGCATCGGCAGCTATCGCACGGGGGATTGGAAGAAGGGTCGGGCTCGGCCTTGACAATGCCCTTGACGCCGCCCTCGGAGGCTCGGGCCACCAGTTCCGCCAGGGGCTCGTTTGAATAGCAGAGCGTGCGCCAGAGCATCGGTACATTCACACCGCTGACCACCTGCACATGGCCTGAATCGTCCAGCAAGCGCCGGGCGGCATTGCAGGGCGTCGCGCCAAACACATCTGTCAACACCAGCACCTCGGCATGCCCCGCGGTGCTCAGCAAGGCGCGCGCGCGCGCCTCCACCTCGTCGACCGACATATCCGGCGTCACATCGAGGGCGGTGACCTGCGGTGCACAGTTGGGGAAGGTGTGCTCCGCCACCGTCGCAAGCGCTGAGGCAAGCGGGGCGTGGGCGATCAACAGCAAACCGGTCATGGCGAGATTATCGTCCGGCTCGTGCCCATATGGCGCCGGGCATGACAAACCAAAGATAAGCAAGCGCGAAGCCCGCAGCCAGCACGGCAAACGCCCCCTGAAACGCCGCCGGGGTACTCCAGCCGTTCGCCAGCAAGGCATCCACGGCAAGACCGATGCCCCACTGCACCGCGAACACACCGACAAAGATCACTAGGTTGAAGGCTGAAAGTGCTCGCCCAGCCAAGCGCGCGTCAAAAGCCTGGCCGACGGCCGGCTGAGACAAGGTCACCACCGAGGTACCCATGCAGAACAGCGCCCAGGCCCAGACACCGCTGCGCTCGCCCAGCCCCACGGCCAGGAGCAGGCAAGCCAGCCCAACCGGCAGCAGCCCCTTGAGCAATCTGAGCGCGCCCCAGCCATGCGCAGCAAGTCTTGGCATCAGCAAGCCCCATGCCAGAAAGGTCAGCAGCATCGCCAGGTTCAGGAAGAACAGCCCCTGCGCTGCCTCGGCCTGACTCCAGCCGCAGACGCGGGTCAGCCACGGCCCCGCCCAGAGCGACTGCACGGCCACCATGCCGCCATACGGCAGCAGCGCCAGCGGCAGCATGCGCACGAACAGCGGGTCACGGAAGACCTGCCGATAGCTGCCTGTCTTCGTCTCAGACGCTGCCATCGGGGCGTCGCGCGGGATCAGCAGCTGCAGACACACCATCGCCAACAGCAACAACGCCGCCAGCAACCAGAACAGGCCACGCCAACCCAGGCTCGGCAGCAGCCACTGCACAGGCAATGTCGAAGCCAACATGCCCAGCGAACCCGTCATCAGCATCCATGAGTTCGCCCGCATCTGCGCAGCAGGCGAGAAGCGCTGCCGGAAGGCCGTCAGCGGCGCCATCAGACAGGCCGACACGCCCACTCCGATCAGCACACGTGTGAGCATCAGGCCAGTAAAGCTTTGCGCAAGCGCAAAGCCGACACACCCCAGTACCCCGATGGACAGAAGCACCAGCAGCACGCGCTTTGAGCCCCACCGGTCCAGCGCACTGCCCAGCGGCAGCTGCATCGCAGAGAACCCCAAGAAGTAGGCGCCCGCCAGCAGCCCCAGATCAGATGCAGCCAGATCAAGCTCGGCGCTGAAGACGGGCGCCAGCGTCGCGGTCACCGCTCTGAGCAGTGCCGAAAAGAAGTAGGCAAA
>NZ_JBILQK010000160.1:0-5068 GCF_044373315.1 Roseateles sp. | reverse complement strand
AAGGCCAGCCCGGGCACCATCACCTATGGTTCGCCCGGCAACGGCGCCACGCCGCACCTGGCCACCGAGCTTCTCGAAAGTGCCGCCGGCATCAAGCTGAACCATGTGCCCTACAAAGGCGGCGCCCAGGCAATGAACGATGTGGTCGCCGGCCACATCCAGCTGGTAGCGGTGAATGCGCTGGAGGTGCTGCCCCATGTGCGCGCCGGCAAGCTGCGCGTGCTCGGGGTGTTCAGCAACAAGCGCTCGGCGCTGTTCCCCGAAGTGCCGACCATTGCCGAGTCGGGTTTCGCGGGCTTCGAGTCCTCGGTCTGGTACGGCCTGATCGGGCCGGCCAGGATGCCGGAGCCCCTGGTGACCCGCCTGCATCAGGAGGTGCAGCGTGCGCTGGCCACGCCCGAGCTGCGCGAGCGCCTGAGCGCCGCCGGCGGCGAGGTGCTGCCGGGATCGCGCGCGATGTTTGCCGAGCTGGTGGCGAGCGAGAAGCTGCGCTACGAGCGCCTGATCCGCGCCGCGCAGATCAAGCCCGACTGAGGCACCCAGCGATGAAGACAAGCCTCTTCAGCCCGCAGCGGCGGCTGATCGCTGCGCTGCTGGCCAGCACGTTCGTTGCCGGCTGTGGCACGCCACCGGCGAGCGGGGCTGGATCAGCAGCAGCAGCGCCGGCAGCGGCACCAGCGCCGGAGGCCGTGCGGCACAGCCTGGCGCCCAGCGGCACGCTGCGCGTCGGCGTCTATCCCGGCAGCCCGACTTCGCTGGTGCTGCAGGACGGACAGGAGCGCGGCCTCACGGTCGAGCTGGGTCAGGAACTGGCCCGTCAGATCGGCCGCCCGGTGCAGCTGCAGCGCTACCAGCGCGTCGCCCAGGTGGTGGACGCGGTGCAGCGCGGCGAGGTCGACATGACGATCACCAATGCCACCGCCGCGCGTGCCGCGCTGGTGGACTTCAGCCCGCCCGTGGTCCGACTGGGCCTGGGCCTGCTGGTGCTGCCGGCCAGCCCGATCCAACGCCTGGGCGATATGGACCGGCCCGGCATGCGCATCGGCGTCAGCGAAGGCAGCAGTTCACAGGCTGCATTGGGCCGGCAACTGAAGCAGGCACGCCTGGTAGCAGCGCCCTCGCTGAAGGAAGCGGCCGAGATGCTGCGCGCCGGCAGCCTGGACGCTTTAGCCACCAACCAGGCCATCCTGTTCGAGATGGCTGATGGCGTGGCCGGTGCGCGCGTGCTGGATGAGCGCTGGGGTCAGGAAACGCTGGCTATCGCCGTGCCCAAGGGCCGCGCCGAAGTCCTTCCATGGCTGGGCGAGTTCGTGCAATGGGCCAGCCGCGCAGGGCGCGTCGAGCAGGCGGCTCGGCGCGCCGGACTGCGCGGCACGCTGCCGCCCGAGACCGCCGAGCCGCGCCCGACCCGGCCCTGATCGATGAACAACAAGCAATCCCCTGGAGACGCCCTGATGCCTGACCACCCCGCTTTGAATTCGCTGCGCCGCCAGCTGCTGCTGGCCGCAATCGGCACCGCCGCCCTGCCGACCGCCTGGGCACAGCAAAGCAAGACCCTGCGCGTGATCGTGCCCTTTCCGCCGGGCGGCACCACCGACATCCTGGCGCGCGCCGTTGGCGCCAAGCTGGCGCAGTCGCAGGGTCAGGCCTTACTGATCGATAACAAGCCAGGTGCCGGAGGTTCACTCGGGGCGACCGAAGCTGCCAAGGCCGAGGCCGATGGCAACACATTGCTGATGGGCCACATCGGCACGCTGGCGGTCAACCCTTCGCTGTATCCCAAGCTGGGCTATGACCCGCTAAAGAGCTTCGCGCCGGTGGCCTGGGTGGCCCGCGTGCCCAATGTGCTGGTGGTCAATGCCAATGCGCCGGTGAAGAACTTCAAGGAGTTCCTGGCCTATGCCCGCGCCCGGCCCGGCAAGCTCAGCTATTCCTCGGGCGGCAACGGCAGCGCGGCCCACATCAGCTTCGAGTACCTGAAGCTGAAGACCCAGATTTTCATGCTGCACATTCCCTACCGCGGCACAGCGCCGTCGATCAATGACCTGATCGGCGGCCAGGTGGACGCCACCTTCACCGGCGCGCCCACGGTGCTGACGCATATCCGCTCGGGCAAGCTGCGGGCGCTGGCGGTCTCCAGCCCGCAACGCCTGGCCGCGCTGCCAGATGTACCCACCGTGGCCGAGAGCGGCTACCCCGGCTTCGAGGCCGACCAGTGGTATGGCTTCGTCGCACCGGCCGCCACGCCTACCGCCGTTGTGGCGCGTCTGAATGCCGCCATCAACAAGGCGCTGCAGGACCCGGGTGTGGCGCAGCAGCTCGCCGCCGAAGGCGCCCTCGCGACGCCGACCAGCCCCAAGGCCTATGGCGAGCTGATCGCCAAGGAGATTCCTCGCTGGGCCGAGGTGATCAGGGCCGGCAATGTCAGGCCCGACTGATTTCCCCGCTGAAGGAAGCACGCCATGAATGCACTCAAGACCCTTCTCACTCTGACCCTGGCCGCCGCGGCGGGCTTCGCGTCTGCACAGAGCGCGGCACCGGCCAAGGTCGAAGTCACCTGGCTGGGCCAGGCGGCCTTCAAGATCGTGTCGCCGGGCGGCAAGACCATCATCACCGACCCCTGGCTGCGCATGAACCCGCTGACGCCGCCCGAGTACAAGCAACTCGACAAGCTCGGCAAGGTGGACGTGCTGCTGGTCACGCATGGGCACTGGGACCACTTCGCCGATGCGCCGGCGCTTGCGCTGTTGCACGACACGCCGATCCGCGCGCCCGGTGGCCTGAACCAGTCCGCGACGACGCTGGGCCTGCTGCCCGCCAAGCTGCTGCCGCGCATGAACAAGGGCGGCACGGTAGTGGCCGCACCGGGCATCAAGATCACGGCGGTGCGCGCCGAGCATTCGTCCGAGCTGGTCTGGCGCAACCCGACCACCGACAAGGATGAGACCCATGTGGGCGGCGAAGCGATCGGCTGGATCATCGAGCTGGAGAACGGCTTTCGCATCTACCACGCCGGTGATACCGCGCTGTTCGGCGACATGCGCCTGATCGGCGAGCGCTACAAGCCCGACCTGGCGCTGCTGCCGATTGGAGGCAACTTCACAATGGACCCGGTGGATGCCGCCTATGCCGTGACCGACATGCTCAAGCCGCGCTACGTGATCCCGATGCACTACGGCGCCAACCCGCTGGCCAAGGGCACGCCCAAGGAATTCACCGATGCCCTAGGCACTGGCCACGCGGTGACCGTGATCGTCGCCACGCCGGGTCAGACCCACAGCTTCTAAGCCCCCAACTGCAGCCCAAGCCGCCGGAACGCAAGCCCGGCTGAGCCGCTGCATGCCCTGATGACAACAACGAAGGAGACACACCGATGACAAAGAACTGCACGCGCCGCCTGATCACCTCGGGCAGCAGCGTACTGCTGCTCGCTGCCAGCACCCTTGCCGCAGCACAGACCGCGCCCGCCGCCAGCACTGTGACGGTCTACGGCCTGATCGATGCCGCGATGCGCCAGGCCAACAATGCCAGCGCCAGCCGTGGCACGCTGCGCAGCATGGATGACGGCATCTTCACCGGCAGCCGGCTGGGCTTTCGCGGCCGCGAAGACCTGGGCGGAGGCTTGAGCGCGGTGTTCACGATGGAGTCCGGTTTCGAGCCCGGCAGCGGCACCTCGCTGCAAGGCACGCCCACGGCGGACTACGGCCAGAACCAGGCCAACCCGCGCTTCTGGGGCCGCGAGATCCACATCGGCCTACGCAGCCAGACCTGGGGCCTGACGGCGGGCCGCCAGTACACGCTGGCGCACAGCATCGCGGCGCGCTTCCAGCCGCTGGGCAATCCCAACAGCACCGCGCACTCGTTGTTCAGCAGCCATCACGTCGCACGCCAGGACAATGTGCTGCGCGTGGACCTGCGCGCGGCCGGCATCGAGTTCAGCGCTACCCACACGGCAGGCGAAGTGCCGGGCAGCAGCGCCAACGGTTCTTGGGCCCTCGGTGCCGGCTATGCCACGCCAACGCTGGCACTGGGCGCCTATGTACAGCAGATGGAGAACCTGGCCGGCAACGAGAAGCGCAAGATCATCGGCGCCGGCGGCAACTACAAGCTCAACAGCTCGCTGCAGCTGTTCGGCGGCCTGATGCAGCGCGACTCGGAAGTCAGCGCCCAGGTCAACAAGGCCTGGACCGCCGGACTCAACTACGAGTTGAGCCCCGCCATCACGCTGAGCCTGGCGCATTACAACGACCGCCAGAGCGGCAGCGCGGCGCTGGCCGGCAAGCGGCAGCTCACATGGGTCACGGCCAACTATCGTTTCTCCAAGCGCAGCGATGTCTATGCAGTGCTGGACGAGAACAAGGTAGGCGGCGGCTACGCCAAGCCCGCCTTCATGGGCACCAAGGGCTCGCAGACCGGTATCGTGCTGGGCCTGCGCCACCGTTTCTGATGTAGGAGATTGCACGGATGTTCAAGCCCCCTGTATCGCGCCGCAGCGCGCTGGCCGCACTCGTGCTGGCCGCCTGCACCGGCAGCACCATCGCGCAAGCCAGCTTCCCGGAACGGCCGATCACGCTGCTGGTGCCCTTCGGCGCCGGCGGGATCGCCGACGTGACAGCGCGCGCGGTTGCCGAGTCGATGAGCAAGACGCTCGGCCAGCCCATTGTTGTCGAGAACAAGCCCAGCGCCGGCAGCATCGTGGCCTCGCAGGCCGCGGCCACCGCAAAGCCCGATGGGCACACGCTGCTGCTGATCAGCAATGCCAATGCCGTCAGCGTCAACCTGTTCAAGAAGCTGCCTTATGACGTGCAGAAGGACCTGCTGCCGGTGTCCACCCTGGGCTATTTCGACCTGGGGGTCTTCACCTCGGCGAAGTCACGCTACAGCACGCTGAAGCAGGTGATCGATGCCGGCCGCGCCAGCCCGGGCAAGCTAAGCATAGGCACGATCGCCGTCGGCAGCACCCAGCATCTGGCGGCCAAGCTGTTCGAGGCCGAGGCCGGCATCGACGCGCTGATCGTGCCCTACAAGAGCTCACCGGCGGTGCTGATGGGTCTGCTGGGCGGCGAGA
>NZ_JBILQK010000012.1:0-66151 GCF_044373315.1 Roseateles sp. | reverse complement strand
CGGCTGAGAATTGCGGCTGCGCCGCCTTGTCCGCCTTGTCCGCCGTGGCGGTCGTCTTCGTCTTGCGTGGCATTCATGCTCCTTGTCGACATGCTATGCCTCACACACAAAATTTCTGACAGGTTCCCGTTATCAGCCTTGACCAGTCCCTCCTTGCCTGGCGCCATCTCCTGTCACGAGCAGACCTTGCCGACACGCTTCACCGAATCGTAGCGAGCCAATTGCTTCGGTGCGGCTGAAGTGTGCAGCCGCCGCTCGCGGCAGAGCTTTCGGTGTAAATCTCGGTGTAAATCGAGGGCAGACAAGGCACTTCGGGTGCCGTCTCCTCCTCTATGAAACCGCTGCTATCGAGGGCCTTTGCCCGCCTCGTTCAGGCGGGCAGCTTGGTGTTCGATGCAGGCTAGAAGTTTCATTCAATCAAAGGCGAACAAGTTCATTCACGTTCTGAACTTGGTGCCGGAGTAATTCCCTGGGGCAATCGCTGGGCTTGTACAGGTGTCATGCCGAGCCGCAAGCTGTCAGCGGTCGCAACGCTCCGGTGAAGCAGGATTGGTCAAAGCTGGATTGTCGCCCATGCATGCTTCAACTCGTGAAATCAGCGCTTGCCGTCTCGGTGTGGGCTCTCTTCCACCCGGTAGCGCTGCATGAAGCTGTGGTCGATGCGGTGTTTCCAGCGCCAGACCCAGGCGCCGCTGCAGTGCAGGGGCCCCCAATTGGCGATGGCGTGCCGGTCGCCGGTGCTGATCAGGTAGAGGGCGCGGCGCTGGGGTGTCCAGTCGCGCGGCGCGTGGCCTTCGCACAGGGCGCGCAGATTGGCCGCTAGCACCGGACCAGCCCGTACCGCGTAGACGCCGGACTTGGGCCGCGCACTGGCGTAGGCCGCCACATCGCCGGCGGCGCAGATGCTGGGATGGGACAGGCTCTGCAGGCTCGTGCCCACCCGGATGAAGCCGCCTTCGTCGGTGCTCAGCCCGCCCAGCCGCGGCCAGGCAGGCGCAGCGGCACCCGTCAGCAGCAGGGCCAGGTCGGAGGGCAGCTGCGCGCCGGATTGCAGCTCCACATGGTCGGCGGAGATGCGGGCGACCCGGCTGTCGCCCAGCCAGCGGATGCCGCGCTGCTGCAGCAAGGCCAGCGCGCTGCGCCTTGCCGCGGTCGGCAGGCCGTCCAGCGGCAGTGCTGTGCTGCCGATCAGGCTGATGCGCAGCTGCTGCCAGCCCTCGGTCTGCGCGCGCTGCTTGAAGGCGAAGGCCAGCTCCACTCCAGCGGCGCCAGCGCCCGCCAGCAGCAGCTCGAAGCGACCCTCGCGTGCTGCAATGCGCGCCACCAAGGCTGGCCAGGCGGCCACGAATCCTTCGATGGGGCGAATCGGCAGCGCATGCTCGACCGCACCGGGCAGGTCCTGCAGCGCGGCGACGGGGCCGGTATCGATGGACAGACGATCGAAGGTGAGTTGCTCGCCGTTGGCGCACTGCAGTTGCTTCGCGTCCGCGTCAAGCCCGGTGCAAGCTGTTTCCAGCAGTTCGACACCGGCCTGTTTCGCCAGTGCATCCAGATCGATCGCGCAGTCGTCCAGCGGGTAATGTCCGGCGATCCAGCCCGGCAGCATGCCGGAGTAGATCTGCCGCCGATACGGCGTGACGAGGCGGACCTGCCAGCCCGGGATCGGCTGCCGCGCCAGCTCGGCCAGCACCTGGACATGCGCGTGCCCGCCGCCCAGCAGCAGCAACTGGGGCTTCATGCGGCCACCAGGCTGAGGTCGCCGAACCAGGCTTGTGCCTCTCCGCCCGCGTTGTCGGTGTCCAGGCCGAGGGCCAGGCCACTGATGCGCGGCAGTGGCCCACCGAAGGCCTGTTGCCAGTCCTGGCGCAGATCGCGCTGCACGTTGCGCCATTGGCCGGCGTTGCTGTCACCGCTGTCGACCACCACCATGCGCACCGTCTCCGTGTAGGGATTCCAGCCCGTGCTGCCCGGCACCTGCTGCGGCCCGCCCCAGACATAGCAGATCGCAGCCGTCGGCAGGGGCAGGGGCGACAGCAGCTGGGCGGCGGCATGGCGCAGCCGGGTCCCCAGGCTCAGCTGCGTGCTGGGCCGGTCGAACAGCACATAGACGCGGGCCGCATAGTCATCGCCCGCCTTGCTGCTGAAGTCTGAGGCCGGCAGCGAGCGCTCCACGCGCCAGGCCCAACTCAGCAGCGGCGTGCTGCCGGCATCGGCGTCCAGCGCGCTGACCCAGGACGATGCCGAGCCGCGCGCCAGGCCGTGCAGCACATGGCCTGGCGGCTGCACCGCGCCGCCGGCGGGGGCGGGCACGATGGCGAACTCATTGCTGCGCTCCACCTTGGGCAGGGGCTGGTGCCGCCAGTGACCCGGCGCGGTCCTGCCCAGCGCAGCGTCTGAAAAACGGGTGGGCTGGCCCAGCCTGTCCGAGCGCTGGGCCAGGGACGGCCGCGCCAGGGCGGCGGCGCCCAGGCTCAGCAGCAGATGGCGGCGATCAAGCATGGGCGCTGTCCTTGCAGTAGCGGCGCAGTCTGGGCAAGTCTTGCGGCAGATCGACATCCCATAGCGTGTCCAGTTCCTGCAGGCTCAAGCCTTGCGCTGCGGCGCGTTCGCGGCTGTCCTGCATCACCTCGGGTGTGCTCCAGCGCATGTGCTGAAACAGCGCGGGCTGGGGCTGACGCAGGCCGATCAGCACATAGCCGCCATCCTCGGCCGGATGGAACACTGCGTCGCTGCCTCCCAGCAAGGCTTGCGCCGCAGCGCGCAGATGTGCGGGCTGCAGGGCGGGGCAGTCGGTGCCGATCAGCAGCGTCGGGCCGCTGCCGCAGTGCTGCTGAAAGGCGCAGAGCATGCGTGCACCCAGATCGCCGGCGGGCTGATCCCGGCAGGTCAGACCGGGATGCGCCTGGGCCAGTGCGCGAAAGAAGCGCTGCTGCCGGTCTGGCGCGCACCAGAGCGTCACGGCGCCGAGCCTGGCGGCGCGCGCGGTCTGTACAGCGCGACAGGTGAACTGGCGTTGCAGGCGCGCGGCACCGGCCGCGCCCAGGGCGGGAATCAGCCGCGTCTTGGCCAGGCCGGCGATCGGCGCCTTGGCGAGGATGGCCAGCTGCACCCGACCCAGTGCGTCGGCATCAAACGTCATTGCGGGGGCGGTAGCCATAGTGGATCGCGAGTTGGGCGGGGTCGGCCCCAAAGAAGTAGGCCGCACGCAGGCGCCACATCAGCAGGATGGTGCGGCACACGCCATGCTTCTCCCAGCGGCGCGCCGAGGTCTCCACGGTGGCGCGCAGGCACAGCGGCCTACTCCAGCGCTTCAGCTGCTTGCACAGCGCGATGTCCTCCATCAGCGGCAGATCGGGGAAGCCACCCGTCCGCTCGAACAGCTCGCGACGCATGAAGATCGCCTGATCGCCGGTGGCAATTCCGCTGAGGCGTGAGCGCAGGTTCATCATCCGCGCCACCAGGCGCAGCAGCGGGCGCGGGCTGGCGATGCGGACATCGAAGCGGCCCCAGGCCATGGGTTCGGCGCAGGCCGCCTGCACCTGCTGATCGGCCTGCTCCGGCAGCACGGTGTCGGCGTGGAGGAACAGAAGCAACGGCGCCCTCGGGCAGGCGGCTGCGCCGGCATTCATCTGCGCAGCGCGGCCGCGCGGGGCCTGTAACGCCAGGTCTGCATGGGCACGGGCGATCTCCAGCGTGGTGTCGCTGCTGCCGCCGTCGACCACCACCAGCAGCGCACCCCGCTGCCGAAACACCTGTAGCGCCTGCAGGCGGGCGGCCAGCTCCGCGGCTTCATTGAGCACCGGAACGATGATGCAAACAGGGCTGTTTGACATGCCTTCGTCGGTCCGGGTCTCAGCCCAGCCGCCAGCGATGAAAGCGCGCCACCCAGCGCAGCAGGCCTTGCGGCGCATGGGCGCGCTTCCAGTTGCCGGCCACGAACTTGTTGGCCTCGGCCAGTGTCGGGTAGGTGTGGATGGTGCCGAGGATCTTGTTCAGGCCGATGCCATGCTTCATCGCCAGCACATACTCGGCCAGCAGATCGGCGGCATGCTCGCCCACGATGGTGACGCCGAGGATGCGGTCCTTGCCCGGCACCGTCAGCACCTTGATGAAGCCATGCGCCTCGCTGTCGGCAATCGCACGGTCCAGGTCATCGATACCATAGCGGCTCAGCTCGTAGGAAATGCCGCGCTCCTGAGCCTCCTGCTCGTTCAGTCCGACGCGGGCCACTTCGGGTTCGACGAAGGTGGCCGCAGGGATCACCGAGTAGTCGGCACGGAACTTCTTGAAGGGATCGAACAGGGCGTTGACCGCCGCATACCAGGCTTGGTGCGCCGCGGTGTGGGTGAACTGGTAGGGACCGGCCACATCGCCCGCAGCGTAGATATTCGGGTAGTTGGTCTGCAGATAGCCGTTGACCGTGACCGTGCGGCCGGTCGTGACGCCAAGTTCCTCCAGGCCGTAGCCCTGCAGGTTGGCGCTGCGCCCCACGGCGGCCAGCAGCTCATCGAAGGGAATGCGCAGCGATTCGCCCTGGTGCTCGGCGATCAGGAACTTCTCATCGCCCACCTGTTCGATGCGCGTGGCCTTGTGGCCGGTCAGCACGGTCACGCCTTCGGCCGCGAAGCGCTGGGCGACCAGGGCGGACACATCCTCGTCCTCGCGCATCAGCAGGCGTGGCGCCATCTCGACCTGCGTCACCTGCGAGCCCAGGCGGGCAAATGCCTGCGCCAGTTCGCAACCGATAGGCCCGCCGCCCAGCACCAGCAGCCGGCGCGGCAGGCTGCGCAGCTGCCAGATAGTGTCCGAACTGAGCACCTGCACCTGCTCGATGCCGGGAATCGGCGGGATGACGGGCCGGGCACCGGCGGCGATGACGATGGCACGGCTGCTGAGCCGCTCAATGCGGCCGTCATGGTGGCGGATCTCGACCTCCCAGGGCGAGACCAGGCGTGCCGCGCCTTGGGCCACCTCGACACCCAGTCCTGTGTAGCGCTCGACCGAGTCATGCGGCTCGATCGCCTTGATGACGGCTTGCACCCGCTGCATCACCTCGGCGAAATCGAAATCTACGCTGGCTGAGCGCATGCCGAACTCGCGGGCGCGGCGGGCGTGCGACAGAAACTTGGCCGATCTGATAAAGGCCTTTGACGGCACGCAGCCGGTGTTCAGGCAGTCGCCGCCCAGGGCATGCTTTTCAACCAGAGTCACCTTGGCCTTGATGGCTGCGGCGATATAGGCCGTGACCAGGCCGGCCGAGCCGCCGCCGATGACGATCAGGTTGCGATCGAAGCGCCGCGGCCGTGTCCAACGCGCATAGATCTTGCGCGCGTTCAGACGATGGATCAGTTGCCGGGCCAGCAAGGGAAACAGGCCGAGCAGGGCCAGCGAGCCCAGGATGGCCGGCGACACGATGCCGGCCAGCGAGTCGATCGCGGCCAGCCTTGTGCCGGCGTTCACATAGACCAGGGTGGCCGCCAGCATGCCCAGCTGGCTGACCCAGTAGAAGGTCCAGGTCCGGATCGAGGTCAGCCCCATGCCCAGATTGATCAGGAAGAAGGGCAGCACCGGCACCAGGCGCAGGGTGAAGAGGTAGAAGCCGCCGTCGCGCGCCATGCCCTGGTTGAGCGCATCCATGCGCGTGCCGAAACGCGCGCTGACCCAGTCGCGGAACAGCCAGCGCGAGCTCAGGAAGGCCAGCGTCGCCCCGATGCTGGAGGCAAAGGAGACGATCAAGCTGCCCCAGCCCAGTCCGAAGATCGCACCCGCTGCCAAGGTCATCACGGTGGCGCCCGGCAGCGACAAGGCGGTGACAGCGATATAGGCCAGCAAGAACAGCAGCGCCGCGTTGAGCGGCTGCGCCTGACGCCAGGCCTCCAGCTCGGCCTGCCGCGCTTTGATACCCGCCAAGCTCAGGGCCTGGCCCAGGTCAAACTGGTAGAACAGCAGCAGTGCGGCCGACACCAAGAGCAGCAGGATCCACCAGCGCGAGCGCATGGCGATCAGGCCGCCAGTGCGCCGCCGCAGCTGGAGCCCTGGCCGGCGGTGCAGCCAAAACAGTGGTCGGCGACGCGAATCGCCTGACCTTGTAGCTGCGTCGCCTGCAGCTGGCTCAGGTGGGTGCGCGCCGGGCCGCTGCCGCCCAGCGGCAGGCCAAGCTGCTGGTTGAAGTCGCAGTCGTACACGTAGCCCTGCCAGTCGACGCTGATCAGGCTGCGGCACATCACCTGGTCAAGATTCGCCTCGCGGTGGGCGCTGCGCAGCAGCTGCATGTAGCTGTTGAACTGACCCTTGGACACCAAGGTGGAGCCGAAACGCTGGATCGGTATGTTCGCCAGCGTAAAGAGCTGGTTGAAGCTGACGCCGAAATGGCTGAGCAGATGCTTCTTGTAGTCCGCCTGCAGCGCTTCTTGCGCTGGCGGAAGGCTGGGCCCCTGCGGGTTGAAGACCAGGTTCAGCAGCAGGCCGTTGCCATCCTGGGCATAGCCCAGCGCATTCAGGCGCTGCAGGCCGCGGATGCTGGCGTCGAACACGCCCTTGCCGCGCTGGCGGTCCACATTGTCTTCAAGGTAGCAGGGCAGGGAGGCCACCACCTCGACCTGCTGCGCGGCCAGGAACTCTGCAAGATCTTCCTGGCCGGGTTCTTCCAGGATAGTCAGGTTGCAGCGGTCGATCACGCGCACGCCGCGGCTGCGGGCCGCGTGCACCAGGTCCCGGAAATGTGGGTTCAGCTCAGGGGCGCCGCCGGTCAGGTCCAGGCAGCGCACAGCCGGACTCGTATCGATGAAGGCGATCACCGCCTCTACGGTGTCGGCCGACATTTCCTCGGTCCGGTTCGGCCCGGCGCCCACATGGCAGTGCAGGCAGGACTGGTTGCAGCGATAGCCGAGATTGACCTGCACGGTGTCAACAACTCGGCGCGACAGAGGCGGGAAGTCGCTGGTAAGTAGCAAGGGCAATGTGGCGTGCATGTGTCGGCTTTCCCAGTTGAGCAGCTCTTGGTCGAGCAGCCTAGCGAATCCTTACAGCCCCTGTGCTGCAGTGCCTTCTCAAGGGGCGGCAACAGGCCGCCGCCATTTACAGCAGCAGGCTCTTCAGCGTGCGCAGGTAGACGTTCTTCAGCGGCTCCAGGCAGTCGGCTGGAACATACTCATCGACCTTGTGGATGCTGGCGTTGATCGGGCCGAACTCCAGCACCTGCGGGCAGATCTTCGCGATGAAGCGGCCGTCCGAGGTGCCGCCGGTGGTCGACAGCTCAGGGCGGCGGCCGCACTCGGCTTCGATCGACGCGCACACAGCGTCCGACAGCGTGCCGATCGGCGTCAGGAAGGGTTCGCCGCCCAGCACCCAGTTCAGCGCGTACTCCAGCCCGAGGCGGTCGAGCAGGGCGTGAACGCGGTTCTTCAGCCCTTCGGGCGTGGACTCGGTCGAAAAGCGGAAATTGAAATCGATCACCACTTCGCCGGGGATCACATTGGTGGCCCCGGTGCCAGCGTGGATGTTGGAGATCTGGAAGGTGGTGGCCGGGAAGTAGGCGTTGCCGCGGTCCCACTCGGTGGCGGCCAGCTCGGCCAGCACGGGTGCGGCCTGATGCACCGGATTGCGCGCCAGATGCGGATAGGCGACATGGCCCTGCACACCCTTGACGGTCAGACGGCCGGACAGCGTGCCACGGCGGCCGTTCTTGATCATGTCGCCGAGTTGATCCACCGAGGTCGGCTCGCCGACGATGCAGTAGTCCAGGCGCTGCTGGCGCGCCTTCAGCAACTCGCAGCACACCACGGTGCCATGCAGCGCCGGGCCTTCCTCGTCGCTGGTCAGCAGCACCGCGACGCTGCCGGCATGGTTCGGGTGCACCTGCACGAATTCTTCAGCGGCAACGACCATCGCGGCGACCGAACCTTTCATGTCAGCGGCACCTCGGCCATAGATGCGGCCGTTCCGGTAGCTAGGCACGAAGGGGTCGCTTTGCCAGGCCGCCAGGGATCCCGGCGGCACCACATCGGTATGCCCGGCGAACAACAACACCGGCGCCGCGTCGCCCGCGCTGCCGGTCTTGATGGCCCACAGATTGGCGACCCGTGCCTCAGCAGGCCCCGCGTCCATGCGCTCGATCGTGAAGCCGCTGGCCGCCAGCCGCGCCGCAATCAAATCCTGACAGCCTGCGTCCTCGGGTGTCACGGAGGGGCGCGCGATCAGCTGCTCCAGCAGTTCGAGTGTGGCGTTCATTCGGTGCGCACGTCCAGCATGATTTCGGTGAAGCTGGCCTGGTCACTGGCTGGCTCTTCCTTGGCGGCTGGCTTGCCGTTGGCGGCAGGCATTTCGTTCTGCAGGCGCCACAGCAGATTGGTGGGCGAGTCGGCGAAGGCCAGGCCTTCCTCGCGGGTGATCGTGCCGTCCTTGATCAGGCGTGCGAAATGTTCCTCGAAGGTCTGCGAGCCTTCGGCGATGGACTTCTCCATCGCTTCCTTCACCGAGCCGAAGTCGCCTTGCTCGATCAACTCAGCAACCAGCTTGGTGTTGAGCAGAATCTCGGTGACCGGCACACGGCCGCCGGCCGCTGCCCGCACCAGACGTTGCGAGACGATGGCCTTCAGGCCGGCGCCCAGGTCGTTCAGCAAGGCCGGGCGCGCCTCGGGCGTGTAGAAGGACAGGATGCGGTTCAGCGCGTGATAGCTGTTGTTGCCGTGGAGCGTGGCCAGCACCAGATGGCCGGACAGCGCGTAGGAAATCGCTGCTGTCATCGTCTCGCGGTCGCGCACTTCGCCGATCAGGATGCAGTCCGGCGACTGACGCAGCGCGTTCTTCAGCGCGATCTGCAGCGAAGCGGTGTCGCGTCCGACCTCACGCTGGTTGACCACCGAGCGCTTGTTGCTGAACAGGTACTCCACCGGGTCTTCGATGGTGAGGATGTGGCCGGCCATCGATTGGTTGCGCTGCTCCAGCATCGAGGCCAGCGTTGTGCTCTTGCCCGTACCGGTAGCACCCACCATCAGGATCAGGCCGCGCTTCTCCTGCACCAGCCGGCCCAGGATGGGCGGCAGGTTCAGGCTGTCCAGCGACGGGATCTTGTGCGGGATGTGGCGGAACACGCCGGCGATGCTGCCGCGCTGCCGGAAGCCCGAGAGGCGGAAGCTGCCTACGCCAATCACCGACACTGCCATGTTCAGCTCGCCGGTGGCCTCCAGCTCGGCCAGTTGCCCCTCGTCGAGCACTTCGGCGATCAATTGCTTGGGCTGCTGAGGTGACAGCACCTGGTCGGACAGCTGCAGCATCTGCCCGTTGATGCGGATGAGCACCGGCATATTGGCCGAAAGGTAGCAGTCCGATGCTCCCTTGTCGGCCATCAGCCGCAGGATGCGTTCCATGTTTCCGCTGCTGGCCATGCTGCCGTCCTTCCCGGGTCTGTTGTTGTGCTCGTCGGCGCTCGTCGCGTGTGCGAGAGGATCAGTCGCGCAGCAGGTCGTTGATGCTGGTCTTGGCGCGGGTTCCGGCGTCGACCTTCTTCACGATAATGGCGGCATACAGGCTGTACTTGCCGCCGTCCTTGGGCAGCGAGCCGCTGATCACCACCGAGCCGGCCGGCACGCGGCCGTAGCTCACGGTGCCGGTTTCACGGTCGTAGATCGGCGTGCTCTGGCCGATGTAGACACCCATCGAGATCACCGAGTTCTCCTCGACGATCACGCCCTCGACCACTTCCGAGCGGGCGCCGACAAAGCAGTTGTCTTCAATGATGGTCGGGTTGGCCTGCAGCGGCTCCAGGACGCCGCCGATGCCGACGCCGCCACTCAGGTGCACGTTCTTGCCGATTTGGGCGCAGCTGCCGACGGTGGCCCAGGTGTCGACCATGGTGCCTTCGTCGACATAGGCGCCGATGTTCACGTAGGACGGCATCAGGATCACGTTCTTGGCCTGGTAGCTGCCGCGGCGGGCGACAGCCGGTGGCACCACGCGCACGCCGCTGGCACGGATCGCCGCCTCGTCCATCTGGCCGTACTTGCTGGGCACCTTGTCGAAGAAGGTCAGGTCACCGGCGCCCATCAGCTTGTTGTCGTTGAGGCGGAAGGACAGCAGCACCGCCTTCTTGACCCACTGGTGAACGGTCCACTGGCCCACGCCCTGGCGTTCGGCCACGCGAAGGCGCCCGGCGTCCAGTTCGGCAATCACGTGCTCGACGGCTTCGCGCACTTCCGGCGCGTTGGCGGGGTTCAGGTTGGCACGGCCTTCCCAGGCCAGTTCGATGACGGATTGCAGTTGTTGGGTCATGGGGAAAGACTCAGAGAGAAGCAGAAGAAGAAGGAGGAGGGGGGCAGTAGCTGCGTGTGAATTCGACGATGCGGTGCGCTGCTTCGAGGCATTCGTCCACCTCGGCGACCAGGGCCATGCGGATGCGGCCCGCTCCCGGATTCACGCCGTGCGCGGGTCGCGCCAGCAGGCTGCCGGGCAGCACCGCCACATTGTATTGAGCGAGCAGCCGCAGGGCGTAGTCCACATCATCGCCGCCCGGCACGGCGGCCCAGAGGTAGAAGCTGGCATCCGGCAGCGCCACGTCCAACACTTCAGCCAGCACCGGCGTGACCTGCGCGAACTTGGCGCGGTATTGGGCGCGGTTGTCGATCACATGCTGCTCGTCGCCCCAGGCGGCGATGCTGGCGGCCTGCACGATCGGGCTCATCGCGCTGCCATGGTAGGTGCGGTAGAGCAGGAACTTCTTGATCAGCGCTGCATCACCGGCCACGAAGCCCGAGCGCAGGCCCGGCACGTTCGAGCGCTTGGACAGCGAGGTGAAGGCGATCAGATTGCGGAAGTCGCCGCGCCCCAGCTTGGCCGCGGCTTCGAGGCCCGACAGCGGCGGCTCGTCGCGGAAATAGATTTCTGAGTAGCACTCGTCCGACGCGATCACGAAGCCGTACTTGTCAGACAGCTCGAACAGCTGTTGCCACTCCGACAGCGGCATCACCGCGCCGGTGGGGTTGCCGGGCGAGCAAACGTAAAGCAGCTGCGTCCTGGCCCAGGTGGCGGCGTCGATCTGCGACCAGTCGGCCGCGAAATTGCGCGCCGGGTCGCTGTTGGCAAACGCGGTCTGCGCGCCGGCCAGCAGGGCCGCGCCTTCGTAGATTTGGTAGAAGGGGTTGGGGCAGACCACCGTGGCGCCGGGGCGCGTCGGGTCGATCACGGTCTGCGCCAGCGCGAACAGCGCCTCGCGCGAACCGTTCACCGGCAGGATCTGCGTGGCCGCGTCGACGGCCAGGCCATAGCGGCGCTGCAGCCAGCCGCTGATGGCGCTGCGCAAGGCCGGATCACCGGCGGTGGGCGGGTAGGCCGACAGGCTTTGCAGGCTGGCCATGAGCGCCTCGCCAATCAGGGCTGGCGCTGGATGCTTGGGCTCGCCGATGCCCAGGCTGATCGCCTTGAGCGCCGGGTTTGGCTTGATGTCCTTGGTCAACGCGCGCAGGCGCTCGAAAGGATAGGGGTGCAGCTTGTCCAGCAAGGGGTTGTGCGGCGCCTGGGCGGGTTGACTCATCGTCGGGCCACTCTCTCTTCAGCGCAGCAGGCCGGTCTCGAAACCGTGGGCCGGCAGATCCACGCGCGGGGCGGGCTTCCAACCCTTCTTGCGGTGCTCGACCACCACATTGGTGTAGATGCCGCCGCGCACATACCACTTGGCTGTGATGCGGATGAAGCGCGGGTCGGTGACCTTCACGATGTCTTCGAGGATGGTGTTGGTCACCTTCTCGTGGAAGGCGCCTTCGTCGCGGTAGCTCCAGAAGTACATCTTCAAGCTCTTCAGCTCGACGCAGAACTTGTCCGCGATCATGTCGATGGTGAAGTGCGCGAAGTCGGGTTGGCCGGTCAGCGGGCAGTGGCAGGTGAACTCGGGCACCTGGAACTGGATCACATAGTCGCGCTCTGGCGCCGGATTGGGGAAGGCATGCAGTTCCTTGCTCGGGCGCGACGGCGGGTTGGGCGGCATCTCGCGCATCTTGGGCGCGAGATCCTGCGCCTTGCGCATCTTGGGCGCGACGGCCTTGGTCTTGGCGGCGGGCTTCGCGGCAGGCGATGCAGCGGGTTTGCGGGCCGACTTGGCGGCAGCGGCGGGCGTGTTCTTGGCCATGTGTTCTACGTGCTCGACCGGCGTCGGATGGGGGCCCGGCGACAGCCATTTTCAAGGGAGGGCGAATGGTATCATCCGGCCCCGAGCGAAGCCCCGACCAAGGGGCTTTTCTGCAAATAAATCAAAGGCTTAGCGCTCAGATTCCAACTCCATGCGGCTGAACTCGATCAAGCTCTCGGGCTTCAAGTCCTTTGCTGAACCCACCACCTTCCAGCTGCCTGGACAGCTGGTCGGCGTGGTCGGCCCGAATGGCTGCGGCAAATCCAACATCATGGACGCGGTGCGCTGGGTGCTGGGCGAAAGCAAGGCGTCCGAGCTGCGTGGCGAGTCCATGCAGGACGTGATCTTCAACGGCTCGGGCAACCGCAAGCCGGCCAGCCGCTCCAGCGTGGAGCTGGTGTTCAGCAATGAAGACGCGCGTGCCGGCGGCCAGTGGAACCAGTTCGCCGAGATCGCCGTCAAGCGCGTCCTGACGCGCGACGGTACCAGCAGCTATTTCATCAACAACCAGCCAGTGCGCCGCCGCGATGTGCAGGACGTGTTCCTGGGCACGGGCCTGGGGCCGCGCGCCTACGCCATCATCGGCCAGGGCACGATCAGCCGCATCATCGAGAGCAAGCCCGAAGAGTTGCGTCTGTTTCTCGAAGAAGCTGCCGGCGTCTCCAAGTACAAGGAGCGCCGCCGCGAGACCGAGAACCGCCTCAAGGACACGCGCGAGAACCTGACCCGCGTGGACGACATCCTGCGCGAGCTGAACAACAACCTCGAGCGCCTGGAGAAGCAGGCCGAGGTGGCCGCCACCTACCGCGCGCTGCAGGATGCCGGCACGTTGAAGCTGCACCAGCTGTGGTTCCTCAAGCACCGCGACGCCGCGGGCGAGGAGGCGCGCGTCAAGACGGCCCATGCCGAGGCGACCAATGCGCTGGAAGCGCGGCTGGCAGAACTGCGCCATGTCGAGGCCGAGCTGGAAACCGTGCGCCAGGCGCATTACGCCGCCGGCGACGAGTTGCATGCCGAGCAGGGCCGCATGGCCGAGGCGCAGCTGGAAGTCAGTCGGCTGGAAGAACGCATCCGCTATGTGGTCGAGGGACGCTCGCGCGTCGAGGCGCGGCTGGCCGAATTGCAGGCGCAGAACCAACAATGGGCCGAGCGCAGCGAGCAGGCGCAGCTTGAGCAGGAAACCATTGCCGAGCAGATCGCCACGGCCGAGGAACAGAGCGAAATCCTCGCCGCCCAGGCCGAAGAGCAGGCCGGCAATCTGCCCGCTGTCGAGGAGACCGTGCGCGCCGCCCAGAGCCGTGCCAACGAGCAGCGCGGCCAGGTGGTGCAGGTGCAGCAGCAGATCCAGGTGCTGGCGGCCGAGAGCCGCAGCATCGACGAGCAGAACCGCACGCTGCGCACGCGGCGCGAGCGGCTGGCGCAGGAACGCCAGGGTCTGGCCGCGCCGGATGCCGAGCGCCTGGCCGACTTAAAGCGCCAGAGCGAAGCCGCCGACGAGGCGCGTGATCTGGCCGATGCCCGACTGCATGAGCTCAGCGATCATCTGCCCGCGCAGGAGGAGTCACGCCGCGCCGCGCAGCAGGACGCCAATGCGCAGATCGGCCGCCAGGGTGAGCTGTCTGCCCGTCTGGAGGCGCTGCGCGCGCTGCAGGAAAAAGTGCAGACCGAGGGCAAGCTCAAGCCCTGGCTGGCCAAGCATGGGCTGGAGGGGCTGCAGGGCCTGTGGACTCGGTTGCATATCCAGCAAGGCTGGGAGAACGCGCTGGAGGCGGCGCTGCGCGAACGCATGGCGGCGCTGGCCGTGGGGCGGCTGGAGACAGTGCGCGCCTTCGACCAAGACCCGCCGCCTGCGCGGCTGGCCTTCTATTCAGCGCCGACCAGTGCGATTGCCAACACCCACCAGACGCTGCCGCGCCTGTCCGATCTGCTCCGCCTGGATGACCCCGGGCTGAAGGCGCTGCTGAACGACTGGCTGGAAGGCGTCTACACGGCCGCCTCGCTGGACGAAGCGCTGGCCGGCCGCGCCAAGCTGGCGCATGGCGAGCTGATCATGACGGCCCAGGGCCATGCGGTCAGCCAGTTCGCGGTCAGCTTCTACGCGCCCGATTCCGAGCAGGCCGGCATGCTGGCCCGCGCCCAGGAGATCGAGCAGCTGACGCTGGAGTTGCGCGCCCAGACGCTGATCGCCGACGAATCCAAGTCCGCACTGATCCGTGCCGAGGCGGCCTATACCGAGGCCTCTCAGCGCCTGGTCGCCTTGCGCCGCGAAGCCGGCGAGACGCAGACCCGCGCGCACCAGCTGCATGTGGAGCTGCTGCGCCTGTCCAGCCAGGCCGAGGCCGCCAGCACGCGGCGCGCCCAGCTGCAGGAAGAGCTGGCCGAAGTCGACGCGCAGATGGAAGAGCTGCAGGAGCGACGCGTCACCGGCGAGGCCCGTTTCGAGGAGCTGGACCTGCAGCTGGCCAACTGCCAGGAGCGCCATGCCGAGCTGGAAGACGGCGTGATCCAGGCCGAGCGCCGGCTGGCCGAGGCACGCGAGCAGCTGCGTGCGCTGGAGCGCCGCGCCCAGGAGGCCGTCTTCAGCGCCCGGACGCTGGCGGCGCGCCGTGGCGAGCTGCAGCGCTCGATCGAGACCGCGCAGGCCCAGGTGCTGCAGAACACGCAGTCGGCGACGGGCTTGCAGCAGGAGCTGGAAGCGCTCAACGATGCCGCCGCGCAGGCGGGCTTGCAGGACGCGCTGGCGATCAAGCTGGAGCGGGAGCAGGCGCTGGCCGCCGTGCGCAGCAACTACGACGATCTCAGCCTGCGCCTGCGCCGTGCGGATGAGCAGCGCCTGTCCTTCGAGCGCAGCCTGGACCCCTTGCGCGAGCGCCTGACCAAGCTGCAGCTCGAAGAGCAGGCTGCGCAACTGGGCGGCGCGCAGTTCATGGAACAGCTGACGGCCGCTGGTGTCGACCTGGAGGCGCTGGCCAAGGGCGTGGAAGAAGGCAACGTCAAGCTCTGGGGCCTGCAGGGCGAGATCGACCGCATCAACCGCGAGATCGCGGCCCTGGGTGCGGTCAACCTGGCCGCGCTGGACGAGCTGACGACGGCGCGCGAGCGCAAGACCTTCCTCGATGCCCAGTACGCCGACCTGAGCTCCGCGATGAAGACGCTGGAAGACGCGATCCACAAGATCGACCTGGAAACGCGCGACCTGCTGATGAACACCTTCAACCAGGTCAACGAGCATTTCGGGCGCATGTTCCCCAGCCTGTTCGGCGGCGGCCAGGCCAAGCTGATGATGACGGGCGAGGAAGTGCTGGATGCCGGGGTTCAGGTGATGGCGCAGCCGCCCGGCAAGAAGAACTCAACCATCCACCTGCTGTCCGGCGGCGAGAAGGCCCTGACCGCGATCGCGCTGGTGTTCGCGATCTTCATGCTGAACCCGGCCCCCTTCTGCCTGCTGGACGAGGTGGATGCGCCGCTGGACGATGCCAACACCGAGCGTTATGCGAAGCTGGTCAAGGAGATGAGCAGCAAGGGTACGCAGTTCCTGTTCATCTCGCACAACAAGATTGCAATGGAAATGGCTGAACAACTGATTGGTGTGACCATGCAGGAGCAGGGTGTGTCCCGCATCGTTGCGGTCGATATGGAAGCGGCGCTGGGCATGGCGGAGGCATGATGAGTTTGACGGTTCTTCTTGCCATTGCCGGTGGCCTGGTTCTGGTGGCCGTGCTGATCCATGGACTGTGGACTGCGCGCAAGGCCGGACCGCGCCGCGCCGCGCCGCCGATCGAACCCACGCTGGGCGGCATCGGTGCAGAGCGCACCGAACCCAGCCTGGGTGAGGCGCAGGCCGCCGTGGCCGAACCGTTCAACGAGCCGGGCACGAACTATGCGCCCAGCATGGATGACACCATTCCGGCGGTGGTGCGGCAGCCGCCGCGCAAGCCCTCGAATCGCATTGATGCGCTGATCGATGCGATCGCGGCCATTCATGTCGAGACGCCCATCGGCGGTGAGATGGCGCTGGCGCATCTGCCGGGCAGTCGCCGAGCCGGCACCAAGCCATTCCACATCGAAGGCCTGAATGCCGAGCGCGGCGAATGGGAGTTGCCCGCACCAGGCCAGCGCTACGGCGAGTTCCAGGCCGGCCTGCAGATGGCCAACCGCAGTGGTGCGCTCAACGAGATCGAGTATTCGGAGTTCGTGCAAAAGGTGCAGGGCTTTGCCGACGGCATCGGTGGCTTCGCGCAGTTCCCCGACATGCTGGACGTGGTCGGCCGGGGCCGCGAGCTGGACCAGTTCGCCGGGGCACATGATGCCCAGCTGGCGGTGCTGCTGCGGGCCCGCAATGCCGCCTGGACCCTGGGTTATGTGCAGCAGATGGCCTTGCGCCACGGCTTTGTGCCGGGTGCGGTGCCGGGGCGCCTGGTGATGCCTTCGCAGGATGAAGGCGCTCCGCCGGTGCTGACGCTGGGCTTCGAGCCCCAGGCTGCGCTGGCGGAAGACCCGCAAGCCTCCTCCTTGCGTGAGCTGACGCTGGCGCTGGACGTGCCTCAGACGCCGGAGGCGCTGGAGCCCTTTGCGGCCTGGCAGGAATCCGCCCGGGCGTTGTCGCGCGACTTCGAGGCCGACATCTGCGACGATCGCGGCCAGGTGCTGAACCTGCATGCCTTCGCCGCCATCGACCAGGAGTTGGGCACCTTGTACAAGGCCCTGGCCTCGCGCGACCTGGCCGCTGGCTCGTTGGTGGCACGACGGCTGTTCAGCTAGACCAGAACCTATGAGTACAAGCCTGCTGCTGATTGCCGTGCTGATCGCAGCGGCCGCCTTTTTCTCGGTGGCCGAGATGGCGCTGGCCGCTTCGCGCCGCCTGCGTCTGCAGCAGATGGCCGATGAAGGAGAGGCGCGCGCCGCGCGCGTGCTGGCGGTGCAGGAGCAGCCGGGCCATTACTTCACCGTGGTGCAGATCGGCGTCAACATGGTGGCCATCCTGGGCGGCATCGTCGGCGAGGGCGCGCTGACACCGCACTACGAAGCCGCGCTGCGCCTGCTGACCACGCCGGAGCGCGCACAGACGCTGGGCTTCGGCCTGTCCTTCGTCACCATCACCGCGCTGTTCATCGTGCTGGCCGATCTGCTGCCCAAGCGCCTGTCGATGAACGAGCCCGAGCGCATGGCGGTGGTGGTGGTCGGGCCGATGCTCACGCTGGTGACGCTGCTGCGGCCGCTGGCCTGGGTGTTCAGCACGCTGACCACCGGCCTGATCCGCCTGATGGGCCGGCCTGCCGAGCGCGACAACACGATCACGCACCATGACATCCTGGCGCTGACCGAGGCCGGTAACCAGGCCGGCGTGGTGGCGGACGCCGAGCAGCAGATGATTGCCAATGTCTTCGAGCTCGACACCCGCACCGTCGAGAGCGCGATGACCACGCGCGAGCGCATCGTGTTCTTCTCCCTCGACGATGACGATGCGCTGGTGCGCAACCGCATTGCCGAGGACCCGCATTCCACCTATCTGGTCTGCGACGGCGAGATCGACCAGGTGGTGGGCTATGTGGATGCCACCGATCTGTTCCAGCGCGTGCTGCGCGACGAGCCTATCAGCCTGCGTGGCACGCCCGGCCTGGTGAAGAAGGTGCTGATGGTGCCCGACCGGCTGACGCTGTCCGAGGTGCTGACCCAGTTCCGCCAGGCGCTGGAAGACTTCGCCGTCATCGTCAACGAATACAGCCTGGTGGTGGGCGTGATCACCCTCAACGACGTGATGAGCACGGTGATGGGCAGCCTGGTGGCCAGCCATGACGAAGAGCAGATCGTGCGCCGCGAAGATGGCTCCTTCCTGGCCGACGGCATCACGCCCATCCCTGATGTGCAGCGCGCGCTGGGGCTGGAGAGTCTGCCGCATGCGGGGCAGTACGACACGCTGGCGGGCTTCCTGATGGTGATGCTGCGCCGCATTCCGCGCCGCACCGACCATGTGCAGTGGGAAGGCTGGCGCTTCGAGGTGATGGACGTGGACAGCCACAGGGTGGACCAGGTGATGATCACCCGGGCACCGACGGCGGCCCCCGCCGAAGCGCCCTGAAGCCCCATCTTGGCCTGCGCTCAGCGCAGGTCGACCGGCGCCGTCTCGCCGAACAGGGAGGCGCGGAACTCGGGCGCCTTGCTTTCGCTGTCGTTCTTGGCCCAGAGCAGGATGGCTTCGGCCGACATGGGCTTGGCGAACAGATAGCCCTGAAGCTCGTCACAACCGAGCTTGATCAGGTACTTCTGCTGCATCTCGGTTTCAACGCCTTCGGCCACCACGCGCAGGTTCATCGCATGGGCCATGCGGACGATGGCGTGCACGACAGCCCAGGCATGTGAGTTGGTATCGATCTCGCAGACGAAGCTGCGATCGATCTTCAGTTCCGAAGCCGGCAGCTTGCGCAGGTAGGCCAGGCTGGAATAGCCGGTGCCGAAATCATCGATCGACAGATGCACGCCCAGCTCGCCCAGCCGGGCAAAGGTCTGCTGCGTCGCCTGGGTGTCCTCCATGGCGACCGATTCAGTGATTTCGCAAGTCAGCAGATCGGGCTGGATGCGGTGTTCGTTCAGCGTTCGCTCGATCCGTTCGACGATGTCGGGCTGACGCATCTGCAGCACCGAGAGGTTGATGGCCACGCGCATGCGCAAGCCTTCATCACGCCAGCGTCTGGCCTGCACGCAGGCCGCCTCGATGACCCAGTTGCCAAGATCACGCATCAGCCCGAAACGTTCGGCTACCGGAATGAACACCGCGGGCGAAATCATGCCCTTGACGGGATGGCGCCAGCGCAGCAGGGCTTCAGCGGCCGTCACCTGGCCGCTGGCAGCATCGATCTTGGGCTGGAAGAACAGCTCCATTTCCTTGCGCTCGATGGCGTGGTGCAGGTCTTTCAGCAATTCCAGCTGCTTGCGGCCGTCCTGGTCCATGCCGGGCGTGTAGACGCTGAAGCAGGCGCCGCCGAGCCGCTTGGCTGCCAGTGAGGCCTGGTTGGCGCAGGTCAGCAGACGCCGGGCGGCGCCATGCTCGGGATAGATGGAGATACCGGCCGAGCAGCCCAGCGGCATCTCCTGGCCGCTGATGCTGTAAGGCCGGGACAGCTCGGCTAGTACCCGGTTGGCCCGGGCGGAAAGCGCCTGCATGTCCATGCTGTAAGGCGTGATCAGCACGAATTCGTCGGCCGCGATGCGCCCGATCCGTTCTTGCCCGCCTTTGGACTGGGTCAGCCGTGCGGCCACATCGCGCAAGACCTGGTCGCCGACGTCATGGCCCAGGCCGCTGTTGATGTTGTGGAAGCCGTCCAGATTGAACACCAGCACCGCCAGCGACTGGCCGCTGCGGTCGGAGCGCGCGGTGAGGGACTCCAGCTCTTGTTCGATGGCCTGGCGGCTCGGCAGCTGGGTCAGCGGGTCGGTCAGCGCTTTGCGCAGTACTTCGACGGAGCGTTCCGACTCTGCCCTGGCCTGGCCCGCTTCGCGCGCCAGCAGCAGGCCGCTGACCGCCAGCAGGCCCAGCAAGGGAAGGCTCATCAAGACGGGCCCGGCCAGCCAGTCCTGCGCGGCGGCGGTGGACGGCGCATGCCACAGCAAGGGCAGCAGGCAGGCCGGCAGCACGGTGAGCAGGCGCAGCAGCGCGCCGCCCGCGCCGCTGTGTTGCAGCGCCAAGGCACCCAGCAGGAGAACGGATTGCGCCGCGGCTAGTCCGAGCAGCCAGGCGAGGTCCATGCCCTGCGCAAGAGCCGGCGCCTGCAGGCAAGCCAGGGCACCGGCCAGCATGGCAGCGCCGATCAGGGCCGTGGCAATCACGGAAAGGATGCGGAATCGGCCTTCGCGCGGGCCCAGCAGGTGGATCAGAACAGCTGCCATCGTCAGCAAGGCAGCCAGCGCCGCGAACTTCAGCGTGGCCCAAGCCGACCAGGGCACCGCGCTGCTTGCAGACCAGACCGGCCACCACAAGCCTAGGCTCAGCAACGTGGCGCTGCTGAGCGTCTGGGCGGGTGTCCGCGGTTGGCGTGCGGCGGATTCCACGCCCAGCCAAGCCAGCCAGCCACTGGCGACGAGCGCGAACCCCAAGGGAAATGCTGTCTGGAAGTCTGGCATCTGGCGTTGGCTTGAATTACCGTCATTTTCAAGGAATGCAGCCCAGGCCAACGTCACAACAGCAGGTGACTTTTCACGCTGTTCGCGTTGGTGTGAGGCCGGAGGCAACAAGTCCGCTGGGACACAATCCCGGCATGAGCCAGTCCGATCTCTTCTCTGCCGATGTGCCGGCGCCGGCCGCGCCGGCTGCGCGCGCGGCCGAATTGCGTGCCACGCTGAACCACCACGCCCACCTTTATTACGTGCTCGACCAGCCCGAGCTGCCGGACGCCGAGTACGACCGCCTGTTTCAGGAGCTGCAGGCCATCGAGGCCGCGCATCCCGCACTGCTGACACCGGACTCGCCGACGCAGCGCGTGCTGGGCCGGGTGCTGGACGGCTTTGCGCCGGTGCGGCATGCCGTGCCGATGCTCAGCATCCTGACCGAGACAGACACCACGCCGGCCGGCGCCGAAAGCTTTGATGCCCGGGTGCGCCGCGAGCTGGATCTGGGCGAACTCGGCGCGCCGGTGGAATACGCCGCCGAGCTGAAGTTCGACGGTCTGGCCCTCAATCTGCGCTACGAGCGCGGCGTGCTGATGCAGGCAGCCACCCGTGGCGATGGCGAAACCGGCGAAGAGGTGACGCAGAACATCCGCACCATCAAGCAGATTCCGCTGCGCCTGCTGGGTGTCGACGCCGCCGTGCTGGAAGTGCGTGGCGAGGTCTATATGCGCCGTGACGACTTCGAGGCCTTGAACGAACGGCAGCGCGAGAAGGGCGACAAGACCTTCGTGAATCCGCGCAATGCCGCCGCTGGTGCGGTGCGCCAGCTGGACCCGGGCATTGCCGCGCAGCGCCCGCTGAGTTTCTTTGCCTACGGGCTCGGTGAGGTGCAGGGTTGGGCCCCGCCCCACACGCATGCGGGCGTGCTGGACGCGCTGCAGGCCATGGGCGTGCCGGTGTGCGAGCACCGTGTAGTGACCTTCGGGCCGTCCGGCCTGGTGCAGTTCCATCAGGCGATGGCGCAGCAGCGCGATGCACTGCCCTTTGACATCGACGGTGTGGTCTACAAGGTCAACAGCCTGGCGCAGCAGCGCAGCCTGGGTTTCAAGACCCGCGAGCCGCGCTGGGCGGTGGCCCACAAGTATCCGGCGCAAGAGCAGCTGACGCGGCTGAATGCGATCGACATTCAGGTGGGGCGCACCGGCAAGCTGACGCCGGTGGCCAAGCTGGAGCCAGTGTTTGTGGGCGGCACGACGGTCAGCAATGCGACGCTGCACAACGTCTTCGAGCTGCGCCGCAAGGGCGTGCGAGTGGGCGACACGGTGATCGTGCGCCGCGCCGGCGATGTGATTCCCGAGGTGGTGGGCCGCGTCGTGAGCGTCGCGCCGGCGCCGCGAGCCGGCGATGCTGCTGCGGCGGCGGACAGCCTGCCGAGCGGCTTCGCGCCACGCCAAGCCTATGTGCCGAACTTCCGCATGCCTGCCGTCTGCCCGGTGTGCGGCAGCGCAGCGCTGCGCGAAAAGGGCGGCATCGATTACCGCTGCAGCGGCGGCCTTTTCTGCCCCGCGCAGCGCAAGCAGGCGCTGCTGCATTTCGCGGGCCGCCGCGCGATGGACATCGAAGGCTTGGGCGACAAACTGGTGGAACAGTTGGTGGACGGCGGCATCGTGCTCAGCCTGCCCGGGCTCTACACGCTGGGTGTGGCCAAGCTGGCCGCGCTGGAGCGTATGGCTGACAAGAGTGCGCAGAACCTGATCGACTCCCTCGAGAAGAGCAAGTGCACCACGCTGGCCCGCTTCCTGTTTGCGCTGGGCATACGGCAAGTGGGCGAAACCACGGCCAAGGACCTGGCCCGGCATTTCGGCAGCCTGGATGGCCTGATGGAGGCCAGCGTGGAGCAGCTTCTGGAGGTCAGGGACGTCGGCCCGATCGTGGCCCAGAGCATCCACACCTTCTTTGCCCAGGCGCACAACCGCGAGGTGGTCGAGCAGCTGCGCGCGGCCGGCGTGCAGTGGGAGGAAGGCGAGGGTGCGGCCCAAAGCCAAGGCCCGCAGCCGCTGGCCGGCAAGACCCTGGTGCTGACCGGCACGCTGCCGACACTCAGCCGCGACGAGGCCAAAGCCCTGATCGAGGCCGCCGGCGGCAAGGTCAGCGGTTCGGTCTCGAAGAAGACCCATTTCCTGATTGCCGGCGAGGAAGCCGGTTCCAAGCTGGACAAGGCCCGTGAGCTTGCGGTGGCCGTGCTGGACGAAGCAGGGCTGCGCGTGCTGCTCAGCGGCGGCTGATCCAAGGCGCGTCTTGAACCGCTCACTTCTTGGGGAGTCGAGTCATGCAGCTGATCGCGTTCACAAGCAGTCTTTGGGGCTGGATCGGCCTGCTCATCGCGGGTCCCGCCCTGGCCGAGTTGCCTGGCGCCGATCCGGCCTGCTCGAAGGCCTGGCAGCAATCCGTTGAGGCCCGCGTGAGCAGCGGTGATGGCCAGGGGCATGGGCCTGATCTGGGGTCGGCCGAGTGGCAGGGCACGGTGGAGTTCCGCATGGGCTTGCGCGGTCGCGCCGATCTGCCCAACCGCACCAGCGCAGACTGGTGCCGTTTCATCGAAGGCCGATTGCAGGCGAGAGTCGCCTCGGACACCCAGGCCAGGCCCGTTGCAGGCCGGGCGGCCGGCAGCGGCAGCGGCAGCGGCAGCGGCAGCGTGGTGCCGCCGGCCTGCCGCGTCAAGCCGGCTCCGGGCAGCATCGCCGCCCGCGTGTGCGCCGATCCGGAGCTGCGTCAGCTGGATCAGCGGCTGGCCGAGGTCTATGCCGCCGCGCTGCGCAAGGCGGTCAACGAGCGGCCGCCGGTCCTGAAAGCCGAGCAGCGCGGCTGGATCAAGGGCCGCGACGACTGCTGGAAGGCCGGTGCCGACGGCATCATGGGCTGCGTGCGCGACAGCTACCGCCGACGCATCGTCGAGCTGCAAGCGCGCTACCGGCTGGTGCCGGTGCTGGAAGTGATGCGTTATGTCTGCGATCTGGCAAATCCAGCAAATGAGGTGGTGGTGACGTTCTTCGCCACCGAGCCGCCGACGCTGATCGCCGAGCGTGGCGACCAGCTGTCCCTGATGGTGCAGGAGCCCAGCGCCAGTGGCGTTCGCTATCTGGGCCGCAACGAAAGCCTTTGGGAAAAGGGGGGCGAAATCCGTCTTCTCTGGGGCTACGGGCAGCCCGAAATCACATGCAATAGCAGGGCTCGATGAGCCGACTGTGGCTTGCGGGCAGCACAGCCGCGTGCAATTCGTTCAGATTTCACTGTTAGCGAAGGTCCTTACAGATTGAGTGCGCCGGCTGTATCACAATTATCAAATCAACTCTGATGCCGTGAAGCCCATGAGCAAGCCTGTGTCCACGCTGCCCGCCTCAACCCCCGCCTGGTTGCGCCCCGGGGTGAACTGGTTTCGCCGGATGATGTTCCCCGGCAAGTCGGCGGTGGTGCTGCTGCTGCTGCTGGCACCGCTGATCATGCTGCTGGTGTTCTTTGCCAGGGACCATCTGGCCATGCTCGAGAGCACGGCCAACGAGCGCCGCGGCGTCGCGGTCGTCCAGGCCATCGTGCCGGCGATGCAGGCCACACAACTCCTGCGGCGTGCCGTGGTCGACCGCGCCAACGGCAAGGACAGGCCCGATCTGGAAGGGCTTCGCGCTGACTTCAACAAGCGCTACGCAACGGCGATGGCGGCGATCAAGCTCCAGCATGCCTACTTCGGTGGTGATGGCGACGTGCACATCAAGGAGATTGAAGCGGCGTACGCGGCGGCTCAGTCGATCGACACCAAGGCGCCGGCCGCCGAACAGCGCAAGCCGCTGGTAGCGCTCAGCGGGGAGTTCGCCGTCATCACCCCTCACTTCGTGGATTCGAGCGGCCTGGCACTGGATCCGGAAGGCGACAGTTATTACCTGATGCTGGTGTCCATGGTCGAGTTGCCCGATCTGATGGAGGCCATGGGCCTGACGCGCGGTGCCATGGCCACGCTGGCCCGCGATGGCATTAGCCCGGCGACTGTCGCGCCTGCGGCGGCAGCGCTGGCCGTGGACAAGGCCAGCGTGAACCGCATCCAGCTCAGTTTTGGGCGGGCGCTGGAATTCAACGCCGGACTCAAGCAACTGAAGTTCGAAGAGGGTTTGCAGAAGTCTCTGGCCTTTTTCAAGGCAGCCGACGCGACGATCACTGGCGGCCCAGGCGCCCTGAGCGCCGATGCGGTGGTGAGTGATGCCACGGTCGCGATCCAGGACCTGCTGGCGTTGCAAGGCCGTGTTGCCAAGACTTTGGACGGCTTGCTGGCCGAGCGCGAATCGCGGATTCGAGCCGCCATGACCTTTGCCTTCGTCCTGACGTCGTTGCTGGTGCTGGCTGCTGGCTACTTCTTCTACTGTTTTTACCGCGCCATCAACGGCGGCATGCAGGCCTTGGTGGTGCACATGCACGAGATGGCTGGCGGCGATCTGTCGCGCGCGATCGAAGTCAAGGGCAGCGATGAGACCGCAGTGCTGATGCGTTCGCTTGCCGAGATGCAGCAATCGCTATGCAACACGGTCGCCCAGGTGCGCGAAACCTCGGCTCAGATCATCGACTCAGCCAGCGAGGTGGCCTCGGGCACGCTGGACCTGTCACGGCGCACCGAGCAGTCGGCCGCCAATCTGGAGGAAACCGCCTCGGCGATGGAGCAAATCGGTTCGCGCGTTGCGACCACCACGGACGGCTCCCAGCAGGCTTCGCAGCTTGCTTCGGGCAATGTGGGCCTTGCGCGCCGCGGCGGCGAGGTGATCGGTCAGGTGGTGCAGACCATGGACGACATCCGCAGCTCCAGCCAGCGCATCGGCGAGATCATCGGCGTGATCGACGGCATTGCCTTCCAGACCAATATCCTGGCGCTGAACGCCGCGGTTGAAGCCGCACGAGCCGGCGAGCATGGCCGCGGCTTCGCTGTGGTGGCCACTGAGGTGCGGGCCCTGGCCGGCCGCTCGGCCAGCGCGGCGCGCGAAATCAAGTCGCTGATCGTCGCCAGCGGCGAGCGCGTCGAATCGGGCAGCCGCATCGTCAGCGATGCCGGCAGCACGATGAGCGAGATCGTGGCCAGTACTGAGGAGGTCGGCGGGCTCTTGCAGGGCATTTCGGCTGGTGCGCGCGAGCAGGCCAGCGGCATCTCGCAGATCGCCAAGGCCATCCACGAACTCGATCAGATGACCCAGCAGAACGCGGCCCTTGTGGAGCAGACAGCGGCAGCCTCGGACGCGATGCGGGACCAGGCGCAGCGCCTGGTTACCGCAGTCGACGTGTTCAAGCTGCCTTAGTTAAGGCAATTGGGGCCAGCGCACCGTCACAACCCGCGAGTCGGCGGGCAAACGCAGCTGGGCCGCTTGCGGCCCGGTGGCTCGCCATTCGAGCAATCCCAAGGGCGTGGCCAGAGCGGCGCGCGCGAGGCCGGGGCCCAGCGCGATCAGCTGTACCGTTCGGCGTGGCCGCTGAGGTGCGGCGCTGAACAGCGGGGCCAGGGCTTCGGGCAGCTGCAGCGTGGCGCGACACAGGCCCGCCGTCTCGCTGAATTGCGCCGGCACCGCATGCGTCTGGCCGGCATCGCTGATGCTCAAGGTGTGCGCACCGGTCGGGCAGGGGCTGCGCACAAGGTCGGCCGGCAGTGCTCGGAAGGGAGCGCTCAGCAGCTCGGCGTTGCGCTCGATGGCGGTGGTCCAGAGCGCGTTGGACAGCAGGCTAACGCCCATCCCCAGCGTGGGCCAGAGCAGCAAGGCGCTGCGCGCGCCGCTTGTCACGCCGGCATGGTGTCGAAGCGGCAGGCCCTGCAGATCGTGCCCAAGGCGCCAGCCGATGCCCATGGTATCGCCACGCGGCTCCCTCACGGCCCGGCCATCGCTGTGCTGCTGAGGGCTCCACATCCATTGCCGCCAACGCTCGATCAGCAGGTCACCCTGCAACAGGCGACCGCCCCAGAGTGCCAGCGCGGCCGGCGTGGCCTCCAGGCCTGCGCCCCCCAGGCTGTAGCTGTAGTCGTGCGCCTCCGCTTCCTCAACGCCCGTCGGGGTCAGGGTATAGGGCCGACTCCTGCTTGAATCAGCCGACCGATAAATGTCTTCCGGCGCGATGGCCAGGCCTTGGGTGAGAGTGCCGGCCAGATAGTCCGCAAACGACCGGCCGCTGCCGGCCTCGATGGCCGCGGACAGCAGCGTGTAGCCCCAACTGGAGTAGCGGTACTGCTGTCCCGGCGTGGCAAGCAAGCTGCGGCCGGCCAGGTGCGCCCGCGCTGCATCCTGCGCGCTGCTGAAGGCGCGCCCGCCTCGGCCCGTATCCTGCAATTCGTAATGCGGCACGCCGGCCGTGTGTGCTGCCAGCTGCGCAGCCGTGATGGCGCCCCAGCCCGCAGGCAACCAGTCGGGCGGGTTGCCAGCTGCCGACAGTGGCGCGTGTGGGTCGATCCGCTCCTCCTGCGCCAGCCGGGCCAGTGCCGTGGCCGTGAACACCTTGGAGACGCTCGCCAGGCGGAAGCGCGTGTCGGCGTCCACCGGTTGATGCCGCGCGATGTCGGCCCGGCCACTGCTGCCTTGCCACACCAGCTTCCCTTGCTGCACCACCGCGGCGCCCATGCCGGGGACGCCGCTGGCTTCGCGCATCGCGTCCAGCAACGCCTGCGCCACCAGCGCACCTGGCGCCGGCGGCGTCTGCTGCTGAACTGGCCTCGACGTTGTTGCCTGCGCTGTCGCCTGCGCTGCCACGGCTGCGGCCCAGGCCAACAGCGCCACTGTCCTTGTTCTCCGATGCTTCTTCATCTGCACTCCGTTTTGACCGGGCCCATCGCCCAGCCGGCGAGGATGGGGCGGGGCTGCGCTCCGGGCCAGCGGTCTGCGACAGGCCGTGCCCGGCTTGCGGTGAACCGGTGTGCAGTCGAGCAGGTGGCTCTCTTGCGGCTGCGCCTCAGCGGGGACGCAGCAGCGCCATCAGCGCCGGCACATGGGTCCGGCTGGCGCGCACGGGCGTGCCGTCCTTCAGACGAAGCAGTGCATCGCGGTTGCTCAGCGCCTGCATCTCGGCGATCTGGTCAAGCCGCACGATGGCGCTGCGGTGCACGCGCAGGAACTGCGCCGGGTCCAGGCGGTCGGCCAGGCGATGCAAGGGTTCGCGCAACAGGTGCCGTCGGCCGTCTTCGGTGTGCAGCACCGCGTAATCCGCATCGGCTTCGATCCATCGCACCCGCTGCGCGTCGACAAAGACACGCCGCTCGCCCTCGCGCAACTCGAAGCGCTGCAGCCAGGCATCAGGAGCGCTTGCATCCTCGGGCAGGCTGCGCAGCCGCAGGGCTTGGCGGGCGCGGGCCAGCGCTTCGGCAAAGCGTGCGTCGTCGATGGGCTTGAGCAGGTAGTCCACGACCTGCAGCTCGAAACCGCGTAAGGCGTACTCAGCATGGGCGGTCAGCACGATGGCCACAGGGCGTTGCGGCTGAGGCCAGCGCGCCAGCAACTCCAGGCCACTGTCGCCAGGCATCTGGACATCGACGATCAGCACGTCGACGGCTGGCGTTGGCTGAGGACTCGCTGTTGCCAGCCCGGCCCAGGCCGACTGCGCGTCGGTGAACTCGCCCACCAGCGTGCAATCGGGCAAGGCCGCCAGCCGTGCTGTCACGCCCAGCCGCGCCAGCGGCTCGTCGTCGACCACGGCCACACGCAGTGCCTGCGTCATGGCGCCGCCGCCGGCCAGCGCACTTGTACACGGTAGCCTCCGGACACCGGGCCGGCATCGAAACGGTGGCGGCCGGGGAACAGCAGCGCCAGCCGTGCGCGCACATTGCGGTGGCCGATGCCATGGCCAACGGCCGCGCTGCTGCTGCTTTCGGCCAACGGGTTGTCCAGCTGCAGCAGCACATCGGCACCATCGCGCTGCAGCTGCAAGCGCAGCAGGCCGCCTTCGGGCCGCGGCGCGATGCCGTGGCGCAGCGCGTTCTCGACCAGCGGCTGCAGCAGCCAACGCGGTGTGGGCTGGGCCAGCAACTCGGGTGCGAGCTCTTGCTGGAGTTGCAGGCGCGGGCCGAGCCTGCGCTTTTCAATGGCGAGGTAGGTTTCGGTGTGCGCCAGCTCTTCGGCCAGGGGCACCAGCAGGCGCTCGTCGGCTTCCAGTGTGCTGCGCAGGTGGTCTGCGAGGTCGCTGATGAGCTCTCGTGCGGCGCCGCCCTGGCCGGCGGTACTGAGCGCAGAGATCGCGTTGAGGGTGTTGAAGAGGAAGTGCGGCTGCAGCTGGTAGCGCAGCGCGCGCAGCTCGGCTTCACGCGCCAACTGCAGGGCCTGTGCGCTGCGCAGCCGCTCGGCCTGCAGTGCCCAGGCGTGGTTCAGCGCCGCATGCAGGGCGGTGTGCACCAGCAGCGCCATCCAAACACCGTCGGGCCCGCGCCCGCGCAGCAGCGTGGCCCAGCTCCAGTTCAGCGGGGCGTCGCTGCCGAGGGCGTTCCACACGGCCAGCAGCACATTGCTCGCCAGAGCACCCAAGCCGCTGGCGAGCAGGAGCAGCAGTGCCGTAGCCCAACGGCCGCTGCCCCGTCGCCACAGGGCGCGCTGCCACAGGGTGAGCGGCAGCGCGGACAGTAGGAAGCAGGCCATCAACAGCAGGCGCTGCTGCCATGCGGCCTCATGCCCCAGCACCTGCAGACTGAGCAGACCGCTGCAGGCCGCCACGCCCCCAGCCCCAAGCAAGGGCCAGCGCAGCGGCGGCAGGTCGATGGCGTCAGCCTGGGTGGAGTGAGGGAGGTCCATCAAACAAGTGGCGGGCGGGTGACTGTGTCAAACGGCGGCATGCCTACGGCGGGCGCAATTGCGCGTGGATCGTCACGGTAAGCAGCGTGGCAGGCAGCGGCGGATCTTGCCAGATGCACGGGCACCTGCGGCAAGATGGCGCGCTGTCTGCCCACCCACAGTGCAGCGCTGCGCCGCGACAGGCCAGTCGGCCTGAGTCTGCGAGACGCCTTGCCCGGGTGTCAGCGGCCCTTGATCGGGCGCCGGATCAACTCCACCGCCAGCGCCGTGCCCAGCAGCACGATGGCGCAGCCGATGGCCATTCGCAGCGTGAAGGCCTCGCCCAGGAACAGCCAACCCCACAGTACCGCAAAGCCCGGGATCAGAAAGGTCACGGCGATGGTGTTGGTGGGGCCGATGCGCGACATCAGGCGGAAGTACAGGATGTAGGCCAGCGCCGAGCACAGCAGGGCCAGCATCAGCGCGCCGCCCCAGGCCCGGGCGCTGGGCATCTCAGCAGGCCACAACAGGGCGGCAGGCCCGGCCAGCATGAGGGCCGCATACAGCTGGCTGCCGGTGGCCACGGCCAGCGGGCTGACGCCGCTTAAGCGCTTCTTCGTGTAGTTGGCCGCAATGCCATAGCTGAGGGCGGCAAGCAGGCAGGCCAGCAGCGCCAGGCCGCTGCCGCCGGGCTTGAAGGAAGCCTGCTCCCATGCCAGGAACACGACGCCGGAAAATCCCAGCATCAGCCCCAGCACGCGCAGCGGGGTCAGTCCATGCCGCAACCAGGCCCAGGCGACCAGCGCGCCCCACAACGGGGTGGTGGCGTTCAGGATGCTGGACAGCCCGGCGGTGATCGACAGCGCGGCATAGCTGAACAGCGCAAAGGGCAGGGCACTGTTGAGCAGGGCCACAACGACCAACGGCCGGGCGTTGCTGCGCAGCTCCGTCAGGCCCTGGCGCCAGGCCAGCAGGGGCAGCAGCGCCAAGCTGGCGATGGCGACACGAAGTGCCGCCAGAGGCACCGGGCCGAACTCCTGCGCACTCAGGCGCATGAACAGGAATGAGGCGCCCCAGATGGCGGCCAAGCTGCACAGTTCCAGCAGATCGGCGGGCTTGAGTTTCATGGCTGGCGGGCAAAAGAATCTTGGGAGGGCGCGATTCTGGCAGCGACGCCACCCGGTTCGAGGCGCTGTTCAGGCTTCGGCAAAGGCGGTCCCTTCAAGACGCAGCAAGGCCTGCTTGCGCGCGAGGCCGCCGGCATAGCCGGTCAGCCCGCCGCCAGCGCCGAGCACGCGGTGGCAGGGAATCAGGATGGAGATCGGATTGCGCCCGATGGCGGCACCCACGGCGCGTGCCGCGTGGGGACGGCCCAGCGAGGCCGCCAGCTCGCCATAGCTCCGGCTGTGGCCGCTGGGGATGCGCAACAGCGCACGCCAGACTTCCTGCTGAAACGGGCTGCCGCGCGGCGCCAAGGGAAGCCTCGCCAGCGCTTGCACTTCCAGACGGCACTCGAAGTAATCCGTCAGCAGCGCGGCCACCTGCAGCAGCAGGGGATCGTCATCCACCCAGGGCGCGTCCAGCGGGCCGGGATGGTGGGCCTGTGCGTCGAACCACAGGCCGGCCAGACCCAGCTCGGTGCGCGCCGCGCACAGCGGGCCCAGCGGGGTGTTGATGCGGCATTGGGCAGTGAAACTCATGAGCTGCTCCGTTTGGCCGGCGCAAGAAGCGCGGCGTTGCGCCACAGGCGCAGCACGGCGTAGCTGCGATAGGGACGGTAGGGCTCGGCGGCGGCCAGCGTCTGTGCGGCCGTCAGCGGCTGCGCAGGGTCGGGGCTGAGGGCGCGCCGCAGCACGATGTCGCCGGTTGGAAAGGCATCCGGCCAACTCCAGCCGCGCATCAGCATGTAGTCGGCTGTCCAGGGGCCGATGCCGGGCAGGGCCAGCAGTTCCTTGCGCGCCTCGTCCACCTCGCCCTGGCCGAGCGCAAAGCGCAAGCGTGGCCAGGACTCGGCCAGCGCGATCAGGGCCTGGGCACGCTGACGGATGATGCCCAGCTCGGCAATCTGCGAGGGCTCGAGGTCGGCGAGGCTTGCCGGGCTCGGAAACAGGCGATTCAGGCCTGGCGCCTGCGCCGGCTCGACCAGGGCCTCGCCAAAGCGCTGCACCAGCCGTGCCGCCAGCGTGCGTGCGGCGGCGACAGTGACCTGCTGCCCCAGCACCGCGCGCACCGCCAGCTCGAAGCGGTCCACGCAGCCGGGCAGGCGCAAGCCAGGCTCGGCGGTGGCCAGGGCGCCCATCCGGGCATCAATGCCGCTGGGCTCGGCATCCAGGTCCAGCCAACGGCGGACCAGCGGCAGCAGGCTGGCGCTGGCCGGCCAGAGCGAGGCCGAGGGCGAGAGTCGCAGCTGGGATGCCTGCGCATCGAACTGCACGACAAGATGGCCGCGCAAGATCTGACCTCGGTGGAGCAGACGCAGGCTGCGGCTGATGCGCTGCTGGTCCAGGTCCACCACCTCGACACCGGGGATGGCCCGATCCGCTAGGAACTGCAGCAAGGCCTGTACCGCATAAGGCGGGCGAAAGGCCAGGCGCAACTGGCCTGGCTTCGCCATTGCTGCCGCAGCCGCACCCTGGCGGCGCAGCGCGCTGGGCTGCATGCGGTAGTGTTCGATGAAGGCCGCGTTGAAACGGCGCAGGCTGGCAAAGCCGGCCGCATGCGCCAGCTCGGACACCGGCAGCTTCGAGTCGCTGAGCAACTGCTTGGCCAGCAGCAGGCGCCGGGTCTGCAGGTACTGCAAGGGCGTCACGCCATGTTCGGCGGCGAAGATGCGGCGCAGATGGCGGCCTGTGATCCCAAGCTGCGTCGCCAGCTGCTCAATCGAGGCCTCCGGGTCGTCGCTGCGATCGAGCCATTCGGCGGCCTGGCGGGCCAGCGTGTGCGAAGCGTCCATCACGCTCCAGGCGGGCTGACCGGCGCGCGGAGCCAGCTCGGGGCGGCACTTCAGGCAGGGGCGGTAGGCGGCGGCCTCAGCCTGTGCGGCACTGGCGTAGAAGCTGCAGTTCTCGCGCTTCGGGGTGCGGACGCGGCAGATCGGGCGGCAGTAGATTCCGGTGGAGCTGACGCCGACGAACCAAAGCCCATCGAAGCGGGCATCGCGGGCGACAAGCGCCGGGTAGCAGTGGTCGGGGTCGAGCGGCATGTGGCCATGATAGGGTGGCCGCCGACGCCGCACTCGCCGTTTCCGGACATGTCGCCGAACGCCTCCTCTTCAGCGCAGATAGCGCTGCTGTAGCCGCGCGACACTGCCGTCGGCCTGCAGCTGCTGATAGGCCTTGATCCAGCGCTCGGCTTCGGCTTCGGGCAGGCCCAGAGAGGCGCCCATGTACAAGGTCGCCTCGCCCAAGGTCGTGTGGGTGATGTAGGCCGCGCGATTGTGGCCATACTCATCGATCGCCGCCTGCAGCATCGGCGCGCCCGCATAGATGGCTTTCAGGCTCTTCTCATTGAGCATGCGCAGCAGGTCCTTGTAGTCCTTCGCCTCACGGATGTTGCTGAACTCCTCGTTCTGCAAGTTGCTGACGATGGGCGAGCCGCGCAGCACGCCGATCGGCGAGCGCCGCAACTGGTCCAGCGTCATCGGCTTGTCTTCTGCCCGGCCGACAAGCGTGTACTGCACGCGCATCAGCGGGATGAGCCAGCGGAATCGGTGCTCGCGCTCCGGCGTGCGGGCAAGCGGAAATACGCCAAACCGGCTGCCTTCGCTCGTCATCTTGACGGCCCGGGCCCAGGGGTAAAAGCTGACCCGACCCGGGCGCCCCAGCCTCTGGCTCATCGCCAAAGCCAGGTCGTGCGCGTAGCCCTGTGCACTGCCGTCACCGGCCTGCCAGGCGAAAGGAGGCAGATCACCGGCCACCCATTGGAGTTCATCGTCCGCGATCCTGACGCTGGACTGGGCGGCTTGGGGAGCGAGGACCGGAGCCGGCGCCAGCACGACCAGCCGCTCCAGAAAATCACGTCGATCCATCACGGCCTCTCAAGGTTGTTCGCTGCCGGCCTGTTGGCGTACCCGGCCTTTCAGACTCCCCTTTTTGGGGCTGTAACTCTAGCACCGAGCCCGGGCGCGCCCAAGTGCTTCACATGGCCTTGAATCGATGCACATAGGCACGGCTGACGGGCAGCTCGCGCTCATGGCGCTTGAAGCGCAGGAGCAGGCGGCTGGCCTCGTCGCGCCGCGTGCCGGCGAGGTGGGCCAGATTGATGACGGTCGAGCGGTGCACCTGCCAGAACTGCGCCGGGTCCAGCTGCGGCAGCAGCTCGACGATGGAGGTGCGGATCAGGTACTCCGCCTCAGCCGTCTGCACGCAGGTGTATTTTTCGTCGGCGTGGAAGAACAGCACCTCGGCCACGTCGATCTGGTGGGTCAGCTCGCCCTGGCTGGCACGCACCCAGCGCAGCAACGGCTGGGCCGGCGCCGGCGCCATGCGCTGCAGTGCCTGCGCCAGGGCAGGGCCCGGTTCGGCGGCCGGCGCCGCCAGCGCAGCCTGCACGCGCTTGACGGTCTGGGCCAGGCGCTCGGTCTTGATCGGCTTGAGCACATAGTCCAGCGCCGCCTGGTCGAAGGCCTGCAGCGCGTACTCGTCATAGGCAGTGACGAAGACCACCCGGGTCGCCCCTTCGATGCCTTGCGCCACTTCCAGGCCGGTCAGGCCCGGCATCTGGATGTCCAGGAAAGCCACATCGGGCTGAAGCGCCTCGATCTGGCCTGCGGCCTCCAGGCCGTTGCGGGCCAGGGCAACGATCTCCAACCCGGGCCACAAGGCCAGCAGCTGCTCCTGCAGGTAACGGGCGAGGTGCTGTTCGTCGTCGGCAATCAGGGCTCGGGTCATGGTTGCGGGAGGTCCTTCTCAAGGGGCAGGCGCAGCGTGGCGCAGCAGCCGGTGTCGGTCAGATCGAGGTCGAGCGCGGCGCCATCGTCGTAGCGGGCAGCCAGGCGCTCGCGAATGTTCTTCAGTGCCAGGCCGTTGCCGTGTCGGGCGCGGTGCTTCGGTGCGGCCAGACCCAGGCCATTGTCAAGCACCTGAATAGTTAATGCGCTATCGGCAACGCTGGCGCTGATGCGCAGATGGCCGCCGTCAGGCTTGCTCTCCAGCCCGTGGTTGATGGCGTTCTCCACCAGCGGCTGCAGCAGCAGCGGCAGCAGCATGGCCTGCCTGGCTTCAGTCGTGGCCTCGATCTCGAAGCTCAGGCGTTCGTTCATGCGGATCTGCATCAGGCCCAGATAGCTTTGCACTGCTTGCAGCTCCTGCTCCAAGGTGCAGACCTCGGCCCGCAGCGTCTGCAGGCTGGCGCGCAGATAGTCGGTGAAATGCTCCAGCATCTGCTTGGCGCGTTCGGGCGCCGGGTCGATCAGGCTCTGCACAGCCGCCAGGCTGTTGAACAGGAAATGCGGTTCGATCTGGGCCTGCATGCGCAGCAGCTGCGCCTCGGTGGCCTGCAGCTGCAGACTGCGGCGCTTGGCCGCCTGCCAGGCCAGATAGGTGCCGATCAGCGCGAACACCAGGCTGATAAAGAGGAACTGGCCGATGGCACGTGTCGAGTCAAACGGTGTGTTCCTGATCTCCACCTCGGTCAGCACGCGGGCCAGCTGGATGAAGATCCAGAAGCTCAGCAGCATGATGGCGATGGGCACCACCGCGAAGAAGACCCCCGCCTTCAGTTCGCCGCGGTTCAGCCGCTGCAGCGTCGGCTCCGGCACCAGCCGCTCGAAGGCGCGGTAGAAGCAGTGGATGCTGAAGGCGATGAACAGGCCCATCGCGTAGCTGAACAGCAGCGTCGACAGCCCCACATTCACGCGACCGAACACGACCGCCAGGCTAATGAAGAAGGTCGGGAAGAACAGGCCGAAGGCGCTGCTGATCAGCAGCCGCGCCCAGGCTGGTTCGTCCCGCCGCTTGTGCAGGTGAAAGTAGCGGCTCAGGGCGTAAGCGAGGTCTTGTTGCAGACTTTGAATGGACATGGCTTGCAGCAGTGTCGGGCTTGGATGCTTCGCAGCCTAGACGGGCTGACCCGGTGAGGCTGCGGGCCGGCGACGAATCGACAGAGGGCGCGACGAATTGCGCCACCGCAATCAGGGATAGGCTTGAGACCGGCATGTAACCCGGCTTGCCTACAATCCCGCAGCTCCAACCGGCGCCTCTGCGGTGCCGGCGACCCAAGCGACACATAAGGGAACCCATGCAAGTACCAGCCTCCATCTTCAAGGCCTATGACATCCGCGGCGTCGTTGGCAAGACGCTCGACGAAGCGCTGGCCGAGCATCTGGGCCGTGCCTTCGGCACCGAAGCCAAGGCCCTGGGCGAGAAGGCCGTGGTGGTGGGGCGCGACGGGCGCTTGTCAGGCCCGGGCCTGGTGGAGGCCCTGGCTCGCGGCATCCGCTCGACCGGTCTGGACGTGGTGGACCTGGGCGCCGTGACTACGCCGATGCTCTACTACGTGGCAGCCACGCGCGCCAAGCACGGCTGCAGCTCGGGCATCCAGGTGACCGGCAGCCACAACCCCAAGGACTACAACGGCTTCAAGATGGTGCTGCAGGGGGCCGCCGTCTACGGCGAGCAGATCCAGGGCCTGCGCCGCCGTATCGAGGCCGAGGACTACGCCACCGGCAAGGGCCGCATCGGCGTGATGGATATCGGTGCCGAATACCAGCATCGCATCGTGTCGGATTGCAAGCTCAAGCGCCCGATGAAGATCGTGGTGGACAGCGGCAACGGCATCCCGGGCGCCAGCGCGCCGGCGATCCTGCGCGCGCTGGGCTGCGAGGTGATCGACATCTTCTCCAAGGTCGACGGCGACTTCCCCAACCACCACCCCGATCCCTCACGTCCCGAGAATCTGGAAGACCTGAAGAAGATCGTCCATGCCTGCGATGCCGAGCTGGGCCTGGCCTTCGACGGCGATGGCGACCGCCTGGGCGTGGTCACCAAGGACGGCACGATGATCATGCCGGACCGGCAGATCATGCTGTTCGCGGCCGACATCCTGAGCCGCAACAAGGGCGCCGAGATCATCTTCGACGTCAAGTGCACGCAGCGCCTGGCACCCTGGATCCGCGAGCATGGCGGCCGCCCGCTGATGTGGAAGACTGGCCACTCGCTGGCCAAGGCCAAGCTGAAGGAAACCGGTGCGCCGCTGGCTGGCGAACTGTCGGGCCATATCTTCTTCGCCGAGCGCTGGTACGGCTTCGACGATGCTATGTACACCGCAGCGCGCCTGCTGGAGATCCTGTCGCGCGAGCAGGACCCGAGTGCGGTGCTGAACGCGCTGCCCAACAGCTTTGCCACGCCCGAGATCAACGTGCCCTGCGCTGAAGGCGAGCAGCACAGCGTGGTGGCCACGCTGCAGGAGACGGCCGAGTTCCCGGGCGCGCTGGAGGTCATCAAGATCGACGGCCTGCGCGTCGAGTACAGCGACGGCTTCGGCCTGATCCGTGCCTCCAACACCACGCCGGTGCTGGTGCTGCGCTTCGAGGGCCACACGCCTGAGGCGCTGGCGCGCATCGAGCACGATGTGCTGGCCCAGCTCAAGCGTGTGAAGCCTGACGCCACCTTTGCCGCAGGCCATTGATCGCGGCTGAGCCCGTCAAGCAGCGCCTGGCCCGCTGGGCCTATGGCGCACTGCTGCGTCTGCTGACCCCGGTCTATCTGCTGCGCCTGTGGCGGCGCGGCAAGGCCGAGCCTCTGTACCGCCATGCAATCGCGCAGCGGCTGGGCCTGGCCTATGCGCCCAGCGAGCCGGGCCGCCTGTGGCTGCATGCGGTCTCGCTCGGTGAGACACGGGCGGCAGCGCCGCTGCTTGCCGCATTGCGAGAACGTCATCCGGGCCTGCGCCTGCTGCTGACACACAGCACTGCCACCGGCTTTGACGCCGGCCGCGAGCTGCTGCGCGAGGGTGACGCGCAGACCTGGCTGCCCTACGACACACCGGGCGCGGTGCGCCGCTTTCTGCAGCGCTGGCAGCCGGCCATCGGCGTGCTGATGGAAACCGAGATCTGGCCGACGTTGCAGCATGAAGCGCGCAACGCCGCCCTTCCCATGGTGTTGGCCAATGCGCGTCTGTCAGCCAAGAGCCTGCGCCAGGGTGAACGCTTTGCCGCCTTACTGCGCCCGGCTGCCGAGGCCCTGAGGCTGGCGCTGGCGCAAAGCGAGGCGGACGCACAGCGCCTGCGTCAGGCCGGCGTGGGCGAGGTACAAATCTGCGGCAATCTGAAGTACGACCTGCAGCCTGATGCGGCCTTGCTGGCGCAGGGCCAGGCCTGGCGCGCCGGCCTTGATCGGCCAGTGCTGCTGCTCGCTGTCAGCCGCGAGGGCGAGGAGGCGCCGCTGCTTGCCGCCTGGGCTCGGCTGCCGGTGCAGGGACGACCGCTGCTTGCCATCGTGCCGCGCCATCCCCAACGTTTCGATGAAGTGGCCGCGCTGATCGAAGCCCAGGGCCTGAGAGTGGCGCGGCGCAGCAGCTGGACCGATTCCCCGCCGGAGGCGGCGCTTGGCGCCGATGTCTGGCTGGGCGATTCGATGCGCGAGATGCCGCTGTACTACGGCCTGGCCGATGTGGCCCTGCTGGGCGGCAGCTTTGAGAAACTGGGCGGCCAGAACCTGATCGAGGCCGCGGCCTGCGGCTGCCCGCTGCTGCTGGGGCCGCACACCTTCAACTTCGCCGAGGCCGCCGAGCTGGCGCTGGCAGCCGGAGCCGCGCGGCGTGTGGATGATCTGCAAACAGCGATCACGCAAGGCCTGACCCTGTGCGCTGATGCAGCGCAGCGCCTGGCGATGCAGCAGGCCGCGCAGGCCTTCGCGGCCGAGCACCGCGGCGCGGCGGCGCGCATGGCCGAGGCCATCGCCGGTCTGCTGGCGCGCTGACTTATCAGCTGCGCAGGCCGCTGCGCTCGATTTTCTGGCCGAGACGCACCAAATAGCGCTTGGCCAGCTCGGTACGCCCGCGTGCCAGCCATTTGATGCAGTCCACCAGCTCCCAGATCAGGCCGGTGTCGCCATACTCGTAAGGCTCGAAGTCCTCGTGCTTGATCGGCTCGCCTTCGGCCTTGCAGCCGGCGGCCAAATCTTCCGGATCCCACACGGTCAGGTAGGGCTGGTACAGGCGGAAGCCTGCATCGCGCCGGAAGGTGTGCAGCTCCACGCTGCTGAAATCGAGGTAGACCGTCTTGCGGAAGGCGCCAATCTCGCGATGCCGCCCCGCGAAGTGATTGAGCCGTGGCGTGCCTTCGTCCAGCCAGGGCTCGGCCAGATCGAGTATGCGCTGCTCATGCCCGCTGTCGACCAGAGCGACCAGGTCGAGGTCGGAGATGCGATGCCCTGTGCCCTTGGCGAAGGATCCCACCAGGAAGATGGCACGCAAGGCGGTTTCCTGGGTCGCCAATTCGTGCAGCGCCCGGATGCGTCGCAGCTGTGAATCCGGGGCTCCCTGTGTACGCAGTGCGTCCGCTATCGACTGCAAGGTGTTCATGGCTCGCGTGCGAAACGCATGGATCCGCCGTTCTGCCTGAGCGTCAGCGCGGGCGCCGCGCTACCGGCCTCGCCATCGAAGACGATCTCCAGCGGCGTGACGCGGGCGAAGAACTGGCGTGGTGCATTGGCAAACAGCTCGAACTCGCCCTGGCCGCTGGCCTGCGCAAACAGGCGTTCGCCGCGCGCCGTGATGCGCAGCTTGAAGTTGCTGTTCAGCGCGTACAGGCCGGCCAGCGGTGCCAGTTGCTCGGGCGGCAGCGTCAGCGCCGCTTGCTGGGTGCTGGCGAAATCCTTGGGCGGCACCGAGGGGTCGAGCAGATGCAGCGCCAGATCGCTGACCGGCACCATGGCATTGGCCAGCACTCCGGCGGCACGGCCGCGCTGAGGATCCAGCCAGAGCGAGCTGGAGAAGCCGCCGGTGCCACCGTCGTGGTTGAACACGGTGCGGCCGTTGAGTGGAGCGAGGTTCCAGGCCAGGCCGATCGGGTTGATGGGTGCAGCGCCGTCGGCATGGCGGCGCAGGCACAGCGCAAAGGCCTCGGCCAGCGGCTTGCCCGGGGTCTGGCCCAGCGCGGCTCGGGCATAGGCGGCCAGATCGCTCGCCGAGCCGAGCAGGGCGCCGGCGCCGGCCATCGCCGGCTGGAAGCGCCAGGGCGCCACCGGCTTGCCGGCCGCGTCATGACCCTGGGCCAGCAGCGTGCCTGGCGGCGGCGCCAGCACCATGCCGTCCAGTTTCAGCGGCCGCAGCACGCGCTCGGCCAGCAGCGCTTCGAAAGGCTTGCCGCTGCGCAGCGCCAGGGCCTGCCCAAGCAGCCCGTAGCCGAGGTTGGAGTATTCATAACGCTCCTCGCGAGCGCGTGCGGGCTGCCAGCTGCGCAGAAAGATCTGCATATCGGCCCAGCCGTAATCGGCATAGGGATCGTCGCCGCGCCGCGGCAGCAGATTGGCAGGCAGGCGTGGCAGACCGCTGCGGTGGGTGGCCAGGTCGATCCAGCGCAGCGGCTGGCCGCTCTTGTCGCGCAGTGGCAGGTCAAGCACCGGCTCCAGCGTATCGTCCAGACGCAACTCGCCACGCAGACTGGCATCGGCCAGCAGCAAGGCGGTGAAGGTCTTGGTGATGGAGCCGATCTCGAACAGGCCGGATTGATCGACCGGCGGCACTTTCCCGGCGCCGGCCAGTGCCAGGCCTTTGGCGACATCCAGCTCGAAGGCCTGGTAGCCTACGCCCTGGACCTTCACCCGCTGGTTCAGCGCGTCCTGGATGGGGCTGGCCTGCGCGTTTGCCTTCGGCAGCCACGTAAAAGTGGGCAGGGCAGCGAGGCTGTTGAGCATCAGCCGCCGCCGCTGTCGGTTTGGCCGCTGTGCGGCGCGTGTGCTTGTTCTCTGAGTCATCGTGAGCCTCCCCCTGAGACGCTGCCGACTGGCGCTGCGCCAGAATAGCAGTCGCATGTTCCTCTCTAGACCTGTCCGCCTCTCATGAGCGTCATTGCACAAAGTGCCCAGCAGGCGCTGGCCCTGGTGCTGAACCTGGATGCAGGTTTGCTGCGCATCGTCAGCCTGTCGCTGCTGGTCAGCGGCAGTGCCTGCCTGCTGGCCTCCGGGCTAGGCCTGGCGCTGGGCGCCTGGCTGGCCGTCGGGCGCTGGCCGGGCTTGCGCTGGCTCGCGCTGCTGACGAACACGCTGCTGGCCCTGCCTTCGGTGGTGGTGGGGCTGTGCGTCTATCTGCTGCTGTCACGCTCAGGCCCGCTGGGTTCGCTGGGTCTGCTGTTCTCGCCCAGCGCCATGGTGCTGGCGCAGGCCATTCTGGTGGTTCCGGTGATCGCGGCGCTGAGCCGCCAGCAGCTGCATGACGCGCTGGCCGAAGGTGGCGAGCAGCTGCGCTCCTTGGGCGCCGGGCCGATGCTGAGGGCTGCGCTGCTGCTGTGGCATGGGCGACGCGCCGTGCTGCTGATCCTGCTGACGGCCTTCGGCCGCGCCATCTCCGAAGTGGGCGCGGTGATGATCGTCGGCGGCAATATCGAGGGATTCACCCGCGTGATGACCACCAGCATCGCGCTGGAGACCAGCAAGGGCGACCTACCGCTGGCCCTGGCCCTGGGCCTGGTGCTGTTGCTCGTGGTGGGCCTGCTCAACCTGATTTCGGCGGCCCTGCGCCGCAAGGGACAGGGGATGAGCGCGGCATGACTGACCAGACGCTGATCGAGCTGCGCAACTGCAGCGTTCGCCACGGAAAGCATCAGTTGCTGGCCCCGACCACGCTGCGCCTAGCGCGCGGCGAGCGCCTGGCGCTGGTGGGTGCCAATGGCGCCGGCAAGACCACGCTGCTGCGCCTGATGCATGGCCTGCTGGACAGCCCCGGCAGGCAGCTGCATGGCCAGCCGCGCCAGGCCATGGTGTTCCAGCAACCCTTCTTTCTGAACCTTTCGGTGCGGCGCAATCTGCTGCTGCCCTTGTGGCTGGCGCGGGTGCCTGGCCCCGAGCGCGAAGCCCGCATGCGCAGCGCGCTGGCGCGTGTGGGCCTGGCTGGCGATGCCGAGCGCAATGCCTGTGAGCTATCGGGCGGCCAGCGCCAGCGCCTGGCTCTGGCGCGGGCCTGGGCGCTGAGGCCCGAGCTGCTGTTCCTGGACGAACCTACCGCGCATCTGGACCCCGGCGCGCGGCGCGAGGTCGAGGCCTTGATCCAGCAGTTCGCCGATGAGGGCATGAGCCTGGTGATGAGCACGCACAACCTCGGCCAGGCCAAGCGCCTGGCCACGCGTGTGCTCTATCTGGAGGGTGGGCGCGTGATCGTCGACCGGCCGACAAAGGAGTTTTTCAATCAAGCCCTGCCCGAAGAGGCGGCGCTGTTTCTGAAGGGGGAGTTGCTGTGATCAAGACCATTCGACGTTGGGCCCTGGTGCTGTTGCTGCCGGGCTTGCTGCTGCCCGCGCTGGCGAGGGCTGACACAGGGCGCAGCCTGGTGATGGCCTCGACCACCTCGACCGAGCAGTCGGGCCTGTTTGCCCACCTGCTGCCGCGCTTCACCGCGGCCAGCGGCATCACGGTCAAGGTGGTGGCGCTGGGCACGGGCCAGGCGCTGGATCTGGCGCGCCGCGGCGATGCCGATGTGGTGTTCGTCCACGATCCGGCCGCCGAGGCCCGCTTCGTGGCCGATGGCTGGGGCCTGAAGCGCCTGCCCGTGATGTACAACGATTTCGTGCTGATCGGCCCGGCGTCCGACCCGGCCGGCGCCAAGGGCAGCGATATCGCCCAGGCGCTGGCGCGCATCGCAGCCCGCTCGGCCCCCTTCATCTCGCGCGGCGACAAGAGCGGCACGCATGCGGCCGAGCTGCGGTTTTGGTCACTGGCTGGGCAAGACCTGACCCCGCTGCGCCAGGCCGGCAGCTACCGCGAGTGCGGCTGCGGCATGGGGCCGGCGCTCAATATGGCCTCTGCCACGGGCGCCTATTTGCTGTCCGACCGCGGCACCTGGCTGGCCTTCAAGAACCGCGGCGAGCTGGTGCTGCTGGTACAGGGCGACCAGCGCCTGAACAACCCTTACGGCGTGATCGTCGTGAACCCGGCCCGGCACCCGCATGTCAAGCACGTCGAAGCCCAGGCCTTTGCCGATTGGGTGACCTCACCGGCCGGCCAGGCCGCGATCGCGTCCTACCGCATCGGCGGCGAGCAGCTGTTCTTCGGTCGCACCGACTGAGGCTCTGCCGCAGGCCAGTGGCCGCTCAGCCAAGCGCGCGCAGTTTTCGGTACAGCGTGCTTCGGCCGATGCCCAGCTGCCGGGCCGCTGCCGACAGATTGCCGCCTGCGGCTTCGACCGCAGCAGCAATGGCATGCAACTCGGTCTGACGCAGGCTGGGAGGCGTCTTGGCAGCGAGCGCTGTCGCAGCGGCTGAGGCTGCGGGCGCGGCGCCCAGGGCGGGGAGGGTGGGGCTGGGCGTTGGCTGCTCATGCAACTCCCGGCGGGTCTGCGCACGCTGCAGGTCCAGGCCGCCCATCGGGAGGCTGAGCTTGGCATAGAGCGCTTCGCCAGGGCGGGCGCCATGGCTAAGGCGTTGGGGCCGATCGGGCTCGGCACGGGTCAGCTGCGCCAAGGCACCCAGGCTGCAGCCGAACAGGTGCTCCAGGCTTTCGCGCCGCAAGGCCGTGGCCGAGAGGCCGAGCATGTCGATCGCGCGACGGTTGACGCCCAGAATCCGGCCATCCTCGTCCAGCGCCAGCTGTGCCTCGTGCAGCGTGCCCAGTCCCATGGGGTTGCTGTGCAGATGAAGCCGGGTGCTGTGGCGGAAGCGATCAGCAAACCACTGGCTTTCGATCAGCCGGGCCGACATGGTGGCCAGTGCCAGGGTGTGCGGGTGGTAGGAACGCCGTTCGCCGGAGACGTCGATCACGCCTAGCAGCGCGCCTTTGTGGTCGAAGATGGGGGCGGCCGAGCAGGTAAGGAATTGCATCGCGCGCAGATAGTGTTCCTGGCCATGCACCAGCGTGGCCGACTCGGTCATCAGCGCGGTGCCGACCGCGTTCGTGCCCTTGTCGGCCTCGGCCCAGAGTGCGCCGGGGGTCAGCGCCACCTGCTGCGCGCGCTCCAGGAAACCAGCATCACCCAATGCATGCAGCACGCAGCCGCTGGCGTCGGTCAGCAGCACCATACTCTGCGCATGCGTCAGCTGCTCGTAGAGCATGTCCATGACCGGCAGGGCCTGCGCGCACAGGCGCGCATTGCGCTGCTGCACGTCGTGAAGTCCGGCGGGCTTGAGCCGCCTCAGGTCAGGCGTGCTGTGCTCGCTCAGCCCGAAGGCCTGGCAACGCTCGTGCGAAGCGGCAATCAGCTGCGCATGCTGCGCGTCAACCAGGGCACGTGATGCAGATGCCTGCGTTGGCGCAGGGGTCGGGCGTTGAACCATCTTGGGCTCCGGAGCAAAGGTGGAGCCCGTGCGACTCCGACCGAATGGGGCCGCCACCCGGTCGAGGCATTATCACTGGCGCGATCAGTTGTTGCTGGTGGCCCGCACCTCGGCCAGCGTGGTGACGCCAGCCAGCACCTTGACGAGGCCATCCTGGCGCAGGGTGCGCATACCTTCGTTGAGGCCGCACACCATGATTTCCTCGGCCCGCGCGCCCGTCTGAATCAGACGTCGCACTTCCTTGGAGACGGCGAGCAGCTCGTGCAGGCCCGCGCGCCCCTTAAAGCCGGTGTGCTCACACTTGGCGCAGCCGGTGCTGCGGTAGCGTTTGAGTTGCCCACCCTCGCCATAGCCCTTCTGCCATTCGGCCAGCAGGGCCGCACGGTCGGGCTTGTGCTCGTCCGAGAAGACATGCAGGTAGTCGTCCAGGATCTCTTGTTGTTCTGGCTCCGGCATCGGCTCGCTGATGCGGCAGCTGGTGCACAGGCGGCGCACCAGGCGCTGGGCCAACACGGCGAGCAGCGAATCGGCGAAGTTGAACGGGTCCATGCCCATGTCCAGCAGTCGCGTGACCGTCTCGGCGGCGCTGTTGGTGTGCAGGGTTGACAGCACCAGGTGGCCGGTGAGCGAGGCCTCCACGGCGATTTCAGCGGTTTCTTCATCGCGGATTTCGCCGACCATGATCACATCTGGGTCGGCACGCAGGAAGGCGCGCAGGGCTTTGGCGAAGGTCCAGTCGATCTTCGGGTTGACCTGGACCTGGCGCAGGCCGGCCTGGGTGATTTCCACCGGGTCCTCGGCCGTCCAGATCTTGCGCTCAGGCGTGTTGATATGCGCCAGTGCCGAGTGCAGCGTGGTGGTCTTGCCCGAGCCGGTGGGCCCGACGCACAGCACCATGCCATAGGGGCGGGCCACCGCGGCCTGGAGCCTGCTCAGATTGCTGGCTGACAGGCCCAGCTTCTCAAGTGGAATGGGTCGCGCGGAAGACAGCAGGCGCATCACCACGTCTTCCAGATTGTTGTTGGTCGGGATGGTGGCGACCCGCAACTCCAGCTTGTGCTGCGACGAGAAGCGCGAGAAGTTGATCTTGCCGTCCTGCGGCTTGCGGCGCTCGGAGATGTCCAGATCGCACATGATCTTGATGCGGGCGATCATGGCAGCTCGGTAGGTGTAGGGCAGCTCCAGATAGGGGTGCAGCACGCCATCACGGCGGAAACGGATCTTGAGCTTCTCGCGCCCTGGGTAGGTCTCAATATGGATGTCGGACACGCCCTGGGAATGCGCCTCGATGATCATCGAGTTGATCAGGCGTACCAGCGAATTGTCCGATTGCTCGATGGGCGTGTCGTCCTCGCGGATCGAGTGTTCCTGGCCTTCACGCTCCAGCGTCTCGATCAGCTTGTTGGCGGTGTCTGGCTCGAAGTCGAGTTGCGTCGCGGACAGGCGCAGCTCGCTGGCGCCCTGGCTCTCGCCGCCGAAGCGGTCGTAGACCGGTCCCAGCGAATAGGCCAACGTGCCGACCTTGGTCAGCGTCGGTACGACCTTCAGCTGGGTGATGAACTCGGCCTCGTCGATCGCGTCGCGCCGCGTCGGATCTTCCATCGCGACGATCAGCTTCCCATCGCGCATCACCAGCGGCAGCACCTCCAGGCGCTTGGCCACCGAGAAAGGCAGCTTGCGCACCGCGTCGGCCTCGACGGGGAAGTGCTCCACATCGACCAGCGGATAGCCCATCTTGCGCGCCAGCGCCGATTGCAGCTGCTGGCGTGTCACCACGCCCTTGCGCACCAGCAACTGGCCCAGCGGGACCGAGCGGTCTTCGCGTTGCTGGACCAGGGCCTCGTCAAGCTGCTCCTGGGTGATCAACTCAAGCGCCAGCAGGGCCTCGCCGATGCGAATCATGGGCATCTTGGCCTGTTGCTCGATGGCCTGCAGCAGCTGCTCGGCGCTGACCACCTGCTTGGCGACCAGGATATCGCCGACGCGGCGGCTGCGCAGGTCCTGCTGCTCGCGCGCGACCGCCTCGATCTGCTCATGCGTGACCGCCTGCTCACGTACCAGCAGGTCGCCGATGCGCTCGCCGATCTCGAAGCTGACCAGAGCCTCGCGCGGCACGAACACGCGTTGCACCGAATCCTCGGCGTCCCCGATGGGCGGAAACAGGTAAAAGCCCAGCTCATCCTGGAAATGGCCGATGGTCGAACCCTTGAGCTCGCCGCCGCCCTGGAACTTCAGCTTGAACGGATGGCGCGGGCGCTGGTCCAGCGGCAGCGGGTCGTCAAACGCGACCGCTTCGCGCGGCGCGGCGGCCACCGGGCGCAACAGCTTGAGGGCGCGGAATTGGGCGAACTTCAGCGGCATCGGATTGCGCGCCGGCGGCACATTGACCTGGGCCAGCCGCTCATCCGGCGACATCAGGATCATCAAGCCGACGGTGCGGCTGTTGTTCAGGCCCAGGATCTCGCAGGGCTCGGAACCGGCCTGGGCGCTGGGCTGAGGGTAGGCCGCATACGGCGGCGTCGGCCACATGAAGACGGTCTGATGCTGAGCGCCGGCGGCATCGCGCTTCGGGGGCGATGCGCCTTGAGGCCAGTCGAGAGGCGCGGACAGATCGTGCATCAATGAACTCCGAGTTTTTGTCGTGGGCAGGCGGCACCGGACTCCCAGCCAAGTGCACTGTGCAAAGCGGAGCTTAGACGCAAATCAGGTCAGGTGTGAGGGCGAACAGCGCCGCTGTCGCGAGCCATTTTCCTTGCCGATGGCATGCGGATGTGCCTTCCGTCACACCTGATGCATCAACTACCGGGCCACCCAGGTGGCCGATGCAGGCCATGGCGCACCACGATGCCGATGTCGACCAGGGTCGGCAGGCCCGGCGGTGCGCGGCTGTCGCAGGGCCCCATCTACACTGCCCAGGCCCATCTGATCGGCCAGCGCAGCGCGCAGCATCGCCGGTTCGTCGGGTCCGGATGAGGTTTTGCAATGAAAGAGATCGCATGAGTTTCGAAGTGGAGCGCTGGCAGTTCTGGATCGACCGCGGCGGCACGTTCACCGATATCGTGGCGCGCCGCCCGGACGGCAGCCTGGCCACGGCCAAGCTGCTGAGCGAGAACCCCGAGCAGTACCGCGACGCGGCCGTCGCCGGCATGCGCCGCCTGCTGGGCCTGCCTGCCGATGCGCTGATCCCGGCTGACCGGGTCGAGTGCGTGAAGATGGGCACGACGGTGGCGACCAATGCCTTGCTGGAGCGCAAGGGCGACCCTACCGTGCTGGTGACGACGCGCGGCTTCCGCGACGCGCTGCGCATCGCCTACCAGAACCGGCCACGTCTGTTCGACCGCCACATCGTGCTGCCCGAGCTGCTGTATAGCCACGTGATCGAGGCTGATGAGCGTGTCGCCGCGGATGGCCGTGTCTTGTCAGCGCTCGACCTCGCAGCGCTGCGCCTGCAGCTGCAGCAGGCACTGGCGGGGGGCATCCATGCCTGCGCCATCGTCTTCATGCACGGCTACCGCTACACGGTGCATGAGCAGGCCGCTGCCGCGCTGGCGCGCGAGCTGGGCTTCACGCAAGTCTCGGTCTCGCACGAAGTCAGCCCCCTGTGGAAGTTCGTCTCGCGCGGCGACACCACGGTGGTGGACGCCTATCTGTCGCCGATCCTGCGCCGCTATGTCGAGCAGGTGGCGCGCGAGATGCCGGGCGTGCCGCTGTACTTCATGCAGAGCTCGGGCGGCCTGACGCGGGCTGAGCAATTCCAGGGCAAGGACGCCATCCTGTCTGGGCCGGCCGGCGGCATCGTCGGCATGGTCCGCACGGCGGAATCGGGCGGCCATTCGCGCCTGATCGGCTTCGACATGGGCGGCACTTCCACCGATGTGTCGCATTACGCCGGTGAGTTCGAACGGGCGTTCGAGACCCAGGTGGCTGGCGTGCGCATGCGCGCGCCGATGATGAGCATCCACACGGTGGCCGCCGGTGGCGGCTCCATCCTCAGCTTCGATGGCGCGCGATTGCGCGTCGGGCCGGAGTCGGCGGGCGCCAATCCCGGCCCGGCCTGCTACCGACGTGGCGGGCCGCTGACCACGACGGACGCCAATGTGATGCTGGGCAAGATCCAGCCCGGCTTCTTTCCGCAGGTGTTCGGCCCGCAGGGTGATCAGCCGCTAGACGAGCAGGTCGTGCGCGAGCGTTTTGCGCGCATGGCCGACGAGGTGGGTGCCAAGACGGGCCGCGCGCTGACGCCTGAAGCCTTGGCCCAGGGCTTTGTGCAGATCGCGGTGGCGAATATGGCCAATGCGGTGAAGAAGATCTCGGTGGCGCGCGGCTATGACGTCACCCGCTACACGCTGCAGTGTTTCGGCGGTGCTGGCGGCCAGCACGCCTGCCTGGTGGCGGATGCACTGGGCATCAGCCGGGTCTTCGTGCACCCGCTGGCTGGCGTGCTGTCGGCCTATGGAATGGGGCTGGCCGACCAGATCGCGATGCGCGAAGCCGCGCTGGAGCGCGCGCTGGACGAGGCGGGCCTGGCGCAAGCGCAAGCGCTGCTGGCGCGCATCGGCGACGAGGCGCAGCAGGAGATCGTGCAGCAGGGCTTTGCGGCGGAGCAAGTGCGGCTGCTGCCGCGCCTGCAGCTGCGCTATGAAGGCACCGATACCGCCCTGTCAGTGCCGCTTGGCTCGATCAGCGAGGTCCAGGCCGGTTTCGACGCGGCCTACCGCCAGCGCTTCGCTTTCCTGATGCCGGGCCGTCGGCTGCTGATCGAATCGGTCTCGGTCGAGGCCGTTGGGCCTGGCGAGGCGCTGGCTGAGCGTGAACTGGCCGTAGACGACCACGACGCGGCCCCCCATGCGCAGCTGCGCATCTATGGCGACGAGGGCTGGCAGCAGGCGAGCCTGTTCCGCCGCGAAGACCTGCAACCTGGTGCGCGCATCGCCGGCCCGGCCATCATTGCCGAGCGCAATGCCACCACCGTGGTGGAAGCCGGCTGGCAGGCGCGCCTTAGCGGGCGCGATCACCTGGAGTTGCAGCGCGTGCAGCCGCGCCGCGCCGCCAAGGCCCTGGGCACCTCGGTCGATCCGGTGATGCTGGAGGTGTTCAACAACCTGTTCATGAACATCGCCGAGCAGATGGGCCTGCGCCTGCAGAACACCGCCTATTCCGTGAACATCAAGGAGCGCCTGGATTTCTCCTGTGCGCTGTTCGATGCGCAGGGTCAGCTGATCGCCAATGCGCCGCACATGCCGGTGCACCTGGGCTCGATGAGCGAGTCGATCAAGACCGTGATCGCGCGCAATCCGCAGATGCAGCCGGGCGACGTCTATGTGTTGAACGACCCCTACCACGGCGGTACGCACCTGCCGGACGTGACCGTTGTCACCCCAGTCTGGAGCGCCGACGAGGGCGAGGTGCTGTTCTATGTGGCCTCGCGCGGCCACCACGCCGACATCGGTGGCATCAGCCCCGGCTCGATGCCGCCGTTCTCACGCAGCATCGAAGAAGAAGGCGTGCTGCTGGACAACGTCAAGCTGGTCGAGGAGGGCCGCCTGCGCGAAGCCGAGCTGACCGAGTTGCTTTCCAGCGGCCGCTGGCCCTCGCGCAATCCGGCGCAGAACATCGCCGACCTGCGCGCGCAGATCGCCGCCAATGAGAAAGGCGTGCAGGAGCTGCATGCGATGGTGGCGCAGTTCGGGCTGGACACCGTGCAGGCCTATATGCGACATGTGCAGGACAACGCCGAGGAAAGCGTGCGCATGGCCATCGCCAAGCTCGATGCCCGGTTGGCCGAAGGCGGGCGCTTTGAGCTGGCGCTGGACAATGGCGCCTGCATCCGCGTCGCGGTGACCATTGACCGCCAGCAGCGCAGCGCCACAGTGGACTTCAGCGGCAGCTCGGCGGAGCAGCTGGACAGCAATTTCAACGCGCCCAAGGCCGTCACCATGGCCGCGGTGCTGTATGTGTTCCGCACCCTGGTGGACGACGAGATCCCGCTCAATGCTGGCTGCCTGAAGCCGATCGAGGTGATCGTGCCCGAGGGCTCGATGCTGAACCCGCGCCCGCCGGCTGCGGTGGTGGCGGGCAATGTGGAGGTGTCGAGCTGCGTCACCAATGCGATCTACGGCGCTTTGGGCGTGCTGGCGGCCAGCCAGTGCACGATGAACAACTTCACCTTCGGCAATGCGCGCTACCAGTACTACGAGACCATCTCGGGCGGCTCCGGGGCCGGGCCAGGCTTTGCTGGTGCCAGCGTGGTGCAGACCCATATGACCAACTCACGGCTGACTGACCCGGAGGTGCTGGAGATGCGCTTCCCGGTGCTGCTGGAAAGCTACGCGATCCGACAGGGTTCGGGCGGCGCTGGGCGCTGGCACGGTGGCGATGGCGGCGTGCGCCGCGTGCGCTTCCTGGAACCTATGCAGGCGGCCATCCTCAGCAACGGGCGGCAGAGCGGCGCCTTCGGCCTGGCCGGTGGCGCGGCCGGTGCGCCGGGGCTCAACCGGGTTGAGCGCGCCGATGGTGGCATAGAGCCGCTGGGCCATATCGGCCAGGTCGAGATGGCCGCGGGCGATGTGTTCGTGATCGAGACGCCGGGCGGCGGTGGCTATGGAGAGGCGCAGGCATGACGCAGACGATTCTGTTGACGGGCTTCGAACCCTTTGGCGGCGAGGCAATCAATCCGTCCTGGGAAATTGCACGCGCCTTGCATGGCGAAGTGATCGCCGGTGCGCGGGTGCATGCGGTGCAACTGCCCTGCGTGTTTGGCCAAGCGCTTGTAGCCTTGCGCGCGGCCCTTCGTGAGACCAGTCCTGGCCTGGTGCTGGCACTTGGGCAGGCGGGCGGGCGCTGTGATCTGTCGATCGAGCGGGTGGCGATCAATGTGGACGACGCCCGCATCGCCGACAACGCCGGAGCCCAGCCTGTCGACCTGGCGGTGGTTCCGGACGGGCCGGCGGCCTATTTCTCAACGCTGCCGATCAAGGCTATGGTGGCGGGCTTGCGCGCCGAAGGCCTGCCGGCCTCGGTCTCGCAGACGGCCGGCACCTTTGTCTGCAACCATGTCTTCTACGGCCTGCAGCACCAGCTGGCCGGCAGCGGCGTGCGCAGTGGCTTCATGCACATCCCCTACCTGCCCGCGCAGGCCGCACGTCTGCCAGGGCAGCCCAGCCTGCCGCTGGCGACCCTGGTGCAGGGCACCCGGCTGGCGCTTGAGCTGGCCTGGCAGACCGAGATTGATCTGCGCCTCGCCGGCGGCGAGATTTCCTAGTCGGTCTCCGAGTAGCGCCGCCAGCGCTCGCTGGCCCTGCGCATCAGCGCCACCTGGTCGACGAAGCGTGGGCAGGCCTTGCAGGCCACCATGTGCAATCGCACGGCGAGGCGTTCATGCCAAGGCAGGGCCTGCTCTTCAGCCTGAAGCACGAGGCGGGTAACTTCCTTGCAGTTGCGGCGTAGCTTGATCGTCATGGCGTAGAGCTTCCGATCGGCGCAGGCGCGCCTGAGAACCAGTTCAGCTGCAAGCATTCGCGCAGACGCAAGCGGGCACGGTGCAGCATGACCCATAAGTTGGTCGGGCTGATGGCCAGAACCTTACAGATCTCTTCGGTATCCAACTCCAGCCATTCGCGCATCATGAACAGCCGGCCCTGCTGGCCGGGCAGGTGATCCACACAGGCCTCAAGCACCTTCATGAATTCGAGCTGCCGCAACGCCTGCTCGGGGTCCCCCCAGTCCTGCGGCACCTCGCGCCAATGGCCGTCGGGCTTGAACAGCAACTCGTCCAGATCAACACCGTCGTCGTCGCTGGCGCTGCTGCTGATCTCGCGGCTGTTGCGGCGGATCTGGTCGATCAGCTTGTGCTTGAGGATGCCGATCAGCCAGGTCTTGAGCTGGGACTGGCCGGCAAAGGCCTGCGGCTTTTCCAGCGCGGCCAGCAGGGTCTCGGAGACCGCATCCTCCGCCCAGGCCGGATTGCGCAGCTGCAAGCGCGCGTACTTCAGCAGCTGCGGACGCAGCGATTGCAAGGCTTGGGCGTAGTCGCTCATTCGATGGTTTCTGGAGGTGGCGGACATCCCGCAAAAATCTTTCAGGGGCAGTGTAAGGACTGGCGCCGCAGCTGCGACAGACCCCCTGTCGAACGCTTGATGCGCCGGCGCCGCGCTGGATCAACTGCTGCGGCAATTCTTGAACCCCAATGGAGAAACCTCGATGAACACCTCGCAAATCATCTCTTCCGCTCTGGCTGCTGCGCTGTCCATGGGCGTGGTCGGGCAAGCCGTGGCACAGGACAAGGCCGCCAAGGAAAAGTGCTATGGCGTGGCTAAGGCCGGACAGAACGACTGTGCCAACCTGAGCGGCAGCCACTCCTGCGCGGGTCAGTCCAAGGCGGACAACGCCATCGACGAGTGGAAGTACGTGGCCAAGGGCAGCTGCAAGAGCATGGGCGGCAAGTCGGCGGACGAAGCCAAGATGATGATGAAGGACAAGAAGTAAGCCCATCGCAGACCGGAACAGGCAGGAAGACAGCGATGCACCCTCGAACACACGCACAGCCGGGCTCAGTGGGTATAGGCTGGCGCCAGCCACATTACGAAGCACTGCGCGAGCAGCGCCCGGCGCTGGCCTTCTTGGAGGTGCATTCGGAGAACTTCTTCGCCAAAGGCGGCGCGGCCCTGCAGGTGCTTCAGGGCGCGCGCGCCGACTATCCGATCAGCCTGCACGGTGTCGGGCTCTCGCTGGGCTCAGCGGTGGGCATCGACCTCTGGCATCTGGAACAGTTGGCGACACTTGTGGAGCGCATCGAGCCGATGCAGGTGTCCGACCATGCCAGCTTCGCCCGCTTGCCGGATCTGCATGCGAACGATCTGCTGCCGGTGGCCTTCACGCTGGACAGTCTGGGCGTGATGGCGGCCAATGTGCAGCAGGTGCAGGAGCGGCTGCGCCGGCCGATGCTGGTGGAGAACCTGAGCGCCTACCTGGGATTCGCCGATGCGGATCTGTCAGAGCCGGAGTTCTTCAATGCGCTTACCCGCAGCACCGGCTGCGGCCTGCTGCTGGATGTGAACAATCTGGTGGTCAATGCGCTGAATGCGGGATGTGACGATGCGGCAGCGGTGCGCCAGGCCTGTGCTTGGATCGATGCCATCCGCCCGGGCACGGTGGGTGAGATCCATCTCGCCGGCCATGCGCGCCTCCAGCATCTGGTGATCGATGACCATGGCAGCCGGGTCTGCCAGTCCGTATGGCAGGTCTATCGCCACGCGCTGCGCCGCTTCGGCGCGGTGCCCAGCCTGATCGAATGGGATACCGATGTGCCCGAGCTGTCGGTGCTGCTCGATGAGGCGGCCTTGGCAGCGGATTGCATGGCCGAGCAGCACAGCCCGCAGGAGGCACTGGCATGAGCGCCGCTGAGTTGCAGCGTCAGCAGGCGCTGGTGCTGGCCATCCTCGGTGCAGGTGCGGGCGGCCCGGCGTCCGTGCCAGGGCTGCAGCCTCTGTCTCGGGACGCGGGCGACGCGAGCCAGGGCCTCCAAACCTACCAAACCAATGCCAAGGCCTTGGCGAGGCGCAGCCTCTCGGCCGCCTATCCTCGCCTGTTGAAGGCTCTGGGCGAGCCGCAGTTCGCCGCGATGGCGTGGCGCTGCTGGCAGGACAGGCCGCCGCAGCTCGGTGAGATCGGCATGTGGGCCGACCAGTTGCCTGCGTTCCTGGCCGTGCAACAGGACTTTCCGGCGCTGTGGCTGGACTGCGCGCGGCTGGAGGCAGCGGCCGGCGAGGCTGAACGTGCGGTGGATGTGGCGCTTGAGGCCAGCTCGCTGCAGCTGCTCGGCGACACGAGGTCGGATGCGCTGCGGATCGAGTTGCGGCCAGGTTTGGCGCTGCTGTCGGTCTGTGTCGGCGCGGCGCGGCTGTGGCCGCTGACTGAGCTGTGCGCCGCGGACGAGGATCAGCCCGTCTGTGCGCTGCTGTGGCGCAAGGGCTGGCGGGCCGAACTGCTGCTCTTGCCTCGTGGGGACGAGGCCTTCACTCGGGCGCTGCTGCAGGGCAAGTGCCTGGCACAGGCGCTCCAGTCTGCGCTGGCGGCAGAAGCTGGATTCGACTTTTCCAAGTGGCTGCAACAGGCCTTGCTGCAAGGCTGGCTGTGGCGGGTGGTGCAAACACCAGAGGATTCAAGATGAGAGCGTTTCTATCGGGCCTGCGCGATGCGGCCATGGATGCGGGCGCCGCTGGCGGCGGTGCCTTCTGGCCTGCACCTGCGCGCGCGCCCTTGCTACTGCTGCAAGCGGCGGCCTTGCTGGCCTTGCGTTGGCATGTAGCCGCGGTGTTCTTCCGTTCCGGCCTGACCAAGCTGGAGGACTGGGAGACGACGCTGCTGCTGTTCGAGAACGAGTACCAGGTGCCTGTGCTGTCGCCCGTGCTGGCGGCCTGGATGGGGACCGGCGGTGAGTTGCTGCTGCCCGTGCTGCTGGTGCTGGGACTGGGCACGCGCGTCGCGGCTCTAGGCTTGAGCGTCGTGAACATCATGGCGGTGCTGAGTCTGGCCGAGATCTCGCCGCTGGCCCTGGCCGGTCATCAGCTGTGGGGCCTGCTGCTGTTGGCGCCCCTGTTGTGGGGTGCCGGGCTGTTCTCGCTGGACGCCGCGCTGGCTCGCTGGCGCGCTCGCGGCACGACCTGAAACCGGCCGGCGCGAGGCGCTCTACTCGCGCGGCTGGAAGGCCAGCACCATCACCGACGGCACGCGGCCGTCGGTGTCACGCGGCAGCGTTTCGGTCTTTGCGATTGCACGCAGCACGGCCTTGTCCCACTCGACGTTGCCGCTGGGCTTGACCAGACGCCAGTCTGCGATGGTGCCATCCGGCAAGACGCGCACTTCAACCTCGGCCAAGGGATTGCCTGGGCCGCTGTCGGTGTAGATGATGTTGGGCCGCACGCGCGCCTTGATCCGTCCGGCGTAGCTGGACGAAGGCCCGGCGCTCTGCAGTGCCGTGCCGGTGGCATTGGGGGCGCCGCTGGCGCCGGCCATGCCCTGGATGCGTCGCAGGTTTTCCTGGCGCTGCGCTTCGCGTTTGGCATCGGCCTGGGCTTCGGCTTTCTTGGCTGCCGCCTCGGCCTTGGCTTTTTCCGCCTTTTCCGTCTTCTCTTTCTCGGCCCTGTCCTTCTTGGCCTTGTCCTCGCGCGCCTTGGCTTCCTTCAGCGCCTCTTCCTTCTTCTTCAGTTCCTCGCGGCGCTTGGCTTCCTGCTCGGCCAGGCGCTTGCGCTCCAGTTCAGCGTCCTCGCGCTGCTTCATGAGCTTCTTTTCGCGCTCCTTGGCCAGTGCGATCTCGGCCTCGCGCTCGACTTGCGGATCGGGCTCGGGCTGCGCTTGCGGTTTGGGCTGGGGCTTGGCCGGCTCGGCCTCCTCGGGCGGCGGCGGTGGCGGCTCCTGCTCACGCGGCGCAGCCGCCACGGGCACGCTGGCCCACAACTCGGCCTCGAAGGCCGGCGGCGTGTGAGTGCGCCAGGCCACGCCGGCGCTCAGTCCCAGCACCAACAGCGCGTGCGCAGCCAGTGCGAAGACAAAGCCGCGGCCCATGCCTTCGGTCTGCGGCGGGCGCAGCGAGAACGCAAGGCGGGCGAGGTTGGGGCTGCTGCTGCTCATCGATGCCAAATGCGCGGCCTTCAGTTGACTGCGCCCTGGCGCACGGCCAGGCCAACACGCTGGATGCCGGCGCTCTGCAACACGTCCATCACCTTGATCACGGCCTCGTATTTGACGGATTTGTCCGCCGAAATCACGACCGGGCTGTTGTCCTTGCCGGCCTGGGCTTGCTTGACGCGCTCGGCCAGCGCGCTCAGCTGCACCGCTTCCGGCTCAGCCTTGTCGAGCTTGAGCTTGAGCTTCTCGTCGGCCGCCACCATCACGTGGATCACCTGCTCGGGCTGCTGCCGGCTCTTGCCCACGCTGGGCAGGTCGACGACGCCTGTGGTGATCAGCGGTGCGCTGACCATGAAGATGATCAGCAGCACCAGCATCACGTCGATGAAGGGCACCATATTGATCTCGTTGATGGTGCGGCGGCGACTGCCGCCGCGAGGCGAAATGGCAGCCATCTCAGTCGGCCCCTTGATGGCCGGACCCCGAGCCCGCGTTGCGCTGCAGGATGTTGGAGAACTCTTCGATGAAGGTCTCCATCGTGATGGCGCTGCGGTCGATCTGGCGCGCGAATCGGTTGTAGGCCAGCACGGCGGGGATGGCGGCAAACAGGCCGATGGCGGTGGCCACCAGCGCTTCGGCGATGCCGGGCGCCACGGTGGCCAGCGTGACCTGCTGCAGATTGGACAGGCCGACGAAGGCGTGCATGATGCCCCAGATGGTGCCGAATAGGCCCACATAGGGCGAGACCGAACCCACCGAGGCGAGGAAGGACAGGTGGCTCTCCATTGCATCGAGTTCGCGCTGGAAGCTGGCCCGCATCGCGCGGCGTGCGCCGTCCAGCAGCGCGCCGGATTCACTGACGCGGCGCTCACGCAGCTTCAGGAACTCGCGCATGCCGGCCGCGAAGATTCGCTCCAGCGGCGCACCATCGAGTCTGCCGTTGACGCTGGAGAACAGGTCGTTGAGATTCTTGCCGGACCAGAACTCGGCTTCGAAGGCCTCGTTGCCCGCCTTGATGCGGCCGAGCGCGAAGAACTTGCTGAAGATCACGCTCCAGCTGGCCAGCGACATCAGCAGCAGCAGGGCCATCACGAGTTGCACCGCCAGGCTGGCGTGCATGATCAGGGTGACGATGGACAGGTCTTGATTCATGGGGTCAGGTCTTGCGCAAGGCTTGCGGGAGTCTTGTCGAGGGCTTGCAGTATGGCTGCCGGAATGCGGCAGGGCTTGAAGTCGGCGGCGCCCACACAGCCGATGCGGATTTCGCCTTCGGCAAGCAGTTGGCCGGAGCGCCAGGCCTGCTGGCGGATCAGCATGCTGGCACGGCCGCGCTCGCGCAGCTCGACGCTGACGTCCAGCCAGTCATCGAGGCGTGCCGGTGCCAGGTAGCGCAGCGCGGTCTCGCTGACGACGAACATGGCGCCGGCGTCCAGGCGCAGGCGCTCCTGCTCGAAGCCGAGCTGGCGTAGCCACTCGGTGCGGGCTCGCTCGAAGAACTTCAGGTAGTTTGCATAGAACACGACGCCGCCTGCGTCTGTGTCCTCCCAGTAGACGCGCAAGCCATGGCTGAACAGCGGGGCGCTCATGCCTGGGGCTGCAGCGCCTGGCTGAGGCGGGCCACGGCTTCCATCAGGTCGTCCATGCTGCTGGCGAAGGACAGTCGCACCCAGCGCTCGGCGCCATGCCGGCCAAAGTCACGGCCCGGGGTCAGCGCGACATGCGCGCGGCGCATCATGTTGAAACAGAAGTCCCAGCTGTCGCTGGCGAAGGCGCTGCAATCCATCCACACGTAGAAGGCGCCGTCGGGCTGGACAGGCACTTTGAAGCCCAGCGACTCGAGCGCCGGCACGATGGCATCCCGGCGCGCGCGGAACTCGGCGCGGCGGCGCTCGAACTCGGCAATCGTCTCAGGCTCGAAGCAGGCCAGCGCGGCATGCTGGGCGATGCTGGACGGGCAGATGTAGAGATTCTGCGCCAGGCGTTCCAGAGGGCCCACCAAGTCGGGCGGCAGTACCAGCCAGCCCAGGCGCCAACCTGTCATGCCGAAGTACTTGGAAAAGCTGTTGACGCTGATGACATCGTCACCATAGGCCAGCGCGCTTTGGGCAAAGCGCTCGTCGTAGCTGAGCCCCAGGTAGATCTCGTCGACCAGGGTCACGCCGCCGCGCTGGCGCACGGCCGCCACGATGGCAGCCATTTCTTCAGGCGCGATCGAGGTGCCGGTGGGATTGCTCGGCGAGGCCAGCAGCACGCCGCGCGTCTGCGGCGTCCATGCGGCTTGGACCTGCGCGCAACTCAGCTGGAATCGCTGCTCGGGTCCGCAGTTCAGTAGCACCGGCTGCGCATCGGTGGCAGCGACGAAGTGCCGATTGCAGGGGTAGCAGGGGTCGGGCATCAGCACCTGGTCGCCTTGCTCGAACAAAGCCAGGCAGGCCAGCTGCAGCCCGGCAGAGGCGCCGGCGGTGATCATGATGCGCTGGGCTGGGATCTCCAGACCGAAGCGCTCGCGATACCAGTGGCTGATTTGCTCGCGCAGTTCCGGCAGGCCTTGTGCCGGCGTGTACTGTGTGTGGCCGGCCTTGATGCAGGCTGTGGCAGCCTGCTGCACGCGTTCGGGCGCGGTGAAGTCCGGCTCGCCGATGTTCAGATAGATCATGCGCCGGCCACCCAGGGCCGGGTCGCAAGCAGGGCTGCGGGCGATCTCCCGCGCAGCCTTGGCGCACTCCATCACGTAGAAAGGCTCGATGTGATCGAGCCGCCCGGCCAGTTTCATCGACGCTGTGCTGCTGGGGCCCACAAGGTTCAACGGGCGCCGCCGCGCGCCGCCTGGACTTCCAGCGGGCGCAGATCGATGGCGGCACGGTCGAGCACGCCATTGACGTACTTGTGCCCATCGGTGCCGCCGAATGACTTGGCCAGTTCGACCGCTTCGTTGATCGCGACCTTGTAGGGCACGTCCATGCAGTGCTTCAGCTCGTAGGCGCCGATCATCAGCACGGCATGCTCGATGGGCGACAGCTCGGTGGTCTTGCGGTCCACATGGCGGGCCAGCACGGCGTCCAGATCGGCTGCCTCCAGCACGCAGCCGTGCAGCAGAGCGTCGAAGTGGGCGGCGTCAGCCTTGCCGAAGCCGTCCTGCTCGCGCATGTGGGCGTCGATCACGCCGATGTCCTCGCCGGAGACTAGCCATTGGTAGAGGCCTTGCAGGGCCGACTCGCGGGAGCGGCGGCGGGCGGACTTGGCCGGCGCGCGCTTGACGGCCGGTTTGCTTGCGGGCTTCGAGGTATTGGGCATGGTGTTCAGCGCAGGCTTTCCAGCAGATTGGCCATCTCTACCGCCACGCGGGCGGCATCGCGGCCTTTTTCCTCGACGCGAGCCCAGGCCTGGGCTTCGTTCTCGACGGTCAGAATGGCGTTGGCAATCGGCAGCTGGGTGTCGAGCGAGATGCGCGTGACGCCGGCGCCGCTCTCATTGGCCACCAACTCGAAGTGGTAGGTCTCGCCGCGGATGATGCAGCCCAGCGCGATCAGCGCGTCGTAATCATCGCTCTCGGCCATGGCCGACAGCAGCACCGGGATCTCCAGCGCGCCCGGCACGGTCAGGTGCGTGATCTGTGTCTTGGCGACGCCCAGCGCCGCTAGCTCGGCCAGGCAGTGCTCAGCCAGCTTGCCGGTGATGGCGTCGTTGAAGCGTGCCTGCACGATGCCAACGCGCAGGTTCTGCCCGTTCAGCGCTGTGGCCTGGCCCTTGTCAGCTGCTTGCATGTCTTGCTTGCTTTCTTGTTGTTGTTGTTCGTGGCCGGCCATCAGGCCTTGCGCGGGGCGGCAAAGCCGGTGACTTCGAGCCCGTAACCAGTCATGCTGGGCATGCGGCGCGGGCTGCCCAGCAGCTTCATCTTCTGGATCCCCAGCTCGCGCAGGATCTGTGCACCGACACCATAGGTGCGCAGATCCATGCTGCCGCGCGGCGCGGCTTGCACTGCAGTGCCCAGACGCTCCAGCAAGGCATCGCCCTCTTCACCGCAGTTCAGGAGCACGGCGACACCGCGGCCGGCCGACTGCAGTTCGGCCAGAGCGGCTGGCAGGGGCCAGGAGTGGGGCGTGGGGCCGCTCTCCAGCAGATCCAGCACCGACAGCGGCTCGTGCACACGCACCAGCACTTCGTCCTGCGGCGTCCACTTGCCGCAGGACAAGGCCAGGTGGACGGCCCCTGTGCGATCACGGAAGGCCTGGCAGTCGAACACGCCCTGGGCGGTCTGCAGGCTGCGCCCGGCTACGCGCTGCACCAGCGATTCATTGCGGCTGCGGTATTCAATCAAGTCGGCGATGGTGCCGATCTTCAGCCCGTGTTCCTTGGCGAACTCTTCGAGATCAGGCAGACGGGCCATGGTGCCGTCGTCCTTCATGATCTCGCAGATCACCGCGGCGGGCGTGAGGCCTGCCATGCGCGCGAAGTCACAGCCGGCTTCGGTATGGCCGGCGCGCATCAGCACGCCGCCGTCCTGCGCCTGCAAGGGGAAGATGTGGCCGGGCTGGACCAGGTCTTCGGCACGTGCATTGCGGGCCACGGCGGCCTGCACGGTGCGGGAACGGTCGGCGGCCGAAATGCCGGTCGTGACGCCGGTGGCGGCTTCGATGGAGACCGTGAAGGCCGTGCCATGCTTGGTGCCGTTGCGGGTGGCCATCGGCGGCAGCTGCAGGGTTTCGCAGCGCTCGCGCGTGAGGGTCAGGCAGATCAGGCCACGGCCATACTTGGCCATGAAGTTGATGGCTTCGGGCGTGACATGCTCGGCCGCCAGCACGAGGTCGCCCTCGTTCTCACGGTCTTCTTCGTCAACCAGGATGACCATGCGGCCGGCCGCCAGCTCGGCCACCAGCTCGGGTACGGGTGAAATAGGCATGGCCGCGATTGTAGGCGGGCAGGGCAGGGGTTTGCCCTGAGCGGGGCTTAAGCGGCCCAGAAATCAGCGCCGTACTTCGGGCGCGCCAGCAGCCGGAGGTCGTCGCCGACCTGCGCCATCTCGCGCCATTGCAGCTCAACGGCTTCGTCCAGGCTGTGCAGCGGCCCAAAGGCGGCGATCTCGCGGCCCAGGCCCAGCAGCTTCGGGGCGAGGTAGATCAGGTATTCGTCCACCAAGCCGGATTTCACCAATGAGCCGTTGAGCTTGTGGCCGGCCTCGACATGCAACTCGTTGATGCCGCGCGCGCCAAGGTCAAGCAACATGGCTTGCAGATCGACCTTGGCGCCAGCGCCGGGCTTGAACACCACTTCAGCCCGGGCCGCCGCCAGTGCGGCTTCCCGCTGCTGATCGGGCTGGGCCGCGTAGATGAGGACCTGTCCTGGCGGCGCGAGCAGGCGTGCATGCACCGGCGTTTCAAGGCGGGAGTCCACCACCACTCGCAAGGGCTGATGCTGTGTCTCGACGAGACGGACATCCAGCCGCGGGTCGTCGTCCCGCACCGTGCCGATGCCGGTCAGTACGGCGCCGGCACGGCGGCGCCAGGCATGGCCATCGCGGCGGGCCGCTTCGGCGGTGATCCACTGGCTTTGCCCATCGGGCAGAGCGGTGCGCCCGTCCAGCGAGGCGGCGGCTTTCAGGCGCACAAATGGGCGGCCGCGCAGCATGCGCGAGAAGAACCCGATATTGAGTTCCCGGGCCAGTTCGGCAAGCAGGCCGTGTTCGGTGGCGATTCCAGCGGCACGCAAGCGGCCCAGGCCTTGGCCAGCGACCTGCGGATTGGGATCGGTCAGCGCGGCCACGACCCGCCCGAGGCCTGCCTGGATGAGTGCGTCGCAGCAGGGCGGCGTGCGGCCATGATGCGAGCAGGGCTCCAAGGTGACGTAGGCCGTGGCACCCTTGACGTCATTCCCCCTTGCCTGTGCATCACGCAAAGCCATCACTTCAGCATGCGCTTCGCCGGCCCGCTGCGTGTGGCCGCTGCCGATCACCTGACCCTGCGGATCGGTGATGACGCAGCCGACCCGCGGGTTGGGGTCGGAAAGACCGACCGCCCGTTCGGCCAGGGCCAGCGCATGGCGCATGGCACTGCTGTCGTCGCTGTGGTGCGTAGGAGGAGTCGTCATTGACCGAAGTCTAGCGGCAGCCGCTGGCCGCTCAGGGCTGGTGCTGGACGGTTGCGCTGTTGAAAAAGGCGCCGGCTGAAGGGTCGACGGTTCGACCCACTGGGCAGCTGTTGCTTGCGGCGATGACAAGAAAGTTCTGTCCGACGAGCGCTCGGCTGACGCCAGCGTACTGCTGTGGGTGTTCGTCGTTCGAGATCCGGCCGTCGCCGTTGTAGTCGGCGCTGTAGCGGCAGACCTTGTAGCCCCCGCCACCCAGGGGGATGTCAGCCACCCGCAGCACGCCGGTCCAGCTGGGTGGTGTGGCGCTGTTGGGGTAGACGGCGCAGAAATAGCGCACGCCGTCGACCTGTGTGTTCACGGGTGAGGCTGGAGCGTCGTCGAAGCATTGGTAGGCTGGGGTCGGATGGGCGTCAGCCGGCACGACGTCCACCGCCATTTCGAGCGGCAGTGCGTTGCTGGACGGGGCTTCCGGATCCGGTGTCGGCCCGGTGGAGAACCGCACATGGCCGCTCAGCAGGTAGGCCGTGATGTTGTTGTCGCAGTGGCTGGCGACATCGGCAGCGCCGATGGATGCAGTGTCGGTATTGACCCCGAATCCGGTGCAGCGGCTGGTGATCATGCCGCTGAGGTTGTTGAAGATCCAGGCCACGCCACCGCTGTTTGGGGGCTTGAAGACACTGCGGCCGTCGCCGAGGTCCTTGGCGTCAAAGGGGATGGTGACAGAGCGACCCAGCGGCCGCCGGGTGGGCTCGCCATCGGCGGGTATCGTCAGTGCGGCACTCAGTCGTGGATCGATCCGGGCCACGAAACTGCGCAGGCGAAGCGTTTGCGTGTCGCCGGCGCGATCGGTCCAGCCGACCCTGACTTCGACGATCTTGTTTACGCCATCAGGCGCATCCTCGACATCTCGACGCACCGTGTACACCGCATTGCGCACGGCATCGCCAGCATCGGCGTTCTGGGCATCGACGATCTGATCGAAGCTGAGCAGCTGCGCGGGTGTATTCACATCCCGGTCCAGCAGTGAGTAGGCGCGCAGGGTTTCGGTCTCTCGCTGCGCCAGGCGCACCGCCTCGCTGAGTTGCTTGGCAAAGTCGGCGCTGCGTCGCATATTGCCTTGCATGCCGATAAGGGCCACCATGCCGAAGGCCATGATGAGCAAGGCCACCAGGGCCTCTAGCAGCGTGACGCCAGCTTGCACGCGTGGCTGCGTGGGCTTTGGGGTGGATGCACGAGCGCGCTTCATTGCGTGTCCGTCCAACTGCTGGGGACGCGGACGAAACTGCCCCGCCGATTGCGCAGTGTGTCGATGACTCCACGCTGGTAGACGAGATCCACCAGACCGGACGCGACGAACTGGCCTTCAGACAGCAGGGCGCCGGTCAAGGTGGCCGGCTGCCCGCTGGCGTTGCTCCAGGCCACGTTGCCGCGCGCATAGAGCAGGCCGTTGATCAACATGGGCCCCTCAATCACCGCCTCTGCGTCGCTGATGATCAGCACGGGATCCGCGGCACTGCCCAGAACGATGTTGCTGCGCAAGTTCATGCGGCCGTCGATCCAGAGCATGCGTGCGCCCTCGGCATACGCAGACTGCAGCGCAGCGCTGCAGTCGTCGGGGCAGGTGAGGCGTCGAACAGCAGGCTGCTCGCGATAGGTGCCAGGTGCCATGCCGAAGAACTTGGCGAACATCTCCATCGGGTTGGCGGTGGCAAGACTGGGGTCGGAGGAGATCAGCGCCGCACGTACGGGAGACCCCGGCAAGGTGGTGGATCGGCCGGTTTGGCCTGTGTAGGCGCCACCGCTCTGCAGCAGCAGGCCTTGTGTTGACGTCTCGGCGTTGTGCAGGCCCAGTCCTGGAGCGCCCAGATCAACGCTGTCCCGAACGGTCAAAGGGCTGGCCGGCGGCACTTTGAGCGCGCTCAGCAAGGCAATATCCACCGTCACGACGGAACGCGCGAGTCCGGCAGCGGCGGCATTCGCCTCCTGCGCTGGCGAGCATTCGCTGAGTGTGGAGGTGCAGGCCGTGACCTGCAGGCGCACGACGCCAGGCCTGTTCACCGATCGCAGCGCCACGCCGAACATCGGCTGAAACTGCGCCGCTGCCGCCACGGCGGGCGAGGAGACAGTACCGTCGTTGCGGCATTGGCAGACCAAGCCCTGGGCGGCAGTGTCGATGCAAGCGGCAATCGGCGTCAGGCGGTTCAGTCGAGGTGTGATCGTGTGATCTGCCCCGATCGACAGGTAGCGATCACGGAAACTTGAGGCCCCGGCACCATCCGCGACACACAGTGCGTCCATGTTGCCGCTGTTGAGCTTGCCGAGCGCCCAGTCGATCCCGGCCTCGGCCGTTTCCAGCGCGATGCCTGAGCGGTAGTAGTTGCTGGCAATGCGCTGCTCGAAGATGAGGTTGCGGTTGGCGTAGGCGGCCATCATCGCCATGATGAGGAACAGCACCATGACAACGACAAGCGTTGCAGCGCCGCGTTGCCGGTGGGTGGCGCGGGCGCTCATGCCGGGCAACTCCCGCTGATGGCATCGTTGCGCACGCGGGTGCTCAGCGTGACGCTGCGAACGACGTTGGCATCGTGCACGGCTTCGCCCACCAGGCGAACGTTGACATGCCGCACCTGCTGAACGAAGGGCGCGCAAACGGCGCCGGCCGGGCAGGGCTTGGGACAGAATTCCTCAAGGGGAATGTCCTGGGTGCTGACCTGAACGTTGAATCCGGTGATGTTCAGCGTGCCGGGGTCGGTCAGCGGTTGCCAGCGTCCTCCCAACAGGAACTGAAGCGTACCGTTGCGCAGGCGGAAGCCGAACTGCTCCCGGTTCGGGTCAACGGCATTGTCTTCAGGGTGACTTGGAAACCTCGCTGTCCGGTTGTCGGCGCGGCTGTAGTCGTAGGTGATGCCGTCGTTTGCAGCCATGGGCTCCACCGCGCCATAGGCGCTGCGCTGGAGCGGCAAACCTTCGGCCCAGACGCCGTTCTCAGGCAAAACCCAGAAGCCGGCGCGACGCATATCACGCAGCAGCATATCGGCCGCTGCGCGCAGGTCCTGTTGCACCTGGGTCTCCAGCACGAGACGCCGATGGTCGGCCAATTGGTTCGTCGCCATCATGACGGCACCGGCGGTGACGATCATGCCCACCGTCAGCCCCACCATCATTTCGACAAGGCTGAAACCGCGCTGGCGCTGGGCGTTCATTCGTTTGGGCATCGCTTGTAGCTCCCGCCCATCGAACCATTGGGGTCGCAGATCAAGACACGCCCCAGGCTGTTCAGACGCGCTTCCAGCTGGTAGCCGCGATTGCCGATGATGGCGACCGACGTGCCCAGGTCATTGCCCAAGGTGGCATGCGGGGGCCAGAAGGTGATGGAAGGCATGCCGCGGGAAGGCACCAAGGTGACGCCGCGTAACGCGGTGACACGAGTCGCCTTCAGGAAAATCTGGTTCGCCGGCGGCGGGGGACATTCGTTGCCGGCCGCGTTCAGGCAGTTGCAGAAGCCGATGGCGCCGAGCACGTGGACGACATAGCAACTGGTCTGGGCGTCGCTGCCGAACAGCAGGCTGACAGGCCGCGATCGAAGCCCGCCTTCCGCCCTGGCGTAGGCGAAGTCAGAGCTCAACTCCGCAGCAACCATCTCGACGCGACGTTTGTTCATCATGTCGGCGAGGGACGGGGCCGCGACAGCGAGCAAAATGCCCAAAACGGCGACAACCGTCAGCAACTCGACCAGGGTCAGACCCGATGAAGCCGCACGTTTCATTCTGACCAGCATCCCGGCTGAGTGGATTCATAGGTCACGCGCCCGCCTTGCAGCCTGACCGCCATGCGGGTGCACTTGCTGTCTGCGGCTTGTGCACGACCAGTGACGGCGTTCGCGCTCACGGTGTAGCCTGTGCTGCTGACGCCAGACAGTTCGAGTGCGTAGTACTCCTTGGGCGAAGCTGTCGACGTGAATCCGAGGGTGACCAGTTGGTCGGCATAGCTTGGGTTATTGGCACGGAAGCGTTCTTGCGCTTGCTGCACGGCAGAAAGCGCTGCGACGGCGTCACTGCGACGCCCCTTGCGGACCTGCTCCAGATAGACCGGCAATGCGACCGCTGCGAGGATGGCGGCGATCGCAACGACGATCAGAAGCTCAACAAGGGTAAACCCGCAAAACCTGCGAGCGCGAGCCGTCTTGCCGTCTGCAAATGCTGGACTGGAAGCCATGGCGGGATTATCAGGAGGGGAGGCTTCGTGATGGATGTCACGGTCTGCCGCTCATCCTAAAGCCGCGACCGTCTGTCACATGCTCCGCTTTTACCCGGGGTCAGGCCTGGCAGGAGGGAAGACCGGCGATGCAGCCACGCAGCGCACAGCTACGTGCTCGGCCCGTAATGCTGACGATGTGGCGAATGCCGACACCGTCGCCAATCCGCACATCGATGCTTCATGTGTTCATGACCGAGCTTTGGTGCGCCTGAAAGCCGAGGCTGGAAACACCGGCACGGATGGCTATCGAGCGGGCGCCGGGTAGGCATTACGTCTTCAGTGCGGTGCCTGCTTCGGTGCAGACGGTTGCACCGTTCTTGTCGCATCGGCAGATGCCAGGCGCGCCGGCGTGGAGGACGTAGCAGCTAACTGTTGTGTGAGCGTCGAGTTGGAGCTTCACAGCTTCGACGCCGCTGACGGCTTCGCTGCGCGCTTGCTGCAGGTCCAACATCAGCGTTTGTGCAATGCCATGCAGACGTTGGCGCTGCGCCATGTTCTTCAACGCAGACAGAGCCAAGCTCAGCAGCACCGCCAGGATCAGGCAGTCAATCCAGTTTTCACGACTTTGGCCCCAGCTGTGACGCTTGGTGGGCTGCCTTGTGGCTCAGTTGCTGCACGCTGCCTTGCATCGCCGTCTCAGGTTGTGTTCCGTTCATGATGAACACTAGGGAAGCTCTGCACAAAGCACCGCCGGTTGTGCTCGGTGCCGATTGAAGAGGTTTCGTGACGCCGGTGTCGTCGTCAGCAGCAGGTTTTGGGTGCATTTGCGCATCA
>NZ_JBILQK010000159.1:0-5099 GCF_044373315.1 Roseateles sp. | reverse complement strand
TCGCGCACTGTTGCGCCCGTAGCTCAATGGATAGAGTACTGCCCTCCGAAGGCAGGGGTTGCTGGTTCGATCCCAGCCGGGCGCACCATATAAATCAAGCACTTAGTCAATCGGCTAGGTGCTTTTTCTTGTCCGTACGGCTTTTGTACGGATAGTGCCCGGCAAAAGCCGCCAATCGGGCCGACATGTGCAGCGGCGAAGCGATGGGCCGAGCTGGCCGCGCGATGTGTCGGAACTGCGACATGCGCATGATGAAGCGCAGGGCGATCACCCCAGCCGCCCTCCCGGGTGTTCGATGCACTCGGCAAGCATGAAGCGTGTGCGCGCGTAGTTCGCGTTTGGGCTGTGCCGGAACAGGTAGGTACGCGTGCTGAACTGCATGACGCATGCCGCTTGCAGCACGTATGTTTAGAGCGCCGGTATCAAATCGAAGGTCACGCCCGAGGCCTTGTGCACCCAGCGGCAAATCACCTCGCTGCTGGCGTCGCGCATGAAGCCGCGCTCGGCCACCTGCTCCTCGATGCGGTGAACCATTGCTCGACTGGCATTCACCACCGCGTCCACATCACGGGTGGCGCGCACGCTGTCAGCCAAGGGGTCGGTCACCAGCAGGCCGGCCACGGCGCCACCAACGAACACCACCTGCTCGCGCAGCTCGCCCAGCGCCACAGCAATGCGGCGCAGGTCGGGAATACTGGGGGCATTGGCCCGCATGGCTGCTGCCCCAGTTGCGAAACGCTTCAGCTCGTCCGTCATCAGTTTGGCGGCCAAACTGCGCTCGCGTGCACACCCGGCACGCAGCGCATCAAGCAGGGCCAGCAGGCGATGCAGCGCCAGGTCGACCAGCGCAGCCTGCGGCGCGGTGCGGTACAGCGGCGAGAGCGTTGGCCCTTTGGCTGCGCCAGTGGGGTGAGCCCAGACCGGCGCCTCACCAGACGCTGCTGCCAACAGAATGGCCAGCGGCTCGGCCCCAAAGGCCGTGGGCACGCCCCGCTTGACCGGCACGGCCGTGGCAGGCCAGACATAGCGCACGCCGTGCAGCACGAACTCCAGCAGGTTCGGCCGCACCGGCGACCATTCGCCACGCGCTGACGCCACCGCCAAGCCCGCCGCCACGGCCCGCTTCACACAGGCATGCACCTCCGAGGCGCTCATGGACAGCGCCTCACCCAGCGCGGCATAGGTCCAGCGCTGCGGCGGATGCCCCGCCACCTTCAGCAGCACCAGTAGGTCTTGGGGTTTGAGTTCCATCACTCGCTCATATTCGCTGTTCGCGAAACGCGAATACTGCTGACGCGCTGGTGTTTGGCAAGCCAGGCTCCCGCGCGCACTGGCCGTGCCGCACGAAAGCTGCAAAGCCGGGGATGGGTGATGCGGACAAATTTAGATCGGCGCCAACAGTCCCTCGGGCTCCGCCGCCCCGGCAGACGCCTGGAGGCGATCCATCGCTACCAGCCCTCCATCCAGGTCGTGAGCTGCAGCGTGGCCTTGGCGATGTGCTTGTGGACGGTCGTGGTGCTCAGACCATGCAGCCGTGCAAGTTCGACGACGGTAAGCCCATCGATCCGGTGGGCCAGGAAGATGTTCCGCGTGGTGTCGCTCATGCGGCTGATGCCGACGCTCAAACGTTCAAGCCGCTCCTTGGCGAGCAGCGTGGCCTCGGCGGTCGGCATGATGTCGATGATGACGACATCCTCGACGAGGACTTCTTCGCCTCGTGTAGTCTGCGCCCGATAGGCGTCAACGGACAGGTTGAGCGCAGTGCGCATTAGGAAGGCTTCGGGCCGCTCGACAGGCTGATCGCGCTCGTAGCAGGCAAGCCGGACCCAGGCTTCCTGGACCAGGTCATCGGCTTCGTGCGCGTTGCGCCCACGGCGCATCAGGGCGCCCCGCACCCGCGCGAGCGTCTCGCGCAAGTTCTTGATGAGGGCTGCCGTCATGGACGGGTCACGCGGCTGGCTGCGAGGCAAGCGCCACCACAGCGCGAGAACAGCGCTGGGGCGTTTTGAGTCTCAGCTTGGATAGTCCATGGAGTTGACGGTCGGCGTTTTCGAGGGCGTGCAGCAGGAAGGCAACAGCTGCACCCACATCCGTGAACGGGGCCTGGCGCTTGATCGTGCGGGCAAGGCTGGTCTGCAGGCGTTCAGCAGTCGCGGTGGCCGACAGGAGCGCGGCACGCCGCCGAGGACCGAAGGCGCTCGCGGAATCAGGATCGCTACGCGCCGACCAGGCAACGGCGTCCGGATAGGTCGATGTGCAGTCGACGCTGCCTTCCATTGAAATCGCCTTGATCTGCTCGATGCCGCGGTCATGCAGCTCATTGGCAACGCGCAGCGCAGGTACTTCTGCAGACCAGGCGCCCAGGAGCTCGCACTGCTCCCCTTCGAACAGACCCAGAGCCCATCGCCAGCGGGATTGCTCGACGACGTCGCCCCGTTGGACAGGCAAGGAGAGAATTTTGAACTCTGCGAGGACATACCTGCAGCAAAGCGACTTACCCCGCCATCCGAAGACGTTTCCCTCGTAGCCCCCCTCTCCGGTCTCAGAAAAACTGTCCATGGCCGCCTCCTGGGTTAGCGCGATCACCAGCCCTGAAGAGCACGCTGGCTTCTCCATTATGTGAAGCAAACTCCGTAGATGCAAATCATTCGTTTCGTCAACCTAACGGCATGTCTGCGACACCCAAGCCACCCACCGAACTACCGTCTGACGACGATGTTCGAGGAGTGCTTGCCTACAACGTCCGATTGCTCCGCGTCCAACGAAATTGGTCCCAGGAGGACCTCGCCATGGAATGTGAGCTTGATCGCACCTACATCTCAGCGGTCGAACGCTCACGATGGAACGTTTCCTTGGCCAACATCCAGAAGTTGGCCGTAGCGCTTGGCACGGAACCCTGGCGTTTGCTCAGACCGCCCAATAGTGACCTGACGCTGAAGGCCCGGTAGCGGAGCCCGTGGCGCGAAATACTGGTTGCGCCTGCAGGCGCAAGACGAGAGGTGCGAGTACCGCCAGTGCGGCGCAGTCAAGATTGACAACTGCTGATCACCCCCGCGCAGTCGCGAGGCGATTGGTCAGTTCGTCGTTTTGAAACTGGAACTTTGGCGCGTTCCTCTTCAGCCGGTTGAGGTTCGACAACTCCACTGAACCTTAATCCGGCAGTCACCCCGCCGACGGCAGCCCCTGAAACGGCCTCGGTGGCACGACGACTGGCGGATTTAGGGTCAGTTTTTCTGGCGGATCTGCGCTGGCCAGCGACTGCTCAGGCTGCCGATCCACGCGACCAGCCCTTCGCGCACCATTCAGGCGCATCACGAACGGCGCCAATACAGTGCGCGCCGCCAATCCGCACCAAAGTACGACACCAGGTCGCGTCACAGCACCTTGCTGGCAGGCACAGCCCTTGCAATATCCTAAGGGACAGTCCCGGGAGTCTTTGTCATGCATGCGCTCACCCTGCCCGCCGCCGGCCACTACGACGAGATGCTGCTCGCCAGTGGTGCGATACGCCCGCACTACCAGCCTTTTGCCAACTGGCTGCACGCCCAGACGCCTGCGGCGCTGGCCACCAAGCGGGCCGAGGCCGATCTGCTGTTCCACAAGGTCGGCATCACCTTCGCCGTCTACGGCGACGAAGCCGGTGCCGAGCGCCTGATCCCCTTCGACACCGTGCCGCGCGTGGTACCGGCCGAGGAGTGGCGCATGCTGGAAGCCGGCCTGCGCCAGCGCGTGACTGCGCTGAACAAGTTCCTGTGGGACATCTACCACGAGCACGAGATCATCAAGGCCGGCCTGATCCCGGCCGAGCAGGTATTTGCCAATGCGCAGTACCAGCCGGCCATGCAAGGCCTGGATCTGCCGCACGGCATCTATGCCCACATCACCGGCGTCGATCTGATCCGCCACTCGGACGGGGGCTACTACGTGCTGGAAGACAATCTGCGCGTCCCCTCCGGCGTGAGCTACATGCTGGAGAACCGCAAGATGATGATGCGGCTCTTCCCCGAGCTGTTCGCGCGCTATTCGGTAGCGCCGGTGGCCCACTACCCAACGCTGCTGCTGAACACGCTGCGCCATGCCAGCACGGCCGAGAACCCCACCGTGGTGGTGCTGACCCCCGGCCCCTTCAACAGCGCCTACTTCGAGCACGCCTTCCTGGCCCAGCAGATGGGCGTGGAGCTGGTCGAGGGCCAGGACTTGTTCGTCAAGGACGAGTTCCTTTACATGCGCACCACGGTCGGCCCCAAGCGCGTGGACGTGATCTACCGCCGCATCGACGACGCATTCCTCGATCCGCTGGCCTTCCGCGCCGACTCGATGCTGGGCGTGCCGGGCCTGCTGTCGGTCTACAAGCAGGGCCACGTGATCCTGGCCAATGCCATCGGCACCGGCGTGGCGGACGACAAGTCCATCTACCCCTATGTGCCGGACATGATCCGCTTCTACCTGGGTGAGGAGCCGATCCTGCACAACGTTCCGACCTGGCAGTGCCGCAAGGCAGAGGATCTTGACCACGTGCTGACCCATATGGGCCAGCTGGTGGTGAAGGAGGTGCATGGCGCCGGTGGCTACGGCATGCTGGTGGGGCCGGCCTCCACCGCAGCCGAGATCGAGGACTTCCGCCAGCGCGTGCGCGCCAATCCGAGCAACTACATCGCCCAGCCCACGCTGTGCCTGTCGAGCTGCCCGACCTTCGTCGAGAACGGCATCGCGCCGCGCCACATCGACCTGCGGCCCTTCGTGCTCAGCGGCAGCGAGATCAATATGGTGGCCGGCGGCCTGACGCGCGTGGCGCTGAAACAGGGCTCGCTGGTGGTGAATTCCTCCCAAGGCGGTGGCACCAAGGACACCTGGATTCTGGAGAACTGACATGCTCAGCCGTACCGCCGCACAGCTCTTCTGGATGAGCCGCTACCTAGAACGCGCCGAGAACCTGGTGCGCATGCTGGACGTGACGCACTCGCTGTCGCTACTGCCGCAAAGCCGCGGCGCGATGACCGAGCTGGCCGCGCCGCTGGCCGTCACCGGCACGCTGGAAGCCTTCAGCCAGACTCATGCCCCGCTGGAAGCCGAGCGCCTGTTCAACTTCATGGCGCTGG
>NZ_JBILQK010000069.1:0-21080 GCF_044373315.1 Roseateles sp. | reverse complement strand
GAGCGTTGCCCGCAGCAGGCCGCTCCGCATATCAGGCCAGGGCCTGGCGCAGCGCGGCGATCACCTGGTCCTGCTGCGTGGCGCTAAGGTCGGCGCTCATCGGCAGGCTCATCACGCGCTCGGCCGCAGCCTCGGCATGCGGCAAGGCCCAGGCCGGCGCGAAGCGCTCGTAAGCCGGCTGGCGGTGCAGCGGGCGCGGATAGTGGATGGCCGTCGGCACACCCTGCGCCTGCAGCGCCTGCTGCACCGCGCTGCGCTGCGCGCCGTCCTGCAGCAGCACGGTGAACTGCGCCCAGACGCAGTTGCGGTCCGCGCGCACCGCCAGCCGCTGCAGCGGCAGTGCCTGCAGCAATTGCTGATAACGCTGGCCGATGGCGATGCGCTGGTCGATCTCCCAATCGAAGCGCTCCAGCTTGGCCAGCACGATGGCGCATTGCAGCGTGTCCATGCGCCCGCCTACGCCGACACGGGTGTGGGTGTAGCGCTGGCTCTGGCCATGCACGCGGATCTCCCGCGCGGCCTGCGCCAGCGTGTCGTCATCGGTAAACAGCGCGCCGCCATCGCCATAGCAGCCCAGCGGCTTGCTAGGGAAGAAGCTGGTGGCGCTCCAGGTGGACAGCGCGCAACTCTTCCTTCCTTGATACGTGGCACCAAAGCTCTGCGCCGCATCCTCGATCACCGCCAGGCCGTGCTTGGCCGCGATGACGTTGATCTCGTCCATGTCGGACACCTGGCCGTACAGGCTCACCGGCATGATGGCGCGGGTGCGCGGCGTGATGGCCGCCTCGATCAGGCGCGCGTCGATATTGCAGCTGTCGGGCTCGATGTCCACGAACACCGGCACGCCGCCCAGCAGCACGATGGTCTCGGCCGTGGCGGCAAAGGTGAAGGGCGTGGTGATCACTTCGTCACCGGGCTGCAGATCCAGCGTCATAAGCGCAATCAGCAGCGCCTCGGTGCCACTGGCGACGGTGATGCAATGCTTCACTCCCACATGGGTGGCCAACGCCGTTTCCAACTCCTTGACCTCGGGGCCCATGATGTATTGCCCATGGTCGAGCACGCGCTGGATGCGCATGTCGACGCTGGACTTGAGTGCCGCGTATTGCGACTTCAGGTCGATAAAAGGCAGTGAACTCACGGGAGCTTTCCTTCTTTCACAAGCGTGACGTGCCCGCTCTTTTCTAGGCGGTAGAAATCACCGCTGTGAGGACATTCGGCGTAACAGAGAGCGGTATCGTCCGGCACGCGCAAAGACAGCGCCAAGCGCTCGCCGTAGCGGCTCATCCAGCCGATCTGCCGCGCCGGCACACCCACCACCAGCGCGAAGGGCTTCACATCTTTCTGCACCACCGCCCCGGCGCCGACGAAGGCGTACTCTCCGATCGTCACGCCGCAGACGATGGTGCAGTTCGCGCCCAGCGTGGCGCCGCGCTTGACCAGCGTGCGGCGGTATTCGGCCTTGCGCGCCACCGCGGCGCGCGGGTTGTAGACATTGGTAAACACCATGCTCGGGCCGCAGAACACATCGTCCTCCAGCGTCACCGCGTCATAGACCGAGACGTTATTCTGGATGCGCACGTTGTCGCCGATGCTCACATCGTTGCCGACGTAGACGCCCTGCCCCAGCGAGCAACACCCGCCGATGCGGGCGCCCGGGCTCACGTGCGCGAAGTGCCAGACCTTGGTGCCTTCGCCCAGCTGCGCGCCCTCGTCGACGATGGCGCTGGCGTGATGCCAGGCTGGCTGCTTAGGTGGAACTGCTGTCACGAACGGTCCTTACTTGGAGAAAGAAGGGTCAGAGCAAGGCGACGCGCGGCAGTTCGCGCATCTTGCGGTCAAAAGTCACCAGCTTGTCGCAGGCCCGCTCGCCCGCCTTGACGCTCAGCAGACAGTCCGCGAAGTCGGCCTTGCTCTGCTCGAACAAGGCGATCGCCTCGCGCATAGCCTGGGGCGACTCCAACGCGACGGTGGCATGTCCGGCCAGGGCACGCAGCGCGGTCACGATCTCGGCGCGGCTGCGCTGATAGGCGCGCGCCAGCACCCAGCTCAGCTCGACCACCACCACATCGCTGAGCCAGAGCGAGCCGTCTGCATCGGCATGCTCATCGAACAGGCGGCGCGCCTTGGCGGACTGCAGAGCATCGTCATCGACCAGCAGCCGCACCACCACATTGGTGTCGACTGCGATCATGTCCGCGGTGCCCTGCGCACGCGGCCAGCACGTTCGGCCGCGGCATCGACGACCGCCTGGTCCATCTGGTCGAGGCTTTGAGTCGGCTCGCCAGGACGCGCCAGCAAGCCGGCCAATCCCGCGGAACCGCGAGCCAGAACGCGCACGCGCAGGCTGCCATCGTCCAGGGCATCGACTTCCAGCCGCGAGCCGGGCCCGATGCGCAGCTTCAGCCGCAGCGCCTGCGGCAAGGTGATCTGACCTTTTTCGCTTACGGTGACCTGCATGATCGACTCCGACTTCAATGGCTCGATTCTACCCGGCTACGCAATTCAGACGCAGCCCATGAATTCCGACCATATCCTAAAAGTCAGAAAACCAGTGGCAGGCCGACACGCTGTCCATCACGCGCGCTGCGGTAGGCAGCGATCAGGATCTCCAGCGAGCGCAGGCCCTCGTAGCCATCGACCTCGGCATGGGCTTCGCCACGCAGGGTCTTGATGACGTTGTCGTAATAGAGCGGGTGGCCGAAACCGTAGACGCTGCCCGTTTCATAACTGGCGGAGAGAACTCCCGCATCCTCGGGGCGCGGCTCGGCAAAAGCCCAGTGCTCGATCTTGTTGACCGCGGTGCCGCCGATCTTGACCGTGCCCTTCTCACCCAGGATAGTGATCGAGCCTTCAAGGTTCTGCGGGAAGGTGAGCATGGTGACGTTGACCGAGGCTAGGCCGCCGTGGCGCAGGCGCACGCTCATCACGCCGGTGTCTTCGGCCTCGATGTCGCGCGCCAGCGTGGCGGTGTAGGCGTGCACGCTGTCGACCGGGCCGACGAGCCAGTCCAGCAGGTCCACATAGTGGCTGGCCTGGTTCATGAAGGCACCACCATCCAGGTCCCAGCGGCCGCGCCAGGGGGCGGCGTCGTAATAGCTCTGCGGCCGGGTCCAGAACACATTGACCGTGCTCATGTAGATGCGGCCGAAACGGCCCTCGTCAATCGCGCGCTTGACCTGCTGCACCGTGGCATTGAGCCGGTTCTGCTTGACGACGAAGAGCTTGACGCCGGCATCACGGCAGGCGCGCACCATGGCCATGCCTTCGTCGAGCTTGGTGGCCATGGGCTTCTCGCTCAGCACATGGCGACCGGCGCGCGCCACGGCCACAGCCTGCTGCGAATGCAGGCCGCTGGGCGTGGCCAGCACCACCACATCGGCGTCGCTGCCGGCAAGCAAAGCCTCCAGCGAGCTGAAACCGGCCGCGCCGGTGGCCTGCACCGCAGCGGCCAGCGCCGCTGGCTGGGTGTCGCAGACGGCCACCAGTTCGGCGCGGTCGGCATGCTGCTGCAAGGCGTCGATATGGTTCTTCGAAATGCGGCCGCAGCCCACCAGGGCAAAACGGATCTTGCGGTCGAGAAGAGGCTGGCTGGGACGCATGAACGAGGCCGGAATCGGGCGAAGCTCGGGATTCTACGAGGGGCGGGTCCGGCGCTGAGCCATCAAGTGGCTGCGTGGCAACTGGCCAGGATTCAAGTGGTCATTCAATTGCTGACCACGCACCGACGCGGCAAGAATGCATTTTCTGCCTCTGCGCCCACGGCGCGGCCGGCCTCGCCTTCACCCCAGAGGAGCCCTCTTTCATGCAAGCAAGGACCCTGACCCTGACGGCAAAGCTGATGCTCGCCTTCGGCCTGATCAGCCTGATCACCTTGATCGAGGCCCTGGTCGTCTGGAACAACGTATACCGGATTGACAAGCAGATGGAGCAGGTCATCGAGCGACTGACGCCTCAGACCGAGCGACTTGCCGCCCTGGAAACGACGATCTTTCGCGCCTCGCTGGAAACCCGGCATGCCATGCTGATGCGCACCGACGACAAGCGAGCCGCAACCATCGCCGAGATCCTGCGCCTCAAGGGGGAGGCAGATCGGATCTCAGCCGAGATTGAGCGCAACATCCGCACCGAAGAGGGGCGCAAACGCTTCGCCGAGCTTGCCCGCACGGCTGGCCTGTTCTGGGCTGCTGCAGGTGAGATCCTGCCCCTGATCAAGGCCGGCCAGGCCGACGCCGCGGTCGACATGCTTGAAGCCAAGATCATTCCGGCCCGCAATGCATTCCTCGCCGCCGTGACCCACCAGCGGGACTGGCAGAAGCAGCTGCTCAACACCGCCTCCGGCAACGCGCTGAAGGTGGGAACCACCACAGAGTGGATAGTGATCCTGGTGGCATTGCTGACCGTCGGGCTGGGGATGCTGATTTCTTTCCTGATCGCTCGCCACCTGATGCGCCTGCTGGGCGGCGAGCCGCAGGCCGCCGTGGCCGCGGTGCGCGCCGTGGCGCAAGGCGATCTGACCACACCGGTGACGCTGCGCCCCGGCGACAGCAGCAGCGTGATGGCGGCGCTGGCAGACATGCGCCAGCAACTGACCACCCTGGTCTCCCAGGTGCGCCAGGGCGTTGATCAAGTGGCCAACGCCTCGGGCGAAATTGCCTCCGGCAATGCCGACCTGTCGCAACGCACCGAGCAGCAGGCGCAAGGGCTGCAGAGCTCGGCCAGCTCGATGCAGCAGATGATGGAGTCCGTTCGCGCCAATGCCGAGAGCGCACGCCAGGCCAGCCAGATGGTGACGGGCGCCAGCGAATCCGCCCAAGCCGGCGGCGAGGTGGTTGCGCGCGTGGTGGCCACGATGAGCGAGATCCAGGCCAGCAGCCAGCGCATTGGCGACATCGTCAGCACCATCGACGGCATTGCCTTCCAGACCAACATCCTGGCGCTCAATGCGGCGGTGGAGGCAGCACGGGCGGGTGAGTCGGGCCGCGGCTTTGCCGTTGTGGCCTCGGAGGTGCGGGCCCTGGCCCAGCGCAGCGCCAGCGCGGCCCGGGAGATCAAGTCGCTGATCGGCGCCAGCGTGGAACGCGTTGACGCAGGCGCGCAGTTCGTCAACGAGGCCGGCGAGCGCATGGGCGACATTGTTCAGAGAGTCGACAAAGTGCGCGGCCTGATCAGCGAGATCTCTGCTGCCGGCGACGAGCAGGCGCGCGGCATCGAACGGGTGGGCGCCGCGGTCTTGCAGATTGATCAGATGACCCAGCAGAACGCAGCCCTGGTGGAGCAGAGTGCCGCCGCAGCGGAAAGTCTGAAGCAGCAGGCCGAGGCCCTGACCGAGGCCGTCTCGGTGTTCCGTTTGTCGCAGGAACGGGGTCAGGCCATTCGCTGAAGTGGAAGGCGCCGGGGGCAGCGCTCGCGGACCGCCTAAAATCGCGGCAGATCCAACGAGTAGAGCATGACCCAGCACACCCCTGCCGCCCCGCACCACACGCCCGTCGCCGTCGACGAGAACCAGCTGATCACCGAGCGCCGCGAGAAGCTGGCCGCCCTGCGGGCCAAGACGGCCGTGCCCTTCCCCAACGACTTCAAACCCCAGCACCGCGCGCTGCCGCTGCAGCAGCAGTACGGCACGCTGGACAACGAGGCCTTGGAGCCGCAAGCCGTGCAGGTCAGCGTGGCCGGCCGCCTGATGCTCAAGCGCATCATGGGCAAGGCCTCGTTCGGCACGATGCAGGACGCCACCGGCCGCATTCAGCTCTTCGTCACCAAGGACGCGCTAGGCGACGAGGCCTATGACAGCTTCAAGCACCTGGACCTGGGCGACATCGTCGGCGCCGAAGGCACGCTGTTCAAGACCAAGACCGGCGAGCTGTCGGTGCGGGTGACGAACCTGCGCCTGCTGACCAAGAGCCTGCGCCCGCTGCCGGACAAGTTCCATGGCATGAGCGATCAGGAGCAGAAGTACCGCCAGCGCTATGTGGACCTGATCACCGACGAAGAGGCGCGTCAGCGCTTCGTCGCCCGCTCCAAGGCGGTGTCCTCGATCCGCAGCTTCATGGTGGACAACGGCTTCCTGGAGGTCGAGACGCCAATGCTGCATCCGATCCCCGGCGGTGCCAATGCAAAGCCCTTCATCACCCACCACAATGCGCTGGACCAGGAGATGTTCCTGCGCATCGCGCCCGAGCTGTATCTGAAGCGCCTGGTGGTGGGCGGTTTCGAGCGCGTGTTCGAGATCAACCGCAACTTCCGCAACGAGGGCATCTCGGTTCGCCACAACCCCGAGTTCACGATGATGGAGTTCTATGCGGCCTACTGGACGCACCATGATCTGATGGACTTCACCGAGAACGTGCTGCGCCATGCCGCCATCGCTGCCACCGGCAGTGCTGCCATCAGCTACGCCGGCAAGCCGGTCGCTCTGGACCAGCCCTTCGCCCGCCTGTCGGTGCGTGATTCGCTGGTGGCGCACGCGGGCTTGACCGAAGCGCAGGCCGACGACGCCCACATGCTGCGCGAGCGTCTGAAGGAGCTGGGCGAGGAAGCACCCAAGCACTGGACCCTGCCAGAGCTGCAGTTCGGCATGTTCGAAGCGGTGGTGGAAGAGAAGCTCTGGCAGCCGACCTTCATCATCGACTACCCCGTCGAGGTCTCCCCGCTGGCCCGCGCCTCGGACAGCAACCCCAAGATCACCGAGCGCTTCGAGTTGTTCATCACCGGCCGCGAGTACGCCAACGGCTTCTCCGAGCTGAACGACGCCGAAGACCAGGCCGCGCGCTTCCACGCCCAGGTGGCCAACAAGGAAGCCGGCGACGACGAGGCGATGTTCTACGACGCCGACTTCATTCGCGCACTGGAATACGGCATGCCCCCCACCGGCGGCTGCGGCATCGGCATCGACCGTCTGATGATGCTGATCACCGATTCGCCGAGCATCCGCGATGTGATTCTGTTCCCGGCGCTGCGGCGTGAGGGCTGAACAAGCCAGCGCCAGACGACATGTTCTCCTGGAAAAAACTCGGTAACGTCTTCAACCCGACCGTCAGCCGACCGCAGCCCTGGATCCAGGAGTATGCGCAATGCCCGACACCTTTCATCCTCAATGACAAGGTGCTTCGGGTCTATGTCGCCTGCCGGCCGCAGCGCGGCGGCGACCTGCAATATGTGTCCTACCCGGGCTATGTGGACCTGGCGCGCGACGATCTCAGCCGGGTGTTGAAGGTATCCGAACAGCCGCTGATGTCCTTGGGCCAACCCGGCGCTTTCGACGAGTTCGGCATCATGCCCAGCAGCTTCGTGCGCCGAGGCAGCGACATCTATGCTTACTACACCGGCTGGACGCGCATGCAGTCGGTGCCCTACACGCTGGCCATCGGCGTGGCGGTCAGCCGCGACGGGGGCGAGACCTTCGAGAAGGTGGGCGAAGGCCCGACCCTGGGGCTGACATTGAACGAGCCCTATTTCGTCACCGGTCCGGTGGTGCGGGCCGTCGGCAACCAATGGACCATGTGGTACCTCAGCGGCCGCAAATGGCTGCATGCCGAGGGCAAGTTCGAACCGGTTTACCAAGTGGCAGTCGCCCGCTCTAGCGACGGCCTGCACTGGCAGCATGACGGCACGCCCATCCTGCCCAGACTCTCCGAAGACGAATGTCAGGACATCCTTTCACCTTTTTATCGCGAAGGGCAATGGCATGCCATCTTTGCCCACCGCCGGCCTTCGACCTCGCAAGGCGCCTACCGCCTGGGCTATGCCAGCTCGGAAGATCTGCACACCTGGCACCGGGATGACGCCAAGGCCGGCATCGCCGTATCAGCCGAGGGGTGGGACTCGCAGATGCTGTGCTATCCGCAAGTGATCGAGCTCGATGGGCGCACCCTGATGTTCTATTGCGGCAACGACTTCGGCCGCGAAGGTTTCGGTATTGCCGAACTGACGGCTTGCAACCGCTGATCGCCAGGGTGTTTCCTCATGAATCTTCTCGACCAGATTGACACCGACGGCAGCAGGCAGCGCCCCTTGCTAAAGCAATTGCGGGACTCCGGCAGGCCGGTGCTGCTGTACGGCGCAGGTGTCTATGCCTACGTGCTGAAACGCTTCCTGGAAGCGAACGGCCTCCGCATCGAAGCCGCGATGGTCGATGCCCAATACAAGACCACCGAGAGCTTCATGGGCACGCCAGTCGTGACCACGGAAGCCATGGCGCCGCGGCTGAACGACTTCCATGTGGTGATCGGCATCACCGACATCCCGGCAGCCCGGCAGCGCCTCGAGCAGCGCGGCGCGCCTCACGTGCACGTGATCGACGTTCCCGATTACCTCAACATGCCCGAGCCTTTTATGGACCGGAGCTTCGTTGAGCAGCACGCTGCCGAGTTCGATCAGGCCTTGCAGGTGTTTTCCGACGAATTGTCGCGGCAAACTTATGTCGCGGCCATCAACGCCAAGGTCCAGGAGAGCCTCGACCCGGTTCGCCCGCATGTGCGGCCTGACAGGCTCTACTTCCCCGAAAGCGAGTTCCGCCTGCGGGACGACGAAGTCTTCCTCGACGTCGGCGGCTTCACCGGCGACACCATCCGCGAGTTCCACCAGGTCACGGGCGGCCACTATGGCAAGATCATTTCGCTGGAGCCCTTCGAGGACAACTTCGCCAGACTGCTCGAGACCGTGCAGGGCCTCGACCATCCGCGCGTCGTGCCCATCCAGGTCGGTGCCTGGGACGAGAAGACCAGCCTGGCTTTCGCCACCAACGACATGGACATCGACAACAAGATCTCCGAGGTTGGCACGCGCAAGATCGAGGTCGACACCATCGACGCCATCATGGCGCGCGAGGGCAGCCGCCTTAGCCTGATCAAGACCGACATCAACGGCGCCGAATACCGAGCCCTCGCGGGTGCCCGCCAGACCGTCAAGCGGGACCGGCCGCGCGTCATCACGCGCCTGCACCTGAAGGAAGACTTCTATCGCATCCCGCTGCTGCTGCGCGAGATAGCGCCGGACATGAAGATCCACCTCCGGCAGCGCGGCTACTTCTCGATGATGCTGATCCTGTATGCCGAGTTCGACTGATCAATCGAGCTCGAGCACGGCCATGCCGAAACCGCGCTTGCCGAACTCGCTGCCGTTGTAGAGCAGGTAGACACAGCCGTCGCACTCAAAGACATGCGGGTAGCAGAGCATCTGCGAATCCCAGCCGTCGCCGCTGACCTCGATGGCGAGTTGCTCGTCATCTCGGGTCCAGTCCTTCAGGTCATCTGACCAAGCATGGCCGATGCGATAGCTGCGGTCGCGATTCTTGCGGAAGTCGTGCGTCTGCCGGTAGCAGAACCACATGTGCCAGCGGCCGTCGATCTCGATGACCGTCGGCAACGCCTGGCATTCGTCAGGGCCCAGCCGCGATTCGATGATTTGCCGGGCTTCTTCCTTGGTCCACCGAATACCGTCACTCGACGTGGCATGGCCGATCTTGTAGAGGCGGTCCGGCGCTGCATCCTCGGAGGCCTTCTTCCAGCCGGTGCCGAAGATGTACCACATGTGGAACACGCCATCGACGACCTTCACGAAGGGGTCGGCCACGATGCAGGGCTCGAACAGCGAGGGCGCCAGCACCGGGCCATCGCCCAGGCGCTGGAAGGTGCGCCCCTGGTCGCGGCTGATCGCCAGGCCGATGGCGGTGTCGACCGGCACCGAAACCCGGCGATTCACGCCCGAGGTGTAGCCGTAGACGGCATCGCCGTGGCGCAGCACGTTCATCGGGAAGATGCCGTGCTCGTCAAAGCAGCCGAGCTTGCCCAACTCGATCACGCCGTGCGTGGAGACGCCGATGACGTCGCGGAAATCCTTGGTCATGTCGACGTAGGCGATGTGGCTCAGGTACTTGCCATTGCTGGCGTCGAGCGCCCGCGTCGAGAAGTAGATACGCACGAAATCCTCGAAGACCAGGGCCTGCGGCGACTGCGCGAAATCCACGCAGCCGTTCGGCAGAGCGAATTGCTGCGGTTCAAAGATCTTGCCGAGTTTTCTCCAGCGCATCGTACCTGCCCCGCCTTGCCTAAACCAGTTGATAGCCCGATGACAGGCGTTCCCGGATCTCATCCACCGGGTTGAACATCATCACGTCGACGATGGAAAGCCAGGGCACGAAAGCATTGCCGGCCTGCGGATACTCGAACGGCAAAGCCTGCAGGAACTGCAGCTCTATACCCTGCGCGGCGAACGCCTCTTTCGAATAGAGCTCGGTCCCGCCGATCGGGTTGACATAGACGCCAGCGCCGGCTTGCTCACACAGCGCCAGCACCTTGTCCTGGCTCTTCAGCGAATGGTCGATGGGCAAAGTCGACGCCACGGTGATCTCGGTGTCGATGCCAAGATAGGTGCAGACTTGGACGATGGAGTGATGGACGAAGCGGAACAGGTTGCGGTCTTCGCAGCTCATCACTTCTTCCAGCACGGGTGCCACCGCCCCGAAGTGCGGCGCGCGACGGTAGGACTCCAGCATACGGTTCAGAAACCTGGGCGCGTCGAAATCCGGTGTCAGCTCGCGTTCAACGACATCAAGGAAGTCCGAATTGCTCTTCAGAGGCAGCGAGAACACCACCTCCTTGCCCTGCTGCAGCATGCGGTTGCGATTGATCCAGCCCTTCTTCGTGTACTTGATGTTGTCGTAGACGATGAACTGATCGACCGCCTGGATCAGCTGAAAGTACCCTATGTACGGCAGGAAATAGGGCTGCATGATCGCAAGCCGTTTCATTTGAACCTGACGAACAGCGCCTTCCCGCAGACGAAGGAACGCTCGATCCTGTCAGCCTGTGCCAGCAGCAGCTCATTGCCGACGCGATAGGGGCCGTCGCCATGCGCCCATAAATAGTCGTCGAGAACCAGCCAGGACTGCGGCGCCATCCTCGACAGCCACAACTCGCAATCCTTCAGGCAGCAGGCGTAGTCATGATTGCCATCGATGTGGATGACCGCAATGTGCCTGGCGTAAGGCACGGGCTGGCCGAACTGCGAGACGATGGGCTCTTGGCCCGCGTAGACCTCGTAACCCTGCTCGGACGGCATGCGCAGATGGGCATGGTCGTCGGCGCGCGCCGCGATCATGTTGATGTGGAAGCCCTGGCTCAGGACCTCGAAATCCCACTCGTCGACGAGCGCCTGGAACTGCTCGGGTGAATCCCGCTGGATCGCATTGCCCATCATCCAGGGATCGACGGTCAGGACCGCACCCACGCGGTAGCGCCAGGCCAGGTAGAGCAGCACGAAGGCCGAGCGCCCCATCAGCGAACCGATCTCGACCACGTCGCCCTGCGGCGCGCTGGCGAAGATGCCTATCAGCGCGGCCAGCTTGTCGTCATTCGATTCACCGTAGATCAGCGATGACTGGCGCAGCACGCCCGCCACTTCGTTCGGGGACAGTGCGTTCCGACCTTCGGCGGCACCTTCGATCAGCGGCATCAGCTGCCGGGTGCGCGCGAGCAGGCGGCGGTGCGCCTCGACCTGCTGGCGGATCGGCGACTGGCCGATCAGCTCGATAGCCAGATGCTGCTCGGCGATGTGCTTGCGCATGAAGTCATGCACGGCCGCCACCGGGCAGTAGACACGGGCCAGCGATTCGGTCTGAACCAGGTCCAGGAATCGACTCGCAAAGTCCGCGTCATAGATCGCCGGCAGGCGATGCGAGCCGCCCCATTCGGCGGCGATCTCCTCGTTCGCCACCGAGGCCGCGCACACCGTGCGCTCGCCGCGCTGACGCGCCGCGATCAGGAAATCGATCGCGGCCTGGTTGACCGCCGGAAAAACCAGCGTCGAAGGGCTGCCTGGATTCGTCATAGCTGCAGCTTCGGACTACTTTTCAAGGTCGCGCTTGGCGGCTTCACGCACGACTTCGTCCAGCCATTCGTGCATGCTCTTGCCGGTCTTGGCACGGGCTTCGTAAGCCAGGCGTTTGGCTTCCGGCGTCACGCCTTCAAGCTGACCGAAGTAGCGGGTGCGGTGAGTGCCGCCACGCACGCCCGGGATGGCGAAGTCGAAATCGGCCTTGGGCTCGCCCTCGCCGACCACGAAGTCGATCACCCAGAACACGCCGCCGATGATCCATTCCATGCGAGTCTTGCGCGCTTCCACCGGCAGCATCTCAAGGTGCAGCGGGTAGACGAATTCCGGATTCGAATTCATCAGCACGCGGCCGAACTCGGTTTGGCGCAGCCAGGGCGGCATGCTCTCGTCGCCGACGACAACCTTGCCGCCCGGCTTCACCACGCGAACCATCTCGGCATAGGCGCGCTTGATGTCGCCAAAGGCATTGATGCCGCCGAAGTGGTAGTAGGCGTCGAAGGTGTTGTCGGCAAAAGGCAGGTGGTAGCCGTTCGCGAGCGCGGGCTCCACACGCCCGGCCACGCCGTGCATTCGCTCCAGGTTCTTGTCCAGGAAGGAAGGCGACAGGTCCTGGATGTAGAGCTTGCCATTTGCGCCGAGGCGGCGCGCAATGATCTCGGAATCGCGGCCGGTGCCGGCGCCGGTCTCGAGCACGATGGAATCGAGCTTGAGATCGAGCTTGTCGATCATGGCATTGCGCACCGCCTCTTCGCTCTCGCCATAGGTGCTGAAGGTCAGCGGCAGGTAGCGGTCGTAGGCGTCGGCGCGCTCTTCGTATTTCTGCAGCGCCTCTGCATCGACCGCTGGCAACTCGTAGGGATAGACCAGATCGGGCACGCCGTTGCGAATCTCATGACGGTGTCCGGCCGCATTCACCAAGGCACCGGACACGATCTCGTCACCGTTGCGCACCTCGTCCACCAGACGTAGCGGTTTCCGGGTGACCGGGTCGACATAAATCTTCTCTTCGCCGGCACGCATGCGGCCTCCTTGTGCAGGTATCCAGGTGACCGCCGCAGCGGCAATCCAACATTTTATTCGGCCACAGCTTCGCGCTGCGACCTGCTTCTTCAGTCGCGCGAACCCATCGCCGCCATCCGCGTGATGCGCAGGAATTGCGTGCTGTCGAGCCGGAAGCGCTCGGTCCCGGCCTGGACGAAAACGCTCTTGTCCGGCGCCGATTTCAGCACCAGGGCGGCGGCCCCAACAAAACACTCAGCGCCCAACTTGGCCTCGCCGCCCAGCGTGGCGTTCAGGCCGATGAAACTGGCACAGCCGACTTCGACCATCCCCCCTATCGTGGCGCCAGCAGCAATCCAGACGTCGTCGGCGATCACCGAATGGTGCCCGATCAGCGTGTTGTTCCAGATCGAGACGTTGTGTCCCACCTTAGCGCCCGGCTGAATGCCGACGCCGTCCAAAATTAGGCAGTTTTCGCCGACCTGGAACCAGGGACCCACGTCGGCGCGCGGGCTGACATAGCTGGCCAGTTGATAGCCCTTGGCCTTGGCATCGGCGAACTTGCGCGCACGCAACTGGTTCAGTTCGTGGTAGCCCAGGGCCAGGAACATCTCGTGGTCTGCCGGCGGATACAGGCGCTCGACCTCGTCGAAAGCGACGATGGGAAGGCCGCCTTGCACCGCCTGGCCCTTGCCGATCCACTCGCGGTCACAGACAAAGGCAACTATCTCGCGGCCGCCGTCGCGCAGGAAGTGCTGGTAGGCCACGTCGGCGATCTTGCCTAGGCCGAAGATGATCAGTTTTTTCATGGGGCTACGTCCGCACTCGCATGCCTGGCGAAGTTGTGGCCGGCACCAGTCTGCAGTGTAATGCCGGGCCCCTTTGCCCCTGTAAAATTCTCGCTCCCCTGTATCCCGCGCCCTAGCGAGCCGAGGGGCGCCAAGCATCGCAATTTGAGAACTCCATGGAAACACTGATCTCCCAAGTCTTCGGCATCGCAACCGACACCGTCCGCGACGAGCTGGGCTTCGATTCGATCGACAGCTGGGATTCGCTGACCCATATGCAGCTGATCACGGCGCTCGAGGATAGGTACAAGATCCAGTTCACGGGCGACGAGATCGCCGACATGCGCTCGGTCGGCGCCGCCCGCGCCGCATTGCGCGCCCACGGCCTGGCCGTATGAAGCTGGCCGGCACCGATGTCCTGCTGACCGGCGGCGGCCGCGGCCTCGGCCGCCACATGGCCGAGCGCCTGGCTGCCGATGGCGCCCGGGTCTGGGCGCTGGAGCGCGATGCCGTTCTGTGCGACGAGTTGAAGGCAGCCGGCATGCAAGCGCTGGCCTGCGACGTCACCAACCCGGCGGCCATTGATGCCACACTGCAGGCCGCCGAGGCTCAGGGCGCGGCCTTTGCGGTGCTGATCAACAACGCCGGCCTGATTCACAGCGAGCCACTGGTCAACATGCTGAGCCGCGGCGAGCGCGCCCACTCTCGTGACAGCTGGCGCACGGTGCTAGGCGCCAACCTGGATTCGGTGTTCTATGTCACAAGCCGCGCTGTGGACCGCATGCTGGCCCAGCGCATCAAGGGCGTCGTGGTCTCGGTCAGCTCGATCGCCGCGCAAGGCAATGCAGGCCAGTCGGCCTACTCGGCCGCCAAGGCTGGCGTCAATGCGCTGACCCGCAGCTGGGCCAAGGAGCTGGGGCCACTGGGCTACCGCTTCGCTGCGGTGGCGCCGGGCTTCATCGACACACCATCGACCCGTGCTGCGCTCAGCGAACCCATCATCGACCAGTTGAAGAAGAAGATCCCGCTGCGCCGGCTGGGCGAGCCGGAGTCCGTCTACCTGGCCGTGCGCCAGATCATCGAGAACGACTACCTGAATGGCATCGTCCTGGACGTGGACGGTGGACTGACGCTTTGAACGGAACCCCGCGATGAGCTTTGTGTCAAACCTGGGGCTGGCATTCGAGTCGGTTTTGGAACGTCATGGCGACAGAACCGCCCTGCGCTACCCGGCTGCACAGCAAGAGCACAGCTATGCCGAACTGGGCGAGCTGGCCCTGGCCATCGCGAAGGGTCTGCTGCAGCGCGGCCTGCGCCAGGGCGACGTACTGGGCTTGCTGAGCGACAAGTCGCCGCTGGCTTATGCCACCATCCTCGCGTGCCTTCGGCTGGGCGTGGTCTACACCCACCTTGATCCGGACAGCCCGGTCGAGCGGCTGCGCAAGATCTTGGCCGTCAGCGCGCCGGTGCTGCTGGTCAACGGCTGTGCCGAGCAACGCGCCAGCGATGAGCTGGCCGCTCTGGCGGGTTGCCCCGTTTGCGAGCTTGCCGAGCTGCCCGCGCAAGACTCTCTCGTGGCGCTGCCGCCGGCCAGCACCGTGTGCGGCAGCGCCCCGGCCTACATCATGTTCACCTCGGGCTCGACCGGCACGCCCAAGGGAGCCGTGATGTCGCATGCCAATGTGCTGGGGCTGATCGCCTGGGCGCAGGACCGCTTCGCCATCGGCCCGGACGATGTGCTGACCAACGTGAACCCGATGTACTTCGACAACTCAGTGTTCGATGTCTATTCGGCACTGTTCAGCGGCGCGACGCTGGTGCCGCTGACTGCCGAGCAGCTGCGCGATACGCGGCGCGTGGTGCAGCTCGTCAACGCGGCCGACTGCACGCTCTGGTTCTCGGTGCCGTCTATGCTGGTCTACCTGCTGACGACGCGCGCCCTGTCCGCGACCGACTTCCCTGCCATGCGCAAGATCGTCTTCGGTGGCGAGGGATTCCCAAAACCGAAGCTCAAGCAGTTGTTCGATCTGTTCGCGCATCGGGCGGACCTGGAGAACGTCTACGGCCCGACCGAATGCACTTGCATCTGCTCGGCTTACACCCTGGGTGCGGATGATTTCGCGGACATGTCCGCGCTGGCGCCGCTGGGCCGACTAGCGCAGAACTTCGACTACGAGATCCTGCCGCTGGACGACACGAATCCAGATTTCGGCGAGTTGTACCTGCGCGGCCCACAGGTCGGGCTGGGCTATTACCACGACGAGTCGCGCACGGCCGCAGCCTTCGTCCAGAACCCGCGTCACTCGGCCTACCACGACCGCGGCTATCGCAGCGGCGACCTGGTCGAGCGGGATGCTCACGGGCGGCTGCATTTCCGCGGCCGCGCCGACTTCCAGATCAAGCACATGGGCTATCGGATCGAGCTGGAAGAGGTGGAGCACGGCATCAACACGCTGGCCGGTGTGCGCGAATGCGCGGCCATCTACAAGCGCAACGAGCAGGGCTTCGGCGAGATCGTGGCGCATGTGGCCGCTGAGCCGGGCACCGAGGCGGCGGAGCTGCGCAAGCTCGCTGCGAAGGCCCTGCCCGCCTACATGCTGCCCAGGCGTATCGTGCTGCACCCGCAGTTACCCAAGAACGCCAACGGCAAGATCGACCGCAAAGCGCTGGACTGAAAGCACGTCCTCAGGCGCCAGCGCGCACGATGTCGACGATGCGCTGCTGATCCTCGAGCGTGAGGTCGGGATAGATCGGCAGGCACAGCACCTGTTCAGCCGCCCGGCGCGCCACCGGCAGATTCGCCGCAGCGGCTGAGGGCAGGTTCCGGTACATCGGAAAGTCGCTGATCAGCGGATAGAAATAGCGGCGGGCATAGATGCCGGTGTCGCGCAATGCCAGATACAACTCGTCGCGACTGCGCCGATGCGGCGCGGCCACCAGGACGGGGAAGTAAGCATAGTTGTGGCGCTGTACCCCGCCATGGCCGAGGCAGCGGATACCGGGCACATCGGCCAGCCAGGCGCGGTAACGTGCATCGACCTCGGCGCGGCGCTGCAAGGCCGCGTCGATGTGCTGCAGTTGCAGCAGGCCGAGCGCTGCATTGAACTCGCTCATCTTGCCGTTGATCCCCGGCGCCACGACGGTGACCTCGTCCACAAAACCGAAGTTCTTCAGATGGTCCAGCCGCTGCTTGGTCTTGGCATCCTTGCAGACGATGGCGCCGCCCTCGAAGGTGTTGAACACCTTGGTTGCATGGAAGCTCAGCACCGACATATCGCCGTGGTTGAGCACACTGCCCGCTGCGTCGGCCACGCCGAAGGCATGGGCAGCATCGTACAGCACCTTGAGGTTGTAGGTGTCGGCGATGCGCTGGATCTCAGCCACGTCGCAGGGCGTGCCGTAGCAGTGCACCGGCATGATGGCCGTCGTCTGTGGCGTGATGGCCGCTTCGATGCGAGCCGGGTCCAGGTTCAGCGTCTGCGGATCGACGTCGACGAACACGGGCTTGATGCCGTTCCACAAAAGCGAGTGCGAAGTCGCGACAAAGGAGTATGGCGTCGTGATCACCTCGCCCGTCACCCGCATGGCCTGCAGGGCAGTGACCAGCGCGATCGTAGCGTTGGTAAACAGCGCAATGTGGGGAACACCCAGGTACTTGCAGAGTTCGTCCTCAAGCCGCTGATGGAAAGGGCCGCTGTTGGTCAGTTGCCGGCTCTCCCAGATCTGGGCCAGCAAGGGCATGAACTCCTCCAGCGGCGGCAGCTGCGGCTGCGTGACGTAGACCGGCTTGGTGCTCATGCAGTTTCCAGACGAGCAGGCGCAGCACCCAACTCGGGAGCGCTGAGCAGCGAACGGAAGAATGCCAGCTGTGAGCTTTGGCTCTCCTCGCTGTCAAAGAAGCGTCCCGAATTGGCCAGAATTCGCTCGCGCAAACTGGCTCTCAGCGCTGGATCGTTGGCGATGCGCACCGCAAGTGCGGGGTAGTCTTGCTGGCTCCCGGCCACGCATTCCGGCAAGTTCAGCAACTTTGCATAGATCAGCCCCACCCGCCCACGCAAGAAGCTAGCCGGCCAGGTCACGACAGGCGTGCCAACCGCAAAGGTCGTTATGGCGGTCGACCCGATGCCGAAGTGGAAAGGATCCAGCACGACGGCCGCGTGGTGGTTGATCGCGGCGAAGTCGTCGCGATTGGTGATCCAGGGCAGGAAGATCAGGCGTTGGCCCAGCTGATCGCCCAGGCGCCTGAGCAGCCTGGCTTTCAAATCACGCTCCCAGCCAGCACCCGGATGCGCGAAGAACACGACATGCCCTTGCTTGTCCAGAGACAGGATCTCGGCCACCGCCTCATCGAAGTCCGGATGGATCTTCTGCAGCATCATGGGGCAGACATACAAGCTACCCAGTGCCGGCAGTCCCAGCCCGACGCGGTCCTTGAAGGTGGCAGGCAGCTTGGGCCGCTCGTAGAAGGCCGTGCCCGGATCCAGCGCGACCAGCTGCTCGCTGTAGTGGCTCTCCGAGCCCTCGTACTCACCGAGCGCGGAGGACATGTAGACGTCCATGTCGGGCAAGGCCGTCGTCACCGGATGTCCACCCATCACGCACTGCTTGCGCGCCAGCCTGGAGTAACCCAGGAAGTAGCTGACATCGTCCATGCCGATGTCCTGGTAGACCAGCACGTCGAGTTCCAGCGCCGCGATCTGCTCGCGCGCGGCAAACACCCGGCGATCCACTTTGACGAATCGCCCGGCGAACTGGTCATAAGGACGGCGGGCGGCTTCCTCGGGCGGCTCGCGGTAGGAGATCAGGTAGACGTCGAAGTCCGCTTCCTTGGCCAGCGTGTTGACCAGCTGCGAGAAGCAGTGGGTGACCGGATGATCGTGCACATGCGCCGAGAAGAAACCCAGCCGCGAGCGCCGACCGGCCGGAACGGGCTGGTCGACATGCGGGGCGCGGTAGACGAGTTCAGGGCACAGGTGCAGGTAAGCCTGCACCAGCTTGCGCAGCGTGGGCAGAACATCATGACCCTGATAGGCCAGATTGAAGATCGCTGGCGAGAACAGGTGCGAACTGGGCTCGGCCTGTCGCAGCTCGGTCTGCAAGAGCGCGTCGAGCCCCTGCTCCAGCCGCTCCCGCTCAGCAAGCATGGCCGCCTTGGACGCATAGATGTGGCTCAAGATGACAGACTTGCGCAGCAGCCGCGAGGCTGTCGGCGCCATGTCGTAGGCCTGCTCAAACACACGCAAGGCTTCATCGGTGCGGTTGGCGTCGGAATGCACGGTGCCGACTCGATCCAGCACCTCGGGTTGAGCTGGGTTGAGGGCCAATGACCCCTCGAACGCCGCGAGGGCTTCGTCCAATCGCCCGAGCACCATGAAGACCACGCCGAGATTGGTACGTGCATCGATGAGCTGGGCATCGGCCAGGCAGGCCTTCTGCAGCGTCTCGGCAGCCTCCTGGTGCTGGCTGCGCATCAGCAGGCAGTAGCCCAGGCCATTGAGCGCCGCCGCGTAGCTGGGCATCAGTGCCAGGCATTGCCTGAAGGACTGCTCGGCCTGCACCATCTCGCCCATAGCCTGATACGAGGTGCCCTGGTTGCACAGCACCGGTGCCGAACGCGGGTTGATGGTCAGCGCCACTTGGTAGGCGCTCAGTGCCTCGGTGTGCCGGCCCATGGCCTGTAGCACGATGCCGCGGTTCGAGTGCATCGAGTCATTCGCCCCAAGCGCCAGCGCGCGATCGATCTGCTCCAGCGCCTCGGCAGGGCGCCCCTGCTGATGCGCCACCAGGCCCATCAGGTGCATGGCATCCGGTTGAAGCGGATTGCCTTGCAGCAGGCGCCGGCAGATCTGCTGAACCTCCTCAAGCTGGCCCTGCTGATAGCGGGTGAACGCGTCCATCAGCTTGCGGCGCGTTGCGTCGTCAACAACGGGCGTTGGCGTGCGTGCTGCTGACTCCTTCAGCTGGCAGCACTGCTTGTACTTCTTGCCACTGCCGCAAGGGCAGGGATCGTTGCGGCCTACCTTGGTCGAATTCATGATGGACTGGATACCCTGGCGTGCACCGGCCATTGAGGCAGCCGGATTACAGATTGATTGACTCGTGCCATGAGACAGCGCGGCGTGCAGCCTGAAGGTTCTGCGTCTGCACGCCAAGTGGCATCAACGCTGCTTGAACTCCGGCTTGCGCTTGTTGATGAAGGCGTCCATGCCTTCCCGCTGGTCCTCGCTGCCGAACAGCGCGTGGAAGTAGCGGCGCTCGACCGCCACGGCGTCTGTCAGCGGCGCCTGGAAGGAGAGGTTCACCAACTCCTTGATCAGCATCACCGACGGGCCGCTGAAGCCGTTGATGGTTTCGGCGGCGGCCAGCGCTTCGTCCAGCAGCTTGTCGGCCGGCACCACACGTGAGACCTGGCCGGCGCGCTCGGCTTCGGCCGCATCCATCATGCGGGCGGTCAGCAGCATGTCCATGGCCTTGCTCTTGCCCACCGCGCGCGGCAGGCGCTGCGTGCCGCCGGCGCCGGGGATGATGCCCAGCTTGATCTCGGGCTGGCCGAACTTGGCCGTGTCGGCCGCGATGATGAAGTCGCACATCATCGCCAGCTCGCAACCGCCACCCAGGGCGAAGCCGGCCACCGCGGCGATCACGGGCTTGCGCACCTGCAGGATGGTCTCCCAGTTCTTGGAGATCAGGCCGCTCTTGAAGGCGCTCATGAAGTTGTGCGGCGCCATCGTCGGGATGTCGGCGCCGGCGGCGAACGCGCGCTCCGAGCCCGTGAGCACGATGCAGCCGATGCCGTCATCAGCGTCGAAGGCCAGCAAGGCCTGGCCCAGTTCGTCCATCAGCTGGTCGTTCAGCGCATTGAGCTGCTTGGGGCGGTTCAGCGTGATCAGGCCGGTCTTGCGCGGACCGTCGCCGCGCACCTCGGTAATGATGCATTCATAGGCGCTCATGATGTCTTCTCCTTCGGATTTGGCTGCAACTATAGAGGCTGGGCGGACACGGCCGGCGGTGCCTGCATCAGCGGCGCCGCATCCAGCATCAGGTCGATGAAGGTGCTCTCGTCCTGAGCGATGCGCAGGCGCACCGGCAGGAACTGCAAGGTCGGCGCCAGCCAGACCTCGGCTTTCAGATCGCGGGCCAGCTTGTCGCCAGCTTCCAGCAAGGGCCGCAGATGCCAGGTGTCCAGCCGGCCGATGGGCGTGTCCAGCGTTTCCTCACCGACCACCTGGTAGCGCCAGGCATACAGCTTGCGCGGCAGCGCCAGCGGCATCTCGACGATGCGGCCCGGCTGCAGCGTTTCGCGGCCCGTTAGGAACAGCCAGGTCAGGTGCACGAACTGGCTGGCTGAATCCTGCATGTCCGCCGCACCCATGCGCTTGCTGCCATCGGCCAGCTGCACCTCGGTGCCGCCTTCGGCGCGCGGTGTGAACAGCAGGCTGACGCGGCGGCGCGAGCCGA
>NZ_JBILQK010000158.1:0-5184 GCF_044373315.1 Roseateles sp. | reverse complement strand
GCCGTCAAAGGGACAGTCACGGTAGGCCTACGCCTCGGTTATGTTGAGTTCTTGCTCATCATCGATGCGGCGCGCCTGGCGTCGTATCTCGCAGCTCCACATAACCAACCACTCAACATGAGTCAATTAATGTTGCGCTCGACATTAATTGACGATCTCGCGATCGCTCCCATCGCTGCCCAGGAGCGTCAAGACCTGCTCGAGTTGCTGGACGACCGGGTGGGCAGCCGCAGCACGCTCATCACGAGCCAGATGCCCAGCAGCGCCTGGCATCAATGGCTGGGTGAGCCCACCATCGCCGACGCCATCATGGACCGGCTGATGCACGGTTTACACACGATCGCGCTCAAGGGTGAGTCACTGCGCCGGGGCGCATCCCAGGCCTGACCCAGGCCAGTTCCACGCTGATCGCGGACACAGTTCCAAACTGATAGCGGACAGATGATCTACCATCCGGGCCGTCACTCAGGCACCCCACTCAGGGTGTCCGCGATCGCCCGGAACACTGTCCGCGATCAGTGGAATACGCAGGCATGCCATAGAAACGGTGGCGCCAACCGAGCTTGTGCGTTGCCTTCACCGCATCAAGGACCGCGGACACCTGGAGACCGCACAGCGGGTGCGGGAGGCCGTCGTGCATGTCTACCAATACGCGGTCGATTTGGGTGTGCTCGATCCGGCTCGGAACTTTGTGAACAGCCGCACTGACGGGCTTCCTGCGCCTCGCAGTCGCCACTATGCCGCCATCACCGACCCGGAAGAGTTGGGCCGGCTGCTTCGCGACATCGCGGCCTACAAGGGCAATGTCGTCACCCGCGCCGCGTTGCGGCTGGCTCCGATGTTGTTTCAGCGTCCTGGTCAGCTGCGCCTGGCGCATTGGGAGGACATCGACCTCGAAGGCAAGCTGTGGCGGTGTCCCCCCGAGAAGATGAAGATGCGGGAGTGGCAGAAGCGTGACTCCCGGACCCCGGCCCATCTGGTTCCCCTGCCCAGGCAGGCGCTCGATGTATTGCGGGATCTTCTGCCGCTGACCGGACCTACCGGCCCAGTGTTTCGCAGCATGGCCAAGCGTTCGGAGGCGACGCGCTACATGAGCGACAACACCGTCAACGCGGCGCTGCGCACGCTCGGATACGACACGCAGGAGCAGATCACAGGGCACGGGTTTCGGGCTACTGCGCGCACGCTGGTCCGCGAGCTGCTGGGGTGGGACCGGGAGGTCATCGAACGCCATCTGGCCCATGTGTCAGACGAGGAACTGGGCGGCAGCTACGACCGGGCCACGCATCTTGAGCAACGCCGTCAGATGGTCCAGACGTGGGCTGACCTCCTGGACGATTTGGCGGCCGGGAAGGGCGTCCAGCCAGCACAGGCGCATCGATTCCAGGTGAGGCGACAGAAGCAGCGCATGGCTGATGCAGGGACAGGCGCGCAGAGAGGTCGCCGCACGGATTCGACGCGGCGCCTTTAGCGATCCGCTCAAGCGGCCCTTCCGTCAGAGCCTTCCCGAAGGCAGGCTGGCATCAGAAGCGCCATCAGGTCGACTCGCTCCAGGTACCCCTCAGGCAAAGCCAGGCACTCGGTGAGTGCTGCGATGCACAGAATGGCCAGCCAGGAGTGAATGTCCGCAATTGCAAACACAAACAGAATTGTGACTGAGATTGCACACTTGACGATCCTTTGTGCCTACATCAAAATGTCTGCAATCACAGGCTCTAAATCTTTTGAGACTGAAATTGCAGCCATGAAGCGCAACGAACACCCCCTGATGACCCCAGAGCGCCTGGACGAGGCCCGCCAGCTCGGTGAGAAGCTGGCGCGCCTACGCATGGCCCGGCGGATTCGACAAGCAGACGCCGCCACGCGGGCTGGACTCTCCCGCTCGACAGCAGTGCTGCTTGAGAAGGGGGACCTCGGCCGCACCCAGGCTCAAATCCTGCGCTACCTGGAGGCGATTGCGCCTGGCGTCACACTGCTGTCGCTGCTGAAGGAGGACGACCCGTCGCTTCAGGCGCTGGCCGCGCGTGAGAGCACTCAACGTGTCCGCACCTTGAGCAAGAGCGAGCTGGAGCGTCTGGACTTCTGATGGTGCGCAAGAAATCAGAGGTCTACGTCTTCAGCCACATCTGGCAGGCCGACGCGCATCGGTTTGTGCCTTCCGGCATCCTGGGCTTGACGGAGACCGACGGCGCGAACGTGCAGAACCGCGAGCTGGCCAGCGAGTTCGCCTACGGAACGGGCTACCTCGACCGCAAGGAGGCCTTCGAGCTGGATCCGGTGAGCCTGGCGTTCGAAGACCGGCAGGGCATCAAAGGCAAGGCGCTCTTCCCGGTCAACGGGCTGGGTGAGTTCGGTGGCATTCGCGACGCTGCGCCCGACGCCTGGGGCCGCCGGGTCATCGAGGCGCGCCTGAGAGCGCCGGCCAACAGCCTGCTGGAGGTGCAGTACCTGCTGCACGCTGGCGGCGACCGCGTGGGTGCGCTGGACGTGCGGGAGGATCGAACGAGCCCCGATTCGCCGTCGGCCAGCGACATGCACTCGCTGCAATACGTGTTGCAGGCTGCGGAGGCCGTCGAGAACGGCGCTCCCGTGCCGGCGAACCTCGAGAACTTCCTGGGCGCTGGGCCATCGGCTGGCGGTGCAAGACCCAAGGCCGCTGTGCGCGACGACGACGGCGCGCTCTGGCTGGCAAAGTTTCCGGCCAAAGGCGACACCTTCGACGTGGCACGGGCCGAGACCTGCACCTTGGAGTTGGCCCGCCGCTGCGGCCTGACCGTTCCCGAGGTGCGCTACCTGGACCTGGGCGGCCGACCGGTCATGCTCATCCGGCGGTTCGACCGCTACTGGGTCCACGCGGGCGAGCCGTGGCCGGAGGGAGTACTGCACGACACCCGGCCCGGCGACGGCCGGGTGGAGGGGCGTCTGCCGTTCGTCAGCGGTCTCACGCTGGTGGCTTGCAGCGAGCTCGAATCGCCCGACAAGGCCTATGCGGACCTCGGTCGCGCCATCCGCCGGTACGTCCATCCCGTTGGGGTGCGGACCAACGCAGAGGAGCTGTTTGCGCGCATGGTGCTCAACATCTTCGTCACCAACGACGACGACCACCTACGCAACCACGGCTTCGTGCGCGACCCACGGCTTGGTGGATGGGTGCTCAGCCCCTTGTACGACGTGGTGCCGCGACCCGTCTTGGCCAGCGACCGCCGGTTGCATTTGGGAGTCGGGGAACAGGGCAAGCTCGCCACCCTGGACAACGCCTTGAGCCACTACGCCGCCTTCTTCCCGGAGCGCCCGATGGCGGTGGGCATCATGCGCCGCATCTGGGGCGAGGTGCGGCAGTGGAAGAGCTGCTTCGAGGAGCACGGGGCCGACGGCAAGCTCCTCGACCAGCTCGCCCGTGCCTTCCGGGATATCAGCGAGATTGCCTCGCCAGAGCTCGAAGCCGAAATCCGCAAGGGCACACCGTAGACGTCTCCTCGGTCTTGCCAGTCGTATGGGCTTGCAGGCCGCCTGCCCGCTGGCATCACTGCCTCCTGTCTCCCAGGAAGAGTTGCGTGAACTGCCGCCCAATTGGCATAGGGCGCCTCCATCTTTGGATGCTCCCCTGCCGCATCAACCGGCATGCTGATCCGCACCAGGCGGTTCGAGAGCTTGAGGTCAGGAGGCGCGCGGCAGAACCATTCGGACGCACCCGGTGCGCGACTTCGACCCGAGCGCCCATAGACATCAGTGCGCGATAAATGGCGGTCGCTCGCTTCCAGCGCTTGAGCTGCAGCGCCCTCAGCCGGTGACGCAGCCATTCGTCCAGCTCGCGCTCGGGGTTTGCGCCATCCGGAAGTAGCCCTTCCAGCCAAGTAGGTAGGGCCGCAGCCCTTGCACCACTTGCTCCATGCAGCATCCCGCTGCGCGGCGTGTGAGTTGCCGGAAGCGCGCCTTGAAGTTGTCCAGCGCCTTGTTCGCCACTGCGCACTTGCCAGAGCCGATCCCGGTGAGCTCCGAAGATCCCGGCCCTTGCTTGTCCTGGCTAGGTTGATCGATGAATTTGGCCTGCAAACCATCGCTCGCCAGCGCCGATGCCGATCCATAGTGGTGATCATGGCCACAGCAACCCTAAGCTGCCACGCGGCGCCTGCTTCGAGCTGCACAGTCTGAAGTTCCTTAGCGAAGGCACAAACGCGCTCCTGGTGGGCAAGCCCGGCACCGGCAAGAGCCATGTCGCCAAGGCTGTGGCCTACCAGGCCACCGTGCAAGGCTACGACGTCGCCTATGTCGAAGCCGACGGGGCATTAGCCCGGTACGCGCTGGCGGACGCCAGCGAGCGGGCTCGGCTGCTCAGGGCCTGGGTCGCGGCGGACCTACTGCTGCTGGACGATCTGTTCCTCGCCAGGCGCATCGGCGAGCACGCCGCTGAGCTGCTGCAGATGATCGTGCACCAGCGCTACAAGCTGCGCCGCTCGATCGTCATCACGTCCAACCGCGTGGCCCAGGACTGGGGCCGCTACCTCGGCGACGCGACCATGGCCACCACCATCCTGGACCGACTCATGCATCGCTGCGCGATGCTCGAGTTCGAGGGCAAAAGCTACCGCCTGAAGGAGGCCTCAGCCCGCCTCGTCACGCCTTCAGACCCCGCATAACTCCCTCGTCCTGCCCGGGGCAGTTTGGGTGGCCACAAGTGGGGCAGTTTGACCTGGCCATCGGGGCTGTCCACTTAACTTAGGTGGACGCGATGACAGGCGAGAAAAAGACGCGGCGCAGATACGGCGCGGCGAAGAAGGCACAGGTGCTGGCTGAGTGCAGGGAGCCGGGCAAGTCGGTGGCGCAGGTGGCGCTGGCGCATGGCATCAATGCCAACGTCGTGCTCCGGTGGCGGCAACTGGCGCGCGAAGGCATGACCCATACGCCTACTTTAAGGACGTGCTGGACCGCTTGCCTACGCAACCGGCCAGCCGGATCGACGAACTTCTGCCACACCGCTGGGCACCGTCGGCAGGTTGACCGCAACGGCGGCGGCGCCCCACCTGCTACGCTGCGAAGATGGCCACACGCAAGACCGCAGCACGCAGGAAGTCCAACCCCAAACACGCCTACCGATTGCTGGTGAAGCTCGAAGGTAGCGAGCCGGTCGTCTGGCGGCTGATCAACATGCCCGGCCACATGACGCTGGCCGATCTGGACCGCGTT
>NZ_JBILQK010000011.1:0-66699 GCF_044373315.1 Roseateles sp. | reverse complement strand
CTTACTCGAGGATGGTTGCGACCACGCCGGAGCCGACAGTACGGCCGCCTTCGCGGATAGCAAAACGCAGACCTTCTTCCATGGCGATCGGAGCGATCAGCTTCACGGTGATGCCGACGTTGTCGCCAGGCATGACCATTTCCTTGCCTTCCGGCAGGCTCACTGCGCCCGTCACGTCCGTCGTACGGAAGTAGAACTGGGGACGGTAGTTGTTGAAGAACGGCGTGTGGCGGCCGCCCTCTTCCTTGGACAAGACGTAGATCTCGGCCGTGAAGTGGGTGTGCGGCTTGATCGTGCCCGGCTTGGCCAGCACTTGGCCACGCTCGACGTCTTCACGCTTGGTGCCGCGCAGCAGGATGCCGACGTTGTCGCCAGCTTGACCCTGGTCCAGCAGCTTGCGGAACATTTCCACGCCGGTCACGGTGGTCTTCTGCACGTCGCGGATACCGACGATTTCGATTTCCTCGCCGACCTTGATGATGCCGCGCTCAACACGACCGGTCACCACGGTGCCGCGGCCCGAGATCGAGAACACGTCTTCCACCGGCAGCAGGAACGCGCCGTCCACGGCACGCTCAGGCTGGGGGATGTAGGTGTCCAGTGCGTCAGCCAGACGCATGATGGCTTGCTCGCCCAGGTCGCCCGTGTCGCCTTCCAGCGCCAGCTTGGCCGAACCCTTGATGATCGGGGTGTCGTCGCCGGGGAAGTCGTACTTGCTCAGCAGCTCGCGGACTTCCATTTCCACCAGCTCCAGCAGCTCGGCGTCGTCCACCATGTCGCACTTGTTCAGGAACACGATGATGTACTTCACGCCCACCTGACGCGCCAGCAGGATGTGCTCGCGGGTCTGGGGCATCGGGCCGTCAGCAGCCGAGCACACCAGGATCGCGCCGTCCATCTGGGCCGCGCCGGTGATCATGTTCTTGACGTAGTCGGCGTGGCCGGGGCAGTCAACGTGCGCGTAGTGGCGGTTAGCCGTCTCGTACTCGACGTGCGCGGTGTTGATCGTGATGCCGCGGGCCTTCTCTTCTGGCGCTGCGTCAATCTGGTCGTAGGCCTTGGCCTCGCCACCAAACTTCTTCGACAGCACGGTCGCGATCGCTGCCGTCAGCGTCGTCTTGCCGTGGTCAACGTGACCGATCGTGCCCACGTTCACGTGCGGCTTGGTACGTTCAAACTTGCCTTTTGCCATCTTGCGCTCCTGGAGGCGAACAGATCAGAAGAAGGGAATTGATGGTGCCCATGACGCGGATCGAACGCGTGACCTCTCCCTTACCAAGGGAGTGCTCTACCACTGAGCCACATGGGCATCGACACAGGTTTAACGGCCGCCCTCTCGAGCAACCGGCAAACCGGTATCGACACAAGCAGAACCCGACAACTGGAGCGGGAAACGGGAATCGAACCCGTGTCATTAGCTTGGAAGGCTAAGGTTCTACCATTGAACTACTCCCGCCCGGGAGCCCTACCTATCGAAACCGAGATGCCAACAACGAAGCCGGCATCTCGACCCGATAAACGTTTCGCCTGGTGGAGGAGGCTGGATTCGAACCAGCGTAGGCGTAAGCCAACAGATTTACAGTCTGCCCCCTTTAGCCACTCGGGCACCCCTCCGAGGCGAGCCATAGACTATAGCACAGCGCTATTCGTCTGCAACGACTTTTTTGGTCGAGGCGTCACCAGCACCGCATCCGATGCAGGCAGGCAGCAAGGCCCGACCGTCGGCCGCCAGACCAACGAGCAGACCACAACCAGACCAGGTGCTTCGCAGCCCGTTGCGGTAGCGCGAGTGGAAGCATCCAAGTCCCCGACACACAAACGACACACAGGGAAAACACGCAAACAAAAGTGGTAGCTATGTGGATCTATTGCGGCTTATAGTGGTATTGCATTGGTTGCATTCGTATGCATCTATTGGCGCCGGGCTTGGGTACGTTCCTGTCTGGCGGAGTTCACGGTTCCAGTCGCAACAGGCCGCATTCGCAGGCCATATAAAAGGAGCAGTTCATGAAGGTCAGGAAGACCCCCATCGCGGCCGCCGTGTCGCTGACGTTGCTGGGCGCGGCATTCAGCGTCCACGCCCAACAAGCCGACTCAGCGGCCAAGAAGCCTGAGGCCGGTGCGCTTGAGCAGGTCGTTGTGACCGGCATCCGCGCGTCGCTCGAGACCGCCGCCAACATCAAGAAGAACGCCAGCGCCGTTGTGGACGCTGTCTCAGCCGAGGACGTCGGCAAGCTCCCGGACGCCGACGTGGGCCAGGCCCTGGGTCGCATTCCTGGCATCTCGGTGGGGCGCGCTTTCGGCCAAGGCGCCTCGGTGTCCATTCGCGGCTCGGATCCGCAGATGACCTACACCACGCTGAACGGTCAGACCGTCGCTTCCACGGGTTGGTATGACCAGATGGACATCGATCGCTCGTTCAACTACTCGCTGCTGCCGGCGGAACTGATTGGTGGCATGGAGGTCTACAAGTCCTCGCAAGCCAACCTGACGGAAGGTGGCATCGGCGGTACCGTGATCGTCAAGACCCGCAAGCCGCTGGACCTGGCCGCAGGTGCCGCATTCGCCAGCGTCAAGTACGGCATCGGCACGATCAGCGATCCTGAAAAGGAAGTCTCCGGCCTCTACAGCTGGAAGAACAGTGCCCGCAACTTCGGCGTCCTGGTCGCCGCGGCACACTCGGACGGCACCTACATCCGACGCGGCATCGAGGCAGACAGCCGCTGGGCATCTGACGTGGCACCTACCGCCTTCGTGCAGGAGCGTAAGCGCGAGGCGCTGAACGTCGTCCTTCAGGCAAAGCCGGTGCAAGGGCTCGAGCTGGGGCTGAACGTGCTGAGTCTGAAGCTGGGGGCCAACAACTCCAACAGTAGCGACTACATCTTCCACGACGCCAACTGCACAAAGCGCAACACGGCGGTCAAGTCTGCATTCAATCCGACCGGCGTCTGCCTGACAAGCACGACAACGGCTGCAAAGCCCTTGATCAACCAGTTCTACCAGAACTGGGCTCGCGCAGCCGAGATGAGCTCTGACAGCGTCACGGTCAACGGCAGCTACAAGACGGACATCGCCAAGTTCGACTTCGTCGCTGGCCAGACCAAGGCCGAAGGCGGTACGACGCTGACAACCAACTACGCGTATGGCTGGTGGGACAAGCCTGCGAAGTGGCAAGGCACGATCGACGCCACTGGCAAGCAGATCAGCCTGAACCCGACCTCGAATCAGTCCTTTGGCGTGGCCGACCTGCCCAAGCAGAGCTCGCCCGAGACCTGGGCCACGTCGCGTGGACCGAACAAGGACAGCGAGAAGTACGCGCAGCTCGATGCCACCATCGACCTGAACCTGGGTGCGATCAGCGCCTTCAAGACCGGTGTTCGCTTCGCTGATCACACCTTCGAGAAGCGCAGCTTCCGCCCGGTGTGGAACTCGACGATCGCTGGGGTCGATACCGGCAGCCTCTTCAGTGGCTCGGTCGACGTGGCGAGCTGGTCGGTGCCGCGCCCGAACATCGACGCGATGATCGCCAACACCAGCAAGAACATTGCCGGCTGGAACGAGGACCGCTCGGCCTATAGCGAGCTGAACGAGAAGAACCGCGCCGCCTACGGCATGTTCGAGTTCGACGCCCAGAACATTCGTGGCAACTTCGGCCTGCGCTACATCTCTACCACGGTGCGCAGCACGGGTTACGCCTTTGACGGAACGCCGCTGGCCAATGGCGACTACTCCGGCAACCTCAACTGGGGCCGTGGATTGGCCACCAAGACCGCGACCTACAACGACGTGCTGCCGAGCGCCAACATCGCCTTCGAACTCCAGCGCAACTTGGTCCTGCGCGCAACGGCCTCGCAAGCCATCACACGCCCGAACTTCGCCAATATGTTCGGCGTCACCGTGTCCGGCTACAACGATGACCGCGTGGGCAACGAAACCTGGACCGTCGGCAATGTCGGCCTGAAGCCCATGAAGTCCAGCCAAGCCGACATCGGCCTGGAGTACTACTACGGCAAGGGCAACCTGCTGTCGGCAACCTTCTTCACGAAGGACATCTCCAACTTCATCACTGCTGAAGTCAAGAGCAACCAGAAGGTCGGCTTGATCGACCCGATCAGCAAGGTCGACAACTGGACCGTCCAGAGCTTTGTCAACGCGGGCGGCGGCAGCATCCGGGGTCTGGAATTCCAGGTCAACCACAACCTGGGCAACGGCTTTGGTGGCATCGCCAACTACACCTTCACCGAAGGCACGGCACCGGCCAGCAGCTACATCGACAACCTGGGCATCTTCACGCAAGCCTCCAAGCACAACGTGAACCTGGTGGGCTACTACGAGAACCAGACCTATACAGCGCGCCTGGCCTACAACTGGCGCTCGAAGTACATGATCCGCGAAGGCGCATTCTGGTACGGCAACCGCATGCACGATGCCTACGGCACGCTGGACGCGAGCTTCGGCTGGAACATCAACAAGTCGCTGAAGCTGTCGGTCGAGGCGATCAACCTGCTCAAGCAGGATGATGTTCAGTACGGTGCGGCCGAAGCCTCCAACTCGGCCGTCAAGGATCCGCTGCGCGCCGGTTTCCCGGCTTGGTCCTTCAAGGGTGAGACCACGGTTCGCGTGGGTCTGAGCGCCAAGTTCTGACCTGGCAACGCCCAGCAAAAGGCCCGGCTAGTCCGGGCCTTTTTTTGTCGAAGTCGCGAACGCGATGCCTAAGCACACTCGCCGGGCGTCGCGGCGCAGCCTAGAAGTCGAAGAATGAGTTGACCGTCAGGCGTCCGCTGCGCGGATCCGCACTGATGCTTCGAGCCGGATTGATGCAGGCACTGTGCAGCAGGCTGCCCGGGTAGATCACCAGCCGATTGAAGCGGGCCGGCATGATGCCGAGCAACTCGAAGCAGTCGTCCGAGTCATCGAAGTAGCGCGCCCGTGGCGGGCTGGCATTCAATTCCCGGTAATGCACATCAAGGTAGTGCTCACGGTTCTGCGCCGTGATCTGTTGCACTTCGGTGGCTTTGTGGCGATAGAACCCGGTTCCCCCGTGCTGCTCATCGCACAGGTACAGCAGCACCGCCATGTGGTGCGGCGTGCTGGCGTCGAAATGCGGGACGCGCTGCAAAGGCCCCAGTGACTGCGGCGCTGTCGTCGTCAGAGAGAAGGCGCAGATGCTCTTGCGCAGCGGCAGCTCGTCAGGCACGCCGAAGTTCAGGCGGATCAAAGGATCCAGCAGAGCGACCAGCGCCTGCGAGTAGTCAGCTGGCGCCTGCGCGCGAACGCCCGGATAGCCCTTGCGCTCCGCCATGCCCGGGTAAGCCTCATAGCGGCTGGCGCACGCCACCTCGAGCAGGGCCTGTGGAGCCTCCAGAAAATCGTCGATGAAGACCACAGGATGCTCCCCCACCTGCACCGACTGGACGTTCGGTGGCATCCGAATCTGAAAGCGATCACTCATGCCTGAGCCCCAGTGATTGGAAACGGCTGCACCTGTGCGCAGCCCAGCCGCGCCACTGTAGCGGCCGCGGCTGTTGACTCAATGGAGCCAAGCATCAGACCTTGATATAGAGACGCCGCCGGTCGAGGAACCACACAACCCACGCCCAGAGCAGCACGAATGTGAGCGCAAAAGCCAGCGAAGCCTGATAAGGCCCCAGGCCCTTAGCAATCCAGGCGAAGCCGCCGGTGTAGATCGGCTTCATCCAACCCTGCCCCTCCAGCACCACCGCCAGCACCCACGCGCCAGCATACGCTGCGATGGCGTTGACGCCGAAGGCGCGGCCCAAGGCCGGCAAGCCACGCCGATCCACCAGCTGGTGCGTCAACGCAAGCGCCAGGCAAGCCCAGCCGCCGGTCCACAGCACGAAGCTGCTGGTCCAGAGCTGCTTGTTCCAGGGCAGGTGCAAGGCGGCCAGATAGCCCAGGCCCAAGGCGACGGCACCCAACGCCCACAAGCGGGCACCCAAGCCCTGCCGCAGCCAGTCTCCGGCACGTAGGCCCAGCAGACAGGTGGCGAAGGCGCCCAGCGTGCTCAGAATGCCTTCAGGCTCATGCGCCTGCCCGGTGGCCGCTGACCATTCATAAGACCAGGCCCCCAGAAGCGCGCTGTCGATCCGCGCGGCCAGGTTGCCGTCCTTGCTCAGCGGCCCACCGGCCACCAGCAGCACGGCATAGCCCACCAGCAAGGCCACCAGCAGCAGCCATTGCTGGCGCTGGCGCAGGTAGAGCGCCACCAGGCCGGTGAACGCAAAGCACAGGGCGATGCGCTGCAGCACACCCATCAAGCGGAACTCGGGCTTGTCCATCAGCCACCAGGCCAGCGCATGCAAGGCCAAACCCAGCAGCAGGATTCGCAAGGCGCGCTCCAGCACCCCACGGGCCATCGGAGCTGGCGCGCAGCCGGCATCGACGCGCGCGCCAAGGCTCAGTGCGATAGAAACGCCGACGATGAACAGGAAGAATGGAAAGATCAGGTCGGTCGGGGTGCAGCCATGCCAAGCCGCATGCTGCAACGGCGCATAGACGTAGCCCCAGTCGCCCGGGTTGTTGACCAGCAGCATCGCTGCGACCGCCAGCCCGCGTAGTGCGTCCACTGAATCCAGTCGGGCTTGACTTCTTGCTACGGTGGCTTGCTTGTCGCTCAAGGGCGGAACCTCCAACTGCGATGCTTCATTCACTTCAATGCCTGGGCGGCGGCTGAGCCGAGCCTCAGCGGCCAGGAATCAGCCGATGCCCGAGCCCGCGGTTCATGGCGTTGAGCAGATCCCCGTTGTCCTGGCTGAGCTCCCAGGCAAACAGACCCGCCAGCCCTTGCTCCCGAGCAAAGAGCGCCTTGGCCTGGACCGCACGAGGATCGTCGTAGCCGATGTAGCGCTGCCGGCGCGGGTCGTGCAGCGCCCAGGCCTGCGTCTGCTTGTCGAAGCGCGCCTCATAGCCCTGGCGGCCGCGCCCCTGGCGATCCAGATAGCGCCGCGCCAGTTCGCGATAAACCAGGCTGCCATCGCCACCAGGGGGGTAGACGCCGCTCTTGCTGGCCCCCGTCTGCGCGGAGCCAGCGCCGGCGAATCCACGGCCGTACATGGCCACACCGGCCACCAGCTTGGACGCCGGCACCCCCGCCCCGATGAAATTGAGGGTGCCCTGCTCAAGGCTGTCATCCGAACCAGCGCGGCTGCCGCGCAAGGCCGCATGGTGGCCCACGGTGTCGGACCAGCCGCCGTAGTAGTCGTAGCTCATCATGAAGACCAGATCCAAGGCCGGCCCGGCCGCGCGCCAGTCGATCCGATCGACCACCTTGGCCGTCGTGTTTACGGCGACAGTCAGCAGATAGCGTCGCCCTGTCGTCTGGCCCAGCCGGTCCAGTGCCGCACGCAGCTCCTGCATCAGCAGCACAAAGTGGGCGCCATCCTGATGGTTGCCGAGCTGCACGCCGTTGGCCGCGCCGTTGTCGCCGGGGTGCTCCCAGTCAATGTCGAGGCCATCAAAGCCCGGGTGCGCGCGCAGGAAGCGCACGGCATCCCAGATGAAAACCGCCCGACGCGCGGGATCGCCGGCCATCGGAAAGAAAGGGTCGGAGCCGCCCCAGCCCCCGACCGAGGCGAGCACGCGCAGCCCCGCCTCGCGCGCCTTCAGACGCTGGAAGACGGCATCAAAGCGCGCATGCGCAGGGTCTGCCGCTAGCTCAAAGTCGGCCTTTCCTGAGCAACCCTGCGCGTCCTTGTCGAGCTGCCCCGGCCCGCACATCCGCAGGAAGGCATAGAGCAGATGACTGACACTGCCCGGCCGCAGGCGTTCCACCACAGCCGGCGATTCCCAGCTTGGCACATAGACGCCGACCACCGCATCACTGCGCCGCTCCACCGCCAGCGGGCCGGCACCAAACACCGGCTGGGCCAGCGCCGCCGGCGCGCTCTGCAACACGGCCAGCAGCAGAAAACACTGGCCAACGAGACGCGAAAGAGTCATGACAGGCCCAACAAAGCGAAGATTCACATATCGCAGGGGCTGTCCAGCGGCGGCTGTGCAGCCGGCACGCTGTCCAGGCGCTTCACCCCGCGCTGACGCAGAGACTGCACGGCAGCATCCACCTGCTGCGGTTCGAGCTTCTGTCCCTTGGCATGGAACACCCAGTCCACATCGGTTTCATAGGCCCGGACACCGGCTTGCGGGCCGAGCAAGCCCCCCGGTGAGAACCACAGATTGAAGTTGATCGCCATCGGCACCACGGGGTAGTTGCGCCCTCCATGCTCGCCCAGGAATTGGCCGTCCAGGTAGAGGCGAACCTTGCCGTCAATCACCTGCATCATCAGCACACGCCAGCCATCGTGCGAACCTTCGCGCTGATGCATCGAGTTGAAGGCCCGCCAGGGTTCGATCTGAACGGTCTGCCAGCTGATGCCATAGATACGCGTCTTCTCGCTACCCCAGCCACCGTTGGGCAGGTATTCCCAGTCGACCTCGCTGAACTCGGGATCCAGGTCATGCCGCAGCGGACTGATCGCGAAGAAGGCCTGGATCACCGGATCGCCGTCGACGCCCTGCACCGGCGTGTCGCTGAAGCGAACCCGCGCGGCATAGGTGCCCTCCAGATACTTGCGCGCATGGCACAGCTGCGCCTGCGCGGTACCGGCTGCCGTGCCGTCCGTGCTGGCTTTCAGCCGCAGCACACGGTTGCCGGCCTGTGCCGGGTCGTCCAGCAGCCGCAGCTGCGCCGCGCCCCAGCGCGCGCCCTTCAGGCCAGGATGGCCGAGCGCGCTGCGCAGCGTCCAGCCGCCAGCCTGCAAGCCACTCAGGTCAGCGTCGCTGAAGTCATCGAAGAACAAGGGGGCCGGATCGGCCGCCCAAGCCAGCGCGGGTGCCGCGCTCAGGATCAGGGCCGCCAGCCCCTTGCGCAATGTGTTCGCCATGGCTCAATCCTTTTTCGCAGGCGACGGCAGCCGCACGAAGAACATCAGCAGCAGCGCTGGAACGCCGCAGACGATGGTCCAGAGGAAGAAGTCCTGGTAGCCCATCGCCATCTGCACATCACCGCTGATGGTCTTGGAGAAGATGAATCCCAGCTGCATCACGCCCGTACCCAGCGCGTAGTGCGCCGTCTGGAAGCGGCCCGGCGCCACCGATTGCATGATGTAGAGAATCATGCCGACGAAGCCGAAGCCGTAGCCGAACATCTCCACACTGATGGCCGCACCGAGGTGCCACAGGTCCGTGGGCAGGGCCACGCTGAGGTAGTAGAAAACGACGTTCGGCACCGCCATCGCCAGGATCAGCACCGGCATCGCGCGCTTGAGCCCCAGCCACGAGGTGAAGTAGCCGCCCAGGATGCTGCCGACCAGGAAGGCGGCCGTGCCGCCCGTGCCGTAGATGCCGCCCACCTGCTCGGTCGTCAGGCCCAGGCCCCCCTTGTCGCGCGCCTCGATCAGGAACAGCGGCCCGATGGTCTGCACCTGCCCCTCGGCAAAGCGGAACACGACGATGAACAGGATCGCCAGCCAGATACCGGGCTTGCCCAGGAAATCGGCGATCACCTCTCTCAAGGTGCCGAAGATGCTGGTCACCGTCAGGTCCGCATGCTCGGTGTTCAGCGCGCCCGGCAGCGCATAGGCGTTGTAGGCTGCCAGCACCGCCAACAGCACGGCCAGCAGCACGAAAATCAGCGACCAGGCGTTGAACACGCCGACGCTCTTCTCCAGATGCCCGGCTAGCACCAGCAGGCCGCCCAGCGTCAAAAACTTGGAGGCATTGAAGAAGGCTCCCTGCCAACCGGCATAGGCGGCCTGCTGCTTGGCATCCAGCGAAGCCATGTAGAGGCCGTCGCAGGCGATGTCATGCGTGGCCGAGGCATAGGCCAGCAGGAACAGCACTGCGATGCTGGCGGCGAAGTACATCGGCAGCTGCAGCGCCAGCGCCATCAGCGCCAAGCCTGCTGCGCCGGTGAACTGCATCGCCACCACGATCAGCTTCTTGCTGCGCGCCAGCTCCAGGAAGGGGCTCCACAAGGGCTTGATGGCCCAGGCCAGCCCCAGCAGGCCGGTCCAGCGCGCAATCTGGTCGTTCGGCACGCCCATGCTCTTGAACATCAGGCCGGCGATCAGCATCACCACGAAGAACTGCAGGCCCTGCACGAAGTACAGGCTGGGCACCCAGCGGATCGGCGAGATGGTGGGAGACGTTGCACTCATGGTCAGGACTCCTGGTTCAGGCTCACGGGCGGCCGGGCCACAGCCTCGAGATCACCGCGCAGCCAGCGCGTCAACGCAAGCAAGGCGCCGTCGGCATAGCCCCAGCTGATGACGGCCGGGGCGGCGATGTCCAGCACCTGGAAGGGATTCCACAGCGCCAGATGCAGATCAGGCCGGGCCAAGCGGGCGGCTGCGCCGAAGCGGCCGCGATGGTTGGACACCAGCACATTCATTCGCGCGTCCTGCGGCACATCGGCGGCGCTGAGTGCGCGCAGATCCTGCACGCGCAGCAGTTGCACATCGTCGAAGTAGCCGGCAAACAGTGCCTGCACCTGCTCCACCGAAGCACCGGCTTCCGACACGCCATCGCTGGCCACACTGGCCTGGCAGATCAGGCGGATCGGTGTCTGGCGGGCGGGCGGCCGCGCGCCACGCACGGTACACAGGCCGCGCGCCCAGCCGTCATGCATCAGCTGCTCATCGGCGAGCCGCTGCTTTGCGTCGTAGTCTCGCGTCTGCAGGGGGAAGCGCTCGGCCAGACGGTCGATCCGTGCTGCCGCGCGCTCAAGCTGCGCTGTCTCCAGCTGCCCCGCGGCCCAGGCGGCACCGATGGCCTCGATCGCCGCTCGCTGCTCCTGCAGGCTGCCCTGGGCCAGCGGCATGTCGGCGCCGGCCTGCAGCGCCAGCACCGCGGCGCGGGCATGGCCATAGCGCTCGTGCACAGCCTTCATCATCAGCGCATCGGTGATGACGACGCCGTCATAGCCCATGCTGTCGCGCAGGATGCCGGTCAGCACGCGCCGTGACAGCGTGGCCGGATGCTCGGCATCGAGCTGCGGATAAACGATATGCGCCGTCATCACCGCCGGCGCCACTTCAGCGCCCTGGGTCAGCGCGCGGAAGGGTTTGAGTTCCAGCGCCTCCAGCGCGGCCAGCGACTTGTCCACAGTCGGCAGCGCGTGGTGCGAGTCCACATGCGTGTCGCCATGGCCAGGAAAGTGCTTCACGCAGCAGGCCACACCCTCGCGCAGCGAACCGCGCATCCAGGCCCGCGCCAGGCGCGTCACCAGCTCCGGGTCGTCGCCGAAGCTGCGCTCGCCGATCACCGGATTTGCGGGGTTGTTGTTGACATCCAGCACCGGCGCGAAGTTCCAGTTGATGCCCAGATGCAACAGGCCGCGCGCCACCGCGGCGCCCACCTGCTCGGCCAGAGCCTCATCACCGATCGCGCCCAGCGCCATCGCGGCCGGCGCCTGCGGCAGGCTGGTGGCCCGAATCACAGAGCCGCCTTCCTGGTCGATGCCGATCAAAGCCTGCTCGCCCATCACCGCGCGCAGATCGGCGGTGAGCTGGCGGATTTCCGTCTCGCTGCCCAGGTTCTTGCGGAACAGGCAGACCGCGCGCACCTGGTGCTGGCGCAGGAAGTCCGCGGTCGGCGCGTCCAGCTGTTTGCCGGGAATATCGACCATCACCAGGCGGCCGGGGTGGAAGCTGCTGTGTTGCTGCGTCATGGCACCCTCGTTCAATGGGTCTTGGTGACCTTGGCCAGATGGCGCGGCTGGTCCGGGTTGTTGCCACGCGCACGCGACAAGGCCTCCACCATCGGATAGAAGCTCTGCACCACCGCGATCGGGTCGAGGTCTTCGCTGCCACTGCAGACCAGGGGCAGCTCGGCGCCCGGCGTGCCAGCCGGCGCGGCCAGCAGCACACGCGCGCCCCGGCCACGCATTTCGTCGGCCAGCGCCAGCAGGCCGGCCTGGGCCGGCCCGCGCGGCGCGAACACCAGCATCGGATAGCCCTCTTCCACCAAGGCCATCGGGCCGTGCTTGACCTCCGCGCCCGAGAACGCCTCGGCCTGGATGCCGCAGGTCTCCTTGAACTTCAGCGCCGCTTCCATCGCGATCGGCAGGCCGGTACCGCGGCCGATCACGAACAGCCGGTCGGCCTCTCGCAACACATCCACCGCCACATCCCAGCGCAGCGCCGCGGCCTGCTCCAGCACCTGGGGCAGCTGCTGCAGCGCGGCTAACAGATCGTCATCGCCCTGCCAGGCCGCCACCACACGGGCGCCGGCCACCAGCTGCGCGATATAGCTCTTGGTCGCGGCCACGCTTCTCTCGGCACCCGCATGCAGCGGGAAGACATGCTGCGCGGCCTCGGCCAGCGGCGAGCCCTCAGCGTTCACAAAGGCCACGGTGCGTGCGCCGCCGTCGCGCAGAAAGCGCGTCGGGGCCACCAGATCCGGGCTTTGGCCGGACTGCGAGAAGGCCAGCGACACCAGACCATCGCAGACCAGCCGGCTCTGGTACAGCGTCACCAGCGACATCGGCAGCGAGGTCACCAGGCGGCCCAGACGCGCCATCACCAGATAGGCAAGGTAATGCGCGGCGTGGTCCGAGCTGCCGCGTGCCACCGTCAGCAGAGACGATGGCGGCTGCTGGCGCAGGCTTTCACCCAGTGCCGCATAGGCGGTATGGTCAGCGGCCAGTTGACGGGCCACCACGGCAGGCGCACTGAGCGCCTCTTCATACATCAGCGACGAGCTCAATTGCTTCCCCTTCCACGAATACGTTTGTCAGTTGCAGCGTCTGCGGGTCCAGCACCACCAGATCGGCCATCAGGCCTTGCTTCAGCTGTCCACGGTCCTGCAAACCCAGATAGGCCGCGGCATGGCTGGAGGTGCGGCGCGAAGCCTCATCCAGCGGCAGGCCCAGGCCCACCAGATTGCGCAGCGCCTGGTCCATCGTCAGCGTGCTGCCGGCCAGCGTGCCGTCAGCCAGTCGAACACCGCCCATGCACTTGCTGACCGTCTGGCTGCCCAGGCTGTAGTCGCCGTCCGGCATGCCGGCGGCGGCGGTTGAGTCGGTCACGCAGAACAGGCAAGGGATGGCGCGCAGCGCGGCGCGGATGGCCCCCGGATGCACATGCAGGAGATCAGGGATCAGCTCGGCGTACTGCGCGTGCGCCAGTGCCGCGCCCACCATGCCAGGCTCGCGGTGATGCAGGCCGGTCATCGCGTTGAACAGATGCGTGAAACCGTGCGCGCCGCGCTGCAGTGCCGCCACGCCGTCCTCGTAGCGGCCAGCGCTGTGGCCGATCTGCACGCGGAACCCGGCGTCATTGAGTGGGCCGATCAGGGCCAGATGCCCCTCGATCTCAGGCGCCAGCGTGATCAGGCGGATGGGCGCCAGCGCATGCAGTGCCAGGGCTTCCTCCAGCGTTCCGAGGCGCGCGCAGTCGGGCTGCGCACCCAGCCGGCCCGGGTTGATGTACGGCCCTTCCAGATGCACGCCCAGCACCCGTGCGCCGCCGGCGGCGCGTTCGCGGCAGTGCGGCGCCAGCGCGCGCAGTGCGGCCTCGATCTCGCCGCGCGGCGCGGTCATCGTGGTGGCCAGTAAGGATGTCGTGCCGTGGCCGGCATGAAGACGTGCAATCTCAGCGATAGCGTCACCACCCTGCATCACATCGCGCCCGCCACCGCCATGCACGTGGGTGTCGACAAAGCCGGGCAGCACGATGGGCAGACCCAGGCCGCGCACGGCCGACTCCGACACCGGCACACCGGTGATCGCTGCGATGCGCTGGCCAGCCAGGGCCAGACGACCGCGCAGGAATCCCCCCGGCGTCAGAATGACACCGTCAATCACATCAGCCATCGTGAGTGTCTTCCGTCAGTCGCGCCGCATCTCGGCCACGAAGTCGTAGTAGTCGCTGCGGCAGTAGGAGTGCGTCAACTCCACCGCCTTGCCCGAGGCCACATAGCCGACCCGGGTGATGAAAAGCACCGCCGAGCCCACCGGCACCTCCAGCAAGGCTGCCAGCTTGGCATCAGCATTGATCGCTCGGATGTGCTGCAGCGCGCGCACGGGCGCACCGTCCAGCTGCGCCAGATGCGCATACAGCGAGGATTCGACACGCTGCGGATCCGGCAGCACCGATTCCGGCAGCACGCTGACCTCATAGGCCATCACCACCGAATCGGCCAGACGCTGGCGCTCCAAGCGGGCAACGCGCTCGCCGGCCTTGAGCTCCAGCGACAGCTGCTCGTCCGGCGCCGCGGCACGGAAGGCGCGCGTCAGCCAGCGCGAGCCCGGCACGAAGCCGCGCTGGTGCAGTTCCTCAGAGAAGCTGGTCAGGCGCGTCAACGGTTGCTCCAGCTTCGGCGCAATGTAGTTGCCCGAGCCGCGCTTGCGCACGATCATCCCCTGCTCAACCAGCCGGTCGATCGCCTTGCGTGCTGTCACGCGCGAAAGCTCCAGCGACTCGGCCAACACGCGCTCGGAGGGCAGCGCCTCGTCGGCGTGATAGACGCCATCGCGAATCGCCTGCGCCAGCGCCTGCGCCAGCTGCATGTACAGCGGCGATGCCGCGTCCGCGTCAGGCTTGAATTGAAACGCCGACTTGCTCATTCACCGCCCCCCATCGTCAACATGCTTGTCTGCAGCAGCTGCAAGGCACCGGCGACCGCATCGCCCTGGGCGGCCACACAGCGCGAACGCAATGCCGCCGGCAAACGCGGTGCCAGACGCTCGGCCACACTGCCGGCAAGCACCAGCGGAAGCTCGCCCTCGGGATCAAGCGCCTTCACCACCCGCTCCAGTTCCAGCAAAGCATCACCGATCAGGGCGGACGCCAGCGGGTCGCGGCCCGCCATGTCGAACACGAGCGGGGCCAGGCTGGCATAGCCTTGCTGACCGGCGGCAGCGCACCAGGCCAATAGGGCCTCACGGCTGCGCCCAGCCATCTCAATCAAGGCAGTGGTCAGCGGAGCTTCGGCTTCGCGCCCATCGAATGCCCGGTGGGCATGCGCCATCGCGCAGCGGCCCAGCCAAGCCCCACTGCCCTCATCACCGATCGCCCAGCCCCAGCCGCCTACGCAGGCGCGGCTGCCGTCGCGCCGCAGCGCCTCGCCCACCGAACCGGTGCCGGACACCAGCACCGCACCCGGGCCGCCGCCATGTGCACCCAGCACACCGGTGTAGCCATCGCTGTCCAGCGCGATGAAGGCGAAGCCCGGCTCTGCCGTAATGAAGGCCTGCGCCTGTTCAATCAAGGTGACGCCCGACAAACCCAAGCCGATCGCACAGTCCGCGGGATCAATGCGTCCCAACCCAGCCTGCGCCGCCGCGCCTTGCAAGGCTTGAAGCACATGAGTCCAGGCCTGCTCGACACCCTGTCCTAGCGCGGACGGCCCCGCACGCCCGACGCCAAGGCACTGCCCGCTGGCGTTGTTGAGCTGCAGCCGCGTGCCCGTGCCCCCGCCATCGACACTCACCAGAAACCGTGGGGCCTGGTGTACTTGGGCCGAGCGGAACAACAGAGGGAGGGCAGGCTTCTTCAACATAAGATACCAGTCTAATACCAACAATACAGTGGGTCAATTGGCTTTTAACTGGTATTTGCCCTTGCCCGGTCCATCCCGGAACAGGTCAAGAGCGAGACAAGCAGCGCTGCGTCTGTCAGGCGGTGCGGAGAATACCAGTGCGAAACCAGGTTGAAGGCCAAGCTCGCGAAAACCATCAAGGCCGCGCCGCAGCCGGACGTTATCCTTCGGCCTCCGACGCTTTGGCGCCTCTGCGCAACCTGCCTGCCCGTGTTCAAGATCATTCCCGCCAGCTCCGACGCGATGGCTCGCCTGCAGCAGCGCATCGAGCTGCTCGCGCAGCGCCATCCGGACTGCGCCGCCCGGCGCCTGGAGGCACTGGAGCAGCGATGCCGGCAGCAGGGCAATCTGGCAGCGGCCGTCGACGCGCTCTACACGCGCTTCTACCTGCAGGAACACCGCGGCCGCGCCCTGGAGCTTCAGGCCGCACTGCTGCAGGCGCGGCATGCGGCCGCCGAACAGCATTTCACCTTGCAGGCGGCGCGCGCCGCCGAGGCCCTGGGGCGGATCGCCTATCAGCTGGGTGACTACCAGCAGGCAAGCACCCATTGGGCCGATGCACTCCAGCTGGCCGAGCTGGCGCAGGATCTGCGTGTCACCGTGGCGGCCCGCATCGGCCTGGGCCAGATCCACTATGCCCGCAACGCCTGGGAGCGCGGGCGTCGCATTCATCGCGAAGCGGTCGTCCTGCTCGGCGACCTGGACGACAGCTATCTGGCCGCCAAGCTGGCGCTTAATATTGGCGTTAGTCATTTCGAATGCGGCGAACTGGAGGACGCGGAGCGCCAGTTCAGCCACGGCCTGGCGGCAGCACGACGTGGGCAGCACCGCGAGTTCGAGGCCGAGGCGCATTGGCAGCTGGCTCGCGCTGCACTGGCACGTGGCCGCACCGACTGGGCCATTGCCGACTGCCGCCTGGCGCTGAATCTGGCCAGCCGACTGGGGCACTCCTGGCTGGAAGCAGCTGCCAGCCGGACCTGGACCGAAATCGCGCTGGCCCGCGGCGACGAGGCCGGCGCAGTGCGCAGCAGCCACCACGCGCTGGCACTGGCCGAGCGCATCCAGTCGCGCCCGCAGCAGAGCCAGGCCCATCTGCAGCTGGCCAAGTTGCTGCAGCAGCAAGGCAACGCCGAAGCGGCGCTGCATCACCTGTGGCAGCACCAGTCCTTGCAGACAGAGATTGAGCGGCTCAGTGGCGACACGACCGCGGCACACCTGCGCCTGGACAGCGAAGCACAAGCCCCCGAGGCCTTGCTCTTGCAACTGTCGAACCGCCCCTGGACGCCGCTTCGCTCCGCGGCCGATGCCGAACTCGCGCTGCAAGCGCTGAGTCAGGCCGCCCGGCAAGTGATGCAAGTGGATCAAGTCCGGCTCTGGCTGGACAGCACAGGCGATGGCACGCTGCGCCTGCTGGGCGGCGATAGTCGCCTGCCAGCCGGAACTTATCTGGCGCTTATGCGCGACCGGCATGCGGCGCTGGCGCTGCAGGACATGGCCCTGCATCCCTGCTTCCGCGAACTGCAGGCTTTGCCAGGCGGCACCGACGCGCAATCACGGCTGGAACAGCCGCTCTTCAATGGGCAGGGCCTGGCCGGCGTCCTTTGGCTGGCGCAGACCGGCCACAGCCGCAGCTGGACCCGGCAGGATCAGCTCAACGCAGCGCATCTGGCGCGCTTGATCGAGAACCTGCTGCTGCTGGCGCAGGCCAGCGCTTAGCGCATCCTCAGCGCAGCGGCAATGCCCGCCCCTGCGCCGCCAACCAACGCAGCGCCGTCGAGAAATGCGCGCAGCCGATGAAGGGCACGGGTGGCCTCAGGGCCGACAAGGGCGAGGGATGGTTGGCCTGTAGCAGCAGATGCTGCGGGCCGGCGGCGGCGATCAGTCCGGCCTTGGCCTGTGCATGCGCGCCCCAAAGCATGAAGACCTTAGGCGCGGCATCGCGCGCCGCGGCCAGGATCAGCGCATCGGTCAGTGCCTCCCAGCCCGCGCCCTTGGCGATCTTGGCGTGGCTGGCCGGTGCGCCGTCCTCCACAGTCAGGCTGGTGTTGAGCAGCAGCACGCCGGCCTCGGCCCAGGCGCCCAGATGGCCGCTGGCCGGGAGTACCCAACCCAGGTCGCGCTGCAACTCCTTGAAGATATTGCGCAGGCTGGGCGGCAGCTTCTGCCCGGCCGGCACCGAGAACGCCAGCCCCTCGGCCTGGCCCGGTCCGTGGTACGGGTCCTGGCCCAGGATCACCAGACGGGTGGCGGCCAGCGGCGTGGCCTTGAGTGCCCGCAGCGGGTCGGCGGGGTAGATGATCGCGCTCGCCTGCTGGCGCTGCTCGATCTGCGCGATCAGGGTCTGCGCACCGGCCGTCAGCAGCCATGCGTCCAGACAGGCCTGCCAGCCCGCATCCAGCTGCGCCGTGCGCAGCAGCGCGCCCAGCGGCTCGCTCAAGCGCTGACCGGTGGTGCCCAGGTCCAGACTCTGCTGCGCCATCACTGACCGAACAGTTCGGCCAGCGCTGCGCCCGGATCGTCGGCGCGCATGAAGGCCTCGCCGACCAGGAAGGCGTTGACCTGCGCGGCGCGCATGCGCTGCACATCGGCGCGGCCGAGGATGCCGGACTCGGTCACCAGCAGCTTGTCGGCCGGCACCTGCTTCAGCAGGCCCAGAGTGGTGTCCAGCGTCACTTCGAACGTGCGCAGATTGCGGTTGTTGATGCCCAAGAGCGGCGTCTTCAGGCGCAGCGCACGATCCAGCTCGGCGCCGTCATGCACCTCGACCAGCACATCCATGCCCAGCGCCAGCGCGCAGGCTTCCAGATCGGCCATCTGCGCATTGTCCAGGCTGGCGGCAATCAGCAGGATGCAGTCGGCTCCCATCGCGCGTGCGTCGAAGACCTGGTACTCGTCGACCATGAAGTCCTTGCGCAGCACCGGCAGCGCCACCGCAGCGCGCGCCTGGCGCAGATAGTCGGCATGCCCCTGGAAGAAGGGCTCGTCGGTCAGCACACTCAGGCAGGCACCGCCGTGCTGCTCGTAGCTGCGCGCGATCTCGGCCGGGCGGAAGTCGGCGCGGATCACGCCCTTGCTGGGGCTGGCCTTCTTGATCTCGGCGATCACCGCGCTCTTGCCGGCGGCGATCTTGGCGCGCAGCGCGCGCTCGAAGCCGCGCGTGCTACGGTTGGACTCGGCCTCCTCGCGCAGGCTGGCCAGCGAGCGGCGCGCGCGTGCAGCGACCACTTCCTCATGCTTGACCGCGTTGATTCTGTTCAGGATGTCGGACATGCTCGGTCTGCCTTGTGCGGTTGTAGCGGCGGCTTCAGCTGCGGCCCAGCGTCTGTGTTGCGGCGATGAACTGATCCAGCTTGGCGCGCGCGGCGCCGCTTGCAATCGCCTGGCGGGCCAATGCGATGCCTTCGGCAATCGAGCCCGCCTTGTTGGCGGCATACAGCGTCGCACCCGCGTTCAGGATCACGATGTCTCGCGCCGGGCCTTCTTCGTTGTCCAGGGCGCCCAGCATCATCGCGCGCGATTCATCCGGGCCGCTCACCTTCAGGCTGCGGTTGCTGACCATGGCCATGCCGAAGTCTTCCGGGTGGATCTCGTACTCGCGCACCTCCCCGTTTTTCAGCTCGCCTACCAGCGTGGCCGCGCCCAGCGAGATCTCGTCCATGCCGTCCTTGCCGTAGACCACCAGCGCATGCTCGGCGCCCAGGCGCTGCAGCACCCGCACCTGGATGCCCACCAGATCGGGATGGAACACGCCCATCAGGATGTTGGGCGCGCCGGCTGGGTTGGTCAGCGGGCCCAGGATATTGAACAGCGTGCGCACGCCCAACTCGCGGCGCACCGGCGCGATGTTCTTCATCGCCGGGTGGTGGTTGGGCGCGAACATGAAGCCGATGCCCGTCTGCATGACGCTCTCGGCGACCTGGGCCGGCGTCAGCATGATGTTGGCGCCCAGCGCTTCCAGCACATCGGCGCTGCCGGTCTTGCTGGAGACGCTGCGGCCGCCATGCTTGGCCACCTGCGCGCCCGCTGCCGCGGTGACGAACATCGAGCAGGTCGAGATGTTGAAGGTGTGCGAGCCATCGCCACCGGTGCCCACAACATCCACCAGATGCGGCAGCGGCGGCAGCGGCACCTTGGCCGACAACTCGCGCATCACCTGCGCGGCGGCAGTGATCTCGCCGATGGTTTCCTTCTTCACGCGCAGGCCGATCAACAGGCCGGCCGCGATCACCGGTGACATCTCTCCGGCCATGATGCGGCGCATCAGCGCCAGCATCTCGTCGTGGAAGATCTCGCGGTGCTCGATGACGCGGGTCAGGGCTTCGGTATCGGTGATCGGCATGGCTTCAGGCTCCAGCGAAAAACTCACGCATCGCGGCGATCGCTCGATCCACGCCCTGCGCATCAACATCCAGGTGGGTCACAAAGCGCAAACGGTACAGGCCAGTGGCCAGCACGCCGCGCGCTTTCAGGTGATCGAGCAGACCGGCCGCACGCTCCGGCGCCACATCGACAAAGACGATATTGGTCTGCGGCGACTCAACCGTGACGCCTTCGAGGCCTTGCAGGCCCTGGGCCAGGTGGCGCGCCAGCGCGTGATCCTGGGCCAGGCGCCGCACTTGATGCTCCAGAGCGTGATGGGCGGCGGCGGCCAGCAGACCGGCCTGGCGCAGGCCGCCACCGGTCATCTTGCGCCAGCGATGGGCGCGCTTGGTAATGAACTCGCGCGAGCCGCACAGCACCGAGCCCACCGGCGCGCCCAGGCCCTTGGAGAAGCAGACCGAAACGCTGTCAAAGTGGCTGCAGATGCCCTTGGCCGCCGCATAGGGGTCATGGCCGAACTCGTGGGCGCAAGCCACCGCAGCATTGAACAGGCGCGCGCCGTCCAGGTGCCGCGACAGGCTATGCGTCAGCGCCAAGTGCGAAGCCTCGGACAGATAGGCCAGCGGCAGCACCTTGCCGCCTATGGTGTTCTCCAGCGCCAGCAGGCGTGTACGCGCGAAGTGCGCGTCGTCCGGCTTGATGTTGGCGATGATCTCGGCCAGCGGCAGCGAGCCATCCGGCGCATGCGCGATCGGCTGCGGCTGGATGGAGCCCAGCACCGCGGCACCGCCGCCCTCCCAGCGGTAGGTGTGGGCAAACTGGCCGACGATGTATTCGTCACCGCGCTGGCAGTGGCTCATCAGCGCGCACAGATTGCTCTGCGTGCCACTGGGCATGAAGAGCGCCGCCTCAAAGCCCAGCGCCGCTGCCAGTGCGTCCTGCAGCAGATTCACGCTGGGGTCATCGCCAAACACATCGTCGCCCAGCGGCGCGGCCATCATGGCTTCGCGCATCGCCGGGGTTGGTTGCGTGACGGTGTCGCTACGCAGATCCACCACTTTCATAGGGCCAGCTCCAGGAAGTTCTTCAACATCGCATGGCCATGCTCGCTGAGGATGGACTCGGGGTGGAACTGCACGCCTTCCAGCGGCGTGCGCGTGCCGGCCAATTCGCGGTGGCGAACGCCCATGATCTCGCCGTCCTCGCTGCGTGCGCTGATCTCCAGCACCTGCGGCATGGTCGCTTCCTCGATCACCAGCGAGTGGTAGCGGATCACGCTGAATTCCTTGGGCAGGCCCTTGAACACGCCCTTCTGGTCGGTCGTGATCGCGCTGGCCTTGCCGTGCATCTGCGTTTGGGCACGCACGATGCGACCGCCCAGCGCGGCACCGATGCTCTGGTGGCCCAGGCAGACGCCCAGAATAGGGAACTTGCCGGTGAAGGCCTGGATCGCGGCCACACACACGCCGGCCTCGGCCGGTGAGCAAGGGCCTGGCGAGAACACCAAGTGGTCGGGCTTGAGCGCGCCGATCTCCTCCACCGTGATCTGGTCGTTGCGCACCACACGCACGTCGGCACCGAGCTCGCCGAAGTACTGCACCAGGTTGAAAGTGAAGCTGTCGTAGTTGTCGATCATCAGCAGCATGATCAGAACCCTTCCTCAACCAGTTCGGCCGCGCGGATCAGCGCCCGCGCCTTGGCTTCCGTTTCCTTCCATTCCAGCTCGGGCACCGAATCAGCCACGATGCCCGCCGCAGCCTGCACATACAGGGTCTGGTTCTGGATGACGCCGGTGCGGATCGCGATTGCCAGGTCCATGTCGCCGGCAAAGCTGAGATAGCCGCAGGCGCCGCCGTAGATGCCGCGCTTGACCGGTTCCAGCTGGTCGATGATCTCCATCGCGCGGATCTTGGGAGCGCCGCTGAGCGTGCCCGCCGGGAAGGTGGCGCGCAGCACATCCATATTGCTTTGGCCCTTCTTGAGCGCGCCCTCGACGTTGGAGACGATGTGCATCACATGCGAGTAGCGCTCCACCGCGAACGCGTCGGTGACGCGCACCGAGCCGGTCTCGGCGATGCGGCCGATGTCGTTGCGCGCCAGGTCGATCAGCATCAGGTGCTCGGCGCGCTCCTTGGGGTCGGCCTTGAGCTCCACTTCCAGCGCCTGGTCCAGCTCGGGCGTGGCGCCGCGCGGCCGCGTGCCGGCCAGCGGGCGGATGGTGATGCGCTCCTCATTGGCAATGCGCTCGTGGCGCACCAGGATCTCGGGCGAGGCGCCGACGATCTGGAAGTCCCCCATGTCGTAGAAGTACATATACGGGCTGGGATTCAGCGAACGCAGCGCGCGATAGAGCGACAGCGGCGACTCGGTGTAGCGCTTGGCCAGGCGCTGGCCGAAGACGATTTGCATGCAGTCGCCGGCGGCGATGTACTCCTTGGCCTTCAGCACGGCTGCCTCGAAATCATCCTTGGCGAAATCGCGCTGCACCGGGTGCGCCTGGCCACGCTTGACCTGCGGCGCGCTGACGGAATACGCCAGCTTGTCGCGCAGCTCAGTCAGGCGCTTCTTGCCGCGGAAGTAGGCCTCGGGCTGCGAGGGGTCGGCATAGACGATCAGATACAGGCGCCCGGAGAGGTTGTCGATGACCGCCAGCTCCTCGCACTGCAGCAGCATCACATCGGGCGTGTCCAACCCTCCCGGACGGTCGAAACCCTTTCCGGAACGGGCCAGCTTGGGCTCGACATAGCGCACCGCGTCGTAGCCGAAGTAGCCCGCCAAGCCGCCGCAGAAGCGCGGCATGCCGGGGCGCAAGGCCACCTTGAAGCGCGCTTGATAGGCTTCGATGAAGTCGAGCGGATTGCCTTCATGCATCTCCACCACGACACCGTCGCGCAGCACCTCTGTCTTGAAACCCTGACTCTTTATGACGGTACGCGCCGGCAGGCCGATGAAGGAGTAGCGGCCGAAGCGCTCGCCCCCGACCACCGATTCCAGCAGGAAGCTGTGGCGCCCCTGGCCAGCGCCGGCGCAGAGCTTCAAGTAGAGCGAGAGCGGAGTCTCAAGATCCGCGAAGGCCTCGCTGATCAGCGGGATGCGGTTGTAGCCCAGCGCAGCGAGGCTCTGGAATTCGAGTTCTGTGATCACGTCGTCAAACCTTTGATGCAAAGACGGCGCTGCCAAGATTTTCAGGCGCGCGCACGCCGGTCTTCAGGTCGCCGACTGCGGCCATCCCACCAGGGTCAAGAGCGTAGGTCTGGGGTTTGAAGGCCCGGTGACAGATCCGGGCCGGCAAGCAGTCAAGCGGCTTCAGGCGAAGTCGTGCGGGCGACGCCAGGGCCAGGCTCCCCGGTCGTTCGACCCCTTGATGTGCTTGCGCGTGATGAACATGATGCGGCCGAGTTTAGCAGTGCCGTGGCTTCATCAGAATGGCACCAAGGCAAGCCCGCCACTCAGGGTTTTCGCCGGGACCCTGCGTCAGCGAAATCTGCGGGCTCACGCCATACTGCGCGCCTGTGCAAAAGACGCCCCCTGCCGCACAACCGGCATTCGGCGCAACAAGAGCCTTCGGAGCGAGACAATGAAGAAACATGGCGTGGCTGCCCTGCTGGCCGCAACCCTGCTGAGCCTGCCCGTGATGGCGCAGAGCGTCGACGTCGCTGGCGTGAAGTACGAATCCAGCGTGGACCTGGGCGGTCAGAAGCTGCAGCTCAATGGCGCCGGCATCCGCTACAAGGCGGTGTTCAAGGTCTACACCGCCGGCCTGTACACCAACGGCGCGACAAACAGCCCCGAGGCCGTGATGGCCAACACCGGCCCCAAGCGTCTGCACATCCAGATGCTGCGCGAGATCGATGGCAACGAACTCGGCAAGCTCTTCACCAAGGGCATCGAGCAGAACGCCACACGCGAGGAGTTTGCCAAGTCCATCAATGGCATCATGCGCATCGCCGATGTGTTTTCGACGCGCCAGAAGCTGGCCACCGGCGACCACTTCAGCGTCGACTTCATCCCTGGCACAGGCACGCGCGTGCTGGTCAATGGCAAGCCCACCGGTGATGTGATCAAGGAACCCGAGTTCTACAACGTGTTCCTGAAGATCTGGCTGGGCAAGTCGCCCGCCGACGACCAACTCAAGGAAGCGCTGCTGGGCGTCAAGCGCGAGCGCGCCGGACGGAGCTAAGCCCGAATCAGGGCCGGCAGCTGATCCAGGCGGTCCAGCAGCAAGTCGGCGCCGACCTCGCTGGCCGGTTGGCCGTGGTTGTAGCCATAGCTGACCAGCACCACCGGGCAGCCGGCCGCACGGGCCGCAGCGGCATCGTTGCTGGAGTCACCGATCATCCAAGCGCCGGCCGGCGCCACGCCCAGCGCCTCGCAGGTCTTGAGCAGGGGCAGCGGATCGGGCTTCTTGCGCTCGAAATCGTCGCCACCGAAGACCTTGTCGAAGAAACCGTCCAGGCCCTTGGCCGCCAGCAGCGCTCGCGCCGGCGCGGCAGGCTTGTTGGTCAGGCAGGCCATCGGCAGACCGAGCGCGCGCAGCGCCTGCAGCCCTTCCATTACGCCGGGATAAGTGGCCGAGTGCCGGCCATTCTCGGCCGCGTAATGGAATTGATAGCGCTGCCAGGCCTGCTCGTACAAGGTCGCATCGCCACCCACTTCGGCCAAGGTGCAGCGGATCAGATGCTCGCTGCCGCGGCCGACCGTGCGCTCGACAAATGCACGGTCCACCACAGGCAGCTTCAACTCGGTCAGCACCAGCGCCAGCACGGCGACGAAATCGCCCAGCGTGTCCACCATCGTGCCGTCGAGGTCGACGATGAAAGCCTGGAGGCGGCCAGACAAGTGGCTTGTGTCGGGAGTGGCGAGCATGCGGCGGCGGGGCAGAAGTGAAAACCTCGCGATTCTCGCCGCGACCCGCTCTACGACTGGTGCGCTCAGCCCGGACGCCGCTGCCTCAGCCTGGCGCGGGCCAGCGCCAGGCACTCATGCAGCCCCGCCAGCATGGCCAAGCCCAGCCACAGGGGTTGGGCCAAGCGGACGCTGCGCTCGGCGCGGCGCGGGATGGAGTTCGGTGCCATCTCCACAGCGTAGAGCGTACAGATGACATCTTTGTGGCACACAAGGCCGCTATCGTCGTCCCATGCCCACCGAACCTGCACGACACCCCGACGCAGCTGCCGAACCTTGGTGGCCCGAGGAGTTGCGGCTGCTGCAGCAGCTTTCATCGCTGGCCAGCCCCTGGCTTGAGGTTCACCCGCTCGGCAGCATCGAGGCCGCCGGGCAAACCTTGCCGCTGACCGCCTTCAGCCTTGGCAATGCCGACCCGTCCCTGCCTGCTGTCGGCTACTTCGGCGGCGTGCATGGGCTGGAACGCATCGGCAGCCACGTGGTGCTGGCCTTTCTGCACAGCCTGGTGACGCGCTTGCAGTGGGATGAAAGCCTGCATCAGTTGCTGGCGTCGATGCGGCTGGTGTTCCTGCCCCTGGTCAACCCGGGCGGCCTGCTACTGGGCACGCGCGCCAATCCGCAGGGCGTGGACCTGATGCGCAATGCACCGGTGGATGCCGACGAGCGCGCGCCGGCCATGATCAGCGGCCAGCGGCTCAGCCCGCACCTGCCTTGGTACCGCGGCGCGCCGGACGCAGCGATGGAGGTGGAAAGCGAGACGCTATGCCGTTTCGTGCAGGAGCAGCTGCTGCTGCGCCGCTTCGCCATCTCGGTGGACTGCCATTCGGGCTTCGGCTTCGTCGACCGCATCTGGTTTCCCTTCGCGCACACCGCCCGGCCGATCGAACACCTGGCCGAGCTCTACGCACTGGCCCAGATCCAGGACGCCAGCCTGCCGCACCACCCCTATGTGATGGAGCCGCAAAGCCGCCACTACCTGACCCATGGCGACCTCTGGGACCATCTCTACCTGCAGGCGCGAGCGCGGCACGCCGAGCACACCTTTCTGCCGCTGACACTGGAGATGGGCTCCTGGCTGTGGATCAAGAAGAACCCGCGCCAGCTGTTCTCGCGCGCGGGCATCTTCAACCCGCTGATCGAGCACCGCCAGCAGCGCGTGCTGCGGCGCCACCTGGGCTGGCTGGACTTCATCGCCCGCGCCGCCCATAGCCACGCGCGCTGGCTGCCGCAGGGCGAAACCCGCGCCCAGGCGCATGAAGCGGCGCTGGACCGCTGGTACCGAGGGAGACAGCATTGATCAGCAACAACAGCACGCCGCCGCAACGCAGCTGGCTGCTGCTGCGCGGCCTGGGCCGCGAGAGCGGCCATTGGGGCGACTTCCCCGCCCGGCTGCAGGCCGCGCGGCCGCAGGACCGGGTGCTGCTGCTGGACCTGCCCGGCAACGGCGTCTTGCACCGGCAGTCCAGCCCCGCGCAGATCGACGCCATGACCGAACACTGCCGCACCGCGCTGCGGGCGCAAGGCCATGCCGGGCCAGTCCATCTGCTGTGCCTGTCGATGGGCGGCATGGTGGCCGTGGACTGGGCCTGCCGCTACCCCGACGAGATCGCAGCATTGGTCTTGATCAGCTCCAGTCTGCGCGGCCTGAGCCGCTGGCATCAGCGCATGCGCCCGGTGGCGCTGCTGCGCCTGCTGAGCGCCCTGATCAGCCCCAGCCTGCAGTGGCGCGAAAGCCAGGCGCTGGCACTGAGCAGCGCACAGCGTCCGCTCGACGCCACCCTGCTGCAGCACTGGTGTGCCATGCAGCAGGCCAGGCCGGTGCAGCGGCTCAACCTCTTGCGCCAGCTGCTGGCTGCCGCGCGTTTCAGGGCGCCGCAAACGGGACCCAGCCAGCCCTTGCTGGTGCTGGCAGGCGCGGGAGATCGCCTGGTCGATCCAGTCTGCTCGCAGCGCATCGCCGCCGCCTGGCTGGGCCGTCACGCCTGGCACCCCAGTGCCGGCCACGACCTGACGCTGGACGATGGCGCATGGGTGATCGAGCAGATCGGGCGCTGGCTCGATAGTCTGGAAGGCCGCTAACGCCGGTGCGACGACCAGTCGCATCCAGACATTTGTTCTAAACTACGGACAAATGTCTGACTTTTCCGCGCCCAGCTCCAAGAAGGAGCAGTTGCTCGCGCTGATCCGCGCCAACCCATTCATCAGCCAGCAGGAGCTGGGCGAGCGCCTGGGCCTGTCGCGCTCGGCGGTGGCCGGCCATATCGCCAGCCTGACGCGCGAACGCCGGCTGCTGGGCCGCGCCTACGTGCTGCCGCAGCAGGCGCCGCTTGTCTGCATCGGCGGCGCGAATCTGGACCGCAAGCTACAAAGCCTGGGGCCGCTGCACCTGCACAGCTCGAACCCGGCGCGCCAGAGCGAAACCCCGGGCGGCGTGGCCCGCAACATCGCTGAGAACCTGGCGCGCTTGGGGCTGCCCACGCGGCTGCTGAGCGCCTTTGGCGACGACGCGGCCGGCCACGCGCTGCTGGAGCAGGCGGCGCAGCTGCGCATCGACACGCGCGGCAGCCTGCGTGCCAGCGGTGCCGCAACCGGCAGCTACACCGCCGTGCTGGACGCCGATGGCGAGCTGATGCTGGCGCTGGCGCAAATGGCCTTGATCGAGCAGCTGACGCCAGAGTTCCTGCGCATCGCCGCGCCGCAGCGCGCCGATGCCGCCTTGCTGGTGGCCGATCTGAATCTGGGCGCTGACAGCATCGCCTTCCTGATCGACGAAGCGTGCCAGCACGGCACGCCGCTGGTGCTGGTGGCTGTGTCGGTGCCCAAGATGGAACGCCTGCCGCAGGACCTGAGCGGCGCACAGTGCCTGATCCTGAATGAGGCCGAGCTGCAGGCGCTGGTTGGCGGCCAGCCGCTGAAGAGTGCGGCCACAAGGCGCCGCGCGCTCGGCGCGCTGCGCGCGCGCGGCCTGCGCCAGCTGGTGGTCACCGCCGGCGCTGCGGGCGTCTACTGCAGCAGCGCTAACGAAGAAGAACTGGTGCATCTGCCGGCCGAGGCCGTGCAGGTGCGCGACGTCAGCGGCGCGGGCGATGCCTTCTCGGCCGGCGTGTGCGCCTCGCTGCACCGCGATCCGCAAGACCTGACCCTGGCCTGCCGCCTGGGCCTGCGCCTGGCGGCACTGACCTTGCAGACCGAGGCCAGCGTCAGCGCCGAACTCAGCCCTGCCCTGCTGCAGGACCCACAAGACTCCCGATGAAAGCCGCGACATGAACGCTCACGCCCTCTCCGATTTCCTTGAGTTCTCCGCCGAAGTGGCAGCGGCACGCGCCGCCGGCCAGCCCATCGTCGCGCTGGAGTCCACCATCATTTCGCACGGCATGCCCTACCCGCAGAACGTGCAGACCGCGCGCGAGGTGGAGCAAATCATCCGTGCCGGCGGCGCCGTGCCAGCCACCATCGCGGTGCTGGGTGGCAAGATCCGGATCGGTCTGTCCGAGGCGGATCTTGAACTGCTGGGGCAGTCGCCCGAGGCGATGAAGGTGAGCCGGCGCGATCTGCCCTACGTGATAGCCACCGGCCGGATCGGCGCCACCACGGTGGCCGCGACGATGATCTGTGCCGCGCTGGCAGGCATCCGCGTCTTCGTCACCGGCGGCATCGGCGGTGTGCACCGCGGCGCCGAGACCTCGTTCGACATCTCGGCCGATCTGCAGGAACTGGCGCGCACCTCGGTCGCGGTGGTCTGCGCTGGTGCCAAGTCCATCCTCGATATCGGGCTGACGTTGGAGTACCTGGAGACCCAGGGCGTGCCGGTGCTGGCCATCGGGCAGGACAACTTCGCCGCCTTCTACACGCCGGATTCGGGCTTCAAGGCCGACTTCCGTATCGATGCCGCGGACCAGCAGGCGCGCTTCCTGCAAACCAAGTGGGCGCTCGGCCTGGCCGGCGGCGTGGTGATTTCCAACCCGGTGCCGGAAACCGACGCGATGCCGCGTGCCGAGATCGACGCGATCACCGAGCAGGCGCTGCGCGAGGCTGCCGCGCAAGGCATCAGCGGCAAAGCCGTGACGCCCTACCTGCTGGCCCGTATCAAGGCCTTGACCGCGGGCCGCAGCCTGGCCACCAATATCGCCCTCGTCAAGAACAATGCGCACGCCGGCGCACGCCTGGCGCTAGCGCTGGGGCGCTGAGCCCGACGCCTTCTGCATCGCCTTGACGCGGTACATGTCCTCGTCAGCCAGGCGCAGCAGCGTCGTCATGTCGCCGGCCATGCTGGGGAACAAGGCAATGCCGATGGCGGCCGACAAATTGACCAGAATCTGCGGACCGGGCAGATAGACCGGCTCGCGCAGCGCGGCATCGAGCTTGTCACGCACCTGGGTCGCGATCTCCAGCGTCGCCACATCGGGCAGGATGACGAGAAACTCGTCGCCGCCGATGCGGCCGACCGTATCGGCGTCGCGAACCCCGCCCTGCAGCCGCTGCGCCACCGCCTTCAGCACCGCGTCGCCTGACTCATGCCCCCAGCGATCATTGATGGGCTTGAAGCCGTTCAGATCGACGAACAGCACGGCAACGCCCTGGCCTTCGCGCTGGGCACGCGCCATCGCGCGCTCCAGCCGGTCGTGCAACAGGCGCAGCGCCGGGAGGCCCGTCAGCGCGTCGTGGTTCGCCAGATGCCGAACCACTTCCTCGGCACGTGTGCGGCGTAGCACTTCCTCGCGCAACTCGCCGAGGTTGCGCTCCACCGAATCGGCCATCTGGTCAATCACGGACGAGAGCTCGCCAAACTCGCTACGGCCTGCGAGCCGGGTGCGCCGGTCCATGCGGCCGGCGCGCACCGTCTGCGCCCAATCGCGCAGCACGGCCATGGGCACGCGCACCGAACGGTCCAGGTTGAAGGTCGAAATCAAGGCATGCAGCGCCAGCAGCAACAGGGCAGCCGCGGCGAGCCAGCCAGCATCGTGGGCGGCATCGGCGGCCCGCTCGCGCTCGAATGCCAGACGCTGCCCGGCCTCCCTCATGAACTGTCGCACCGGCTCCAGCGCCGCCGCGCGCATCTGCAGATAGGCCGGGTTGTGCAGCATGTCCAGCGCAGGCGCGCGTTGCGAATCGAGGCCGGACGACACCAGTTCAACCGCATGAGCCTCGACGCGCAGCAGCTCTGCCGCCCGGCGCCGCGCCTCGTCCAGCAAGGCCAGCTCGGCCTCGGAGAAGCCAGCGGCGCGGATGCGATCCACCAAGGCCTGGGCCGGCGCTGGCAGGGCTTCTGCCGGCGCATGGCCGCCCAGCACCAGGTCCCAGTGCACCGCGTCATAGCCGGCAGGGCGTGGCTGCTCGCCATCGCGCATGCGTTCGATCTCGTGGAAACAGCGCGCGTGCTCCGGCTGACGCCCGACCACATAGAGCCGCGCCATCTGCGTGGCCTCATTGACGCTCTGGTGCAGCTCGGAGGCCAGCTTGTGCCCCTCGAAGTGCCGCCATTGGGCTTCTTCCAGCGTCTTGTAGGTCTGGGCCAGATGCAGCAAGGCCGCCACGACCAAGGCCACCAGCAGCACCTGAACCAACAGGTTGAGGGTGAGCTTGGTGCGTATCTGCATGTAACAAGCTTAACCTTGTCCTCTGTGGATGGGACAGGGGGAAATGCCGGGCTTCACGCTCCGGACAACAGCATCTGGACGACCGTCAGCAGCAGCAGCGAAGCCATCACCGCATTGAACACGCGACGCCGGCTTGCGGCCTTCAACCAAGCCCGCAGCGCGCTGCCGAACAGGGCCCACAGGCTCAGGCTGGGGAAGTTGACCGCCGCCATCACGGCGCCCAGCAGGAGCGCCGGCCCCGGGCCCCGCGGCTCGGCGGGGAGGAACAGGCTGGCCGTTGTCAGGGCCATCATCCAGGCCTTTGGATTGAGGGCTTGCAAGGCCAGTGCCTGGCCGAAGCCCAGCGGCGGCCCGGCAGGCCGATCCTGCAGGGCCGCGGCCCCCACCAGGCGCCAGCCCAGCCACAGCAGGTAGGCGCAGCCGACCCAGAGCAGCAGCTGATGCAGCTGCGGATGGCGCGCGAACAGGCTTGCGAGCCCCAGGCTGACCAGCACCGTCTGCACGCCAGTGCCCAGGCTGGCACCCAGCAGATGCGGCAGGCTGGCGCGGTAGCCATGGGCAGCGCCCGAGGCGGTCACCATCAGCACATTGGGGCCGGGCGTGATGCACATCGCGAAGGCGTAGGTGGCCAGCGCCAACACGTCCATCGCGGCCGCTCCGTTCAGCGCCGCAAGGCCTGGGCAATCGCGCGCGCGCCGAGCTCCAGCAGGTCCAGCACGTTGTCGAACCCCTGCGGCGCGCCGAAGTAGGGATCGGGCACCTCGTCGCCGGCGCGGCCAGGCACCTGGTCCATGAACAGCTGCACCCGGTCTTGCAGGCCCGGCGGGCAGATCTGGCGCAGCGCGCGCAGATTGTCGTGGTCCATGGCCAGGATCATGTCGAAGCCACCCAGACTCCCGGCCTGCACGCGACGCGAGCGCCAGCGCTTGGGCAGGCTCAGGTCCCGCCGCGCCAGCGCGGCCGCCGCACGCGAATCGATGGGCTCGCCACGCGAGGCCGCATGGGTGCCGCAGGACTGCAGCTCAGCCAACCCGGCCAAGCGCGCCCGCAGCAACGCCTCGCCCATCGGCGAGCGGCAGATATTGGCCGTGCAGACCAGCAGGATCGAAGGCATTGCCGCGGCGCGACTCAGCGCGCCAGCTCCGCCCGCATCGCGTCGATCACGGCCTTGTAGTCGGACTTGCCGAAGATGGCCGAACCGGCCACAAAGGTGTCGGCACCGGCATCGGCGATCTGGCGGATGTTGTCGACCTTGACGCCGCCGTCGATCTCCAGCCTGATGTCACGGCCGCTCTTGTCGATGATCTTGCGGGCCGCCTCCAGCTTCCTCAGCGCGCTGGGAATGAAGCTCTGGCCGCCGAAGCCCGGGTTGACGCTCATGATCAGCACCAGATCGACCTTGTCGATCACCCACTCCAGCACGTCCAGGGGCGTGCCCGGGTTGAACACCAGGCCGGCCTGGCAGCCTTCGGCCTTGATCAGCTGCAGCGTCCGGTCCACATGCGCGCTGGCCTCGGGATGGAAGCTCACCAGATCAGCACCGGCCTTGCAGAAGGCCTGCGCCAGGCTGTCCACCGGCTGCACCATCAGGTGCACGTCGATCGGCGCGGGCGTGCCGTCGGGCTTCACCGCATGTTTCTTCAGCGCCTCACAGACCATCGGGCCGAAGGTCAGGTTGGGCACGTAATGGTTGTCCATCACGTCGAAGTGGATCCAGTCGGCACCGGCAGCCAGCACGTTGCGCACTTCCTCGCCCAGACGGGCGAAATCGGCCGAGAGGATGCTGGGGGCGATGCGGTGCGTGGTGCTCATGGGGCGGTCGGCTGAGGGGGAGAGAAGCGCGATTCTAATGAGCGCATCCGACGCTCACGGACGGCGCCGGCTAATGCCGCGCTGCAAGCGCCGCCGCCGCCAGGCCATCGAAGCAAGTGCCCAGCAGCATCTCGATGATCTGCTCATCGCTGTACTGCCCACCGGCCTTCAGCAGACCCAGCACCGGGTCGCAGGCACGCGCAAACAGCGTGTAGAGCACCACTTCCGGCGGCAAGCGCGGGCTCAGTTGCGCCTTCTCCTGGGCCTCGCTGATCCACTCACCCAGTTCGTCGCTGAGCGTCAGCAGCCGGTCCATATAGACCTTATGCCCCACCAGCGCGGCTCTCAAGCTGGAGTTCTGTGCGGGCAGGGACGGCATTTCACCGGCCAACTGCACTTGCATGGTCCAGCGCGCCACCGCCTTCAAGCGATCCAGGGCGCTGAGCTCCGGCAGGCTGCGCAAACGCGCCAGCTCAGCAAGCGCACGCTCCAGCACCCGCACCATCGCAGCGGCGGCCAGTTCCTCCTTGGACGTGAAATGCTTGTAGAGGCTGGCCTTGGCGATACCGACATCGGCAACCACCTCGTCGACCGTCATCAGATCGAAGCCCTTCTCGGCCAGCAAGCGATTGACCGACGCAACGATCGCGTCCTCGCGGGCCTGCAGCACCTGTTCGCGGAAAGAAACTTTTGCCATGCAGCGATTGTAGACGGTCGCCGAATAACCTGAACCAAGCAGTCATTCGAATACCGTTAAGTACTTATCGATACCGACCAGTTGACTTCGTGAACCATTCAGTTCACAGTTCACTCATTCGCCCCGACTTGCGCCTGTGAGGACACGATGTTCGACCTGCTCCAGACCTCTGCGTCGCCCCGCCCGATCTTGCGGGCGGCGCCCCCTGCGCCAGCGCCTGCTCCAGGCAGCGCCGACCGCGAGCTGTCGATCCACTGGCTGGTGCAAGGCCTGCGCAGCGCCGGCATGAGCGGCCTGATTGAACAGGGTCACGGCCTGACCCTGCTGGCACCCTCGGATGCCGCCTTGCAGCGCCATCTGGCAGCGACGGGCGTGAGCTTCGAAGCCTTGCTGGCTGACCGCAGCGGCTTATGCCACCTGCTGCTGGAGCACCTGCTCAGCAGTGCGCTGCACGAACCGGAGACTGCGGCACCGCAAGCCCTTTCGACGCTGGGTCGAGGCTTGCTGCGACTGACGCCGCAGGGCCGGCAGCTGGATCTGCTGGACGGTCACGGCGCCACGGCCAGGCTGCGCGCCCGGGGCCTCCGCTGGGGCAGCCTGCACGTGCACATCATCGACCGCGTGCTGAGCGCCCCTCGACATTCCTTGCTGGACTTGATCGGGCAGTCGTCCGAGCACAGTTTGTTCGCAGAGGCCCTGCAACGCAGCGGCTTGGAGCCGGTGCTGCGCGCTCAAGGCCCTTTCACCTTACTGGCGCCCGAGAACCAGGGCATGACCCGCCTGGCTGCCCGCATGGGCCTGCGCCAGCGCCATCTGATGTCCAGCCCCGCGCTGCTGGCAGACGTGCTGCGCCACCACCTGCTGGCAGGCAGCTGGCCCAGCCACAGCCTGCCTTGGGGCTCGCTGGCACACAGCCTGCAGGGCCTGCCCCTGGAGTTCAGCGCCCTGGGATTGATCAGCAGCCAAGGTAGCAGCCAAGCGCTGCTGCCGGGCAGCGACTTGAGCGCCAGCAATGGCGTGATGCACCGGCTGGCAGATGCGCTGCTGCCAGTCCAACCCTCTTGAAACCCACCCCAACGGAGAGTTCCCGATGATTACCTGGATCAAACGCCTGTTCGCTGTCTCCATGGTCAGTCTTGTCGCCGCCTGCGGCGGCGGCAGCGACCCCGAACCCAATATCGTCGAGGTCGCGCAGGCCGACCCGCGCTTCAGCATCCTGGTCGAAGCCGTTGTGGCGGCCGACCTGCAGGGCACGCTGTCCGGCGCCGGCCCCTTTACCGTCTTCGCGCCCACCAACGACGCCTTTGCGGCCCTGCTGGGCGAACTGGGTGTCAGCAAGGCACAGCTGCTGGCCAACAAGCCGCTGCTGACCGCGGTGCTGACCTATCACGTGCTGCCGGCCAAGGTGGAGCAGGCTTCTGTGCCGGTGGGCAAGCCCATCACCACGGTGCAGGGCGGCATCTTCAAGGTCGAGTCGGTCAACGGCGCCTTGACTATCACCGACGGCCGCAACCGCGCCACCCGCATCAGCGCCACCAACGTCAAGGCCACCAACGGTGTGATCCATGTGGTCGACCGCGTGCTGCTGCCGGCCAACAAGGACATCGTGCAAACCGCCATGGCCACGGCTGACTTCAGCATCCTGGTCGAGGCCGTGACGGCCGCCGGCCTGGGCAACACGCTCAGCGGCACCGGCCCCTTCACCGTGTTCGCGCCGACCAATGCCGCCTTCGCTGCGCTGCTGACTGAACTCGGCGTGAGCAAGGCCCAATTGCTGGCCGACAGGGCCCTGCTGACCAAGGTGCTGACCTACCACGTCCTGCCGGCCCGCGTGCTGAAGGCCGATGTACCGGTCGGCGCCGCCATCACCACCGTGCAAGGCCAGACCTTCAGCGTCGACAGCAGCCTCAGCATCACCGACGCCAACGGCCGCCGCGCAAAGATCGGCGCCACCGATGTGCTGGCCACCAATGGCGTGATCCATGTCATCGATCGGGTGATCCTGCCGAAGTGAGCACAGCCTGAGCCCTGCCCAGCGGCCCTGCGCGTTCAGGGCTGCTGGTACTTGGCTTGCAACTCGCGCAGCCAAGCACTGCGCTCGATCTGGGCCAGGGCGGCCGCGATGCGTTCGACGGCCGCCCTGGGCACATGCCGACCGACGACAACATAGTGCTGTTCGTCGACGAACCGGGTCTCCAGCAATCTGATCTTGCCCGCGAACTCGGGCATCTTCAGCAGCACCTGCAGGTTGAGATCCTGGCCGTAGACCGCATCAGCCCGTCCGGCCGCGAGCATACGCAGCGCAGCCTGGTCGGTTGGCGCCGCCTCCAGATGGATTACACCGGCCTTTGCCAAGGTGCGGGCCAGCACCGAGCCTTGTGTCACCAACACCGGCGCGCTCCGTGACAGGTCGGCCAACTCACGAAGGCTGAGCGGATTGCGCGTCTCATCGACGCGCACTGCCAACACATGCTGGACCCGGTAGATCGGCACCGGCAGATAGTCGAATCGCTGCCGACGTTCAGGCGTGTCCAGCAGACAGAAGAACACATCGATCTCGCCGCGCTCGAGCGAGAGCTCGATACGCCGCAGCGGCGCCTCAGTCGCCAGGCCAGTGAATTTCAGCCCCGGGTCTATCAGCTCCATCCGAAGTGCCACCTCCCGGCACATGCCGGGCCGCGCCGAAGCCGGTGCCGCGAACTTGATCGGCGCGCCGCTCTGCGCCACGGTTCGAAAAGCCTTGGGCGGCTGAGCCGCCTGAGCCGCAGGCGGAAGGCTGTTCGCAACAAGACAAGCCAGGGCGACGCCCAAACGCCAGCCTTTCGGCGCGGACCGCGGCGGAGTCAGGTCAGGCAGGCGCAGCAACAGTCGAGGCATCAGGTAACGCACCAAGCTTGGGCGCCGACAAGCATACGCGCTTCCAATCGTGTCCAAGTCCATAGAATGCCGCATGGCACAACCGCAATTCAGCTGCAGCGCACACGTCGAGCCGCTGCCCGAACAGACCGACGCTGCACAAGGCAGCTTCGCCTTTTCCTACACCATCACCATCGTCAACAGCGGTGACATTGCGGCGCAGCTGGTGGCGCGCCATTGGCAGATCACCGACACCCAGGGCACGGTGCAGGAAGTGCATGGGCTGGCCGTAGTTGGTCACCAGCCTCTGCTGCAACCTGGCGAAAGCTTCCGCTACAGCTCCTGGGCGCAAATCGGCACGCCCCAGGGCAGCATGCAGGGACGATTCCTCTGCGTGACCGAGGCGGCCGAGGTGTTCTACGCCGAAGTGCCGGAGTTCCTGCTGGCCGAGGCCGGCACTCTGCACTGATGGCGAGCAGCAGTCCAAGCAGCTGGGATCTGACGGCACTGCTGAATGCGGCGGACGCCGGCGCGCCGCTGCCGGCGCGCAACCTCTGGCTGGTGCGTCTGCTCGAATGGCTGCGGCACCCCGTTGCGCGCACTGATGAGGGTGGCGCCGAACCCTCCGGGCGGCCCCTGCCGCTGCTGCGCCTTACCCATCTGCTGAATGTGCTGGAGCGCCATCCCGAGCATGCCCGCCCGGTGGCGCAGCTGCTGCTGGCGATATGGCGCGAGATGCACGCCGTCGGCCTGTTTGCGGATGTCGGTTTCGCGCCCCGCATGGCCTTGTGGAGCGAGCTGCTGAACCGGCTGCGGCTGCGCGTGCTGCCGGGCACGGTCGACACCCAGGAGCTGGCCGAGCTGTTCGTTCTGCTGTTCCCCGAACCTGAGGACGCGCAATGGCTGAGCCAGCTGGATGCAGCGCTGCTGCAACGCCTGGCGGCGCTGCTGGCCCAGGCCGAGGGCAGCGGCCACAGCTGGCGCGAGCCGATGCAGGCCGGGCTGACGGCACTGATCAGCGCGGTGCGCTCAGCCGGCCTGTCCGGCGCGCTGCGCCAGCGCATGGATGCAGCTCTGCTGCAGAACCAGCCCTTCACACAGCTCGCCAGCACAGCTGAGCAGCTGCTGGCTGCCCAGGCCGCGGGCGACAGTGCGCTGCTGCATCAGCGCCTGCAGCTGCTGCGCGCGCTGCTCGACGATTGCCGCAGTGCGGCCGCCAGCGTGCCCCGCCACCTGGAGCAGCATGGGGTTTCGGTGGACATCGTGTTCGAAGTCGAACAGATGCAGGCGCGCATCCGTCGCATCGAGGCGCTGCTGGATTGCCTGGTGGCGCCTGAGCCGCAGCGCGAGCTGGCGCGGCTGCTGGCCGAGCTCGCCCGCGTCACCCAGGAGCGGCGCAGCCTGCGCACCCTGTTCGCCCGACACTACTCGCTGCTGGCCCGCAAGGTGACCGAGCGCAGCGCCGAGACCGGCGAGCACTACATCACCCGCACTCGCAGCGAATACCGCGCCATGCTGCTAAGCGCCGCCGGCGGTGGCGCGTTGATGGCGATCACCACCTTCGTCAAGTTCGGGATCGCGGCGCTGGCCTTCCCCGCCTTCTGGGCTGGCTTCTGGGCCGGCGCCAATTACGCGGCCAGCTTTGTCGCGGTGCAGCTGATGCACTGGACCGTCGCCACCAAGCAGCCGGCGATGACGGCGCCCGCGCTGGCACAGAAGCTCGGCAGCCTGAGCGGCGAGAAGGGACTGGAAGAATTCGTTGACGAGGTGGCCCATCTGCTGCGCTCGCAGATGGCCGGCATCGTCGGCAACCTCTGCGCGGTGATCCCGCTGGTGCTGGCCGTCCAGCTGCTGAGCGCCTGGCTGCTGGGCACGCCGCTGGTCGGTGCACCCCAGGCCGACTACGTGCTGCACTCGCTGACCCTGCTCGGCCCGACGCTGGCTTTTGCCGCCTTCACCGGCGTGCTGCTATTCAGCAGCAGCCTGATCGCCGGCTGGGCCGAGAACTGGTTTGTGCTCTATCGGCTGGATGCCGCCATCGCCTGGAACCCGCGCCTGGTGGCCCGCCTAGGGCAGCCGCGCGCACAGCGCTGGGCCGACTGGTGGCGCCACAACATCTCGGGCCTGGCGGCCAATGTCTCGCTGGGCATGATGCTGGGCCTGCTGCCAGCACTGGCCGCCTTTTTCGGCCTGCCGATCGAGGTGCGCCACGTGACGCTGTCCACCGGCCAGATCGCAGCGGCAGCCGGGGCGCTGGGGCTGGAGGTGTTGCACCAGCCTGGTTTCTGGTGGTGTGTGGCGGCAATTCCGCTGACAGGCCTGCTGAATGTCGGCGTGAGTTTCTACCTGGCCTTCAAGCTGGCGCTGCGCTCCAAGGGCCTGCAGGTGGCTGATCGTGCCCGCTTGCGCAGGGCCATCTGGCAGCGCCTGCGCGAGCAGCCGCGCAGCTTCCTGCTGCCGCCTCGGTGAGCTCGGTCAGTCCTTCTTGGGGTCCTTCGGATCGGGATCCTGCTCCTGCGTCCCCGCGTCATGGCCGCGACGCTCGCCGTTCTTGCGGCCCGAGAACATGGTCCACCAGATGATGAAGACAAAGATCAGCAGCGCGCCGAAAGCCTCAAGCAAGAGCAATCCCATGTTCGTTTCCCGTCTTCATTCCCGCCGCACCGCCCTCGGCCTGGCGGGCGCCATTCTAGGAGTGCTGCTGACCGCCTGCTCCACCACGCCGGCACCACCCCTGGAACGGGCCGCTGAATTGCCAGCCATGCCCGCGGCGCCGGCCCTCGCCACGCCGCCGCCCCCGGCCGTCGAGCGCCCGCGCGCCACGCTGCAACGTGAACGCTCGCGCTGGATCGCCAGCGACTGGGCCGAGCTGCCCGGCTGGGGCCAGGACCGCGCCGCCGAAATCTGGCCCGCGCTGACCCTGGGCTGCGCCCGGCCCGCGCCCGGCTGGGCCGAGCTCTGCGCACGCGCAGCGCTGCAGGCGCCCGGCAACGATATGGACGCCCATCTGTGGCTGATGAAGCACCTGCAGCCCTGGCGCATCGAGAGCCACGAAGGCAGCAGCGAGGGCCTGATGACCGGCTACTTCGAACCTCTGCTGCAGGCCAGCCGCCAGCCGCAAGCCGCCTTCCGCGTGCCGCTGCATGCGCCGCCGCCGGAACTGGCCCAGCGCAAGCCCCTGCCCAGCCGCGCGCAGATCGAGGGCGACCCTGCCGTGCGCACCCGCCTCAAGCCATATGAGCTGGCCTATTTGCAAGACCCGATGGACCTGCTGCTGCTGCAGATCCAGGGCTCGGGCAGGCTGCAGATCAGCGAGCCAGACGGCCGCCAGCGCCTGGTGCGCATGGCCTTTGCCGGCCACAACGACCAGCCCTTCCAGTCGCTGGCACGCGCGCTGATCGAGCGCGGCGAGATCCAGCCGGCCGAAGCCTCCTGGGCCGGTCTGCGCGACTGGTCCCGGCGCAATCCGCAGCGTGCGGCCGAGCTCTCGGGGCTGAACCCGCGCTATGTCTTCTTCCGCGAAGAGCCGCTGGCCGACCCCTCGGTGGGGCCGCGCGGCGCCCAGGGTGTGCCGCTGACGCCGGGCCGCTCGATCGCGGTGGACCGCAGCAGCATCCCCTATGGCACTCCCGTGTGGCTGGATGCCACCGAGCCGCTGTCCACCACGCCGCTGCGCCGCCTGGTGATGGCCCAGGACACCGGCAGTGCCATCACAGGCGCGGTGCGCGCCGACTTTTTCTGGGGCTGGGGCAGCGAGGCTGAATTCCAGGCCGGCCGCACCAAGCAGGCGCTGCGCATGTGGGCGCTGTGGCCGCGCGAGCCAGGGCGCAGCAGCGGGCGCTGAGACAATGCACGCCCACCCCTTGCGATCGACTGCCCCTTGAAGCGATACCACGCCCACCTCGGCCGCGACATCTTTGTCACCTCGGGCTCGGCCCAGGGCCTGGCCCCCGGCAGCTTCGGCCTCTGCGCCATAGGCGGCGGCGCCGAAGGCTGGGCCGTGGTGCACATCGGCCCCGATGGCGACTCGGTTGACCTGGGCGGCGAGTACTACTTCGCCACGCCGGAAGAAGCGCTGGACTTCGTCAAGGAACTGATCAGCCTGCTGCCGCCGCTGGCCACCGACTGAGCCGGCGATCAGCGCCGGTGAATGCTGGATGTGTTCACAGGTTCTTAGAGCGGCCAACAAAAGCCAGCGGAGCGGTTCTGGCTAGGCGCCCTGGCGCAGACAGTACGTGCAGGTACGGCAAGCCAGGGCTACGACGCCAGAAGGGTTTTGTCAGCCGCTCTCAGGCCTGCGGCAGCAGATAGCGGCGTTCCCACTCGCTGATCTGGCCCAGATAGCTGTCGTACTCCAGGCCCTTCACCGCCAGATAGGCTTGCACGAAGCCGGCGCCCAACAGGCGCGGCGCGGCGGCGCTGGCGGCCATGCGTTCATGCGCGACGACAAAGGTGCGCGCCAGCTGGTGCGCGTGGTCGTAGGCATTGCCGGTGATGGGGTCGGTGGGTGCCAGCCCCTCCTCGATGCCGGCGAGGCCGGCCGCCAGCGTGGCGGCAATCGCCAGATAGGGGTTGGCATCCGCGCCGGCAATGCGGTTCTCGACCCGCCGCGCGTCCGGGCCGCTGAGCGGAATACGCAGGCCGGTGGTGCGGTTGTCCAGGCCCCAGTGCAGATTCACCGGCGCCTGGCTGCCCGTCACATAGCGGCGGTAGGAGTTGATGAAGGGCGCGTAGACCAGCATCAGGTCCGGCATATAGGCCTGCAGGCCACCGATGTAGTGTGAAAACTCGGGGCTGGCGCCGCCATCGGCCTGGGTGAACAGATTGCGCCCGGCCGCGTCCAGCACGCTCTGGTGCAGGTGCATTGAGCTGCCTGCTTGCCCCGCGATGGGCTTGGCCATGAAAACCGCGTTCAGCCCATGCTTGAGCGCCACCTCCTTGGCCGCGTACTTGAACAGGAAGGCCTGATCCGCCACCGCCAGCGCGTCGCCGTGCATCAGATTGATCTCGTACTGGCTCTGGCCGACCTCATGGATCCATGTGTCGCCGACGATACCCAGCGAATCGATGGCGGCATGGAACTCATCCCAGAACGGCGCCAGCTCATTGAGCATATTCATGCTGAAGGCCGACTGCCCGGCCTCGGCTCGGCCACCACGGCCCACCGGCGCGGCCAGCGGCTGTGCGGGGTCGGTGCAGGCCGCCGTCAGGTAGAACTCAATCTCCGGCGCCACCACCGGCGTCAGGCCGCGGGCGCGGTAGCGCTCCAGCACCTGCTGCAGCACCGAGCGCGGCGCAAAGGCGCAGTGCTCGCCATTCAGCTCCATGCAGTCGTGAATGGCCAGATAGCGCGGCTGCGTGCTCCAGGGCACGCGCCGGAGCGTGCCCATGTCGGGCACGAGGCGAACATCGGGGTCGGCGTCCGGGAAGATCGGATCGTAGGAATACTCGCCGGTGACGCATTGCATCGGGATGGCCTGCGCGATGCGCAGTTCATTGCCCTTGGCAAAGCTGGCGGCCGGCATCAGCTTGCCGCGCGGGTAGCCCGAGACATCCGGGAACAGGCATTCGACATCGCGCACGCCCTCGCGGCGGAACTGTTCGGCCAGGTCGGCGCCACCGGCGCGCGCTGCATCGCTCATCAGGAAACCCCTGCTAGTCAGGCCTTGATTCTCGCCTCGAAGGGATAGGCTGGATCGGTGTAGCCGGGCGTCGACGGATGGCCGGGCGGCACCAGGCGGTCGACCAGGGCCTCGTCCTCGGCATCGATGCGGCAGTCCAACGCAGCGAAGTAGTCCTGTCACTGCACCAGCGTGCGCGGCCCCGCGATCACCGCGCTGACCGCGCGATGCGCCAGCACCCAGGCGGTGGCGAAATGCGTCAGGCCGACGCCCTTGCGCTGGCAATGCTGCTGCAGCGTCTGCGCGATCTGCAGCGATTCCTCGCGGAATTCGGTTTCCATCATGCGCTTGTCGCCACGGCCGGCGCGGGTGCCCGCGGCCGGCTGCGCACCCGGCGCGTACTTGCCTGACAGCACGCCGCGTGCAATCGGGCTGTAGGGCACCACGCCCAGACCGTGATGCGCGCAGGCCGCCAGCACCTCGACCTCGGGCTGGCGGTTCAGCAGGTTGTAATAGGGCTGGCAGGCCACCGGCGCCGGCAGGCCCAGCGCGCGCGCCAGGTGCACGGCTTCGGCAATGCGCCAGCCGCGGAAATTGGACAGCGCCCAGTAGCGGATCTTGCCCTGCTGCAGCAATGTGGCCAGGCCCTGCAGCGCCTCCTGCAGATCGAGGTCGAGAAAGTCGCGGTGCAGGTAGTAGATGTCGATGTGGTCGGTGCCCAGGCGCTGCAGGCTGGCCTCGCACTCGCGCAGCATCCAGCTGCGCGAATAGCGTGATTCGTTCGGCCGCTCCGACATCTTGTTGCCGATCTTGGTGGCCAGCACCCAGTCGTGGCGGCGGCCCTTCAGCAGCTCACCCACCATGCTCTCGCTGCGGCCCAGCGAGTAGACATCGGCGGTGTCGATGAAGTTCACGCCCTGCTCGGCCGCATGGTCGACGATGGAGCGCGCCTCGGCCAGCTCGGTCTGGTCGGCAAACATCATCGTGCCCAGGCACAGCGTGGACACCTTGAGCTGGCTCTTGCCCAGCGTGCGGTAGCTCATCGTCATCGCGATCTCCTCTCGAATGGTCTGTGCATGCTAGCGGCAGAACAGGAAAAACAACCTGGCCGGGCACAATGGCAGCCTTGCCCTCCCCGCCGCCATCCATGTCCGCTGCATCGCTGCGCGTGCTGAGCCTCATCCCGCCGATGACGCAGCTCAACACGCCCTACCCGTCCACCGCCTACCTGACCGGCTTCCTGCGTTCGCGCGGCGTGGACGCGCGCCAGCAAGACCTGGCCCTGGCCCTGGTGCTGCGCCTGCTCTCGCGCGCCGGCCTGGCCCAGCTGCGCGAGGCGGCCGAGGCGCTGCCGCCGGCGCGGCACAGCGCCCAGGTGCAGCAGTTCCTGGCCGAGTACCCGCGCTACGAAGCCAGCATCGAGCGCGTGATCGCCTTTCTGCAGGGGCGCGACGCCACGCTGGCGCACCGCATCAACACCCGCACGCTGCTGCCCGAGGGCGCGCGCTTCGCCACGCTGGATTCCTATCTGAGCCATGAAGAAGGCGAAGACCCGCTGGCCTGGGCCTTCGGCGCTCTCGGCCTGCAGGACCGCGCGCGCCATCTGGCCACGCTCTACCTGAACGACCTGGCCGATGTGCTGCGCGATGCGGTGGATGAGCGCTTCGAGTTCGTCCGCTATGCCGAAAAGCTGGCCACCAGCCAGCCCAGCTTCGACCCGCTGGCCGAGGCGCTGGCTGCGCCGCCCAATCTGGTGGACCGCACACTGCACGACCTGACCCTGGCGGCGCTGGACGAGCACGCGCCCGATGTGGTGCTGCTCTCAGTGCCCTTCCCCGGCGCGGTTTATGCGGCGCTGCGCATCGCGCAGACGATCAAGCGCGCCAATCCGCGCATCGTCACGGTGCTGGGCGGCGGCTTCGTCAACACCGAGCTGCGCGAACTGCGCGAGCCGCGCGTGTTCGACCATATCGACTACATCACGCTGGACGCCGGGGAGCGCCCGCTGCTGGCGCTGCTGGAGCACTGCCAAGGCAAGCGTTCGAAGCAACGCCTGGTGCGCACCTTCGTGCGCGATGAAACAGGCCAGGTGCGCTACATCAACTTCGCTGGCGAGCCGGAGATTCCCTTCGACGAAGTGGGCACGCCCACCTGGGACGGCCTGCCGCTGGACCGCTATCTGTCGCTGCTGGACATGCTCAACCCCATGAACCGGCTGTGGAGCGACGGGCGTTGGAACAAGCTCACCGTGGCACATGGCTGCTACTGGAAGAAGTGCAGCTTCTGTGACGTCTCGCTGGACTACATCTCGCGCTACGAAGCGGCCTCAGCCGAGGTGCTGGTGGACCGCATCGAGGCGGTGGTGGCCGAGACCGGCCAGACCGGCTTCCACTTCGTCGACGAGGCTGCGCCGCCCAAGGCGCTGAAGGCGCTGGCGGCCGAGCTGCAGCGGCGCGGCAACCCGGCCATCAGCTGGTGGGGCAATGTGCGCTTCGAAAAAACCTTCACGCCCGCGCTGGCCCAGCAGCTGGCCGACAGCGGCTGCATCGCCATCTCCGGCGGCCTGGAAGTGGCGAGTGACCGGCTGCTGACGCTGATGAACAAGGGCGTCTCGGTAGAGCAGGTGGCGCGCGTCACCAAGGCGTTTGCCGATGCCGGCATCCTGGTGCACGCCTACCTGATGTACGGTTTCCCCACGCAGACAGTGCAGGACACGGTCGATGCGCTGGAGTATGTGCGCCAGCTATTCCTGAACGGCTGCATCCACAGCGGCTTCTTCCACCGCTTTGCCTGCACTGTGCACTCGCCCGTGGGCCAGCGCCCGCAAGACTTCGGCGTCAGCCTGCTGCCGCTGCCCGACAGCCCGTTCGCGATGAACGATGTCGGCTTCGTCGATCCCACCGGCGTGGACCACGACCTGCTGGGCCGCGCGCTGAAGAAGGCCATCTACAACTACATGCACGGCATCGGCCTGGACCAGGACGTGCGCCAGTGGTTCGAGGAGATGCGCGTGCCCAAGACCACCGTGGGGCGGCATCGGATCGCCAAGGCGCTGGCAGCTGCGGGGCACTAAAGCGCGCCCGCCCGGGCCGTGAGAAAGCGCACGGGGCCGCGTCAGGCTTCGGGTAGTTCCTGAGCTGGCGATGCCGGCGCCTGGCATACCGTTCGCGCGCGGCAATTCACGCCGCAGGAGGATGCCAACTTCATGCACGCCCACGCGCTTTCGATCAAACGCAAACGGGGTCAGGTCTTGCTCGGTGCGGCCCTGCTCGGCGTGGCCGCCGCTGTGGCCGCTCAGCCAGCGGCGCCCCGCATCGGCGCCATCGTGCCGCAGAGCTGGCCCAGCCCCAGCCAGGCGCAGGAGATCCACGAGGGCATGCTGCTGGCCCTGAAGACCTTTCCGATCAATCCGACCCCGACCCTGGTGCTGATGGACAGCGGCTGCGATGCCGCCAAGGCCGAGGCCAGCGCCAAGGCACTGGCGGCCGCCAAGGTCGACATCGTGCTGGGCGGCTGGTGCGTGGTCGGCACGGCGCCCGCCGTGCTGGGCCAGGCCGGCATCCCGATGGTGTCGAGCAATGCCGAGCGCTTCGCACTCGGCGATCTGGTGCTGCAGACCGGCCGCGTGGCGCCGCGCGTGGCGGAGACCACCGCCGCGACGCTGCGCCGCGAGACCGGGCTGCGCGTCACCGCCGGCGGCGCCTGCTGGATGGACTTCGCCCCCGAGCTGTCGACCAAGTTCGATGCCGCGCTGTGCCCCACGCTGAGCCCCGACAAGTCGCGCTGGCCCGAAGTCGAAGCGCTCTACACCGCGGCCTTCCGCAAGCCCTTCACCACCTCGGCCGCGCGCGGCTACGCGGCGATGGAGCTGGGCCTGGCCTATCTGAAGAAGCGGCGCAGCGGCGCCAAGCCCGCCGCGGCTCTGGCCGAGGCCCGGCAGACCCAGACGCTGCTGGGCCCCGTGCCTGAAGCCGACGCGGCCACGCCGCAGCAGGCCATGCAGCTGCTGTTGACGGCCAAGCTGCCGCGCCTGGCGCCGCGCGAGACACAAGCGCTGAACGCCATGCTGAAGACCAAGGCATGCGCTGCAGGCGCAGCGGCCGGTGACGGCGATGCCAAATGGCGCGAACTGCCCTTCGAGCTGGCCAGCTGCAGCGCAGCGCGGCCACAGCTGGCGGCGCGCTGACGGCGAGGCTGGCTGGCCGACAATGGTCAGTCAGGGCAGCCCTCGCTGCATCACTCTCTCGAAAGCGCACCCCTCATGGCCACCATCCGCCCCGGCAGCAAACAAGTGTTGATGATCGTCGACGTGCAGGTCGGCGTGATGGTCGAGGCCTGGGAGCGCCAGCCCGTGATCGCCCGCATCGCCCATGCGGTGCAGAAGGCGCGCGCCGCCAGCGTGCCGGTGGTGTGGGTGCAGCACAGCAATGACGAGCGCCTGCCTCAGGGCAGCGCAGCCTGGCAATGGGTGCCCGAGCTCCAGCCCGGCAACGACGAGGCATGCATCCACAAGCGCTACAACTCGGGCTTCGAGGACACGCCGCTGGACGCGCTGCTGGCCGAGCTGGGCGCGGCCCACATCGTGCTGGCCGGTGCGATGACCAATGCCTGCATCCGCGCCACCGCCTATGCGGCGCTGGAGCGCGGCTATGACCTGACGCTGCTGGAAGATGCCCACACGACCGCCAGCTTCGATGTCGGCGACGGCCGCAGGCTGGACGCTGCCCAGGTCGTGCTCGACCTCAATCTCTCGCTGCGCTGGCTCCGTTATCCGGGGCGCCGCAACGCGGCCGTGGCGGTGGACGACTTCAGCTTCGCGGCATGAAGTTCAGCCGGGTCAGCGTGCTGGCACTGGGCCTGCTGGCCGCGCTGCCCGCAAGCGCGCTGGACATCCAGGCGCTGTGGGACTTCCGCCAGCCGGCCTTGAGCGAGCAGCGTTTCCGCGCCGCGCTTGCGACGCTGCCACCCGCCAGCGATGAGGCCCTGATCCTGCAGACGCAGATCGCGCGCAGCTTGGGCTTGCGGCGTGATTTCGAGGCGGCGCGCCGCCTGCTGCGCGAACAGGTCGAAGCGCACCTGCCCAAGGCCGGCGCCGAGGTCCAGGTGCGCCATGCGCTGGAGCTGGGTCGCAGCCATGCCTCGGCCACCCACACGCCCGAGCAGCTGACGCCCGAGCACAAGGCCCTGGCCCGCGCCGCCTTCGAACGCGCACTGCGCCTGGCGCGCGAGGCCGGGCTGGACGCTCTGGCGGTGGACGCGGTGCATATGTTCGCCTTCGTCGACCAGGCGCCGGCCGAGCAGGCGCGCTGGGCCGAGCAGGGGCTGGCCATTGCGCTGGCCTCCAGGCAGCCGCAGGCGCGCCGCTGGGAGGCTTCACTGCGCAACAACCTGGGCCTGGCCCTGCACCGGCAGCAGCGCTTCGCCGAAGCCCTTGTGCAGTTCCAGCAGGCCTCGGCGCTGCGGGCCGAACAGGGCGACGCCCAGCGCGAGCGCGTGGCGCACTGGATGGTGGCCTGGACGCTGCGCAGCCTGGGCCGCATCGATGAAGCGCTGGCGATCCAGCTGCGCCTGGCCCGCGAAAACGAGGCCGCCGGCACGCCGGATGCGTTTGTCTTCGAGGAGCTGGAGCTGCTGTATCAGGCGCGTGGCGACAGCGCCCTGGCCGCTCAGGCGGCGCTGCGGCGCGCCGAGGCTGCTGCTGCCGCAGCGCGCTGAAACAGGCCGGGCGCGCCGCCCCGGTGCGTCAGCAGCCGCTAGTCAATGACCAGCACCACTTTCACCGTGTTGTCGACCGCGGACTTCTCGATGTATCCGATCGCATCGACATTGCCCGCCACATGCTTCTTCACATCAGCCGCGCTGGACAACTCCTTGGGCGGCGAGGCCTTGCCGGAGAAGGTCAGGCGCGCCCAGGCGGCCTTCACCTGAGCGGCGGTCTTGCCCGCAGCCTTGGTGTAGAACAGCTCCCTCACCGCGCTGGCATCCGGCAGATCCGCCGGTTGCGCCAGGCCCGCACCTGGCAAGGAAGCCGATTTGCCCAGGAACACCGCCGCCGCCTGCTCAGACGTCAAGGCGGTGAGCGGGCTCTTCGGGTTGACGATCACAGCAACCTGCGCAAAAGCCGAGAGGCTGCAGCCCAGCAAGAGCGCAGCGGCCACAGTCCGGTATCCAAGTCCGTCCATCATCGGGTACTCCTCAAACTGAATCGATGGCTCGATGCCATGGGCTCAGAACACGACATCGTAGGTCGCGCTGAGCAAGCGCGAATTGCCGACATAAGCCGGCGCGCCCTGGTCGCGAACACGGTCGAACTGCAGCTTCAGGGCACCGCCCTTGTGCAGTTCGTAACGCAGGGCAAGCAGCTCGCTGCGCAGCTTGACCGGGTTGTAGCCAGAGCCCGCCGCAGCGGTTTCGCGATAAGCGCTGCTGCCGCCCGTCAGCGTGAAATCGCCGAGGCGGTAGCCGACCGTCGCCAGGTAGAACTTGGCCTTGTAGCCGATCAAGTCGCGATCCGAGCTGCCGAACTCGGTCCGGATGACCCAGTTGCCCACATCGCCGTTGAGTGCCAGGCCCAGAAAGCTCTGCCGCGGGCCGGAAGGGTCGACCTCCACGGCGCCCGTGGCGCGATCAATCTGGCGGAACTTGCTCCGCACATAGCTCAGGCGCCCGGAGAACCAGTCGTAAGAGACTTCGACCGCGGCCCCGCCGATGCCGCTCCAGCGCACATCCTTGGGATCGTTGACGACCATCTTCGAGTAGGCGTTGTCGCGGCTGTTCTCGCTGCCCAGCAGCAGCTCGCTGCGCACCGAAAGCTCGCCGAAGTTGCTGCTGTGGCTGAGGCTTGCGCCGTTGTAGTTGACGACATCCCAGCCATAGACATCCGGGCTCGGACGCACGGTGTTGTAGGCGTAGCCGATGTCCTGAAAGTCGGAGTAGTAATACAGCGGCAGCCGCTTTCGGCCCAGCTGCAGCGTCAGGCTCGGGCTGAACTTGTAGCTGAGGTAGGCCCACTCGAGGTTGAGATGCTGATCTTCCAGGGCCCGCGCCGTGACCTGTGCGGTGGCGCTGAGCTCGGGGCTCAGCCGCAGCGTGCCCTGCAGGCCGGCGCGGGACTCCTGCTTGGCACTCCAGGTATCCCGATAGACACCCGCATGGGCCCAGTCAGCGATGAAGCGGGTGCAACCCAGGTTGTAGCGGTCTGACAGCGCGCCTTCGGTGCAAGCGCCGGAGCTTCGCCCCAGGGCCAGCGTGGCGAAGCCGCTGTAGCTGAAGTCCAGCGCCAGGCTGTGTTGCGAGGCCACGCTGCCAAGCACGGCAGCGGCCCCGATCAGGGCCCTGCGAAGCCGGGGCGTCGCGCAATGATTTCCCTTGAAACGCATCCAATCCTCCAATCCTGCAAGAGGCGGTCGGCTCCCAACGGGGGAACGCAAGACCGAGCGATGTTTCTGGAACTCCCTGGTGACGCCCTGGCGCATGTCCGAGGCGAGGGCACGTTGTTCATCACAGCGCGCCGCTCAGTGCATCTTGCCATCGGGCAGGCAGGCTGAGCATGGATTCAGGCGCTGCCCCGATGGTGCTGCAACAGTGGACTTGCAATGCAGCGTGAAATATTGCTCAGCTTGCGAGTCGGGCTGATCGCCCTTCAGCGCACCCGGTTGCGGCCGGCCTGCTTGGCCTGGTAGAGCGCCGCGTCGGCCTGCTCCAGCAGGGCCTCGACGCTGCCGTCCTGGCCGGGCACGCAGGCCGCCACGCCCAGGCTCAGCGTCACCACCGGCGCCACCGGCGAGTCGGGATGCGCCAGCGCCAGCGCCTCGCAGCCGGCGCGGATCTGCTCGGCCAGCGCCAGCGCGCCGGCACGGTCCACGCCGGGCAGCAGCACGACGAACTCTTCGCCGCCATAGCGCGCCGCCAGATCGCCGGCGCGTGCCACCGCCTGCGTGAAGACGCCGGCCACGGCCGCCAGGCAGCGGTCGCCCTCCGGGTGGCCCAGCAGATCGTTGTAGCGCTTGAAGGCATCGATATCGGCCATCACCAGCGCCAGCGGCGTGTGGGTGCGGCGCTCGCGGCGCCACGCGTTGTCCAGCGCTTCGTCGAAGCGGCGGCGGTTGGCCAGGCCGGTCAGTGAATCGACAAAGGACAGGCGCTGCAGATGTTCGTTGGCCAGGCGCAGCTCTTCGGTGCGCTGCGCCACCAGTCGCTCCATCTCGGCCTGCCTGGCGTGCTGATGGCGCGCACGCAGACGCTCGAACAGCACGATGCCCGCCACCGCGGCCAGCAGCATCAGCGCGATGAACCAACGGGTTTGGTAGAAGTGCGGCTGCACTGTGATGTCCAGCGGCGCCGAGGGCTCGCCCCAGTTTAGGCCGCCATCGGTGGAGGCCGCCACGCGGAAGCGGTAGTGGCCATGCGGCAAGGCCGGAAAGGCCGCCTCGCGGTTGCTGCCGGCTTCGACCCAGTCGCGTGTCAGGCCTTCGAGCTGGTAGCGGAAGCGCACGCGCTCGGCATAGAGCAGCGTCATCGCGGTGTAACGCAAGGTCAGCGGCGCCGCATCGGGCGGCAGCACGATGCCGGCGTTGGCCACGCGAGCCACGCCGTCCAGCACGACAGGCTCGATCCGAACGGCCGGTGCTGGGCCTGCCCCCGGCAGTCGAGCCGGGTCGACGATCACCAGTCCGTTGGCCGAGGGCAGCCAGAGCCACCCGCGGCTGTCGACCGCGCCCGCTGGCTGCAGGCCGCCGGCAAAGGTGGTGCCGCGCAGCGCATCGCCGGGGCCGTAGCCCACCGAGCTGACCTTCTTGATGCGGCCCTGCGCGAAGGCATCCAGCTCGGCACGCGCCACGCGGAAGAAGCCGCGGTTGCACGTCATCCACAGATTGCCGGCGCTGTCTTCCAGAATGGTCTGCACCACGCCGTCCCACAGCCCGTCGGCACTGCGTATCGATTGCAGCTGGCCATCGCGCAGACGGTTCAGGCCTTCGCCATTGGTGCCGATCCACAGCGTGCCATCGGCATCCTCATGCAAGGCCATGATCCAGTTCGACAGCAGGCCATCGCCCGTCGTCAGTGTCTTGAAGCGGCCTTCGCGATAGCTCACCAGACCACCGCCGGTGGTGCCCAGCCACAACGTGCCGCTGCGGTCCTGCAGCATCGCCACCACGCCTTCCTGCGGCAGGCCGGGAGCCTGCACCGCCTCGAAGCCCTGGCCGTTGAAACGCGCCAGGCCGGCGCGCGTGCCCACCCACAGCGTGCCGCTCCGGTCGCGCAGCACCGAGCGCACCTCGACGCCGGGCAGGCCCTGCTCGATGCTGAAACTGTCGATGCGGCCGGTGCGCAACCGCGCCAGCCCGGTGGTGTAGCTGCCGATCCACAGCGTGCCATCGGCGTCCTCGTGCAGGGCCGACACCTCGTCTGTCGGCAGGCCGTCCTTCTTGCTCAGCGTGCTGATGCGCTCGCCTTCGATGCGGCTGAGACCGCCGCCCGCCGTCGACACCCAGCTCACACCGCCGCGGCCATGCAGCACCGCACGCACGTTGTCGTGCGCCAAGCCTTCCGGCGTGCCGAACACGGTGAAGGGGCGGTTACGCAGGCGGTTCAGCCCGCCCACCCAGGTGCCCACCCAGACGCTGCCCTCGCGGTCGCTGAGGACGGACCAGATCTGGCTGCCGGCCAGACCTTCGGCGCTGGAGATCGCGCTGAAGCGACCGTCCTCGGCGTTCATGCGCACCACGCCAGCACCCCAGCTGCCGATCCACAGCGCACCCTTGGCATCCCGCGCCAGCGCCGTCAGATGGTCGGTCGGCAGACCGTCGGCCACGGTGTAGACGCGCTGGCCACCGGGCGTCGCATGCACCAGGCCGCCGCCGGCCGTGGCGGCCCAGACGCCGCTGTGCGGATCGGCCAGCACATGACGCACCTGCAGATGCGGGAAGCCGGTGTCCGGATTCAGGATGCGGAACTGGCCGCCTTTCTCCAGCGCGACCAGGCCGCCGCCGCTGGTGCCGATCCACAGCACGCCCTCGCGGTCGAAGGCCAGGCTGCGCAGCCGCAAGGTCGGCAGGCCGTCGGCCATTTGGTAGCGCTTGACGAGCTTGCCCTCGCGCAAGTGCATCAGCCCGTTCTCGCTGGCGGCCCACACTGAGCCGTCGCCCGCCTGCGCAAACGCCCAGACACGCCGGCCGGCGGTCTGCTCGGTGCTGATGACGCTGTGGAAGCTGCCTTGGCGGTAGACCAGTGCGCCTTTGCTGTGGCCGATCCAGAGCTGCTGCTCGCGGTCTTCCATCAGGCCGAACACCGGCTGCGAGGCCACATCGGGCGCCTGTGTTGCATCGACGCTGGTGAAGCGCACGCCGTCGAACCGCGCCAGGCCGCCCGCGGTGCCGATCCACAGATAGCCGTCGCGGGTCTGCAGCAAGGCCTGCACGGTGTTGAGCGGCAGGCCTTGCTCGGTCTGCCAGCTGTCGATCTTGTACTGCGTCAACGCCTGCGTCGGCCCGCCCAGGCCCAGGCTGCTCGCTGGCGATGTGGCCGACACAGACGACTTGGGCGGCTCGGCGGCCTGCGCGGCTGACACCATCAGCCACAGCGCCAGCAGCCAGCCCAGTGTGGGCAGCGCTCGTTTCATCGCCAACCTGCCGTAAAACGAATCGTGCGAAAGCCTTGCATGGGCGCTGTCAGGGTTCGGGGCTCGTAGCAAAAGGAAGTTGACACAGCATAAGGGAGAAAAGCAGGCCTTGGCCTTGCCGCAGCGTGGCGGCTGGGCGAGCGGCGAGCCGCGCACACGTAGGCTACCCGAGCCTGAGCCGCCAGCGCCCCGGCACGACAGTGCAAGCGTGCAGTGGGTCACGCCCGCCCAGCGGCCCAGCTGACATGCCAGGACAATGGCGGCCATCCCAACCTTGCACGCTGCGCTGACCATGGCCTTCGCCGACACGCTAAAGCAACTCCCGCCCGCGGCCCATCTGGCCGAGCTGCATCTGCTGGACGCCGCCGGCGAGTGGGTAGCGACGATAGAAAACAAGCCCGGCAAGGCCGGCGCGTTGGCCGTCTATGCGGCCTTGGCCGCGCGCCATTGTGGCCATATTGACGCGGCGGCCGCCGAAGAAGGCCTGCGCCTGTTCGCCGAACACACCGAGGCCGCACGCGCCCATCCGGGCAGCCATCCGAACATAGACCGCCTATTCGACATCATCGCCAGCGGCAAGCGTCTGGCAGTGAAGCTGGTGCCGGCGCTGTAGGGCCAGCGCTAGCGCGGCGCTGCATCGCCCGCCGCCGATGCATCCACCACCGCGCGCACCAGGCGCGAGGCCGGCGCCGTCAGCGCGGGCAGGCCCGCCACCGCGTCGGCCTCCACAGCCTGCAGCACCCATTCGTGGATGCCGCCAACGATGGCTAGCGCCAGCGGCTTGGGCAGGCTCGGCCCGGCCACTTGGACGATGAAGTCAGCAAAGGCCTCGGCCGACTGGCGCCGCACCGCAAGGCCGCGCGGCCCCAGCGCCATGATCTCGACGAACAGCGTGCGCAGCAGCGGCGGATTGCTCGCCAGCGTGGCGAAATAGGCGCCCAGCGCCTGGTCGAGCTGGTCGTGCCAGTCGCGCGCCGGGTCGATGGCGGCGCGCAGCACCGCGAAGGACTGGCGCGTGGCGCTCTCGTACAGCGCCAGCAGCGCATCGGCCTTGTCGCTGAACTGCTCATAGAAGCTGCGCTTCGAGACGCGCGCCTCGGCCACCAGGTCGGCGATGGTGGTGGCCGCATAGCCCTTGCTGGCGATGATGGCCGCCAGCGCGTCGAGCAGGCGCCGCCGAGTGTCCTGGATCGGATCGGTCAGGGTATTCATGCTGAGGCGCATGGTACTTGACAGTACCAGCCATGCCACCCAAGATCGCGCATTGGTACCCGGCAGTACCAAGCCCCAACAACAGAGCTGAGGAACAAGCCATGGCTGAACTCATCGTGCGTCGGTTGCTGGTCGACCTGCAGACCCCGCTGCCGCGCCACTGGAACGGCGGCGACGCCTTCCGCAGCGCGATGTTCAACGCGCTGTCGATGAGCTTCCCGGTTGGTGAGCAGTTCTTCATCGACTCGATGCGCCTGGGGCTGAAGCAGCTCGACGAGGCCGGCCACGCGCGCTTTGCCGACGAGGTGCAGGGCTTCATCGGCCAGGAGGCCACGCACCGGCGCATCCACGCGCTGTTCAACGAACACCTCGCGCGCCAGGGCCTGCGCAACCACTGGGAGCCGCGCGCACGGCGGCGCATGCAGCGCCTGGACGGCGTGGACCCACGCATCTGGCTGGCCGCAACCGCCGCCACCGAACACTTCACCGCCATCCTGGCCGAGTACCTGCTGTGCCACGAGACGCCGCTGGCCGGCGCCGAGCCGCGGCTGCGCGATCTGTGGCTGTGGCATGCCAGCGAGGAGAGCGAGCACCGCAGCACCGCCTTCGACCTCTACCGAGCGCTGGGCGGCAACGAAGCCTGGCGCCGGCGCCTGTTCTGGCTGGTGTCCTGGCACTTCAGCTGCGACCTGCTGCGCCAGACACTCAACAACCTCTGGCACGACGGCAGCTGGTGGCGGCCTTCCACCTGGGCCAGCGCCTGGCGCATGACCTTCGGCCGCGAGGGCTTCGTGCGCTGCACCCACAAGGCCTGGAAGGCCTATCTGCGCCCCGACTTCCACCCCTCGCAAGGCGACGGCGAGCCCGGCCTGCAATGGCTGGCGGCGCATGGCGACATCGCGGTGCCGGTGCGGCAGACGCCGGGGGCGGCCACCGCACAGGGCTGAGGCTCAAGCGCCTGCACCCCGCCGCCGGACTGCGCAGATTGCCGCCGACACCGTTAGCATCGACAGCCTTGGACAAACAACCCTGAGGAGACAAGGCCATGTTCAATCACGTGATGGTGGGTTCAAACGATATCGAGCGCTCCAAGCGCTTCTACGACGCGGTGCTGGGCGTGCTCGGCGCCGGCGAGCCGGTGCGCAACCAGTCGGCCACAGGCCACACCCGGCTGTTCTACCGCCACGAAGGCAGCACCTTCGGCGTGACCGAGCCGATCAACGGCGAGGAAGCGACCTACGCCAACGGCGGCACGCTGGGCTTCAAGTGCAACTCGGCCGAGCAGGTGCGAGAGTTCCATGATGTGGCCGTGGCCCATGGCGGCACTTCGATCGAAGGCCCGCCCGGCCTGCGCGAAGGCGCCATGGGCGCCTTGCACCTGTCCTATGTGCGCGACCCCGACGGGCACAAGCTCTGCGCGATCTATCGCCCCAAGTGAGTGCCGCGGTGCCGCAGGCGCATGCGCATTCGCTGGCGAATGAGAAAGACATGCGGCACCCGCTGCTGCGGACCAGTGCAACCGGGGTTGAAGCGCAGCGCTTTTGCCTACACTCGCCAGCATGGAATCCGCCCGCATTCTGCTGATCGAGGACGATGAACGCCTGGCCGAACTGGTGGCCGAGGCCTTGCGCAAGGCCGGCTATGCGGTGCAGCACTGCGCCGACGGCCTGGAGGGCGAGCGCCTTCTGCGCAGCCAGGCTTTCGAGCTGGTGCTGCTGGATGGTCATCTGCCCGGCAAGGATGGTTTTGAGGTGCTGCGCGATGTGCGCCGCGACTACAGCGGCCGCATCGTCATGCTGACCGCACGCGACGACGACATCGACCAGGTGCTCGGCCTGGAGGGCGGCGCCGACGACTACATCACCAAACCGGTCGCCCCGCGCGTGCTGCTGGCGCGCATCAAGGCTTTGCTGCGCCGCGACACCGCCGCAATTGCAGCCGCGCCGAGCGACACCTTGGTGTTCGGCGCGCTGGAGATCAAGCCGGCGGCACGTGATGTGCGCCTGGCGGGCGAGCGGGTGGAGTTGAGCACGGCCGAGTATGAGCTGCTGTTCTTCATGGTTGAGCGGGCCGGCCAGGTGGTGACGCGCGACGACATCATGCAGGGCCTGCGCGGCCTGGAATTCGATGGGCTGGATCGCGCCATCGATGCACGCGTCTCGCGCCTGCGCAAGAAGGTCGGCGACGATGCAAACGCCCCCTCGCGCATCAAGACGGTGCGCGGCCAGGGCTATCTCTTTGCCAAGGACTGAGGTGCGCTTTCGCGCCCCGATGTTGCGCGTGGCCCTGGGCTTGGGGCTGGCGGTACTGACGCTGGTGCTGCTGGTGCAGTCCTTGGTGCTGCTGGCAGTGGATGGCGTGACTGATGACTATGTGCGCCGCTTCATGCGCGGCACGGTGGACATGCTGGTGCGCGACCTTGCCGCCCTGCCCGAGGCGCAACGCCGCCAGCGCGTGCTGCTGCTGGACGAGCTGTTTGCCTACCCCGTGGCGATCGTGCCCAGCACGGAGTTGAGCACCGCGCAGCTGGAAGTTGTGGCGACCGGCGGCCTGGTGGTGCAAGGCTTCAACCGACGCATCTATGCAGCCGTGCCGGGCGAGCCGGGTCAGCTGCTGCGGCTGGGCCCCCTGAACGCCGACTGGAACCCGCATGCGAGGCTGCAGCTGCCACGCGAGATCTGGCTGCAGCTGGCGGCCGCGTTGGGTCTGGCGCTGGCCGTGATGGGCATCGCCTGGTGGCTGCTGCGCCCGATCTGGCGCGATATGCGCGCGCTGCAGCACGCCGCAGACGAAATGAGCGCGGGCCGCTTCGACACGCAGATTCCCGAGCCACAAAGCCGCCTGTTCGCCCCCATCGCCGCCGGCGCGCGCGCCACGCTGGCCCGCCTGGCCGCCGCCTTGGCCGCGCAGCGCGAACTCACCGGGGCGGTGTCTCACGAGCTGCGCACCCCGCTGGCGCGCCTGCGCTTCGCCATCGATGCGCTGGTGGACGAGGACGATGCCGCAACACGCGAGCGCGCCGTGCAGGCCTGCGAACGCGATATCGAAGAACTCGACACCCTCATCGATACCAGCCTGATGCTGGCGCGCCTGGACATGGGAGCCCTGCAGGCCCAGCCCGAGCCCGGCGATCTACAGGTCTTGCTGGAGCGGGAGGCGCACAGCCTGGCACCGCTGCTGGGTGGCAAGCAACTCGCCACCGAGCTTCGTCTGCCGCCCTCGCTCAGCTTCGATGCGCGCTTGATTCCCTACGCGCTGCGCAATGCGCTGCGCAACGCCGCCCGGCATGCGCGCTCACGCATTCTGCTGTCGGCCTGGGTGCATGAGGGCCAGGTCTTGCTGGCGGTTGATGACGACGGCGAGGGCGTGCCCGAGGCCTTGCGTGAAGCGGTGTTCCAGCCCTTCAAGCGCCTGAACCGCGTCAAGGAGCGCGGCAGCCGGGGCTTTGGCCTGGGGCTGGCCATCGTGCGGCGGGTGGCTGAAGCGCATGGTGGCAGCGCGACAATGGGCGCCGCCCCGCTGGGTGGTGCGCGCTTGTTGCTGCAATGGCCGCTGACCTGAGGGCTGGCTGGACGATCAGATCGGCGTGACGCCGTGCGAGACGGTCAGCTTGAGCCACTCGCCCGGATGCTGCGGCAGGTTCACCGTGTACTCCTGCCCCTGGTAGGCATAACGCACCGTGTAGTCGCGCACCTGCTCGCGCCACTGCGTCACCGGGCGGCACACCTGGACCTGCTGGTTCACATAGCTGGTGCTGCCCGCCTGTTCGGCCATGTTCTTGCCGATCAAGGCGCCGGTCGCGCTGCCCGCCGCAATGGCCACATGCTTGCCCGTGCCCTTGCCCACCTGGCTGGCCAGCAGGCCGCCGGCCAGCGCGCCAAGAACCGCGCCGCCCGTCCCGCTGCTGCCAGCCGTGCTCACCGGCACCTGCTGGGTTTCGTAGCTGCATTGCTGGCGGGTCTCGCTGATGCGGTCCAGGTTGGGCGTGGCCGAGAGCACACGCACCATGGTGCTGGGCTCGGCACGGCGCTCGCCGGTGCCCCAGCTCTGCGCCTGCGCTTCGTTGACGATCACAGAGAACAGGCTCAGCGTGATTCCGACAGCCACGATGAGTGCGGCGCCGCGGGCCGAAGTGGTGAGCGTGGCGGTGTTGGGCTTGGACATGAGGGGTCTCCGTTTGGGTTGATGTGTTGACGGATCGAATTGTCGAAACTGCCACCGCCGCTGTCTGTGCTGCTCGCGTACGGCCTGTGTGACGGTCTGTGACAGCCCCGATGGCGGCGGCTGTACAAAACCTACACAGACATGCGGACCCCGCGCTCCTACACTTTTTCATCGCTGTCCACATTGCCTCGACGCAGTGCGACGCACCGGCCGCACAACGCCGCCGCACCCGAAACCCCACCCGCCTTTCAAACGCCTCCGAGGAATTCCATGAACACGCACGCCGCCCAGATCGCCTCCAGCCCCCGTCATCGCCCGCTGCTGCTCGCGATGACGCTATCGGCCGCTGCCGTGCTCAGTGCCTGTGGTGGCGGTGGTAGCGGTGGCACCGAAGTGATCCCTCCCCCGCCCGTCAACGCGGCCGAACTGGCGGTTCTGGTGAAGCCGATCGCCAACCCGGTCCCTTCGGGCAGCCTGCAGACCATGGCCACCGTCAAGCTCAGCAATATCGGCAAGGGCGTGGCTGGCACGACCGACTTCAACATCACGGCCGACGCGGTGCTGCAAGACCTGAAGGTGGTCAACTGCAAGTCTGACAACGCCGCCTCCGCCTGCCCGGCCACGGGCTCGCGCATGACTGTCAGCAATCTGCAGCCCGGCGCTTCGCTCACCTTCGATCTGGTTGGCATGGTCAAACTGGGCACCAGCAGCACGGTGAATGTGGCGGCGTCCGCCAGCACCAGCAATGGCGGCCACATGTCCAGCAGCAGCCAATCGGTCGGCTTCAAGGCCTACAGCGTTGATGTGGCGGTGCAGGCCACCGGCCCCAGCACATCCGTTCCGCCCGGTGGCGCCTTTGCCTATGTGCTCACGGTGAGCAACAAGGGCCCGGACGCGTCGACGGATGCGCGCCTGGGCATCGATCTGCTGAGCAATCCCGCGGCCAGCGCACCCACGCTCGGCACGATCACTTGCAGCGCCTCCGGTGGAGCCCTGTGCCCGACGGAACTGAAGGTGGGGGTGATGGAACTTCCGAGCCTGCCCAAGGATGGCACCCTGGTGTTCACGCTGCCCTACCGTTTTGCACCGGGCGTCACACAAGGCTTGCTGTTCAACACCAGCGTGCGGGCCAGCGCCGACACCGACAACCGCAACGACAGCGTGCTGATCATGACCCCCTGATTGCACGCGACTGCCGCGCAAACCCTGACCCGAGGAGCGCGGGAAGTTGAAGCGTTTGCGGTCGGGCCCCGCCCGACTCAGGGCAAGTTGGACCCCGGCTGATCCCGCGGCGCCAGGCGCAGGTAGTCATCGAGCCCCGCACCGGCCTGCAGTGGCTTCAGCCGCACGCTCAAAGTGTTGATGCGCCCGCCCGTGTCCACGCCTTCTCGGGTGCGCAGCTCTGCGTAGCCCTGCCGCGCCCAGAAGGCCTCGGCCCGCGCATTGCCCTGCACCACACCCAGGCGCAGCCAGCGCGCGCCCTGGCCGCTCACCCAGGACTCCAGCGCCTGGTAGGCGGGCGCCGCAATGCCTTGACCGTGCAGCGGTGTCGCGATCAGGAACAGCGACAGGTGCCAGACCTGCCGGGCCACCAGGTCAGACACCACGATGGCCACACCTCCGAGAGGCGCATCGGGCTGCTCGTGCAAGCGCAGGCCGATGAACCACTGGCGGCTGAAGCTCATGTGCGCCGGCGGGCGCTCCTCGAAATCGATGCGTGCATCGTCCGGCCCCGCAGGGTGGCCGTTGATGGTCTGGAAGTAGAAGGGGTTGGCGTCGTAGAAGGCCTGCAGTTCAGGCAGCTCAGCCTCGGTGAGCTCGCGCGCCTGCAGATCGGCCGTCTGGAACAGCAGGGGCTGGGTGGAAGTGCGGGTGGTGTTCATCGTGACTTCGATTCTGCGACGCGCCAGGACGGCGCGCCGACCGGATGATCCCCGAGCCACGCACGCCGCAGGCCCTAACGATCCCAATGGAATTTGTGCAGCACCCGGTGCGCAACTGGCGCAACGATCAATCCGGCAACGATCAGGAACACAAGTCCGGCATAGAGCGCATAAAGCCCCGCGAAGACCTTGCCCGCATCGCTGCGCGGCGCGTCCACCGGCCCCATGCCGCCCAAGAGCATGGCCGCGTTGAGGAAGGCGTCGCGCCAGGCCAGGTTCTCGAAATGCATATAGCCGCCCATGCCCAGCGCCAGCGACGCCAGCAGCAAGGCTGCCCCGGCGCCAGCGTGCAAGAGCACCCGGCGCATGAAGCGTTCAGGCGGTATCAGCGGCTGGTGCTTGGCCTCGTACATGCCGTTTTCTCTTCCGATGAGCTAGCGCGAAAGCGCGGCAATCTGCCGGTCCTGCAGCCGCGTGAACAGGAGCAGGGCCACGCCGGCACCGATCAGCGCCAGGAACATGTCGGACTGCGTGTCCCAGGGGTCGCCCTGGGTGCCCAGGAATTCGTCAGCGCCCTGGCCCAGAGCCAGCGCCGCGCCCCATTCGATCAGCTCATAGCTGGCGCTGATCGCCAGCACGACGCAGACGCACAGAAAGGACAGCATGCGCCGGCCCTGCACATAGGCGCCGCGCAGCAGGATCTCGCGCGCCACCAGGGCCGGCACGAAGCCCTGCATGAAGTGGCCGATCTTGTCGTAGGGGTTGCGCTGCAGCTGCAGCCAGTCCTGCAGCGCAAAGCCCAGCGGCACGCGCGCATAGGTGTAGGCGCCGCCCAGCATCAGCACGCAGGCGTGCACAAAGATGCAGACATACAGCAAGCTGCTGAGCGGAAAGCGACGGTAGCTGGCCCACAGCAGCGGCAGCGCGATGAAGACGGGCGCCACCTCCATCGCCCAGGTGGCGCGGTCGTAAGGCTGCCAGCCGGACCAGGCCAGCAGGCCCAGCAGCAGCAGCGAGGCCAGCAGCAACAGCACCGGCAGGTCGGCGCGGGCAGACGAGGGGGCAGCGGGATTCATGCGTGCATGCTAGCGGCTGGGCGCCGGGGCTGGATCAAGGCGCAACGATGGAGAAGATCGAGGCAGACACCGGCTCACCATGCAGCAGCAGCCGTTTGCGTGCCAATGCCTCGAACGTGGCACCGCATTTGAGCGCCACGCGCTCGCTGGCGGCATTGCCCACCGCGACCACGATCTCGATGCGATGCAGCGCGAGCATGCCGAAGGCCAGCTGCGTCAGTGCCGGCACACAGCGCGTCGCAATGCCCTGCCCTTGTCGCGACTGCCGCACCCAGTAGCCAAGGTTGCAGTAGCGATGCTGAAGGTTGATCAGGTTCAGGCCGACACCGCCCACCAGCTCGCCGCTGGCGGCATCGAAAACACCGAATTCGTAGGCGCTGCCAGCCTCGCGGCCGCTGCGGCATGCGGCAAACCAGGCCAGCGCCGTCTCCGCGCCGAAACCGGCGTGACACCAGGGCATCCAGCGCCCGACCGTCTCCACAGACTCAAGCGCTGCAGCCGCAAAGGCAGGCGCATCGCTGTCCACAAAGGGCCGCAGCAGCAGGCCCGGCACATGGATTTGCTGCAGATCGTCCAAGGTTTGCTCCGTCATCACCTCAACTCAAATCCAGCACCGCATCCGCAGCCGGCAGCACCGCGCCCTCATGCAAGGGGCGCTCGGCCCGGTCGAACCACAGGCGCAGCGTAGCGCCTTCAGCCTGCAGCAGCGCAAAGCCGTCGCCGGGGCAATCGTGCCAGGCGCTCACCGTGCAGCGCAAGACCTGACCCTCGGGGCCGGGGAAGTCGAAGGCCTCGGGCGCAGCCAGGGCCTCGGCGGGCGTCACCGCAAAAGGCCAGGGCGCATACAGCGCCGAGCTGTGGATGGAGTGCAGCTGCACCGCCCGCTCGGGCTCGGCGCCATCGGCCCGGCGGATGCTGGCGCTGATGAAGCCGGAGCGGTGCTCGTCGCCGGAAAGAAAGACGACATTCGAAGCCCGCTGCCGCCACAGCTCGCCCAGCAGCCAGTGCAGCGAGGCTGGGTAGCCGTCCCAGGCGTCGGAGTGCAGCGCGCTGGCCGCGTGCTCGGCTGTGGCCAGGCGACGCGGCAGCAGCATCGAGCCGGTCAGCACGAAGCGCGGTCGGCCGGCTGCCGAGCTGTGCGCCAGCCAGGCGGCGAAAGCTGCGCGCTGCGCGCTGCTGATCATCTGCGCGCGCAGCAAGCGCGCCAGCGGCCGCGGCTCGCGTTCGGTCCGTGAGTCGCCGATGAAGAAGCTGGCGCCGCGCCAGTCGAACGGATGCCAGAAGCGCTCGAACAACCCTGCGCGTGCGCCAGGCTCCCAGCGCGCCGCCCAGGCCGCGGCGAGAGCCTCCTCAGCCCAGGGCCCGCGGTCCCAGCGGCCATCGGCAAGCAGCTTCGGCTCCCAGTTGTCGATGATCTCGTGGTCGTCGGGCGCATGGACGATGCGCTCCAGCGTCGACGGCAGATGGCGCACCAGGCCGGCCTTGAACGCGCGGTAAGGCATGGCATAGCGGTCCACGCTGTTGGCCGCATCGGCCACGCCGCCGCTAGCATCGCCATAGATCTGGTCGCCCGCAAGCAGCAGCAGCGACACCGCAGCACCGGCCGGATGGCCGCGCGTAAAGGCCAGCAGCCGCGCCAGCGATGCATCGGCCGGCCCGGCGCGGCGCGGGTCGATCTCGGCGCCCTGCAGTGTGTCCAGCAAGCCCGGCGGGAACTGGCAGGCGGCCAGCACAAAGCTCAGCTTGCCTTCCTCCGGCGCCTCGGCCGGGCGGGTGACGAAGGCATGGCGCAGCGCCACCAGACCGGCGGCCAGCGCGCTGCGCAGCGCGGTTTCGAGGTCCGGCGTTTCGTGCAGGCCTTCGACACGCTGTTCCCGCTCGTCGGCATAGACGAACAGGCACAGCAGGCCGGAGCCCGCTTCGGCAGGTAGCCAGCGGGCGGGCAAGCTGCTGCGCAAGGCCGCCCCCGGCTCGCCGGGCTGCGATTCAAAAGGCTGAAGCTGCACCTGCTGGCTCAAGGGCTTCAGCGGGTCCAGCGGTACATAGCGCCCGGCCTTTGCGTCCTCGCGCACAGGCAGCCAGGCCCAGGCACGCGGCCAGCCGAGCTCGGGGCGCAGCGCGGTGAGCACGCGCAGCTGATCGCCCCCTTCCTCCTGCGCCTGGCGCTCGATTACGCGCTCGACGCGGTGCAGCGGCGGCGCCGCGCTGCGCAACTCATGCAGCCGGGCCATCAGGGTTGCTCCTCGAACAGGAAGTCCAGCACATGGACGAAAACCTTCTCGCGCACATGGCGGCCGATCAGGCAGTCCTGGTGACCATGACCGTGGATCACCTTGAAGCGGTAGCGGCCGGGGGCCAGCTGCTCGTAGAGGTCTTTCGTCAACTCGCCGCTTTCAGCCTGGCACAGGCCGTTGTCCTGGCCGTGGATCGAGAGGATGGGAAAGGCTTCCAGCTGGGCCAGCACCTTGGCCATGTCGTCGAGGTAGAGACTGGCGCCGCGCCAGTCGGTGATCTCGTTGACGCGCGCGAAGTGGATGGCCTGCGCTACCGTGTCCATGTTCAGCGGGCCGAAGAGGTCGTCGATGAAGTCGAACACCGGCTGATCCACATTGGTGATCGCGAAGTCACGGCCATAGAGCATGTCCATGCGGTGGCGCGTCGCCACCCAGGGCGTTTTCTTCAGGCTGGGAAAGGGCGGGTTCTCGAGGTCGAACTCGGCGTCCGGATAGGGCAGGCTGGACAGCAGGCGGTCGATCAGCTGATCCTGCAGAGTGCGCTGGCCCTCGGGTCGGAAGGCGAAATCCTGCAGCATCGGCAGCCAAGGCCGCAGATAGAGCATCAGGTGCGCGCGCAAGGCGTTGGTGGGTGACATGATCATCTTGGGCGTCACCTGCGAGATCACGAGGCGGCGGATCGGATGCTCGTGCATCAGCTTCTCGCGCAGCGCGAAAAAGTGCTCGATGCCCTTTTGCTCCCTGGGCTGCAGCAGCGCCATCTGCAGCATCACCGAGCCCATGCAGTGCGCGAAGACATCGATCTTGTCGCGGCCGGTGGCGCGGCGCACCGCGTCCACGGCAACCGGAATGTCGTTGAGCGCGCACTCCTCGAAGGTCCAGGGCAGCTTGGCGCTGTCCAGGCCCGCGCTGGTGCGCATGTCCAGCACCCACACATCGAAGCCCGCATCCCACAGCAGCTGGGCCGGACCAGGCTGCACCGAGTGATGCGCGAAGGTGGTGCCGCTGGCGCTGTAGCCGTGGATCATCAGGATAGGCTGGCCGGCGGCCCAGCGCTCGCCGTGCCCCGCCGGCGCCACGCGCTGGTCCTGGCGGTAGCGCGTCAGGCGGATGTGCACGGGCTCGTCGTCATCGCCGCGCGGCTTGCGGCCCACCGGGCGGCGCTGCTGACCCGCCTCGCCGCGGCGGCCGACGGCGATCTCGCTGATCTCCGGCGCGGGCAGGCCCGGAACCGCGCCAGGCAGGCGCTCCGGCTTGCGCGGCGGCGCTTCGTCAGGCAGGCGGAAGGTCCAGACGTGCACCTGGAGCAGCAGCCGCGTGACATAGGCCATCAGCTGGCCCACATCACGGATCACGCTGGGCAGGTCCTGCGCGCGGGTGATGCGCAACAGCGGCTGGCGTTGGCGCGCCAGGTAGTAGAGGTCCAGCTCCAGCACCGGCGCCGCGCGGCCCTTGGGCGCACGCAGCGGGCCGCTGACATCCAGCGTCAGCGTGCTGAGCTGCTTCCAGGGATTGCCGCGGCGTGTGTAGCTGATGCGCTTGCCGCCCTGCAGCTGCAGGCCTTGCAGCGGCCGTGCCCAGGCCGGCGTGGCGGCGCTCTCGCCGATCTCCAGCGTGTAGTCCATGCGCCGCACCTGGCCGGCATGCGAGGCCAGGTTCCAGGCGTGGACGGCCTGCGTCTTCACTCGATGCCAGACCGAGGCCTGGCCGGGCCTGGGCGCCTGGCGCTGGGCCCAGGCATCCTGCAGCGCGAACAGGCTGTCGCGCCAGCCACGGTTCAGAAACCAGGCCAACAGGCCGCGCCTGCGGCGCTGCCAGGCACTGCTGGCCTCACGGTGGAACACCGCCAGCTCGGCGCTGCGCAGCGGCGCGATCCAGCGTGCGTCGGCATCGGCACGTTCGGCGTGCATCCACAGCTTGCCCTTGCCGCGTGCGCTATCGGCCTTGACCACCATGTAGTGCCCCGGCGCATCCGGGTCGGGCCAGGCGTCGAACAGGCGCAGCCGGCTCTGGCCGTCATCAGCGCAGCGCAGCCGCCGCTCAGGCCCGGCCTTGAGCAGCTGGCGCAGGGGCAGCGGCTCATAGACGAAGGTCAGCTCCAGGTACTTCACCTCGCCGCCCGGCGCGCCGGGCAGGCGCACGAAGCCGCCCAGGCGCTCGCGCAGCTCGGCCTCGGTGGGCTGCTGAGCGGCCGCGCGGTCGACCGGGATGGGGCGGAACACGAGCCGCGGCGCGGGCTTGGGCAGAGGGCTGCTGTGCTGCGTTTCCTGCCAGCCCCAGACGCGGCGTAGCGTGGCCTGCGCGCGCAAGGCCAGCGCGGTGATGGTCAGCGCCGGGTTGACGCCCAGCGCGCCGGGCACGATGGCGCCGTCCAGCACCACCAGGCCCTCGTGCACCGCGCTGCCGCTGCGGCCGGCATAGACGCGGCCGTATTCATCGACCACGCCGCGCGTCGCATCGTCGCCCATGGCGCAGCCGCCCAGCGGATGCACGCTGAGCATCGGGCCTTTCTGATCGTCGATCAGCAGGGCCATCTCGGCCGGCAGCAGCCGCCACATCGGGTTGGGGATCAGGTGTGCGCCTTGGCGCTGCAGGCGTTGTTCCAGCCAGTCATGGCGCTGCTGCACCGCGGGGTCGTCGCGCGCGCCGGGCCAGTGCACCGTCAAGGCCCCGGTTCGCTCGGCGGCCTCGGGCAGGCGCAGCTCGCCGCTGGCGCTGTCCAGGCCCATGATGGCCAGCGGCAGCAGGCGCCGGCTGCGCTCGGGTCGGATCGTCAGCGCATCATCGAAGGAGAAGCCGGCCTGATGGCGCGCGGCATCGCCGCCGGCCAGCGATTCCAGCGTCTCGGCCAGCGCGAAGCCTTCCTCGAAGGTCCAGCTCAAGGGACCGGGCACGGCCAGGTCCTGCACGATGAAGTGGCTGCCATCCAGCGCGGCGCCGCGTGCGTCCAGCATCGCAGTGATGGTCGGGCCGGCCTCGCGTGCATTCGGCGCCTGCTGCTCGTCGGCCAGCGCGTGCAGGTCCACCGGCGCTTCGACTGCGGCGGCGATCAGGTCGCCGTTGCCGCTGAATTGGCGGCCCAGGCGATCAGACAGCGCCAGGCCGCCGGCATCGCGCGAGCGCATCAGGATCTCGGTGGAACCCAGCGTGCCGGCGGCCAGCACCACGCGCCTTGCGGTCAGTGCCGTCGGCCCGCTTTCGCGCCGGCGCAGCGCCTCGCTGCTGTGCTCGACCCACACGCGCCAGCCCGTCACGCCGGACGGCTCGAGCCGGACCACGCTGGCCCCGCTGAACAGGCGCACACCACGCTGCTGCGCCTGCACGAGCAGGCTGGTGTCCAAGGACTGCTTGGCGCCATGGTTGCAGCCGGTGGCGCAGTCGCCGCAGGCGACGCATCGACTGAGGTCCAGGCCGGCGGGGCTGAGCGGCTGCGCATCCAGCGCCACCGTGATCGGCACGCGGCGCACGGGCGCCTGGGCACCATCGGCCAGGCTGGCGAAAAAATCGGCGCGGCGCGGCTTGAAGCCGGCCAGGCGATCGATGGTGTTCGGCTCGCCCTGCGCGTCCAGGCTGCCGAGCGCGCGGCCTGCATCCTCGTACCAGGCGCGCATCTGGGCCGGGTCGCGGCGCAGGCTCGCGGGCCAGTGCGGCGCGGTGAACACCTCTTCGCGCGCAGGCAGCATCACGCCGGCATTGATCAATGAGCCGCCGCCCAAGCCGCTGGCCTGCACGACCACCATATCGGGGCCGACGCGCAGATCGAAGAGTCCGTCGCCGAAGCCCATGGGCTGGCCCGAGGGGCCAACTGTGCGCACATGGCCGGTCAGCTCGGCAAAGTGCTGCGGAAAGCTGCCGGGCAGGTATTCGCGGCCGCGCTCCAGCACCGCGATGCGCAGCGGCTGGCCCTGCTCGTCAGTGCAGCGCGAGAAGCGCTCGGCAGCGACCGCGCCGCCATAGCCGCTGCCAACGATGAGCAGGTCGAAGTCAGGCTCGGCTTCCTGCGGCGGCGCGCTGGCACGTTCAAGCAGCAGCGCCTCCAGCGGCTCGCTCAGCCAGCGGGAGGCCCGGGAGGCGGATGCCGCGGGCATCAGGCCGGATGGCTTTCGGTACGCGCGTCCTTCAGCGCCGCCAGCATCCCCGCCA
>NZ_JBILQK010000157.1:0-5215 GCF_044373315.1 Roseateles sp. | reverse complement strand
CGCTCCACGCTTCCTCCCCACATTCGGTCGCCCTCGTGCAGTTGCGCTTCGCTTCGTTCGCTGTGATCAACTTACGGCGGGACTTGCACCCGCAAGAGTGCGCTCATGCTGAGCGCACATGCAAAAGCCCGGCGGATGCCGGGCTTTGCAAGGGGGCGCGGGCTAACCGCGCCGACTGAGACAGCCGCGTGCTTCAGCAGACCGTTTGTGCGGGGCAGCTGGTCTTGCCCAGCGCAAGGCGCTGCTCAGCGCCGATGCTGCGACCTTGGACGACCACTTGCGGCAGGCGCACTACCTGCATGCCGTCCACCGTGCGCTTGCCCTCAATGACGACGCGCTCCAGCTTGACGACCTGGGTGGCCGGGGCGGTTTCGGCCTGGTAGCTCACTGCGGCGGCAAGTGCCAGGCAGATCGCGGCACCGAAGAAGAAGGCTTGGTAGCGGGTATGGTTCGTCATGATGGGCTCCTGGGGCTTGGCTGTGTCAGTGATTGCAGTGTCGTCACCGGCGCGCGCTCTTTCCAGCCACAGGAGACGGACAGACCGTGCTGACGGCTGAACTGCAGCCCCGCGCGACGAACGTCAAGCCGGAGCCGCGCCTTGATAGACACTAGGGCCGGTCAACACTGCGCCCGCTCCCGCCATGAGCCCCACCGACACCCGCGCCACCATCCAGGCCCTGCATCAGCTGTTCGAAGCCACCTGGCAGCGCGACATGGCCGAGAACCCGCTGGCGGCCACCTATTTCGGCGAGCGCAGCTTCAACCACCTCTGGCCCGACCTGAGCCTGGCCGCCGAGGCGCGCGCGCAGGCGGCCGACCAGCAAGCGCTGGCCACGCTGCAGGCGCTGCCGCGCGAGCTGCTGCCGGCCGAAGAGCAGCTCAACTGCGATCTGTTCGAGCATCTGCTGCAGGCTAGGCTGGCGCTGCACCCGCTGCACGCCGCGGCCTACAGCATCACGGCGCGCGACGGCCCGCAGGCACTTAACGAGCTGGCCGAGATCATGCCGTTGGCCACCGCTGACGACTTCAGCGTCTGGCTGCAGCGGCTGGAGGGCCTGCCTGCCTATCTGAGCCAGTTCGCCGAGCTGCTGGAGCGCAGCGCCCGCGCCGGGCGCACCCAGCCCCGCCTGCTGATGGAGCGCGTACTGCCTCAACTGGCAATGCAGCGGGTGGAGGACGCCACGCAGAGCCCCTTCTTCAACCCCTTCCGCCAGCTGCCGGCCAGCATCCCGGCCGACCAGGCGCAGGCCTTGCAGGCGCAGGCCCGCACGCTGATCGGCACGCAGATCGTGCCGGCCTACCACCGCTTCGAGGCCTTCTTCCGCGAGCGCTATCTGCCGGCCTGCCGCGAGAGCGTGGGCATCTGGGACACGCCTGGCGGCCTGGACTACTACCAGAACCGCATCGCGCACCACACCAGCAGCGCCATGACGGCGCAGCAGATCCACGCCATCGGCCTGGCCGAGGTGGCACGCATCCACGCAGAGATGCAGCAGGTGATGGACCAGCTGGGCTTCAAAGGCAGCAAGGCGGCGTTCTTCGCGCAGCTGCGCAGCGATCCGCAGTTCTATTTCGACAGCCCGCAAGCCCTGTTCGCCGCCTATGTGATGACGGCTAAGCAGATAGAGCCCGAGTTGCCGCGCCTGTTCGGGCGGCTGCCGCGCACGCCCTATGGCGTGCGGCCTATCCCCGACACCAGCGCCCCCAACACCACCGCCGCCTACTACTGCGGCCCCTCGGTGGACGGCACGCGGGCCGGCTACTACTACGTCAACCTGTACCGGCCCGACATGCGGCCGCGCTACGAGATCGAGGTGCTGACCACGCATGAAGCGGTGCCCGGCCACCACCTGCAGATCGCCCTGGCCCAGGAGCAGCGCGAGCTGCCCAAGTTCCGCCGCTTCCTGGACTGCAATGCCTACATCGAAGGCTGGGCTCTGTATGCCGAAACGCTGGGCTATGAGCTGGGGCTCTACCAGGACCCCTATTCGCGCTTCGGCCAACTGACCTACGACATGTGGCGGGCCGTGCGTCTGGTGGTGGACACCGGCCTGCACGCGATGCACTGGAGCCGCGAGCAAGCGCTGCAATACTTTCGCGACAACGCCGCCAAGACCGAGGTCGACATCGTCAACGAGATCGACCGCTACATCGGCTGGCCCGGCCAGGCACTGTCCTACAAGATCGGCCAGCTGCGCATGCTGGCGCTACGCATCAAGGCCGAGGCCGCGCTGGGTGGGGCTTTCGACATCCGCAGCTATCACGACCGGGTGCTGGAAGGCGGCGCGCTGCCGATGGACATCCTGGAAGCGCGGCTGGACCGCTGGCTGGGCGAACAGCAGGATCGCAGCCACGGGTAAACACTGAGGCCGTCCCGGGTTTGCCCCGTCAACCCGGCCATCGCCCCCCGCGTTGCCAAGGCTTCGCCTTGTTCGAAAGCCCCTGATGCGCCACCTGCCTGCCCCCCACTCGTTCAGCACCGTCTGTGGCGCTGCCCTGTTGTTGTGCATCTCGCTGGGCGCACAGGCGCAGAGCCCGGGGGCAACGACCGACAAGCTGGGCCGCGTCGAGGTGACCGGCTCGGCGATCAAGCGGCTGGCGTCCGAAAGCGCGCTGCCGGTGCAGCTGATCACCCGCGAGGAGATCGACAAGGCCGGCGTCACCACTGCCGCCGAGCTGCTGAGCAAGATCTCGGCCGCTTCCGGCAACCTGACCGACGGCGCCAGCATCCATGTGGGCGGCTACGACCAGAAGGGTTTCAACTCGGCCAATCTGCGCGGCCTGGGCACCTCGTCCACGCTGGTGCTGCTGAATGGCCGGCGCATGGCCAACTTCGCCTCGCCGGGCGACGACGCCGGCGTGGACCTGAACAACATCCCGGCCGCGGCGATCCAGCGCGTCGAGGTGCTGCTGGACGGCGCCTCCGCGCTGTACGGCGCCGATGCCATCGCGGGCGTCATCAACTTCATCACACGCCAGGACTTCCAGGGTATGGAGCTGAACGCCCAGGCGGGTGCCACGCAGGAAGGCGGCGCCGGCAAGCGCAGCGCCAGCATCGCCGCCGGCTGGGGCGATTTGGGCCGCCAGGGCTTCAATGTCTTCGGCGTGCTGGACGCGCAGCGCACCGGCCGGCTGTCGACCTCGCAGCGCGAGTTCATCGGCGAGCTGCAGATCCCGCAACGCCTGGGCCATCTGCTGTCTGGCTTCACCAGCCCAGCCAATATCCGTCTGACGCGCAACCAGCGCGACCACCTGCAAGACCAAGGCTTCACGATCAACGGCAAGCCCATCGTCAACCGCTTGATCAACCTCAGCCAGCCCAAGTGCGCGCCGCCGGCCAACCTCTACCTCCCCGCCGGCACCGGCGGCGAGGACGCCTGCACCTACGACTACATGGGCGACACCGAGCTCTACCCCAAGGCGGAAAAGCTCAGCTTCCTGGGCCGCGGCGTGCTGCAGCTGGCCCCCGGCCACCAGGCCTATGCCGAGCTGGCGCTCTCAAGCGCCAAGACCTATTACGTCGGTTCCTCAGCGCGGGTGACCGGCTATATCGACTACAAGAAAGTGCCCCAGCTGGCCAACACCGGGCTGGACCAGCTGCTGGACGACGACATTCCCGGCGAGCTTGAGCTGCGCATGCGCCTGAACGAGGCCGGCCGCCGCACGAGCGAGCTGACCAGCCAGGGCCAGCGCGTAGTCACCGGCCTGACGGGCGCACTGGCCGGCTGGGACTACGACATCGCACTGAACCACAGCGTCAACACGGTGCGCGACCGCGACACGCGCGGCTACGTGCTTCGCGACAAGCTGCTGGACGGCATCGCCAGCGGCTTGATCAATCCCTTCGGCCCGTCCAGCGCGGCCGGTCAGGCGCTGATCGAAAGCATCCAGGTCAACGACGAAGTGCGTTATGCCCGCGGCACGATGGACGTGCTGGACTTCAAGGCCTCGCGCGCGCTCGGCCAGCTTTCCGGCGGCCAGATGATGCTGGCGCTGGGCGGCGAAGTGAGGCGCGAGAAAGCAGTGTTCCGCCCCTCGGCGCTGCTGATGAGCGACAACATCAACAACGACGCCGCGCCCGAGGGCGGCCAGGCCACCAGCGACAGCCGCAATGTGCGCGGCATCTATGCCGAGCTGCTGGCGCCTTTTGCCAAGGGCTGGGAGGCCCAGTTCGCGGTGCGCCGCGACCAGTACCAGGGCGTGGGTGGCGCCACCAGCCCCAAGCTGGGCCTGCGCTACCAGCCCAGCAAGAACCTGCTGCTGCGCGGCTCGCTGGGCACGGGTTTCCGCGCGCCATCGATGAGCGATCTCTACCGCCCTACCGTATACAGCTCCACCGCCACGCTGCCCGACCCGGTCTACTGCGCCACCGAGGACAACGACCTCAGCGTCTGCGCCGACAACTGGGACACGCGCCGCTACAGCAATCCCAACCTGAAGCCCGAGCGCAGCCGCCAGGCCTCGCTGGGCCTGGTGTTCGAGCCGAGCGCCAACTGGACCACCAGCATCGACCTCTGGCAGATTCGCCGCAGCAAGCTGATCAGCGAGATCGGCGACGACGTGATCCTGGGCAATCTCGAGAAGTACGGTGGCCTGGTACGCCGGGATGAAGATGGGCTGATCGACTACATCGAGCTGCGCAAGGAAAACCGCGGCGCGCAAAAGGCGGCTGGCCTGGACCTGGTGGCCGACCTGCACGGCGTGAAGACCGCCTGGGGCGAGTTCGGCGCCAAGCTCGCGGCCACGCTGATGCTGCAGTCCAAGCTGCAGACCGCGCCTGGCGATCCCTTCATCAGCAATCTGAGCCGTTTCGTCACCGAGCAAGTGGTGCAGCGCTGGCGTCACCGCCTCAGCGTCGACTGGGAGCGCGGCGCCTGGTCGGCGATGCTGGGCAACACCTACTACTCGGGCTACCAGGACCAGAACTCGGCCATCAATATCGACGACGGCAGCATCGTCGCAGCCAACCGCGTCAAGGCCTATTCGCTGTGGGACGCCTCGGCCGGCTACCAGTTCAACGAACGCCTGAAGCTGCGCGCCGGTGTGCAGAACCTTTTCAACACCAGCCCGCCCTTCTCGAACCAGGCCTACTACTTCCTGTCGGGCTACGACCCCAGCTACACCGACCCGCGCGGCCGCTATGTCTACCTGAGCCTGCACTACGCGATGAAGTAAGCGCCATCAGCGCTGTACGCCAAGACAAAGGCCCGGCAAT
>NZ_JBILQK010000068.1:0-21513 GCF_044373315.1 Roseateles sp. | reverse complement strand
TGGTGATGTGCGGGCCAAAGTCGATGAACTGAGCCGTCTGTTGGAGTGGGCGTGCCTTTCAGCTGCGGCTGACGGCTTTCATTCCGTCATTCGTCGCCTGATTGGGGCGCGCCTCTTGGGCAAAGCGCTGGCGCCCGCTATCGTGCCGGGCATGAGTGCGACCGTTCCAGTTCAGTCCCTGCCCAGCCATCGACAAGCTTGGCAAGGTTTCGTCGCATCGCTGACCTTGTGGCGGGTCGGCCTGACGCTGGCCCTGGCGGTGCTGGCGGCGACCTTGCTGAAGCCGATCTTCATCACGCCTTATGCGGTACTGCTGGGGCGGACGCTCTTCATCGCGCTGCTGGCCTTGCTGGCTTTCTCGGCGGCCGGGCAATGGCCGCGCCGCCTGCCCAGTTGGGTGGCGCGCTGGCTGGTCCAGGTGCTTCTGGTGACACTGATGGTGCCGCTGGGCACCTTGCTGGTCTATCTGGTGTCGGTGGGCGGCGATATTGGCACGCTCCTGCGCAGCGAAGGGCGTCTGTTGGGCTTCTTCTGGATCGCCGGCTCGGGCCTGCTGATCGGGCCGCTTCTGGCCATGGGCGCCTTGTACTGGCAGAGGGATGCTGAAGCGCGCAATCAGGCGCTGCATTTCGAGCTGGAACGCAGCGAACTGGAGCGACGCGCGCTGGACGCCCGGCTGCGCCTGCTGCAGGCGCAGGTCGTGCCGCACTTCCTGTTCAACACTCTGGCCAATGTGCGTGCCCTGGTCGAAACCGGCTCGCCGCAGGCTGCGCCGGTGTTGGGCAGCCTGATCGCCTATCTGCGGGCTGCCGTGCCGCGCCTGCACAATGAAGCAGCCAGCCTGGGCGACGAGCTGGCCCTGGTGCGCGCCTATCTGGAGCTGATGCATCTGCGCATGCCGGACCGGTTGCAGTACCGCATCGCCGTGCCGGCCGAACTGCATGCATTGCGCTTTCCGCCGATGGCGCTGCTGACCTTGGTCGAGAACGCAGTGCGCCACGGCATCGATCCGAGCGAGGAAGGTGGCAGCATCGAGGTCAGCGGCTTTCGTGCGGCACCGGGCCAACCGTTGCGCCTGCGGGTCAGTGACTCCGGTGTCGGCCTGACCCAGCAGATGGGTTCGGGCACGGGGCTGCGCAACCTGCGTGAGCGTCTGCAGGTTTTCTACGGCGAGACAGCACGGCTGGACCTGACCGAAAATCAGCCGCATGGCTTGCGTGCAGAAATCGAGTTCACCCCATGACGAGTCCTGAAGCGACGGCCCTGATCGCCGACGACGAGCCGCTGCTGCGCGAGAGCTTGGTGCGCGCCTTGGCGCAGGCCTGGCCTGAGCTGCGGATCGTCGCTCAGGCCCGCAACGGCCGTGAGGCGCTGGAGCTGTTCGAGCAGCTGCGCCCGCAGATCGTCTTCCTGGATGTGCACATGCCGGGTCTGAGTGGGGTCGAAGCGGCCAAGGCGATTGCCCGGCGTGCGCAGCTGGTGTTCGTCACCGCCTACGAGCAATACGCAGTGCAGGCTTTCGAGCAGGGCGCGCTGGACTATCTCGTGAAGCCGCTGGAGCCAGAGCGCTTGGCTGACACGGTGGGGCGCCTGCAGGAGCGCCTGGCCGCCGCAGTCGGCAGCACGCCTGGCGAGGCGAGTCAGGTGCGCCTGGAAGCGGCTCTGGAGGCTGCGTTGAGCCAGCTCAGCGAACGTCTCAAGAGTGCCAAGCCATTGGCTGAGCCACCGCGCCCGGCACCGCTGCAGTGGCTGCGCGCCTCGGTGGGCAGCACGCTCAAGCTGATCCCGGTCGAGCAGATCATCTTCATGCGCTCGGACGAAAAGTACACCCTGGTGGTCTGGCAGGAGGGCGAAGCGCTGATCCGCACGCCGATCCGCGAACTGATCGAGCAACTGGACCAGCAGGCCTTTGCGCAGGTGCATCGCTCGGTGGTGGTGAACCTGCGCGCCATCAGTCATGTGACCCGCGGCCCTAACGAGACGGCCGATCTTCATCTGAAAGGCCGACCGGAGGTGCTGCCGGTCAGCCGCAGCTATCTGCACCTGTTCCGGCAGATGTGAACCGGCGCCGAGGAAAGAAAAGGGCAGGACACGCGGCCTGCCCTCTTTACTTGGCTGAGCGCGTCGTTCAGACGGCTTCGGTGCGCGCCTGCAGCCAAGCCAGCGCTTCGCCGCTCACCAGCGGCGTCAGGCGCTCGCGCACTTGCGCGTGATACCCGTTCAACCAGGCGATCTCATCGGCGCGCATCAGCGCCAGATCCAGGCAGCGGGTGTCGATCGGGCACAGGGTCAGGGTCTCGAAGGCCAACATCTCGCCGAACTGGCCTTTCTCCGGTGTCTCCAGCGCGATGTTGAGCACCAGGTTCTCGATCCGCACGCCCCATTGGCCGGGTCGATACACGCCGGGCTCGATCGAGGTGATCATGCCGGGCTCCATCGCCATCTGCGGCTCGGCCACCGTCTTGGAGATGCTCTGCGGGCCTTCGTGCACGTTCATGAAATAGCCCACGCCATGGCCGGTGCCGTGGCCGAAGTCGATGCCGTGCTCCCACAGCGGGCCGCGCGCCAGGCTGTCCAGCATCGGGCTCAGCGTGCCGCGCGGGAAGACCGCGCGCGACAGGTTCATCGTGCCCTTGAGCACCAGCGTGTAGTCGCGCTTCTGCGCCGCGCTGACTTGGCCAATCGGCCAGACCCGCGTGATGTCCGTCGTGCCACCCAGATACTGGCCGCCCGAGTCGATCAGCAGCAGGCCATTGCCATCGATCACCGCATGCGACTCCGGCGTGGCGCGGTAATGCGGCATCGCGCCGTTGGCATTGAAGCCGGCGATGGTGGGGAAGCTCAAGCCCATGAAGCCAGGGCGCTTGGCGCGCGCCGCGCTGAGCTTTTCGTCAACGGTGATCTCGGTGACGCGCTCGCCGCGCGCCATGGCGGCCTCGAACCAGGCATAGAACTCGCACATCGCCGCGCCATCTTGCGCCATGGCCTCGCGCACATGCGCGGCTTCGCCGGCGGTCTTGCGGCTTTTGGCCAGCGTGCTGGGATTGATGGCCTCGATCACCTTGATGCCGGCCGGCGCAGCTTCGCGCAGACCCAAGGTCACGCGGCGCGGGTCGAGCAGCAGCGCGGCGTCAGCGGGCAGTGCGGCCAACGCAGCCGCCGCCTGGCCATAGTCGGCCAGCTTCACGCCATCCTGGGCCAGCCGCGTCTGGAGCTCGGCCGGGATCTTGCCCGCGCCGACGAACAGGGTCAGGCCTTGCTGCGCGTCCATCAGCACATGAGCCAGGAACACAGGGTTGTAGTCCACGTCGGCACCGCGCAGGTTCAGCAACCAGGCGATGTCGTCGACGGTTGAGATGAAATGATGGCTCGCCCCATGGCGCGCCATCGCCGCCCGAACGCCGGACAGCTTCTCGGCGCGCGAGACCACGGCGGCCGGGGGCAGGTGTTCATAGATGGCATCGCCGGGCAGGCTGGGGCGCTCGTCCCAGGCGGCTTGAATCACATCAATGTCGCTGCGCAACTGCAGGCCCGCGCGACCAAGTGCGGTGCGCAGCTGCTGCGCCAGCGCCAGACCCAGCACCTGCCCGTCAACGGCCAGTGCCTGAGCGCTCTGGAGCTGATCGACGATCCAGTCGATGTAGTAGCTCGCCGCGCCGGTCGGCACCTTCACCAGCTCGATGCCCGTGCCAGCCAGTTCCACCTCGGCCTGCGTCCAGTAGCGGCTGTCGGCAAAGATCGCAGCGCGATCCAGCGTCACCACCAGCGTGCCCATCGAGCCGGTGAAGCCCGACAGCCACTGCCGGCCCTGCCAGCGCTCGGGCAGGTATTCGGACAGGTGCGGATCGGCTGAGGGCACCAGGGCCGCATGGGCACCGGCGGCGCGCAGCGCGTCGCGAACGCGCTCGATGCGCAAGGTGATGGTCGAGGTGCGGGTGTCCATGAATCAGCGTCTCCGGGACTAATTTGCCGCCGCCGGGTGGGCGGCGTGCTGTGTGACAGGGCGGTGACGTGGATTGTAGAAGGCCGGCCGGCTCAGGGTCTGGCCACCGCTTCGCGGATGGCGGCCTGCACCAGCTCGGCGTCGTCCCACATCAGGAAGTGAAAGCCCTGGGCACTCATGCGCAGCTGGGCGTGGGCCAGGCCGGTGTACTGGCGCTCGAAGATGGCGCGTGTGCTGTCCAGCGTGCTGCCCATCGGCGCATAGGCAGCCCAGGCGCCCAGCACCGTGGTCGGCGCCTTGATGTTCGGCAGCAGCGGGCGCAGGTCGGTGGTCCAGATCTCGTACATGGCCTGGCCGCTGCTCTTGGGATCGCTGTCCAGCATCCACTTCATCATCGTAGGCAGGCGTTCGGGCTGGCGGCTCATGCTGGCCAGCATCGGGCCCATTTGCGTGCGCATCTGCTCCGGCGTGGCGCGCTGCGTGCCATCACGCATGGCCTCGGCCATGGGCCGCACGCTTTCGATGCTGGCATTGGGGTTCTGGATGCCCGGCAGGAAGGGCAAGCTGTCGACGATCACCAGCTGCCTGACCTTGTTGTCGGCCTCGGCCGCCAGCATCAGTGCCAGCACGCCACCCAGGCTGTGGCCCACCACGGTGGCACCCTGCGGCGCAGCCTTGGCCAGCTGCGCCTTCAGTTGCGCACGCATGGTTTCCAGGAAGTCCTTGCGGGCAGCTTCCGATGCGGGCGCGCCGGCAAAGCCGGGCAGCTGCGCCATCAGGCAGCGAACGCCGGGCTGCAGCTTGTCGCAGGTCTCGCTCCAGACCTCGGCCGAGCTGTTCAGGCCGGGAATCATCAGCGCCGGCCGGCCCTCGCCGCGTTCAGTGATCTGCACGCTGCCACCGTCGGCGGCCATCGCGCTGCTCAGGCTCAGGAGCATCAGCAGGCCGCCCAAGGCCAGCGTGGCGCGGGTCAGCAGGGCAGGGGCTTTGGTGCTGGGTTTGTCGATCGTCATGGTCGGCTCCGTCGTGTGGTTTGCGATGGTGCAAGTGTTCGACATCAGCGCCGGCCAGACCGCCATCAGGCGACGGATGGCGAGCGCCCCTGACGAATGGGAAGCCGGCGTAGCCCAAGCGATGCGCGACCTACAGTTCGGTGCGCAAGGCCCATAGTTCGGGGAACAGCACCACGTCCAACATTTTTCGCAGATAGCTGACACCGCCAGTACCGCCGGTGCCGCGCTTGAAGCCGATCACGCGTTCCACCGTCGTCACATGGCGGAAACGCCAGAGTCGGAAGGCATCCTCAAGGTCGACCAGCTCCTCGCCCATCTGATAGAGATCCCAATGCGCCTTCGGGTCGCGGTAGACCTGCAGCCAGGCGGCCTTGACGCCGTCGTCGGCGCCGTAGGCCTGGGTCCAGTCGCGCGCGGTGTGCGTGGCGGGCACGTCGATGCCGCGGCGGCTCATCAGGCGCAGCACCTCGTCGTACAGCGAGGGCGACTCATAGGCCGCGCGCACCGCCGCCAGCAACTCGGGTCGGTGCTCGTGCGGCTTGAGCATCGCGGCATTCTTGTTGCCCAGCATGAACTCGATCTGGCGGTATTGCCAGCTCTGGAAGCCGCTGCTGTTCGAGAGGTAGGGCCGGATCGCGCTGTACTCGGGCGGCGTCATCGTCGCCAGCACGTCCCAGGCGTGCACCAGCTGTTCCATGATGCGCGAGACCCGCGCCAGCATCTTGAAGGCCTCGGGCAGCTGGTCGGCCGCCACGCAGCGCACGGCGGCGTGCAACTCGTGCAGCATCAGCTTCATCCACAGCTCCGAGGTCTGGTGCTGCACGATGAAGAGCATCTCGTTGTGCTCGGGCGAAAGCGGGTGCTGGGCGCTGAGCACCTGGTCCAGGTGCAGGTAGTCGCCGTAGCTCATGTCCTTGGAGAAGTCGAGCTGAGCCCCTTCTTCTTTGACGATGCTCTCGGTGATGGAGGCGCCTGCAGGGTGATGTGGGCAGCTCATGTCACGCTCGCTTTCTGGTTGAAACGGGCCTCTGTCCATTCGCCGCTGGCCAGCACCTGGCGCAGATGCTCGACGGCATCCCACACGTCAGCAAAGCCGATGTACAGCGGGGTGAAGCCGAAGCGCAGGATGTGCGGCACATCGTCCAGCCGTGCGGGATCGCCGGCGCGGAAGTCGCCGATCACGCCGCGTGCGATCAGGGCCTGGATCACCGCATAGCCGGCTTCGTGCAGGGGCGCGGCCAGACTCAGACAGACCTGGCTGCCGCGTTGCGCGGCCTCGCGTGGCGAGGCCAGGCGCACACCCAGCTCGGCACAGCGCGCCTCGGCCAGCTCGATGAAGCACTCGGTCAGTGCCACCGACTTCTGCCGCAGCGCCGCCATGCCGCCCAGCGGCTCGGCCGCCAGCACCGTGTCCACACCGCACTCCAGCGCGGCCAGAGCCAGGATGGCCGGCGTGCCGCAGATATAGCGCGTGATGCCGGCGGCGGGCTGATAGTCGGGCGTGAACTGGAACGGCGCTGCATGGCCCAGCCAGCCAGAAAGCGGCTGCCAGAAACGGTTGACATGGCGCGGATGCGCCCACACGAAGGCCGGCGCGCCGGGGCCGCCGTTGAGGTATTTGTAGCCGCAGCCGATGGCGAAGTCGGCGTTCGCGCCGGTCAGGTCCACCGGCACCGCGCCGGCAGAATGCGCCAGGTCCCAGATCACCAGCGCACCTGCGGCTTGCGCGGCTGCGGTGACCGCGGCCATGTCGTGCTGGTAGCCGGTGCGGTAGTTCACCTGGGTCAGCATCAGCACTGCCAGGCTGGCGTCCAGCGCGGCCGGTAGTTCGTCCACGCTGTCGATCAGCTTGAGCGTCATGCCGTGCTGCTGGCATAGGCTTTCGGCAATGTAGAGGTCGGTCGGGAAGTTGCTGCGCTCGGACACGATGGTCTTGCGCCCCGGTGCATCGGCTTGCGCGATGCGGACCGCGGCGCTGAGCACCTTGTAGAGGTTCAGCGAGGTCGAGTCCGCCGCGATCACCTCGCCGGGCGCGGCGCCGACCAGGCGCGCGATCTTGTCGCCCGCCCGCGCCGGCAACTCCATCCAGTGTGCGGTGTTCCAGCTCTTGATCAGGTCGGTGCCCCATTCCTGTGTGATCACCGCCTGCACCCGCGCAGCGGTCGCCTTGGGCAGCACGCCCAGCGAATTGCCGTCCAGGTAGAGCACGCCGGGCGGCAGTGCGAACTGGTCCTTGAGGCCGCGCAGCGGATCGGCCTGATCCTGCGCGACGCAGTCTTGTCTAGTCATGCTTGTCATTGTTTTCACTCCATCAAAGCTCGCGCAGTACTGCGCGAACGGGGGATGCACAGGCGCCGGCCAGCTTCAGCGGCAGCGCAATCAATTCGTAGTCGCCCTCGGGCACCTCGTCCAGCACCAGGTTCTCCAGCACGCGCAGGTCCAGGCGCAGCAGGCGCTGGTGGCTGTCCAGGCTCTTGCTGCTGGCCGGGTCCACCGAGGGTGTGTCCAGGCCGATAAGGCGCACGCCGCGCGCGGCCAGCCATTCAACGGTCTCTGGTGCGAAGGCGCTGAATTCGGGGTTCCACTGCGTGTCGGCGCGCTGGCAGCAGCGCACCAGCACGCGCGGCGGCAACTCGGCCTCGGCATGGTGCAGGTGCTCGATGCGGATCAACGGGCCGCAGGCGATCGCGTGGATCACGCGGCAGCGACCCAGATACGTGTCCAGCGCGACCTCGGCGATGGCGACTGCACCGTTGGCATAGTGCAGTGGCGCATCAGCATGCGCGCCCACATGCGGCGACATCGTGATCGCGCTCAGATTCACCGGGCAGTCCGGCGTCAGCGTCGCGGTCCATCGCAAGGCATAGGGCTCGTCGCCGGGAAAGATCGGCGCGTCCGGCGTGACGGTGGGTGAGATGTCCCAGAGCTTCTTGACAGTCATGGTGTGTTCCTCAGGCGGCGCGCACCTTATCGCGGCTTGAATCGGCGTGGTTTCGGTTAATCCCAACAAGGTCTCCGACGGGCTGGCGACCAAGGTCGCGACCCCGGGAATGTCCGTAGTCTGACACAGCATGAAAGTAATTGACACCTAAACTATCGATGCCTAAAGTTGGTCGCATTCGTTCACTGTCCAAGGCGTGACGGCATGCGCATCACCTGCATAGGCGGCGGCCCCGCTGGCCTCTATTTCGGTCTTCTGATGAAGAAGCTGGACCCGGCACACCAGGTCCGCGTGGTCGAGCGCAACAAGCCCTACGACACCTTCGGCTGGGGCGTCGTGTTCTCGGATGCCACCATGGACAATATGCGCCAGTGGGACCCGGAAACTGCTGCCGAGATCCAGCAGGCCTTCAACCACTGGGACGATATCGAGCTGCACATTAAGGGCTGCGCGATCCGCTCCGGCGGCCATGGCTTCGTCGGTATCGGCCGCAAGAAGCTGCTCAACATCCTGCAGGCGCGCTGTGAGCGTCTGGGGGTGGAGCTGGTGTTTGACTGCGATGCGCAGTCCGACGAAGACTACGCCGACTCCGACCTGATCATCGCCAGCGATGGCATCAATAGTCGCATCCGCGGCCGCTACGCCGAGGTCTTCAAGCCTGACCTCGTCACGCGCCCCAACCGCTACATCTGGCTGGGCACGCACAAGCTCTACGACGCTTTCAACTTCCTGTTTGAGAAAACCGAGCATGGCTGGTTCCAGGCCCATGTCTACAAGTTCGACGAGCAGACCACCACCTTCATCGTTGAGTGCCCCGAGCAGGTCTGGCTGGCGCATGGGCTGGACCAGGCCGACCAGCAGCAATCCATCGATTTCTGCGAGAAGCTGTTCGCCAAGAGCCTGCAGGGCGAGAAGCTGATGACGAATGCGCGCCATCTGCGCGGCTCGGCCTGGCTGAACTTCCAGCGCGTGGTCTGCGATCAATGGTGGCTGAAGAACAGCCACGGCAGCCATGTGGTGCTGATGGGCGACGCGGTGCACACGGCGCACTTTGCGATCGGCTCGGGCACCAAGCTGGCCATCGAGGACGCCATCGAGCTGGCCCGGCTGTTCCAGCAGCAGGGCGATACGCCTGCGCAGATTCCCCAGGTGCTGGCCGACTACCAGGCGGCGCGGCGCGTCGAGACCCTGCGCCTGCAGAACGCGGCCTGGAATGCGATGGAGTGGTTCGAGGTCTGCGGCCAGCGCTACTGTGACCCGCTTGAGCCCGAGCAGTTCATGTATTCGATGCTGACGCGCAGCCAGCGCATCAGCCACGAGAATCTGCGCCTGCGCGACCAGACCTGGCTGGAGGGCTATGAGCGCTGGTTCGCGGCGCGTGCGGGTATCGAGCGTGGCCCTGATCAAAAGCCCGTGCCGCCGATGTTCACACCCTTCACGCTGCGCACGCTGACGCTGAAGAACCGTGTAGTGGTGTCGCCGATGGCGCAGTACTCAGCCGTGGACGGCATGCCTGGCGACTACCACCTGGTGCATCTGGGCGCGCGCGCCATGGGCGGCGCCGGCCTGGTGTTCGCCGAGATGACCTGCACCAGCCCGGATGCGCGCATCACCCCCGGCTGCCCGGGCTTGTGGAACGACGAGCAAGGCGCGGCCTGGCGGCGCATCGTTGATTGGGTGCATGGCAACAGCGACGCGAAGATGGCGGTGCAGTTGGGCCATGCCGGCGCCAAGGGCTCGACCCGGCGCGCCTGGGATGGCATCGACAAGCCCCTGTCGGACGGCGACACCGAGGCCAACTGGCCCTTGATCAGCGCCTCGCCCCAGCAATATCTGTCAGGCGTCAGCCCGTTCTCGCGGGCGATGACGCGTGCCGATATGGACCGCGTCAAGGCCGAGTTTGTTGCCGCCGCCCAGCGCGCCGCGGCGGCCGGCTTCGACTGGTTGGAGCTGCACTGCGCGCACGGCTATCTGCTGTCCAGCTTCATCTCGCCGCTGACCAATCAGCGCGAGGACGAGTACGGCGGCAGCCTGGCGAATCGCCTGCGCTATCCGCTGGAGGTGTTCGCCGCGCTGCGTGAGGTCTGGCCGGCGCATCTGCCGATGTCGGTGCGCATCTCGGCGCATGACTGGGTCGAGGGCGGCACGACGCCAGACGATGCGGTGCAGATCGCCCGCGCCTTCAAGGCCGCCGGCGCCGATCTGATCGACTGTTCCTCGGGGCAGGTCAGCAAGCAGGAGAAGCCGGTCTATGGCCGCATGTTCCAGACGCCGTTTGCTGACCGCGTGCGCCAGGAGGCCGGCATCGCGACGATGGCAGTGGGCGCGATCAGCGAGGCCGATCATGTCAACAGCATCATCGCCGCCGGCCGCGCTGACCTGTGCGCGGTGGCGCGTCCGCATCTGGCCAACCCGGCCTGGACGCTGACTGAAGCCGCCAAGATCGGCTTCAGCGAACTGGCCTGGCCGCAGCAATACCGCTCGGCCAAGTCGCAGATGGAAGCGAACTTCCAGCGCGAAAAGGCGCAGAAGGCATGAGCGGCGACCAGGCCTTGCATGGGCAGCACGCCGTTGTCACCGGCGGTGGCTCTGGCATCGGCGCCGCGGTGGCGGCCGCGCTGTTGCGGGGCGGCGCGCGGGTCACGCTGATGGGTCGCGATCTCGCTCGCCTGCAGGCGCAGTGCGCGGCACTGGCTGCGCTCGGGTCGGTGGCTGCACAGCGCTGCGATGTGGGCGACGAGGCGAGCGTGCAGGGTGCGTTCGAGGCAGCGGCCTCATCGGACTTCGGGCCGGTGGCGGTGCTTGTCAACAACGCCGGCCAGGTGCAGACCGCGCCGCTGGCGCGCACGACGCTGGCGCAGTGGCAGCAGATGCTGCAGGTCAATCTGACCGGCACTTTCCTTTGCACCCAGCAAGTGTTGCCGGGCATGCTGGCCGCAGGGCAGGGCCGCATCATCAATGTGGCCAGCACTGCGGCGCTCAAAGGCTATGCCTATGTGGCGGCCTACTGCGCGGCCAAGCATGGGGTGCTGGGCCTGACCCGCGCGCTGGCGCTGGAAGTGGCGAAGAAGGGCATCACCGTGAACGCGGTCTGCCCCGGCTACACAGAGACCGAGATCGTCGCGCAGGCGATCGAGACCATCACTGCCAAGACCGGCCGCACGCCCGAGCAGGCCAAGCAGGAGCTTTCGGCGGCCAATCCGCAGGGCCGTTTGATCCAACCCGAGGAAGTGGCGCAGGCGGTGGCTTGGCTGGCAACGCCCGGCGCCGCGGCCATCAACGGCCAGGCGATTGCCGTGTGCGGTGGGGAGACGGCCTGATGCTGGACGAATTGATGCCCGATCTGGAGTCGCGCCTGGGCGATGCGGACCACCAGGCGCTGAAGCTGTGGCTGCGCCTTCTGACCTGCAGCACCCGCATCGAAGACCAGATTCGCCGCCGCCTGAGTCACGACTTCGGCACCACGCTGCCGCGCTTCGACCTGCTGGCCCAGCTGGAGCGCCACCCCGAGGGCCTGACCATGCGCGCGCTGTCGCAGCGACTGATGGTGACCGGCGGCAATATCACCGGCATCACCGACCAGCTCGAAGCCGAGGGGTTGGTGCAGCGTGTGCCTTCTGAGACCGACCGGCGCTCTTTCAGCGTCAAGCTCACCGCCACCGGCCGGCGCCAGTTCAAGCGCATGGCCAGCACACATGAAGGCTGGGTGATTGAGCTGCTGAGCGGCTGGAATCCCGCGCAGAAGACCCAGGTCTACGAGTTGCTGGCTCAGCTCAAGCAGCACCTCGGCAGCCTGGACGCGACCGCAGTTGCCGCGCCGGCCGCGAAGAAGCGTGGCGCCCGCAAGAACGCAAGCAACAGCATCAGCGTCAGCAGCAAGGAGAAGCAGATATGAGTCGCCCCATTGATCACCACCTGGCGGGTGGCAACCGACAGAGCCTGGCCGGCTTCGCGCCGCAGCATTTCCTGTGGCGCCAGCTGGATGGCGTCGGCGTCATCACGCTGAATCGGCCCGAGCGCAAGAACCCGCTGACCTTTGATTCCTATGCTGAGCTGCGCGATCTGTTCCGCCGCCTGGCCTATGTCGACGAGGTCAAGGCTATCGTGGTGCAGGGCGCCGGCGGTAACTTCTGCTCCGGCGGCGATGTGCACGAGATCATCGGCCCGCTGACGCAAATGCCCATGCCCGATCTGCTGGCCTTCACGCGCATGACAGGTGATCTGGTCAAAGCCATGCGCGCCTGCCCGCAGCCCATCATCGCGGCCATCGACGGAGTCTGCGCTGGCGCGGGCGCCATCATCGCGATGGCCTCGGACCTGCGCGTGGGCACGGCGCGAAGCAAGACCGCGTTTCTGTTCACCCGCGTCGGCCTGGCCGGCTGCGATATGGGCGCTTGCGCGATGCTGCCACGCATCGTCGGCCAGGGCCGCGCTTCGGACCTGCTTTACAGCGGCCGTTCGCTGGGCGGCGAGGAGGCGCTGCAGTGGGGCTTTCTGAACCGCCTTCCCGCGCCCGAGGGGCTGGAGCAGACTGCGCTGGACTGGGCCGCCGAAATCGCCTCCGGCCCCAGTTTTGGCCATGCGATGACCAAGAAGATGCTGCACCAGGAATGGGCCATGGGCGTGGACGAGGCGATCGAATCCGAAGCCCAGGCCCAGGCCATCTGCATGATGACGCAGGACTTCCACCGCGCCTACCAGGCCTTTGCCGCCAAGCAAAAGCCTGAGTTCCAGGGAGACTGAGATGCAGGAATTTCTCAGCTGGCCCTTCTTCGAGGACAAGCATCGGGCACTGGCCACCGAGCTGGACGCCTGGTGTGCCGCCAATCTCTCGCACGGCCATGGCGATGATGTTGATGCCGAATGCCGCGCGCTGGTGAAAGCGCTGGGGCAGGGCGGCTGGCTGCGCCATGCGGTGGCGGGTACCGCTTTGGGCGGCGCGGCCGACGTGATCGACACGCGAAGCCTGTGCCTGTTGCGCGAAACGCTGGCGCGCCATGACGGCCTGGCGGATTTCGCCTTCGCGATGCAGGGTCTCGGTTCGGGCGCGATCTCACTGGCGGGTTCTGATGAGCAGAAAGCGCGTTATCTGCCGCGCGTGGCAGCGGGCGAGGCGCTGGCGGCGTTTGCGCTGTCCGAGCCCGAGGCAGGCTCCGATGTGGCGGCGATGCAGTGCAGTGCGATCGATGACGGTGATGCTTATCTGATCAACGGCGAGAAGACCTGGATCTCGAACGGCGGCATTGCCGACTTCTACGTCCTCTTTGCACGGACAGGCGAGGCGCCTGGGTCAAGAGGCATCAGCGCCTTCATTGTCGACGCCGGCTTGCCGGGCTTCGAGATTGCCGAGCGCATCGATGTGATCGCGCCGCATCCACTGGCACGGCTGCGCTTCACGAACTGCCGCGTGCCCAAGAGCCAGCGCATCGGTGCGCCCGGCGAGGGCTTCAAGATAGCGATGCGCACGCTGGATGTGTTCCGCACCTCGGTGGCCGCCGCTGCGCTGGGCTTTGGCCGGCGCGCGCTGCAGGAGGGCTTGGCGCACGCGCAGGAGCGCCGCATGTTCGGCGCCACGCTGGCCGACCTGCCGCTTGCCCAGGCCAAGCTGGCCGATATGGCCTGCATGGTGGACAGCGCCGCCCTGCTGGTCTACCGGGCTGCCTGGGCGCGAGACCAGGGCCGGCCGATCACGCGCGAGGCTGCGATGGCCAAGCTGATGGCCACCGAAGGCGCGCAGAAGGTGATCGACGCGGCGGTGCAGCTGTTCGGCGGCCGTGGCGTGCGGCGCGGAGAGATAGTCGAATCGCTCTACCGCGAGATTCGGGCTTTGCGCATCTACGAGGGTGCCAGCGAAGTGCAGCAGCTGATCATCGGCCGCGATCTGCTCAAGAACGGCGTCTGACTTCGATTCAGGCCCGTCGCATCAGAGGAACTGAGACCATGGCAGAAACATCCCATCTCGATACCTTTGCGCACGATCACTTGCCGCCACGTGAGCAGTGGCCCGAGCTCCTGTTCGACTTGCCCGAGCTGCAGTTTCCGGACCGCCTGAACTGCGCGGCCGAGCTGCTGGACCGATGGGTCGAAGAGGGCCAGGGCGAACGCCCGTGCCTGCAGGGTGCCGGCGGCCTGCGCTGGACTTACGCCGATCTGCAGGCGCGTGCCAACCAGATCGCGCATGTGCTGGCCGATGAACTCGGCGTCGTGCCCGGCAACCGTGTGCTGCTGCGCGGCGCCAACACGCCGCAGCTGGCGGCCTGTTGGTTTGCGGTGCAGAAGGTTGGCGCGATTGCGGTGGCCACCATGCCGATGCTGCGCGCCAAGGAGCTCAGGCAGGTGATTGACAAGGCCGAGGTGAGCCACGCGCTCTGCGACGCCCGTCTGGCCGACGAGCTGATGCTGGCGCAGGCTCAGAGCCCGGCGCTGAAGACCGTGGCGCACTTCTTCAGCGATGCGGCCGATGGCCTGGAAGCGCGCGCCGCTGGCAAATCGACGCAGTTCGCCACCGTCGACACTGCGGCCGACGACTGCGCGCTGATCGCCTTCACCTCGGGCACCACCGGCCAGCCCAAGGGCACGATGCATTTTCATCGTGATGTGATCGCGATCACGCGGTGCTGGCCGCCGCACTGTCTGCGGCCCACGAGGGACGATGTGTTCATCGGCAGCCCGCCGCTGGCCTTCACCTTCGGACTCGGTGGCCTGCTGCTGTTCCCGATGAGCGTCGGCGCCTCGACCGTGCTGCTGGAGAAGGCAGGCCCCGATGCACTGCTGCCAGCCATTGCTCAGTACCGCGCCAGCGTCTGTTTCACCGCGCCGACCGCCTACCGAGCGATGGCGGCCCAGGTCGGCCAGCACGACCTAAGCTCGCTGCGCAAATGCGTCAGTGCTGGCGAGGCGCTGCCGGCGGCTACGCGCCAGCTGTGGAAAGACAGCACCGGCATTGAGCTGATCGACGGCATCGGTGCCACCGAGCTGCTGCACATCTTCATATCGCACGACGAGTCGAACGCCCGGCCCGGCGCCACCGGCAAGCCGATTCCGGGCTACCAGGCCTGTGTGGTGGACGATGAGGGCCAGGTCTTGCCTGCCGGCCAGGTGGGCAAGCTGGCGGTGAAGGGGCCGACCGGCTGCCGCTATCTGGCCGATGAACGCCAGCGTGACTATGTGAAGAACGGCTGGAACCTCACCGGCGATGCCTATCTGCTCGATGCCGATGGTTACTTCGTCTACCAGGCGCGCACCGACGACATGATCGTCTCGGGTGGCTACAACATCGCCGGCCCCGAGGTGGAGAGCGCGCTGCTGCTTCACCCGGCGGTGGCCGAATGCGGCGTGATTGGTGTGGCTGATGCCGAGCGCGGCCAGATCGTCAAAGCCTTTGTCGTGCTGCGTCCCGGCCATGCCGCGGATGAGGCCCAGGTCAGGGTTTTGCAGGACTACGTGAAGGCCACGATCGCGCCCTACAAATACCCCCGTGCGATAGAGTTTCGCGCCAGCCTGCCGCGCACTGAAACCGGCAAGCTGCAGCGCTTCCGCCTGCGCGCCGATTGAATCTTTCTTCCTTCCCCCTCGACTGATCCTTTTCCGAAACCCTGTTGGAGAGTGAGCATGAGCATGAACGTCAAGAAGACCCTGGTGATGACGGCCGTTTTGGGCCTGCTGGCCGCGATGCCGGCGCTGGCTGCCGACAAGGTCAAGGTGGGCCTGCTCAGCACGCTCTCCGGCCCCGGCGCCGGTCTGGGCGTGGACATCCGAGACGGCTTCAATCTGTCGCTGAAGCACCAGGGCGGCAAGTTCGGCGGCCTGCCGGTGGAGGTGATCACCGCCGACGATCAGCAGAACCCCGATGTGGCCAAGCAGACCACCGAGCGCCTGCTCAAGCGCGACAAGGTCGACCTGATGACCGGCATCGTGTTCTCGAATGTGATGCTGGCGGTTGGCCCCACGGTGTTTGCCTCCAAGACGCCCTATATCAGCGCCAACGCCGGCCCCTCGCAATATGCAGGCGAGCAGTGCAACCCCTATTTCTTCAACGTCGCCTGGCAGAACGACAACCTGCATGAGGCCGTCGGCAAGACGGTGATGGACAAGGGCTTCAAAAAGGTGGTGGTGTTGGCGCCCAACTACCCAGCGGGCAAGGACGCGATCGCCGGCTTCAAGCGCTTCTACAAGGGCGCGGTGGCCGATGAGATCTACACCAAGCTGGGCCAGCTGGACTACTCCGCCGAGCTGGCGCAGGCGCGTGCAGCCAAGCCCGATGCGATGTACATCTTCCTGCCCGGCGGCATGGGCATCAATTTCATCAAACAGTTCGTCGGCGCCGGGTTGTCCAAGGACATCACCTTGTTCGGCCCCGGCTTCTCGGCCGACGAGGACGTGATCAAGGCGGTGGGCGAGCCCATGCTCGGCATGTTCAACAGCTCGCATTGGGCGCATGACATGGACAACGCCGCCAACAAGAAGTTCGTGGCCGACTTCCAGAAGGAATATGGCCGTCTGCCCTCGCTCTATGCCAGCCAGGGCTATGACGCGGCGCAGCTGATGGGCGCCGCCGTGCGCGATGTGAAGGGCAAGGTCGAGGACACCGATGCGCTGCTGAAGGCGCTGAAGACGGCCAAGTTCGACTCGGTGCGCGGCGCCTTCAAGTTTGGCCACAACCAGTACCCGGTGCAGGACTACTACCTGCGTGTCATCACCAAGGACAGCCAGGGCCGTGTGACCAACAAGACGCTGGGAAAGATCTTCAGCAACCATGCGGATGCCTATGGCTCTGCATGCAAGATGAAGTGAAGCAGCAGAACAGGCGCGGCACAAGGTGAACTGGATCCTGATCGCTGAGCAGGCCTTGAATGGCCTGCAATTCGGCCTGATGCTCTTCCTGCTGGCGGCCGGGCTGACGCTCGTGTTCGGCATCATGGACATGATCAATCTGGCCCACGGCTCCCTGTACATGGTGGGGGCCTATCTGGCCGCGGCCGTGATGCAGGCCAGTGGCTCATTCGTGATGGCGGTCGGCGCGGCGCTGGCCGGCACCGCGCTGATCGGCATGCTGTTGGAGGTGGCGCTGCTGCGGCGGCTCTACACACGCGACCATCTGTCGCAGGTGTTGGCCACCTTCGCGCTGATCCTGATCATGAATGAGAGCGTGCGCATGATCTGGGGTGAGCAGCCCTTGATGCTGAACACGCCGGCGGCGCTGTCCGGCCCGGTGGAGCTGCTGCCGGGGTTGATGTATCCGAGCTACCGGCTGCTGATCATTGGCGTCGGCCTGGCCGTGGCGCTGTTGCTGTTCCTGCTTGTGACGCGCACCCGCGTCGGCATGTGGGTGCGCGCCGGGGCTTCCAACCGTGCGATGGCCACGGCGATGGGCGTGAACATCCGTTGGCTGTTCACGGCGGTGTTCGGCTTCGGCGCGGCGTTGTGCGCGCTGGCCGGCTCGCTGCTGGGGCCGCTGCTGGCGGTGCAGGTGGGCATGGGCGAAAGCATCCTGATCACCGCCTTCGTCGTCATCGTGATCGGCGGCATCGGCTCGATCCGTGGCGCGCTGGTCGGCTCGCTGCTGGTAGGCCTGGTGGACACCGCCAGCCGCACGCTGCTGCCGATGACGCTGCGCCAGCTGGCCCCGCCGGAGGTGGCGTCCAATCTCGGGCCGGCCTTGGCCTCCATCCTGATCTATGTGCTGATGGCGGCGGTGCTGTTCTGGAAACCCCAGGGCCTGTTCCCCGCCCGCGGCTGAGGCGCATTCACCCTATGTCCAGTTCTTCACTTCACCACCGCGGGCCAGGCCCCTGGCTGCTGCTGGCGCTGCTGGCCCTGCTGATCGCGCTGCCCTGGGGGCTAAAGGCCCTGGGCATGGAGTTCTACACCGGCGTGGCGACGCGGCTGATGATCTTCGCCATTGCGGCGTCCAGCCTCAACCTGATCCTGGGCTTCGGCGGCATGGTGAGCTTCGGCCATGCGGCCTTTGTCGGCCTGGGAGCTTACACCGTCGGCATCCTGATGGATGCGGGTGTGCGTGAAGCCTGGATCGCCTGGCCGGCGGCCATGCTGGTGTCAGGTCTTGCCGCGGCGCTGATCGGCGCGGTGAGCCTGCGCACGCGCGGCGTCTACTTCATCATGATCACGCTGGCCTTCGCCCAGATGTTCTATTACCTGATGGTCTCGCTGAAAGCCTATGGCGGCGAGGACGGCCTGCCGCTGGCGCAGCGCTCCAGCCTGGGCGGCCTCGACCTGCAGGGCGATGAGAGCTTCTACTACGTGGTGCTGGCTCTGGCCGCGCTGGCGATGTGGGTGATGCAGCGGGTGGTCAATTCGCCGCTGGGCTGGCTGCTGCAAGGCGCCAAGGAGAACGAACAACGCATGCTGGCCGTCGGCGCGCCGGTGTTCGCGGTGCGCTGGCAGGCCTTTGTTCTGGCGGGCGCCTTGGCCGGGCTGGCGGGTGCGCTGTTGGCCAATCTGAACGGCATGGTCAGCCCGCATGTCATGCATTGGTCGCAATCGGGCCAGCTGATGATCATGGTGATCCTGGGCGGCGCCGGCACCCTTTGGGGCGGCGCGCTCGGTGCCGCTGCCTTGCTGCTGCTGGAAGAACTTCTGGCCGGCTACACCATGCACTGGCAGATGGGCCTGGGCCTGCTCTTGCTGATGGTGGTGCTGTTCGCGCCGCGCGGCCTGGCCGGGCTGGCCAAACGGGGGGGGACCAAGCCATGAACGCCGTGCCACAGCCGCTGCTGCAGGTGGACAAGCTCGTTAAGCGCTTTGGCGCACTGGCGGCCACCGATGATGCCAGCTTCGAGGTGCGCGAGGGCGAAGTCCATGCGCTGATCGGTCCCAATGGCGCCGGCAAGACGACGCTGATCCACCAGATCTCGGGCGCGCTGGCGCCGGACTCGGGCCGCATCGTCTTTGCCGGCCACGAGCTGACGCATGCCGGCATGGCTGCACATGTGCACGCGGGCCTGGTGCGCAGCTACCAGATCACCAGCATCTTCAAATCCTTCTCGGTGCGCGACAACCTGGCGCTGGCCGTGCAGGCGCGGCGACCGGGGCTACCGTCCTGGCTGCGCGTCGCCGTGCGTGACCAGGCGGCACTTGCCGAGGCAGAAGGACTGCTGGCGCGCATCGGCCTGAGTGCCCAGGCCGACCGGGCCGCCGGCAGCCTGGGACACGGTGAGCAGCGCCAGCTCGAAGTGGGGCTGGCCCTGGCCGCGCGCCCGCGCCTGCTGCTCCTGGACGAGCCCATGGCCGGCATGGGGCCGGACGAGTCGGAGCGCATGGTCGAGCTGCTGCAGTCCTTGCGAAAGGAAGTCACTCTGCTGCTTGTGGAGCACGATATGGACGCGGTGTTCCGCCTGGCCGACCGCATCTCCACGCTGGTGTTCGGCCGCGTGATCGCCACTGGCACACCGCAGGAAATCCGCGAGCATCCCGAGGTGCGCAAGGCCTATCTGGGCGATGAGATGGAGGGCGCCCTGTGAGTGCGCTTCTTGAAGTCAGTGAGCTACAGGCCGCTTACGGCAGCAGCCAGGTGCTGTTCGGCCTTGACCTGAAGATAGCCTCCGGCGAGGTGGCCACGCTGCTGGGCCGCAATGGCATGGGCAAGAGCACCACGCTGCGCTGCCTGACCGGCTGGATGGCGCCCAAGAGCGGGCGCATCCGCTTTGCCGGCGAGGATGTGACGGGCTGGAGCGCCGACCGCATCGCGCGCCTGGGCCTGGCCATCGTTCCCGAGGGGCGGCAGGTGTTTCCCAACCTCAGCGTGCTTGAGCACCTGCAAGCTTTTGCTGCCAACCGCTGCGCCGCCGCCGATCCCTGGGACGTGGAGCGCGTGTTCGCGTTGTTCCCGCGCTTGAAAGAGCGTGCCTCGAACATGGGCAACCAGCTCTCGGGAGGCGAGCAGCAGATGCTGGCCATCGGCCGCGCACTGATGACCAATCCGCGCCTGCTGATCCTGGACGAGGCCACCGAAGGCCTGGCGCCGCTGATCCGCGAAGAGATCTGGCGCTGTCTGGCCACGCTGCGCGAAGCCGGCCAGACCATTCTGGTGGTGGACAAATACGTCAAGCGCCTGATCGCGCTGGCCGACCACCATTGCATCGTCGAGCGCGGCCGCGTGGCCTGGCGCGGCGACTCCGCGGCGCTGGACGCGGATCATGCGCTGTGGCATCGCTACCTGGGTGTCTGAGGTCATGAGCGAAGCCGCTGACTTCATCTACGAGCGCCAGGAACTGGTGCGCTTCGGCCACTGCGATCCGGCCGGCATCGTGTTCTTCCCGCGCTATCACGAGATGCTCAATGCGCTGGTCGAGGACTGGATCACCGAAGGCCTGGGCGTGGACTATGCGCAGCTGCTGGGCCAGCGCCGTGTCGGCCTGCCAACGGTGGAGCTGACGAGCGAGTTCAAGGCCATCAGCCGCATGGGCGACTGGCTCAGCCAGCGCCTGCGCATCCTCCGGCTGGGACGCAGCTCGCTGCAGCTGGAGATCCGATTCGTGGGCCGCGATGACAGCCAGTTGCGTGCGCGCTTCGAGCAGGTGATCGTCTGCACCTCGCTGGAGACACATCGCGCCCAAGCCTTTCCACCCGATCTGCGCGCGGCACTCGAAGCGCGCGCCCCAGGAGCAGTACAGCCATGAACGACCAGAACAAGAACTCCGGAGACCAGAGCAAACAGATCCTGCAACCGGCCGGCTGGGCCCAGCCGCGCGGCTATGCCAACGGCGTGGCCGCCAGCGGCCGGCAGGTCTTCGTGGCCGGCCAGATCGGCTGGAACGCGCAGTGCCAGTTCGAGAGCGACGATTTCGTCGATCAGGTACGCCAGACGCTGCTCAATATCAAGGCTGTGCTGGCCGAGGCCGGCGCCGGGCCCGAGCACATCACGCGCATGACCTGGTACCTGGTCGACAAGCGCGAGTACATCGCCCGCGGCCGCGAGGTGGGCGCCGTCTACCGCGAAGTGCTGGGCCAGCACTACGCCATCGCGATGAGCGCGGTGCAGGTGGTGGCGCTGATGGAAGACCGGGCGAAGGTGGAGATTGAGGTGACGGCGGTGGTTTGAGCCGCTTGGCGGCTTGCATCGCATCCCCCTACCTTGGGTCTATGTCAGTCAGGGCCGCCATCGGCCTCCCTCATCCACGCCGGAATATCTCGCTGACCATGCAGCACGCGCCAGACATCGATATGGTCGGCCCGCTCCACATAGAAAACCAGGTAGGGATAGCGCGTTAGCGGCCAGAAGCGCAGGCCTGGCAGATTGAGTTCGTGGGCGTAATGCGGCGAGCTGGTGGCAGGATGGCGGCTGATGTGGCCCCAGGCCTGCTCGAGTGCGTCGATGAAGCCCAAGGCTGCGGCCTCGGCGCTTTCGCTCAGGTAGTAGGCCAGCGCTTCGTCGACATCCCGCTTGGCCTGCTCGCGCGGGACGACGGGCTTGGGTGCTGCCATCAGGCCTTGCGACGGCGCTGGCCAGCGGAGGGCGCCTCTCGCTTGTCTTGCACGCGCTGGCGCAGGCTGTCGAAGTAGGCCGCGTCGGCCACGGCGGCGGGTGCCGACGCGGCGCCGGCCATCAGCAGGCCGCGCAGCTGCAGTCGGTCCTGGTCCTTGCGAATCAGCTCGCG